>NZ_NKHG01000266.1 GCF_002744245.1 Bacillus pumilus | reverse complement strand
ATACAGAGGATTCCACAAGTTCAGTAGACATTGGAAAGGGCGTTTAATAACGCTCTTTTTTATTTTGTAATTAGGAGGAAATAACACATGGAAGCATTGACAATCACCTTGAATTTAAACAGTAAGGAAAAGGAATTTTCCACTCCTAGCTTTATCACAGGTGCTTTATTTAGAACCGCGGTAGAAATTATAGAAGACTTTGAATCAAATGATCCTGAAAGATTTCATACCAGTGCTCAAACCGAGTTCATTTGTAACGTGTTCGGAAACAAGTTTACTGCAGAAGAATTTGATAATGGTATTGACGCACGTCTTTTGACCAAAACCATCTTCGCAACTGCACATTATGTGATCGGAAATATCGTTGAAGCGAGCAATATCCTGAATCCTGAAACAGCAGAGGAAGCAGAGCCGGGGGAGTAAGTTTGTCCGATGCTGTCCTTGATATGTATAACGCATTAGAGGACATTGGCTTTTCACAGAATCAAATAGATGAAATGGATATTGTGTATCACTTGAAGCGACTCGCGCGGCGCAAAGAAGCGAGCAAGGAAAAGCCAAGTAAGAACGCTGCAGCATCGGATAAGCCTTTGTACATTGATCAAATACTTGGACTGTAAAAAGGTGGTGAGGGATTGAGCAAAGACATTAAAGTAAAGCTGTATTCTAATTCGTCCCAATTTAACGGGGAAATGAAAGCAATTGCAGTTCAAATGAAAAACAT
>NZ_NKHG01000107.1 GCF_002744245.1 Bacillus pumilus | reverse complement strand
CTGACACCGAATGCGAGGGTTTGTCTACACGCTGAAACTGCCAGCATTATACTGGCAGTTTTCTTTATGACATGTGTGATGATCCGTATGGAGATTGATCTGTCAGTGTTTGCTGGAATTTCTGGTGTGCCTGCTGGAGCTTTTGCTGCTCAGCTGCTTCAACAGAGTACCAGCCATATCTGAACATGACATCATATAAATGTCTTTGTGCTTTCTGTGTTTCAAGTGCAATCCGCTGAATATCCTGGTAAAGAGATTCATGACTGAATTCATTGAGCGCTGTGTTATATCCGCTTGTCATATATTTTTCAGTCGACAAGAGATCTGTGATGAAATCACGATCATTCATGTTTGTTGTGGTTGGAACCGGGGTTTGTGGATTCCCGATTTTTTGTTGGTTTTGCTGTTCCATGTCCTTTTCCTCCTATTGCATAAAGCCAGAAGACTGGCCTTGCCCTGAGCTGTCTAAATGCTGAAGAATTTGTGTGTAATGCTGATGGTGCATTTGGCCAACCTGATTCAATTCTTGCTTCAATGTTTGGTCCTGGCAATGCTCGGCCATAAAGTGTGCTTTTTTCATGGCGATCAAATTCCAATTCAGCATATCCTCTAAGTACAAGGAATCCTTTACTGAAATCACTTGTGGGGGTGTATTCATTTTCTGATTGTTCAAGATGTACTCCTCCTTATGATTTTGTTTCCTTACTGATTCTTTTTATATTGCTGATTTTGACTGGTCTTTTTTCCGCCTAGGTCTGCTTCCTGTGATGGACCTGCGTTTCCTTTTACACTTGCAGCACTTACGCCTGCTTTGGATGGGTTTTTCTTCAAACGAGACATGTGGACATCACCTCCATTCTTACAATGCCCTCTCGCCTTTAATTCATACGCTGTAAAGTCAGACCCATGAGAATGTGTAAATTTTTGAAATCTGCTATTGAACTGTTTCGGAAAATCTTTTAAGATAAAGAAAGAGGTATTGCTTTTTTTTGGACAAAAAATGAATGACTATTCATTCAAAATGTTTAGGGGGATATTTATGGGCAAACATATTCGAAAGGCGGCTGTCATTGGTTCAGGTGTCATGGGCTCAGGCATTGCTGCGCATCTAGCCAATATCGGGATACCAGTAACATTGCTAGATATTGTGCCAAATGAACTGACAAAGGAAGAAACGGCAAAAAAGCTAACGCTTGATCACCCTAGTGTTCGGAATAGATTAAGTCAAGAAGCGATGAAAAAATTGTTAAAGCAAAAGCCAGCACCTCTTACTTCAGCAAAAAACTTATCATACATCACACCCGGAAATCTCACAGATCACCTTTCCTTATTACAGGATGCTGACTGGATCATTGAAGTCGTCACTGAAAAGCTCAGCATTAAACAACACGTATTCTCTCTCATCGACGAGCACCGCAAAGAAGGCAGTATCATATCAAGCAATACATCTGGTATTTCTGTAGAAAAAATGGCAGAAGGCCGATCAGATGATTTTAAACGCCACTTTCTAGGCACTCATTTTTTTAACCCAGCTCGATATTTAAAGCTCTTAGAAATGATTCCTATTCAAGAAACAGATCCAGAAGTATTTACATTTATGAAAACGTTTGGTGAGGATGTACTCGGGAAGGGCGTTGTTGAAGCGAAAGATACACCGAACTTTATTGCCAACCGGATTGGTACTTATGGACTTCTTGTCACAGTACGTGAAATGCTTGAGAACAAATATACAATCGGGGAAGTTGATTCTGTCACAGGTCCACTGATTGGCAGGCCGAAAAGTGCGACCTTCCGTACACTTGATGTTGTAGGACTCGACACGTTTTCACATGTTGCCCGCAACGTATATGAACAGGTAGAAGGAAAGGAGAAAGATATTTTCCAGCTGCCTGAGTTTATCGAAAGAATGCTCGAAAAAGGGTGGATTGGGAGCAAGGCAGGACAAGGATTTTATCAAAAAAATAGGAAGACCATTTTAGAGCTGGATCCTGTGACGCTCACATATGGAGAACGGACGAAACTGAAAGACCCAGGCATTGAGATTGCCAAGCAACAAAAGGGGACAAAAGCGAAATTGAAAGCGCTTATTTATCAAGATGGCCGTGCAGGGCAGTTGCTCTGGAACATGACGGCGCCTGTGCTTCTTTATTCGGCTCATCTAAAAGGCGAAATTGCGGATGATATCGAGTCTATCGATAACGCCATGAAATGGGGATTTGGCTGGCAGCATGGTCCATTTGAGTTATGGGATGCGATTGGTGTCAAAAAAGCCGCCAGTCGAATGGAAGCAGAAGGACACAGCATCCCAGCATGGGTGCAAGACATGCTGTCAGAAGGACATGAAACATTCTACCAAGAGAATGCCGAAGGAGAGCGAGCCTTTTATCAGAATGGGGCTTATGAACAGGAGAAAGGAAATGAAAAAAATATTTCTCTAGCCAGATTGAAAAAGAAACAAGGTGTCATTTTCAAAAATACAGGTGCAAGCCTCATCGATATCGGTGATGATGTCGCCTTGCTTGAATTCCACTCTAAGAGCAATGCGATTGGACTTGATGTCATTGATATGATCAATCGCGCTATAGATGAAACGGAACAGAATTATAAAGGGCTTGTCATCGGAAACCAAGGGAAGAACTTTTGTGTTGGCGCAAACCTTGCCCTGATTTTAATGGAAGCGCAGGACGATAATTTCTTTGAAATTGACTTTGTGATTCGCCGGTTCCAGCAGGCGATGATGAAGGTGAAATATAGTGATCGTCCAGTCGTTGTCGCGCCGTTTGGTATGACGCTAGGAGGCGGGACGGAGCTTTGTCTGCCAGCAGCGGCTATACAGGCGTCCAGTGAAACATACATGGGACTTGTTGAAGCGGGGGTCGGACTGATTCCGGGCGGCGGCGGAAACAAAGAATTATATCTTCGCCACTTGCAAGGAGCGGCTACGCCGTCTGCGACAGCTATACAAGATGCGACGCTGCAAACCTTTGAAACGATTGCGATGGCAAAAGTATCAACATCAGCAGAGGAAGCGCGTGATATGAAAATGCTGCGTGCAAGTGACCGGATGAGCATGAACGGTGATCATCTGATCAATGATGCGAAACAACTGGTTCTTTCTCTTGATGAAGCGGGCTATCGTGCGCCGCTTAAGCAAAAGGTGCCCGTCATGGGGGAAACAGGCTATGCAGCGATGATGCTGGCTGCTGAAAATATGAGATTGTCTGGATACATTTCAGAGCATGACATGACCATTGCGAAAAAATTGGCCTATGTCATTTCCGGCGGGAAACTGCCATTTGGTACAGAGGTGGATGAACAATACTTATTAGAGCTTGAAAGAGAAGCCTTTTTAAGTCTTGTAGGAGAAGTGAAATCACAGGCACGCATGCAGCACATGCTCGTCAAAGGAAAACCTTTACGTAACTAGGGGGGAGTCAAAATGAGAGAAGCAGTCATTGTAGCTGGCGCAAGAACACCAGTAGGGAAGGCCAAAAAAGGATCATTAAAACATGTCAGGCCTGATGATATGGGCGCATTGTGTGTGAAAGAAACATTAAAGCGTGCCGGTGATTACGATGGTGAAATTAATGATCTAATTATCGGGTGTGCCACACCAGAAGCAGAGCAAGGGTTAAATGTTGCCCGGAATATTGGTGCATTAGCAGGGCTGCCTTATACCGTTCCTGCCATCACCATTAACCGTTACTGCTCGTCCGGTCTTCAGTCTATCGCCTACGCTGGTGAACGGATTATGCTGGGGCAGGCAGAAACGATTTTAGCCGGAGGAGTCGAATCCATGTCGCAAGTCCCAATGATGGGACATTCTATTCGTCCGAATGCCCTTTTGGCAGAGCAAGCGCCTGAATACTACATGAGCATGGGACACACGGCGGAGCAAGTGGCGCAAAAGTATCAGGTTACAAGGCAAGATCAAGATGCCTTTGCGGTGCGAAGTCACCAAAAGGCAGCAAAGGCATTGCAGGAAGGGAAATTTTCAGATGAAATTGTACCTGTTGACGTGACCGAAAGACGGGTAGGAGAGCAATATCAATTAGAAGAACATTCATTTACGTTTTCACAGGATGAAGGCGTGAGAGCTGGCACAACAGAGGAAATCCTCTCAACCTTACGTCCTGCTTTCTCAACAAAAGGTACAGTGACCGCAGGGAACTCCTCACAAACGAGTGATGGTGCGGCGTGTGTGATGATGATGGATCGTGAAAAGGCATCCTCTCTTTCACTTCAGCCGCTCGTCAAATTTAGAGCGTTTGCTGTTGGTGGTGTACCGCCTGAGGTCATGGGAATTGGTCCGGTTGAAGCCATTCCGCGTGCGCTGAAAATCGCTGGCCTTGAGTTGAAGGACATTGGGCTGTTTGAATTAAATGAAGCCTTTGCGTCTCAGGCGATTCAAGTCATTCGCCATTTAGGGATAGATGAAGAGAAGGTGAATGTCAATGGCGGGGCGATTGCACTAGGACACCCGCTAGGCTGCACAGGAACAAAACTAACGCTGTCACTCATTCATGAGATGAAACGACGAAACGAGCAATTTGGCATTGTGACGATGTGTATCGGTGGAGGAATGGGAGCCGCAGGCATTTTTGAATTGATCTAAAGGGGGATAATCAGGATGAAAGCAATGGAAGATGTAAAAAAGGGTGGCAGCTTTTTAATTGATGAGACGAATTATGAGCATATCTTTACACCAGAGGATTTCTCTGATGAGCATCAGATGATAGGGAAGACAACAGAGGATTACATTTTACAAGATGTTGTCCCGCACATAGATCAAATTGAAAATCATGAATTCGAGCACTCTGTCCGTCTCTTAAAAAAGGCTGGGGAGCTTGGCCTGCTTGGAGCTGACGTTCCTGAGGAATTCGGCGGACTTGGTTTAGATAAAATCAGCTCAGCTATCATTACTGAAAAATTCGCCAGAGCAGGCAGCTTCTCGCTTTCCTATGGCGCCCATGTCGGCATCGGTTCTCTGCCGATCGTGCTGTTCGGGAATCAAGCGCAAAAGGAAACGTACCTGCCAGGACTCGCCTCTGGAGAAACCATTGCAGCGTATGCACTAACAGAGCCTGGATCAGGGTCTGACGCACTTGGCGCAAAAACAACAGCGGTACTGAATGAAGCTGGAACACATTATGTCCTCAATGGAGAAAAGCAGTGGATCACGAACTCCGCATTTGCAGATGTCTTTGTTGTGTATGCCAAGATTGACGGTGAACACTTCTCTGCTTTTATCGTAGAAAAGGATTTTCCGGGTGTCAAAACTGGACCTGAAGAGAAAAAGATGGGCATTAAGGGATCATCAACGAGAACGTTAATTCTGGAAGATGCCCAAGTACCGAAAGAGAATTTACTCGGAGAAGCCGGAAGAGGGCATATCATTGCCTTTAACATTTTGAATATCGGTCGTTACAAGCTGGCGGTCGGCACTATCGGTGCTTCAAAACGAGTCATTCAATTATCAGCAGAGTATGCCAACCAGCGTAAGCAGTTCAAAACACCGATTTCTCAATTTAGCTTAATTGGTGAAAAAGCAGCCAACATGTCAGCAAAGCTCTATGCCATGGAAAGTGCTGTTTACCGCACAGTAGGATTATTTGAACAGAGAATGGGTCTATTAAGTGAAGAGGAGCAAAAGGACGGGAAACAAATTGCACAATCCATTGCTGAATATGCAATTGAATGCTCTCTTTGTAAAGTGCTTGGCTCCGAAACATTAGATTACATTGTGGATGAAGGGGTGCAGATTCATGGCGGATATGGATTCATGCAAGAATACGAGGTCGAAAGAGCCTATCGTGACTCACGAATTAACCGTATTTTTGAAGGAACAAATGAAATCAACCGCTTGCTTGTACCGGGCACGTTTTTGAAGAAAGCGATGAAAGGGGAGCTTCCACTTCTTCAAAAAGCCCAAACCTTGCAGGAAGAGCTTATGATGATGATGCCGGAGGAACCGGGTGATCAGCCGCTCGATCAAGAAAAATATTTACTCGCCCATGCGAAAAAGATCGCCTTGATGGTGGCTGGTATGGCAGCGATGAAATACGGAAAAGCATTAGAAAAAGAGCAAGAAATTCTTGTGAATATAGCGGATATCGTGAATGAAATGTTTGCTGCTGAATCAGCGATCTTACGCACGGAAAAAG
Organism: Bacillus pumilus; assembly: GCF_002744245.1. Classification (GTDB taxonomy): domain Bacteria; phylum Bacillota; class Bacilli; order Bacillales; family Bacillaceae; genus Bacillus; species Bacillus pumilus_M. The sequence goes on along the minus strand of NZ_NKHG01000107.1, from coordinate 296 downwards.
CAATCGCTGCAACAGGCGCAGAAAAGAACGCTCAAAAGCTTGCCTACACACAAATTTTCACGCAGGAAGCCTTTTTAAAGATTGAAGCACATGCAAAAGAATCCTTGATCGCCATGGAAGAAGGGGATTCACTCCGCATGAGCCTGTCAGCTCTTCGCAAGCTGACAAGATTCACCCCGGTTAATGTCATCGCCAAAAAGCGCGAGGTGGCTAAACGGATCTTTGAAGCAGAGAAATATATTGTATAAAAAAAGATTCGAAAGGTGCGGACATTACTCCGCATCTCAGATTGTTGA
>NZ_NKHG01000265.1 GCF_002744245.1 Bacillus pumilus | reverse complement strand
GGACATTCAAAAGTAAGAAAACTACTCACGACGATGATGTGTATAGATATGTAAGGTACATGATCTATTTCCTTGTAACTGAAGTTGCGATATACGTCAATTCAGTTTTATTTGAACTAACCCCCATTTCGGGGGTTTTTACTGTGTCATAAAAGAATTTAAAATATTTAAAAACGTTTTTGTTACATTAACAGAACTTCAAGTTTTGCCTTTGTCTTTGTCTTTGGTCCATAAATGCCGTCTGGGGTTAACCCGTGCATCATATGTACCTTATTCAAGTTGTCTTCTTGCAGCAAAACAGAAAACATCGAATACCACAAAGTTCTAAAAAAATTCATTTA
>NZ_NKHG01000264.1 GCF_002744245.1 Bacillus pumilus | reverse complement strand
GCCCAAGCCTTCAGAGAGTGAAATCTTGAGAACGGGGATTCCGCAGTAGCTCAGTGGTAGAGCTATCGGCTGTTAACCGATCGGTCGTAGGTTCGAGTCCTACCTGCGGAGCCAAAATGGAGAAGTACTCAAGTGGCTGAAGAGGCGCCCCTGCTAAGGGTGTAGGTCGCGCGAGCGGCGCGAGGGTTCAAATCCCTCCTTCTCCGCCA
>NZ_NKHG01000057.1 GCF_002744245.1 Bacillus pumilus | reverse complement strand
TTCGGAATAGAGACTCTGTCTATTGATTTTGCGCCTTGTTCAAGGCAAGTTGCTGCTTCAAAACATGAAGAATTGCTTAGAAGTGATATAGAGGTTGGAGGTGGAGAAACAACTTTAAAACATTTTCTTATTGAATGGTTAGAGGTTTATAAAAAAGGTAAGGTCGCAAAAAACACGTTTAACATTCACAAAAGAAATGTTGAGAATAAAATCCTCCCCTACTTCAAAGAAATTAAGTTAAAAGACATAACACCAATGAGATACCAAAAATTCATAAATACTCTTGAGGAATCAGGTGAATACAGCACAAGAACTATCGAGATCATACACGGTACAATGTATCATGCTTTATCGATGGCTGTTAGACCACTTAAGAAAATTTCATCGAATCCGTGTGATGGAGTTGTATTGCCAAAAAAAGAACGATCCAAGTCTAAGCACAGTTTGGAGTATATCAACTCTGAGGACATTGGAAAGTTCTTAAAAATAGCTCGTCAGGATAACTACATCTACTACATTTTCTTTAAGACTTTAATTGAAACTGGAATGAGAAAAGGTGAAGCAGCTGCCCTTCAACGAAAAGATTTTGATCTAAAGAATCGAACAATAACCATAAGTAAATCACTAGACTTCCAAAGAGATCCTGGTGAAGATGTATTCGGAAACACAAAAACATATCACTCGGAACGAGCAATCAAAATTACAGAGTCTTTTGCAAAGGAACTTCACGCTCATATGAAGTGGATCAACGATAACAAAATGGTCTTTAATGAAATATATGATCATGATCTAGACCTTGTTTTCTGCAGAGAAAAAGGAGATCCTTTACCAAAGTCCTCCTTGTTCAATGCATTAAAAAGAATATTGAAAAAAGCTGAAATAGAAAATATCCCAATCCATGGATTAAGACATACTCATGCAGTTCTATTATTAGAAGCTGGTCAAAGTATGAAGTTCATCCAAGAAAGACTAGGACATAAAAACATAAGCATAACTTCTGACGTATATGCTCATATAAGTGAAAAACTCGAAAATAAATCAGTGGACAGTTTCGAGAATTACATCAACTCGATATTGAGTTGAAATTTTTTATTAAATTTGGTGGTCAAAAAGTGGTCAACCTTGATTAAGGCTGTGGTCACTTTATATTTGACCACCAAACTCATTTTAAAAACCCCGCTAAATCAACGTTTCTTTATTAATACTGAGACATATACTGATCACGTTCCCATGGGTGTACTTGGGTACGGAACATATCCCATTCGATTTCTTTTGATTCGATGAAGTGCTCGAATAAGTGATCGCCTAATGCGTTGATCATGACTTCGTTTGATTTAAGCAGTTCAAGCGCTTCTGCAAGTGTTGCAGGAAGGTCAGCGATGCCGTTTTCAAGACGCTCTTCTTTGTCCATGACGTAGATGTTTCTGTCGATTGGCGCTGGTGCGTCTAGTTTGTTTTTGATTCCGTCTAGACCTGCTGCAAGTAATACACTTAGGGCAAGGTATGGGTTTGCAGATGGGTCTACACTGCGCACTTCTACACGTGTGCTGATGCCGCGTGATGCAGGGATACGGATCAACGGGCTGCGGTTTTGTGCACTCCATGCGACATAGCAAGGTGCTTCATAGCCTGGTACAAGACGCTTGTAAGAGTTTACTGTAGGGTTTGTGACCGCTGTAAAGCTTGTTGCATGCTTCACGATACCAGCGATAAAGTGTCTAGCTGTCTCGCTTAATTGTAAATCTGCTTTTTCATCATAGAATGCGTTTTTGCCACCTTTGAATAATGATAGGTTACAGTGCATACCAGAGCCGTTTACACCAAACAATGGTTTTGGCATAAATGTCGCATGAAGACCGTGCTTTCTAGCAATTGTTTTGACAACGAGTTTGAACGTTTGAATGTCATCACAAGAGCGGATAGCGCCTGCATATTTGAAGTCAATTTCATGCTGTCCAGGTGCCACTTCGTGGTGAGATGCTTCAATTTCAAAGCCCATTTCTTCAAGCTCAAGCACGATATCACGGCGGCAGTTTTCACCTAAATCTGTTGGTGCAAGGTCAAAGTATCCACCTTTATCATTTAGTTCAAGCGTTGGCTCGCCTTTTTCATCTAGTTTAAATAAGAAGAATTCTGGCTCAGGTCCAAGGTTGAAATCACTAAATCCTAGTTCTTCCATTTCCTTTAAGATACGCTTTAAGTTGTTACGAGGGTCTCCATCAAATGGCGTCCCGTCCGGCTTATAAATGTCACAAATAAAGCGTGCAACTTTACCTTTTTCTGCTGTCCAAGGGAAAATAACAAATGTGTTTAGATCTGGATATAGATACATATCTGATTCTTCAATACGTACGAATCCTTCAATGGATGAACCGTCAAACATACATTTGTTATCGAGAGCTTTTTCTAGCTGGCTCACAGGAATCTCAACATTTTTAATCGTTCCGAGAATGTCTGTAAATTGCAGACGGATGTACTTTACGTTTTCCTCATTTACTAATTTTACGATATCTTCTCTTGTGTACTTTGCCATTTCGTAAAACTCCTCCCCTACAAAAGGTAAAATGTTTATAGCAATGCGTTTGCTAATCTGTTAACGGAAGAACCTTGACATATCCCCCTGCCTAAAGGTCGTTCCTTGTTGGAAACGTCCAGCCTGAATGAGTTCCTTCTTCAGTAGCTTCCTGAGTTCATCATCTGTCAAGTTGTGCTTGGCTGTAGTTTTCTCCTCGGTCTTTGTTTCAGACGCAGGATTCTCTGCCTCAGCTTTGGCAAAAAGCTTTTTGATTCCTGCCATGTTTACACCTTGTTCGATGAGGTTTTTAATTTCTAATAATTTATCAACATCATGGAAAGAAAATAATCGGCGATTTCCATCACTTCTTGCTGGAAATACTAACCCATTTTCCTCATAATAGCGAATTTGTCTTGCAGATAATTCTGTTAGCTGCATGACAATCCCAATTGGGAATAAAGGCATTGAGCGGCGAATGTTATCACTCATCTCAACTGTCTCCTCCTCTTTGCTTAAATTTATTATATGTCATGTTATATTATGTGTCAATGAAATGTTAGGAATAATAACATGGATTTTTTTATCGAGCAGGTCGTTCGATAAAACCTTGTTCCAATAAGGCATCTACAGCACTGCAAATCGCATTTTTGATATGGGCGTATGTGAGCCCACCTTGAACATAGGCAGTATAAGGCGGTCTGATTGGACCATCAGCCGATAATTCAATACTAGCGCCTTGTACAAAAGTGCCAGCTGCCATAATGACATCATCCTCATAGCCTGGCATGTAGCTCGCATGTGGTGTGACGTGACTGTTGATAGGAGATGCATATTGAATGGCCTGACAGAACGCAATCATTTTTTTAGGATCTCCAAATTCTACAGATTGAATCAAGTCCGTTCTTTTTGCATTCCAAGCTGGGTTTGTCTGGAACCCAAGCTTTTCAAGAAAACGAGCCGTAAACACTGCGCCTTTTAAGCTTTGAGCAACGACATGTGGTGCTAAGAAAAATCCTTGATACATTTCTTGGAGCGCATACAGCGATGCACCCGCTTCACTGCCGATGCCTGGAGACGTCATTCGATAAGAGCAAGCTTCTATCCATTTTTCTTTTCCAACGATGTAGCCGCCTGTTTTAGCAAGGCCGCCGCCTGGGTTTTTAATGAGGGAACCGGCCATGAGGTCTGCTCCAACATGACAAGGCTCTTGTAATTCAGTAAATTCACCATAACAGTTGTCAACAAAGACAATGATCTCCTCATTGATCTCTTTCACAAATGAAATCATTTGGCCGATTTCTTCTATTGTAAAAGAGGGTCTTGAAGCATAGCCTTTTGAACGCTGGATGCCGATGACTTTTGTTTTAGAGGAAATGGACTCTTTTACTTTGTCATAATCGACTGATCCATCTTGGCGCAAATCGATGGCCTTGTAATCAATCTGGAAGTCTTTTAATGAGCCTGTCCCTTCTTTCCCGCGAATCCCGACAATTTCCTCTAGGGTGTCGTACGGTTTCCCTGTCATGTAGATCAACTCATCTCCAGGTCTCAGCACCCCGAATAAGGCAATGGAAATCGCGTGTGTTCCAGAAATGATTTGCGGGCGCACAAGGCCGCTTTCTCCTCCGAATACATCCGCATAAATTTTTTCTAAGGTATCTCTTCCCATATCATCATAGCCATATCCAGTTGTCGGATTAAAATGAGAGTCACTGACTTTATGCTTTCGGTAGCTTTCAAGAACCCGCCACTCATTTTGCTCGCTCTTTTGATCAATTTGCTGATGTACGTGTAAAATCTCTTGTTCTGTTTCTGCTGCTACTTTTTCTAAAACGGTGCCATGTTTTAAAGTGTGAAACATCGTATTTAATTCCTTTCCTACAACATATACTTCTTGATTTGACCTAATATGGTCTGCTCTTCACCACTAAATCCGGTGATGTCGTAAAGCTCTGCTTCTTTTTGAAATTCTAGTGATTCCACGAGGGTTTCTGACTTTAATGAAGATATAAGCTTCCCTTCATACGCTGGAATCTTCACATGATATGGCTTTAAGAAGTCTTTTTTCAGCTCAGCCATCATATCCGCCTTTAACCACTCCACATCTTCCTCGCGTCTGGCACTGATTAAAATATGGCGCTGCTTTGAAGATGGGATGAAATCCGGTCTGATTTGATCTTCCTTGTTATAGACAGTCAGCATAGGAATGCGGTCTGCTTCTAATTGTTCTAAAAGCTCATGAACCGTTCGTTCGTGCCCTTCATAATCCTCATTAGAAGAATCGATGACATGAAGCAAGTAATCTGCTTCCTTCACCTCTTCGAGTGTGGAACGAAATGCTGCAATGAGCGTCGTTGGAAGGTCTTGAATAAAACCAACTGTATCTGAAATCAGCACACTGTAGCCAGATGCTAATGTCATTTTACGTGTCATGGGATCAAGCGTTGCAAACAGCAAATCTTCCTCATGACTATCGGCGTCTGTTAACTGGTTGAACAAAGTGGATTTCCCGGCATTTGTATACCCAACAATAGCAATTTGGAAAACACCATTTTTCTTCCGTCGTTCTCGGTACCTTGTACGGTGATCTTTCACTGCGGATAGCTGCCCATGAATTTCGTGAATGCGGCTTCGTATATGACGTCTGTCTGTTTCAAGTTTTGTTTCACCTGGACCTCTTGCACCAATTCCGCCTCCTTGTCTTGAAAGGCTGATCCCTTGTCCACTTAGTCTCGGCAAGGCATACTGAAGCTGGGCAAGCTCAATTTGCAGCTTCCCCTCCCTTGTGCGGGCTCTTTTGGCAAAGATGTCTAGAATCAATTGCGTACGATCAATAATTTTCACGTCTAAGACAGTCGCTAAAGCTTTTAACTGGCTTGGGGAAAGCTCGTCGTTAAAAATAATGACATCACACGCTAATTCCTCGCAAAGACCTTCAAGTTCTTCTACTTTCCCTTTTCCGATGTAAGTTGCGCTGTCCTGTCTATTTCTTTTCTGCGTCATCAGGCTGACAGCTTCACCGCCAGCTGTTTTGGTTAAGGAAGCTAATTCTTCCATTGAGTATTGAAAGCGTTCATCCGTTACATGCGGCAATTGACAGCCGACAAGGATCGCTTTTTCGATCATTTCATGTTCATTCAACGTCAGTTGTTTCCTTTCTGTACTTAAGTTTTCAGTAGTACCATCATACCAAACACATCACACGTATACCACTATTCGGAAGGTTTATTTTAGCGTCTCTTTACAAAAAGGATACGCCATTTCAAGAAGGCGTATCCTCTTTCATTTGAAGATCGTGGCTTTTAATGGTAAGCAAATCTTTTTTATCGTAATGATCAACAAGAAGCAGTCTCATGGCCTGGGTTCGGATGGCCTTTTCGATGGTGTTTCGCACAAAACGGCCGTTGCTGAATTTGGCTGGACTCGTTGTGCTCTTAATATGCATTAAATAGTCTCGCAGCTTCCATTCTGCTTCTTGGGTAAAGACATATTCCCTATCAGCCATCATGCGTTTCGAAATATCCATAAGCTGATCGACCGTATAATCAGGGAAGTCGATATTGATTGGAAATCTCGATTGCAGACCGGGATTTAAAGACAGAAAATAATCCATTTCCTTGGAGTAACCAGCAAGGATGAGTATGAATTCATGCTGCTTATCCTCCATATGTTTGAATATTGATCGTGTTTCCTTGTCTGTTATTATAAGAAGATTTATCCGAGTCGATTGCAACGTCAGATTCTCCAAATCCTTTCCAGTGAACATTCATTGTATCATCTTCATTAATGCATACACGATCAATGAAAACATCTATAATCCTTCTTTTTTCTTCCATAGTCATTTTCTTTTCAATTAGTTCTGAGAATTTTTTTAGATAGTCTAATTGATTCTTTGATTCGTCAATATTAATTTTCGAATTGTTGAGCTGTCTTTCAATGCTACTTAGCTCAAAATTAATGTACTCTAATTTCTTTTCTATAGGTTCACAAAATGCATCAAACTGTTCTTCGTTGATCTTGCCTTTCCCAAATAATAAAATGTAATTCGACTCTTCTTTTTTTAAATCTTCAATTTGTGAATTTAATTTTGACTTTTTCTTTTCTAATGTCTGTAATACATCATCATTACCCATGTTTTCAAATGCTTTTTCAAAATGCTTTTGAGGATTGGACAGTATTCTTTTAAACCATTTCCAAAATACATCATCGACAATGTCTACTCGCCAGTTCTTCCCTTTACAATTGGTATACTTCACTCCACCCTTGTAACCTCTGACATTTTTGTTTCTGCAAGCGTAATATTTATAAACTCCACTCTTGGTTGTCGATGTAGTGCCTGATCCTGCTGCACCTCCACATCTTCCACAAACAGCCTTGCCTTTCAGTAGGTAATCCCTTGTTGTTCTGCCATTTTTGTCTTTACTGTTACTTTTTATCTTTTTAAGTATTTCTTCTCTGTCTTCATTAGTCCATATAGCTGGAATCTTTATTAGTATCCAATCTTCACGTTTAGTTGGCACTTGTTTTTTCTTACCGTTTTTTTGAACAACTTTTGATTTCCCGTAATAAAAATTCCCAGTGTAATCTTCGTTTTTTAGTATTCTAGAAACAGTTGTTTGATACCATATTTCCTTATCAGGGCTTTTTATCCCCTTTTCAGAGAGAGTTTTTGCTATCTGAGTGCATGAGAGACCCTTTTCTAATAACATACTTTTCATTTCCAAAAGAATTTCTCGCTCTTCTTCATTTATTTCAGGTAAATCAGTTTCTTTGTTGAAAGTATATCCATATAGTCTTTTAAAGGATGGAAATTCTCCTTTTCTAGCCTTTGTAATTCTTCCTCTTTTGGAATTCGCATGTATTTTCGCCTTGTTATACTGCGCTATCGATCCCTGAATATTGTACATAAGCATTGATTCTGGATTTGTTGGATCTACTTCAAATTCCACAAACTCTATATCTACGCCCATGCTCCATATCTTCCTTGAGATTACCCCTTGTAGGGTGTTGTCTCTTGTAAGCCTGTCTGGATGAAGTATGATTATTTTTTTACCTAATCCTTTTTCTAATAAATGAAGAGCATAGTTTAATGCTGGTCGGTTTGGATCATCCCCCATTCCACCAGGTTCAATTAGAGTAATAAGTTGATTATCCGTATAATTGAACTTCTGAAGCGCTCTTTGTTTGCAACGCTCTATTTGCGATTCAATTGAGTGTCCTTTATTTGCTTGATCTGTAGTCGATACTCTTGCATAGATTATTCCTTGTATCTTCCCAATTAGTCCAATTGCATTTTCTGAAGAAAGCCGTTCTTCTCCTTTTAAAACAATCACACTATTCACCTCAATTCAAACTTAGTTTTATATAAATAAAAACAATATAACTCCTCGTTAAGGAGAAGTTATATTTAGGTCATAATGTTTTTCCATCATTTCCGCTATTATACTATAGAACTTATCACCCCCCATAATGTCTTGGATCATTTCCATTTCTTTATCGGTGATTTCAGTAGTGACCTTATAATTTTCAATGCATTCTTTTCTCTTGTTCATGATGTGTGCACCTCCAGCATTGACTTGTCGTCAATATATGAAGGATTAAGATTGTCCAATAACTGATTTTTCTTAACCAACGTATCGCACATCTTATTTATATAATATGTATAATTAACTTTCTTTTTCATCCACCCTACCTCTGTTCCAATTTCTTCACAGATGCCAATAGGTATGCTGGCTTTATTAACCTTGCTTATGTACAATCCCTCTCCCCTTCACCCCTTCCATTGTTAAGATTAATCAGACATTAAGTGAAAATGTTGTCAGAATTACAACTTTGCTAGAAAATCAGGCCACAAACATCAATGAACAAAATAGAAAAATTGATACAAATCAACAACACTTGAATAATGAAATAGCTGGTTTACGAAATGAGCTGCAAAGAAGTGCAGACCTTCAAACTAAATGGTATCAAGACTTTCTCTCAAGTGCTTCAGGCCAAGTATTTAAAATATTGTTAATCGTTGTGCTTGGTTTACTTGGAGCGAATCTTGCAGGTGTCGATATTATGAAATTATTCGGAAAGTAGGAATATTATATGAAAATTAACTGGAAAGTACGCTTGAAAAA
>NZ_NKHG01000263.1 GCF_002744245.1 Bacillus pumilus | reverse complement strand
TTGATCATTACGGAATTGAAACTTGTAGAATTGTGTAAGTTTTTTCGAACCTTGTGTATCAGGAGGGACAATTTCGAAGTTTTCGGTATTTGTTGATTCTAGTTTTGAAGATCCTTTGTATCCAGATCCTAATATCATAGTTAACCTCCTAAAAATGAAAAAAAGAGAGGGGTTAGCCCTCTCACATTTGTTTAATCATATCTTTTAAAACTTGAAGAAATGCTTTAGCGTCTTCTTTTTCCATCCTTAAAATATCTTCGTTGCCCAAGCCTTCAGAGAGTGAAATCTTGAGAACGGGGAAGATGGCTGGTTCACTTTCTTCATCAGCTTGGGGAACTTCAACTTCGTCTAACAACAGAGTTAGAACTTTCTCCTCACCCTCAGCATTAATGTGGGCTTCACTGAATTTATTTGGGTATGGCGAATACTTAATGTTGACTGTATTCATTATTTTCTAGGCTCGTCATATTCTAAAGCTTGATCACTGTCAGATACACCTTTAGTAGTAGGGTCATCTACAATACCGACAATGGATAAGAATGTGAGAAGTGCATTAAATTTCACAGTTAGATCATCGCTAAATCCTGTTAAGTCATAGCCGAATGCCTCAGCGATCATTTGAACGAATAAAAGGGTGGCTGAAAGGATTGACACCCAAAATGTTTTC
>NZ_NKHG01000262.1 GCF_002744245.1 Bacillus pumilus | reverse complement strand
GTCCTGTCACAGTAGGAAGACTGCTAAAGAAGATGGAGGGTTTGGGAATGGATAATCAAAAGTGTGTATGTGATCAATGCGGAACAACATTTATTATTAGATTCTGTTCTAGGATTATGAAGGTCGGACGTGGAATCAAACGACATCTACTAGTGTGTCCGAGGTGTAAAGCTGAGTACACATCCTACTACACAAACGCGGAAATCAGAAAGCAGCAAAGCAGGATCAGTAAGCTGTACAATGCTATTCGGATGACAAGGAACAAAAGCCTACTTGATCAACACCAAAAGAAAATAGATTCAATACGAGCAGATTTAGAAATAGACATGAATCAGCTTCGCATTGATATTGAAGGCACCCCCCAGGGTTAAATCCCTAGAAACGATTTGCCGTAGACCGCGTCTCCCTCAACATCGCGAGAAATTCCCTAAATGAAAATTCGGAAGGAGGTGAGGGGATGGCAAGGCCGAGACAACCAGTTGACTTGTTGCTAGTGAAAGGGAAGAAAAACCTTACCAAGAAAGAGATTGCAGAAAGAAGAGAGCAAGAAATAAAGGCACCAGATGACAAAGTGAAAGCTCCTTCTTATTTACCAAAAGACTTAAAAAGAGAATTCAAAAAGATAGCGGACGAGCTCAAAAACATCGGAATTATGACAAATTTAGATGTAGATGCGCTTGCCCGTTTTTTGTTTGC
>NZ_NKHG01000261.1 GCF_002744245.1 Bacillus pumilus | reverse complement strand
ATTGATTTATCGATGGGTTCTGCGCCCACTTTCTAATAAGGTGTCATGAGCGGATATAGGCAAGTTCTTTAACAATCAATGAGATAGTGTTAGTGTGCAACACCTCGCTGCCGCACAGGCAGCTCAGAAATGCGCGTGACCAAGCCGAAGCACCACGGCTTCCCTCGCTGCCGCACAGGCAGCTCAGAAACAAAGGACGTGCGCTAAGGCGCCATTACC
>NZ_NKHG01000103.1 GCF_002744245.1 Bacillus pumilus | reverse complement strand
CTGACACCGAATGCGAGGGTTTGTCTACACGCTGAAAGCAGTCATTATGACTGCTTTTTTACATACTCACGCGCATCATATACACTTCCGCCAGCTGGATCATCTGCTAAAAGGTCGAGCAAAATACCAGCCACTTCATCTGGACTCTTCAGCGTGCCTGTTTCATATAATTGCTGAAAACGTTCAATTTGTTCGAAGTCCTGTTTTGATGACTTCCGAATCTCTCTCTGCATATCTGTATCAATCGTGCCTGGTGAAAAGGAAAAAGTCTTGATCGGATGTGCCTCGTCTTGCTGTTCCTCATGTAAAGTCCTCATAAACATATCAAGCCCTGCCTTTGAGCTGCAGTACGCACTCCATCCTTTGTAAGGATTTTTGGCCGCTCCAGAAGAAAGATGAACGATCGTTTTCTTCCCTTTGAATGATTGAGTTTGTTTGGCAAATACATGACTCAGCAAAACCGGAATGACAAGGTTTAACGTATAATGCTGATGAAGCGTATCCTGTCCGCCTTGTCCTACACGTTTGATAGGGGTCACCATTCCTGCATTATTGACGAATAAGACGTCATCAACGTCGGCTAGTGTTTGCGGGGACAGGATATCTTGAAGCCATTTGGCAGCTGCTGCCTCATCTGTCAGGTCGACCTGCGTATGTGTGAGCTTTGGATGGGATATTGGAGCCGCACTTCTTGCTGCAGTGTATACATGATCACCACATGAAAGCAGCCGGTTCACAAGTGCTAGGCCAAATCCTTTTGATCCTCCTGTAATGATTGAAATTCGAATGACAATCTCCTCCCTTGATAACCCTATTTTACGTAGTGAATCGGCTTGACATCAAGCAATC
>NZ_NKHG01000043.1 GCF_002744245.1 Bacillus pumilus | reverse complement strand
ACCCATAACCCTAAAAAACCATCATTATAAATCTTTACAATTGCTTTGCTATATAAGGTTTTATAGCTTTTTTCGAATAGCTGGTTTATCTTCTTTTGGTTGATTAACTTTATTAACCCTTTCTGCTTCTTCATTAACCCCTGAAAGCAAATTATGTCCAGCGTACTGATTTAAAGTAAGGCCTTTAAAATAAACTTTATTTTTTGCTCCATTTTCTTTTTTAAAGCCCCTTACTTCTAACTGGCGATAAAAGGAACGATTCTTCAAGTCTATTTCATCATTCTGAAAACACCATTTTTTATAGTTTTCGTATAGGATTTTAGCTTCTATACTGGCATCCTCATGTATAGTACAGTTTTCATTTAAGAAAGGCCCTAAAATATCCATGTCTTCACGATAACCTTGTGTAGCATTTCTAATCGCTTTTGGATCTTTCAATCCTTCCTTCTGCCACTTCAAGCATCCGTCCACAATCCATCGGAGTATTCCTGACATTTCTCTTTTTAATTTTTCAGGAAGATCAGCATCAATTTTCTCTTCCGGTATAGTTACTGTAAAAGGAACCAGTTTAATTCTGCGCCAAATCCCATTGTCGCCGCCTTTGATAATTGGCTTATGGTTTGTAGTAAAAAACACTTTAAATTCGGGTGTAAATTCAAAGTACTCTTGGCGGAGAAAACGAGCAGACATCTTCTCTCCACCAGTTATTTGTTTTACAAGTGCCTCTGACAGCTGTTGACCTTCTTCACTCTCGACAGCCGACACAAAGCGTGCACCATCCAAACGGGCAACGTCATTGTTGATTCCCGATTCATTTTTCTTTTTCAAGAAAGTATCACTGTTCGTCTGACGGGCGTAATCTCCAAGAATATCCTGAATTACATTAATAAAAGTTGATTTACCATTTCGACCATTACCGAAAAGGAAGAACATAATTTGTTCCTTTGTAACACCTGTTAATGAATAACCAATTGCCTTTTGTAGATATTCTATTAATTCATGATCAGGATTTCCGGTTGTTGTAAGAAAGATACTCTCAAGAAAATTGATCCAGTTTGGACAATCTGCATCTTTTTCATAAGGGATGGGTGACATTTTTGTTAGCAGCAAGTTTCTATCATGTGGTTTCAACTCTCCTGTTTTAAGGTTAATGACCCCATTATTGCAATTGAAAAGAAACTTAAAGCTATCAAAATCTTTTTTCTTAACGGATACCATCGGTCGCACATCCAGTATGCTATTTATTCGAATTGAACGCCTTTCGCATTTCTTTGCCCAATCATAAAGTTGCTTTTTTCGAATTTTATCTTCTGCGGCCTCAGCTTCACCATACAGTGCCCGCAACGTCTTAGCGGTAATGGCTTCAATTTTACGTTTGCTATCCTCTTCCCATCGCTTTCCGTCCCAAATCAACCATTCAAGCTCGTTGCAATATCGGATATTCTTTCCGTGATAATAGGCGATACGTTCAGCGTTACCCAATTCGGTCAAATGAAACACAGGCGGCTTATCAATAATTTCTTCGGTATCCTCAACTTGAGAATTATCAGGATGAGAAATATATACCTCGTACGGCTGATCCTGCTGTTCTTCCATCAAATCGGATATTGTTTTATGAGTAGAATAAACGGCAGCTGCAATGGTCATTTCTCCATATGTAGCACCATCGGATGAATGTTGCCGATCCCACTTTTCCCGATACAACCCCGATTCCCGAAACATCGAATCCATTTTTGAAGTGTCTTTATCGGTCCAAAATGCCAAATGATTACACAGGGCCATATCTGTGGCAGAATGATCCTCGTTTACCAAATGACCATTAAACAAATCTTGAATGCTCTTCCCGTTCTTGCTGTTGAACATCCTTTCCCATATTTCCTTATTAGAAAGATTGTTCATATTACGGGATGCAGCAGCAGGCGGGCTAGATGCTTTCGTTTCTTCTTTTTTGTCCTTCAAATATTTATTAAAGAGCTCCTTGAGCTTGTCCGATCGCTCTTCAATGGCCCCGATCCCGACACTGTTACCAGTGAAGGTAAAATAGCGCCCGTGTCGATATACTTCTAATCCAAGTTCGGGATTTTTTCTTCCTGTGCCCTGGCCACGTAACGGTATCTTACCTTTGGCAATAATATGCACACCTTTACCACTTGGTGAAAATTCGGTATAGCTACCTACACTATCAACAATTTCTTGCGCGAATGGCGACAAAACCCCATCCTCGACGCAATGGTCAATATCTATGCCTATAAACGGATCATCTTTTGAAAACATGAAGCCGATTCCGTCGTAGTCTCGATTATTATAAAATTTTAAAATGGTCGGAAATGTTGACCAGGTTCTTTTATTACTGGATTGAGCCATACTGCCGTCAATCTGATACGGCACTTTAGTTTTCTTACCGTCACGTTCTTCGGAACGCCATAATATCCATTGAGGGGCGTTTTTGAGCTCTTGCGGTATGTTCTTAAATTCGTACATGTAATAACTCCCCTTTAAAAACGAGGGAGCTAAACACTCCCTCAATTGTGTTTTCTATGATCAAAAAGGTATATCGTCGTCACTGATATTAACTGGATCAGCATTCGGGGCCGATGCTTCGGACGGCTTAAACGCTTTTACTTCAGGATATTTTTTCCCGTTATGCTCTCTTTCTCCGACAACTAGACGAACTGGTTTATTTAAGAAAGCATTTGCCCATTCGATATGATCTTTAAATTTCATTCCGTTAGGAAAACCTGCGGCTTTTGATGCCTGGTGGAATCTCCACATAGCGTTTTCTGTAACCGTGAAGTTATCGTATAAAATTTTCTGCCCCTGACATGGCTGTTCAACATCTGAACGAATTTCATAATCTACGACAAGTCGCTTATTGCCTGACGCTGCGGTTTTTTCTTCAAAATGCATTACTGTTGCTTCGTATTCTCCTGGGTTAATTGGTTCAAATGAATCGCCTTTGCTGTGGTCTACTGTAAACATATTTAATTCCCCCAAATTTTTTATTTACCGTTCAGAACGGTTACAAGATTTTGTATTACTTGATCCAATACATACGGATCGTTGGTGTCTTCATTTCGCAAATCATAAATTACACTATCTATGCCACTGTTTAATCTATCAATCTCTGAAATTAGCCAGGGTATATCTTGACGGGCGTGTGCGATGAACTCCGTATCCTCTTTTCGCGTGCATGTTGCAACACTGAATGTTTGGTAACTCCCCTTAAAATTGTCGATTAGAACGTAATGATTGTACCCCTCGCACCATTCCCCTTCCGTTGCCGCATCGGCACGCTGCCGGATTTCCTCAAGCTTCATTTTGATCACCTCCCAAGACGCCGTTTAATCTATCAATTGCAGCGTTAGCAAGTTTGACATTCCATTGATCCAATTTCTGATTCGCTTTAATCTGAAATTCCTCAATCATTTGAGCTGCCTCTTCGTTATCTTCAATTAAAGTCTTAATATGTGTAATTAAGCCGATTCTTTCGGTTTCTTCTTCTGCTTTTACATCAATTCCAAGCTCTAACCATTGATAAAGTTTACGGCCAACATCGGGATTTAACTTTAAGGAAGAACCCTCAAACATGCGTGTGTTATCTTTAGACGTTTCAGCCATATGATCAATGCTAATAGTGAAATTAAGCATAAATTCATATTCCATTTCATCTTTTTGTACTGGCTTGGTCCCAACCTTACGAGGGGCCATTTTCCCGTTGTTATCGGGCTCGACAACATACTCTGTTTTTGTTCTCATTGTTGCCAGGATATGAACATTATTTTGTGTCAAAGTTTTGATTAGCTTGGTGGTTTCCGGCGCAAGTTTGCCCCAGTTCTGAAAAGAGTTGCCGGACATGCTGCCGTGTGTTTCAACAATTCCACCTTCCCCCTGCCAGTTGTGGGAAAGTGAATCAATTACAACCACCTCGGCCCCTGCGTTCTTAATTGCCTCAACGGCCATTTGATAACGTTCGGTTGTGTAAGGCGGCGTAAAATCAATATGCTTAAAGCTGCCTATACGAATTTCATCAAATTGTAAATTAGCGTATAGTTTCGCTCGACGGTGCTCGGTATCAACAACGCCGATCTTAGACCAAATTTCCTCATCGCTTGCTTTTGGGTATGCTTCCCGCATCATTCCATAAGCTACTAGCAGCGCTCCGGCTGTTTTACCGGAACCACTCGGACCAATAAATCCAACAATTGCTTTTTCCTTTTGACGCTGTGCATCCGTTACTTGAAACATGGCTTATACCTCCACTTTGAAGTTGACTGTTTCCGGTTGCACTTCTACTCCTGGGACAGCTTGTCCATTTAAATCAATTACGATCGGTTTCCCATCAAGCTCAGTGACAGTCAGTGTCTTTTTAAGATCACCCCATGCCACAGACTCTTTTATAAATTCAGTCATGCCAGCATCTTTCACATGATGCAGAAGTTTTTCCTTGTCCACTTCTTTAGGCGATGCTTTGGTTGTCCGGCTTTTAGATTTCCCATAAGGTGTGGAAAGTGTTTTTGCCTTCGGGTCTTCTTGCAACTGCTTTGTATGATAGACACCCACCAAATTTTCAAAGAATGCTAGATTGTCCTCAATCGGTTTCAGTTCCTTGCTTTCCCATTCTTCAATACGCTGCTTTTCTGTAGCTGCCAGTGCTTTGATTTCTTTTTCTTGTGACTTGAGAGCAGCAATTTTACGAAAAGCCCAGTTTAGACTGTTCATATCATTAATCTCAAATTGTGGACGGTTCCCCGGCTGTTCACTAATTTCATTAAGTTCAAAGTCCTGCAAAGGATTCATATGTGCACCTTCCTCTATTTGATTTTGTTGATGTTTCCATTTAAAATGGAGTTGCTTTTTGTTTTATAAGTCCACATTGCCGTGTGGGCTTTTTTATTCATCTTCTTCCTCGGTGTCCTCGCCATGATCTTGATCATACTGTTGATACTCTTTCGGATAGCCATTGCGAAGTATTTCAGTAATGACTGGATGCTCAAGATTCATATATTGGCCTCTTTGCAGTTGAGACATTAAGACCTTTACTCAATAATCGAGTCGCGACTTCTTGCAGTTGCACAACTTGTTCCGGATTATGCATTCGTTTAAGCTCCTCGCAATTCGATATAATTGATCCTGCGATCTCTATACACCCCTCAAAATCTCGGTCTGTGATAGCATCGCTTAGTAATTCATCAGCAAGAAATTCAATCGATTTAATCAGCCTTTCAGCCTTGTCACGGTCAGTTTTTAAAAAATTATTAAGATTCATATCTGTACCACCTTTCTATTATTTCGTGAAGCTGATTGGATCAATTTGAGTCGAGCTGCTGGTTCTAATGCCAACCATTCTTTTGGCTTGATTTTCATTTTTCCGCCTCCTGTTTATCTAGTTAATTATCACTCCCCACATTTGGGGAATGAAGCATCCTGTTAAGCTCAAATTTGAGCCGATCAAAACCCTCGTTTATTCGTGCGTCTGTCCACGCTTTTTTACCATTCATCCATAATTTGTTTCATGACTTCTTTCGATTCCTCATAGAACCAAAACCGCTTGCCTCTTTCCTTACGTCTTTCAAGTAACTTCATTCTTGGATCATGCAAAAATTCATTTTCTAAAAAAGATTTACTCATACACGTTCTTTTTGACATTTGTTCTATGTCCCATGTAAAAAATGCATCTTTGAGTTGATCTTCTAATTTTTGATCAATGTAAGAACGAATTTCTGTTTGATTCAAATTCACTTGTACTTCTGCGATATTCAACTCAGATCACATCCTTTCGAGCTATTTGACTCTCTCTTTTAAAAAGATACTCGAGTGTGTGACCCGGAAAGAAATGGTTACGAATTGTTTCTGCTTCATCAAAAGTAAATGGATAAATTCCATTCATCTTATCGTAGATAGTTGCAGTTCTTTTGTTTAATAATGAGGCTATATCTTTTGCTCCGAGGCCACTTCTTTTTGTTTCTGCTTTCAAGTTACTTAACAAGTTATTTCCCCCTTTACTTGCCAGTTAGATACTCAATTTCGTATCTCAAATCCATAATATACTCAATTTCGTATTAAGTCAACGGAATAATTTAAAAAAATATTCAAATTCGTATTTTTTATATTTACAACCTAGATTTTATCTATATAATGGAATTAAGGATATACGATTTTTCGTATAATATCGACTCGGGGGAGATTAAGAAATGAAAGATGCTAGAACAGAAATAATAAGAAAATTAATTAATGAACAAGCGCCATCAATGAAAGCTTTTGCAGAGAGTGTAGAACTCCCATATACTACACTGCGTTCAATGTTAGAACGTGGAATTGGCAATGCATCTATAGATAACGTAATAAAAGTTTGTAAAGGGTTGAATATTACAACTGATCAGTTAGAAAAAATGGCTAATGATAAAGATTACGAAATTGAAACAATCGCTGCACATCATGATGGTGACGAATGGACCGAAGAAGAATTAGAAGAAATTGAGCGTTTCAAAGAATTTGTAAGAGCAAGACGTGCAAAGGACTAAAATAAACATGAGCTACGAGACTCTTTTAATAGACACAAAAAAAACAATGTAGAAGTATTCGAAGAAAACATGCCAATATCTTTAAAAGGTCTATATGGTGACAAGACAATATGGATAAATAAAAATCAATCAACTTTAGAAAAGTACTGTACTCTAGCTGAAGAGTTAGGTCATCACTTCACAACATGTGGAAATATACTCGATCAATCTAAACTTCGAAACGGGAAACAAGAATTGCGCGCACGTGAATGGGGATATAAGTTGTTGTTCCCGCTGGAAAGGTTAATTGATGCACAAAAAGAAGGAATAAGAAATCGTTTTGAATTAGCTGAATACTTGAATGTAACTGAACAATTCCTTGAAGATGCTCTAAAGAGATATAAGGAGAAATATGGCTTATATAAACAAGTGGGAAAGCATACTATCTGTTTCGAGCCTTTAGGAGTCATTGAAAATTTTGAGGAGGTGATGCCTAAGTAAACGCCCCTTTTAATGCGTCTGTCCACGTGGAAAGGGCTGATAAAATGAAGATGGAAAAAAGTAATAAAGATGATCATTTATTTTACTATTATAATGCTAAAAAAGAAAAACGTTGGTGTTATCGCTACCGTTATTATGATGAATTTGGAAAGCGTCGTGAAGCCTCGAAACAAGGTTTCACAAGTGAAAGCGAAGCTTATAGAATGCTTTTAAAGGTTCTATATTAGATGGGGAAATTAAAGAAATAGAAAGTACAAATTTAACTATTTCTAAGTGGTTTGATATTTGGATGGAGACAAACCGAGATCAATGGAAAACGCCTACTATCAAAGCGAGGGTTTTCACGATAGAGAACCACATAAAACCTTTGTTGGGAAATATAAAGATCAATAACCTAGACGCAGCAACATATAAGAAGAAGTTCATAAATAAGTTATTAGACAAATTAACTCCCGGTACGGTTCATGCGTACCATACAATCTTCAAAATCGGGATTAATGCTGCTGTCGAAAATGAAATAATAAAGAAAAATCGCTTTAAAAAGATCAAAATTAAAAAAGATAATCCAAGCACTCTGATTGTCGATAATTTTTATACTGCTGAACAATTAAGTATTTTTCTTGAAGGCGCTCAAGCGCTTAAAAGTATTTCACATTATACTGCACTTCTCATACTTGCAAGTACAGGTATGCGTAAGGGTGAAGCGTTAGGTCTAACATGGAAAGACATTGATTTTAACAATTGCAGAATCACAATAAACAAAACCCGTGATTATGATGGTTTACGCCCCCCAAAAACTAATAATAGTTACCGCACTATAAAAGTCGGGGGGAAAGTAATAAACCAATTAAAATTATATAAAAAATGGTGTAAAGAGTTAAAGCTTTCCTTTGGTCATCCTTTAAAAGAAGAAGATTTCATACTAATTAGTCGGACTAACGGAAAACCTATATCACCTAACTCACTTAACTACGCTGTCAATACTGTTGCTGATAAACAAAAACTAAAGAAAATTACCGTTCATGGTTTAAGACATACTCATGCGACTATACTGATAAGCAAAAGAATACCAGTCAAAGTTATTGCTGATCGTCTTGGAAATACTCCTCAAATGATTAATGACATATATAGCCATACTTTCGAAGAATTAGAAATAGAATCTGTTGAAGTTTTTGAAGAGGCTATGAATTTATAATTTGAGAAAGTATTGGGGGAGATATTGGGGGAGGTTTTAAAACAGGAAATTTTCAACCCTCCCTAATCCCTTTATACCAAAGGTTTTCTTTTTACAATAAGTCTATTTGCAATTTACTAATAAAAACGTATAATTTATACTAAGCACAGGAAGACGAAAGACAAAGGAGAGAAAAAATGGACGATTATGCTCATACTAAAGACATAGAACCTACAGCAGAAAACATCGCAAAAGCCATTTATACTGTTAACCGCCATGCTAAAACCGCACCAAATCCCAAGTTTCTTTATCTTTTAAAAAAACGCGCGCTGCAAAAACTATTGCAAGAAGGTAAAGGAAGAAAAGTGGGCCTACATTTCTCTAACAATCCCAAATATAGTCAACAACAGTCCGACGTGCTGATTGAAATCGGAGATTATTATTTTCATCTGCCACCAACCAAAGAAGACTTCGAATTTTTGCCACACTTAGGAAATTTAAATCAATCATATCGCAATCCGAAAGCGAATATGTCATTAAACCGAGCAAAACAAATCCTTCAAACGTATGTCGGTTTAAAAGAAAAACCTGTCGCCACAAAACAAAAATCACATTATACGAAACCCGTCTTCAAACGACTCGGGGAAAGTTACTTTTAAACAGACAAAAACCACTCGGGCCGAGTGGTTTTTTCATTAGATAATAAAGTGATCTACTTTTTCAATCAGCTGATGAATTTCTGGCTTACTAATTTGATCATCTGCACCGATTGTTTCCCCTTTATGCCTTAAATCTTCAGTGATTAACGAAGAGAAGATGAGAATCGGAATGGATTGCGTTAAAGGATTGTCCTTCAGCAATTTTGTTAATCGATGACCATCCATTTTTGGCATTTCAATATCTGTAATAATCATATCAATTTCTTCCGTCACACTGATCCCTTTGCTAACAAGATCCATGACGTGATCATATGCCTGTTTGCCATCTTCAAAGGTGACAATATTTTTATAACCTGCTTCTGTTAGTTCATTTGTTAATAAACGCATGAGAAGCGGAGAATTTTCAACGACATACAGCTTCTTCCCTGTTCTTCTCTCGTCTTTCTCACCGTCAAACATATGATACGTATCTACTCCAGAAGCGGATTCAATATCATAAATGATTTTTTCGTAGTCTGGAAGGAAAATCATTTTCCCATCAAGCTTAATGATGCCGGTTAAATGACGGTCCATTCCTTGATTGAGTGCAGTTGGCTTCTCAATCTCTTCCCAGCTGACGCGGTGAATTTGTGAAACCGTTCCTGTATGGAACACAAATTTCCGTTTGTTGAATTCAGTCACAACGTATTTTTCTTGTTCTGACTGATCTGACTCGACATTAAAAAAGGAAAATAGATTGATGACTGGTAAAATCTCGCCTCGTAAACTAATCATACCTTCTACATCTTGGTGTGAGTGCGGTACAACCGTCACCTCAACTGGCTGAATGATTTCTCTTACTTTCATCACATTAATGCCGAATTGATTTGAACCAATTTCAAACTTCACAATTTCCAATTCATTTGTACCAGAGTCAAGTAAAATTTCTTGTTTGTTTAAAGCCACGGAAATCCCTCTATTCTTCAATATAAGATTGTATTTTTTATATCGGCAGCATGGGTAAAAAGTTGACTTTTCTTTACGCTTTCTCTCGCACGAATTGATGAATCACAAGTCCTATCGCTGCAAGGATGAGTAAAGACCCAAGCGCAAGGCGGCTTGCGAGATTTCCGTGCGCTGCAAACAGCAGTGTGACTGAGCCATAAATGATGGGTCCGACAATTGAGGACACTTTCCCAGAAAACGCAAAGAGTCCAAAGAATTGTCCTCTTTTTTCTTTAGGTGTTAACTCAATAATCAATATCCGGGATGCCCCCCAGCTCGCGCCAAGTGAGATCCCAAATAAACTTCCCGCGACCCAGAAGACCCATTCGGTAGAAGCTGTCACAGCCAATATAAGTGCAATGATTAAAATGACATAAACGACTGTAATCGAGCGCTTTGCCCCAATCGCTTTTGTGATATATCCAAATAGAAAAGACCCGATGATACTTGAGACGGTAGACACAAGATAAAGCAAAATAAATTGCCCGGCGGTAAACCCAACAATGATTTTGGCATAAACGGCCATCATCGCAATCGCTGTCTGCAAGGCATCATTCATAAAAAAGAAAGCAATCATAAAAATAAAAGCTGGCTTGTATTGCTTCATATCTTTAAACGTGCGAATAATCTCTTTATACCCGCTAAAAAAAGACGCTTTGTTCACTTGCTGTGGCAGCGGATGAGGATCTTTCACCAAAAAGAGAAAGGGGAGAAAGAAGAGAAAGAATAATAGAGCTGTCGGGATAAAGGCTTCATGAAACTGGTCATTTCCTACAAGTAAATAAACAGAGAGACCAACAAGTGTACCTAAATAGCCAACGGCAATTCCGAATCCAGAAATGAGTGGTATTTCATCCTTAGTCCCAAGATCAGGCAAAATGGTGTCATAAAAAACAAGACTAGAGTGATAGAAAAATTTCGCGATCACAAATAAGATGACCACCACTAATAAGGAGACAGGCAACCCAAACCATTCACTTGAAAAATCAATCCCAGCAAAGATTCCCATCATAAACGTACAAGCGATACAAATCAGGGTAAACACCGTGATATAGCGCTTCTTTTTACCTGTACGATCGATCAGCACTCCGTATAATGGTGTAAAAATCACAAGGAAAAAGCTTGCTAATGCATTCGCATAAGAAATAAATGTACTGGCGATCTGGTCCATTCTCGCACTGTCCCCTATGGTTTCCTGCAAGTAGAACGGGAAGAAAATAGTGATCATATTCGACGAAAAAATCGTGTTTGCAAAATCGTACAAGGCCCATGCCAATACAGGTGCTGTCAAAAACAGCCCGAAGCCTGTTCCTTTTTTCTGAACGGTCTTATTTCCTCTTCTCAATATATTGTCTCCCTTCCTTGCCTTATTTTTCACTATCATTTCTACTTTATGAGACGTTTCCCTCTTCCATACAAGCTATCTATGCAAAAAGCACCCCTTACTATATAGCAGAGGTGCTTCTTCTCATTATTTCTTCACAACAATAGTACTTGCAATGAAATCGTGAAGTGCTTGTTTCTTCTCTGTGAAAAATGCAATGATGTAGCCAATATATAAAATGGGAGACAAAAAGCCTTTTGCAAAAAATCGGCCTGTTGCTCGTCCGAATGACACTTTTTCGCCCGTTACTTTTGTCACTTTGATCCCAAGCGCCATCTTTCCAAGGGTTCCTTGCAGTTTTGATGATTCCATGATGGCGTAATAAAGCCAAGTCACCACGATACCGATCAAGATCGCTACTACGTAGAAAAAGATAAGTCCCATAATCACTGCCCATTCTTCATCCGTCATAACGGTTGTGGAATAGTAATAGCTATCATCTTCTAGCAATAACGCTGCCTCTGGACTTGAGACAAAAAAGAGTGCCGCCAAAATAAACATGATGAAGGCATATGGAACACCGATAATGACCCCGTCCAAAAGATGGGCAAGAAAGCGGTAGCCCACTCCTGCTAGTTCAGGATGTTTTTTTTCTTGAATGTGTGGTTCTGATATGTTTGTTTCCATCCTATTTCTCCTTTATTATGTATGTTTTCTATAAATTTCTTATAATCATTCGTTATTATATCCTATGAATTTAGCAAGATCAATGAAGCTTTACACTTTTACATATATTTAAGATCAGTTTTTCAATGTCCATTCATGTGAATAAATACTGAAAATTTGTGAAAATCATGGTACTTCTAGTTCTTTTCCCACCTTGTTTTTTAACATTTTGTGATATTTTCGTCTTGTTATGATTCTTCTGTTGACAATCGTATTTCACATGGTACAATAGTCAAGGATTTTTAAAAGAAAGGTGTTCATGATGGGAACTGTCGTACTATTAAAGAACAACGAAATGACTGTGATTGAAGATATTTGCGAAGCTGATTTTTTAGACATGAAACATGGTTTATCAAATGAAGATGCAGCTTATATCTCTTGGTATGAAGATTACGATACTGCTTATGGATATTGATTTCATTTCATAGATGAAGCGTGAAAAAAAAGGCGATACAACCTTAGAATAGGTTGATCGCCTTTTTACGTTTGTGAACTTCTTTCACTTTCAGGTTCCACATGAATAAAGATTTGCGCATGCGGAAGTTCATGCTGAATTCTCTCTTCGATTCGGTCACATAATTGGTGAACATCTTCAATGGTCGTTTTCCCATCAACAATCAAATGGAAATCAATATATTCCTCTGCACCAGATCGTCTTGTTCGAAAGTCGTGATATTCAATAAATTCTTGACTGAATCCTTGAATGATAGCTTCTATTGATTGTTCTTCCTCCGGTGTTAATCGTGCGTCGACAAGGGGCGGGAAGGCTTCCTTCATGAGCTTAAATGCTTCACGCATAATAAAGAGTGCAAGAACCATTCCTATGATTGGATCAAGGAAGTACCAGTCTGTTAATGCAACGAGCAATAAACTGAATGCCACCCCTAATGACGTATAAACATCTGTTAAAAGATGCAGTGCGTTAGATTTCATGGCCACCGAGTGAACTCTGTCTGCCTCTTTATTCACAACTCTCGACACAACAAAATTAATGAGCGCCCCTATCAGCATGACGACAATGCCAAGTACAGGCAGTTTGACAGGCTCTGGATGCATTAATTTGTGAACACATTCGTATATGATCCAAATACCTGCAACAAAAATAAGCAGGGTCTCGATGGTTCCAGAAATATTTTCGACTTTCCCATGTCCATACGGATGTTTGGAATCTGCTGGCTTTCTTGAAATACGAACAGAGATAAATGCAATAAAAGATGCCATTAAATCGAGAAAGGAATGAATGGCTTCTGATAAAACAGCAACAGAGCCAGTTAACAGCCCGACAATGATTTTAAGGATCACAACAAACGTGTTACTCACCACGGATAGAAACGCTATTTTAGATGTCTTCACTGATTGTTCCATGCATCGTCCCCCTTCACGAGATCGTATGTCTGTGAAAGCAATTCCCATGACTTGATTCTCACGTTCTTTCAGTTTACGCAGTTTTATCGTGTTCTAATCACCTTCATCATACCCTGTATTTTCCGAGCAGGTTACGCTATAATAAATGTTGCTCTTTCTTCAATATATCACTCATGCTTTGGTGTATAGGAGAATAGACTACATATCATGATATCCCACACCCTTTCACAGGTGACATTTATGCAGTGAATGGTAAAATAGGATAAAAACATAAATTTTTAAGGTGATGAGAAATGGAGCATTTGCTGAATCCAAGAGTAAAGGATATTGAAATTTCAGGCATTCGAACATTTTCAAATCTTGTATCGTCATATGAGGATGTCGTTTCATTGACCATTGGTCAGCCCGATTTTTATACGCCGCATCATGTCAAAACTGCTGCCAAAACAGCCATCGACGAAAACTTCACCTCGTATACCCATAATGCTGGTTTTCTAGAGCTAAGACAAGCGATCCAGCAATACATCAAGAAGAAAGTCAATCTTGATTATGATGCTAAGTCAGAAATCATTGTTACAACAGGTGCGAGTCAGGCGATTGATGCTGCGTTTCGAACCATTTTGACTGAGGGAGATGAGGTCATTTTACCAGGACCTGTTTACCCCGGCTATGAACCCATCATTCGAATGTGCGGCGCGGTGCCAGTACATATCGACACAACGAATGCTGGCTTTAAATTAAATGCCAAGTTGATTGAGGATGCATTAACAGAAAAGACAAAGTGTGTTGTCCTTCCTTATCCTTCAAATCCAACAGGTGTCACTCTTTCAGAAGAAGAATTGAAAGAAATTGCCCAGCTGCTTGAAGGAAAAGACATTTTTATTCTATCTGACGAAATTTATAGTGAGCTGACATTTGATCGGCCGCATCATTCAATCGCCTCATTCTTAAAGGAACAGACCATTGTGATCAACGGACTGTCAAAATCTCATAGCATGACGGGATGGAGAATTGGCTTTTTATTTGCTTCAGCTCCTATTGCTAAACATGTATTAAAAGTACATCAATATAACGTGTCTTGTGCCTCGGCTGTCTCACAAAAGGCGGCACTTGAAGCGGTGACAAATGGTGTAGATGATGCACTCATCATGAGAGAGCAATATAAGAAAAGACTCGATTATGTATATGATCGGCTCATTTCTATGGGGCTTCCGGTCATTAAGCCTTCTGGCGCATTTTATATTTTTCCATCCATTGAATCGTTTGGGATGAGTTCATTTGATTTTTGCATGGAGCTGTTAGAAAGTACAAGACTTGCTGTCGTACCTGGTTCTGCTTTCTCTCCATTAGGGGAAGGATATGTGCGCCTTTCCTATGCATATTCACTTGAAACGCTAAAAGAAGGACTTGACCGTCTAGAACAATTTGTATTTGAAAAACGTTCCATACGTTCAACAGACGGATGAAACAACGGCTCTCTTGCCGTTGTTTTTATTTTGCAGGGAACATGATGTGAAACACGGTCCCCTTCTCAGGCTGACTATCAACACGGATCCTCCCATTGTGATTTTCTAAAATGTTAAATGTCACCATGAGCCCTAGCCCTGTGCCTTTTTCTTTTGTGGTTAAAAAAGGCTCTCCTATCCGCTTCATCACTGATTCAGGAATGCCGACCCCTTCATCTCTAATCGTGACAAGTATCCCATCTCTTTCTGCTTTGGCCATAATGTCTACCTTTCCTCCGTCCGGCATGGATTCTACAGCATTTTTGATTAAATTGATAAACACCTGTTTCAGCTGATTTTGATCCCCATTCACCAGGAGATCCTCCTCGATATCACTTGTGTTCATCAAAATCCCATTTAAGTTGGCCTGTGTTTCTAACAGAGCTGTGACTTCGCTGATGATTTTTTTCAAATCAAGTGTCTGCATCGATGCTGTTTGCTGCGGCTTCGCCAGCATTAACAGCTCACTTAAAATAATCTCAATCCGGCTCAGCTCAGAAAAGACAATCTCAAAATATTGATCACGATCTTTTGTTTTTGGTTTAATGAGCTGTAAAAAGCCCTTGATCGCTGTTAATGGATTCCTTATTTCATGTGCAATACCCGCCGCTAATTGACCTGCAATTGATAATTTTTCAGAGCGTAGCATCAGTTCTTCTGTCTGCTTTCGTTCGGATATATCTCTTAAAATAATTTGAACGGCTGTTTCTCCAAAGAATGTCGTCGGGATACAAACCATTTCTGTATAAATAAGCCGATGTTTAAAGGTATGACAGCTCATTGTGACAATCTCAGAATCTGATGTTCTTTCAATAATACGCGTTAAGCTTTTTTTGACTTTTTGCTGATCACAAGAATGGATTTGATGAAAGATATCCTTTCCTATTAATTTATCGTAATGTTCGGCTTCAAATAATTTAATGCCCGATTCATTCATAAACACCCATTTATGATCATGGATGACCGCAATCGTATCAATTGAATTTTGGATAAGCAGCTGATACCGCTCTCTGCTTTTTTGAAGGACCGTTTGGAATTTTTTACGGGATGAGATGTCCACTAATAGCAAAAGCTCTGCCCGCTGATTTTGATAGATCGTAGGCGATGACTTTACTTCAATATGAATGCTGCTCCCATCATTTCGCTTCCATATTTGTTCAATCATTCCGACTGGAAGGCCTTGCTGCAGCTGGTAATTCGGTTTCTGACAATCTCATGGTATTCCTCTGCAATAAAATCAAACGCAGACTTGCCGATCATTTCATCTCTTGTGCGTACCCCCATTAATTGCAGCATCGCATCGTTCGCATACACAATTTTCCCAAGCGTCGTAATACATAACGGATTTGGCAGCACGGCAATCAATTTTTCAGCTTCACTGACATCTTGGAAAGCCGGTAGACTGCCTAACGTCTGTTCTGACACTTCTGTTTTTGTTTGAAATGCTGCTTTTTGAGGCTCAGCGTCCAGCACCCTCATTTTCAGGATCATTTCTCTACCTAATTCGTTGTCTAAACCATCACAAGCAACAAAATCAATGCTTGCTTCTACCCAAACAGCTGTAAGATCACTTCTAAGCAGTCTAAAGTGGCAAATCTCTAGCATGTGCTGATTATAGAAATAACTTTCGACGAGAAATTGATCTTCGGTATGAACAAAGTCTTTCAAGAAACACCCTAGTACATCCTTTTGTTCATAGAGCAAAAGCTGCTTACAATTGGAAGAAATGTAGAGAAAGCGGCCATTAGAAGAAAGAACGGCATGTAAATCAATATTCGAGTACAGCTGATTCGAATCTTTCATTTTTTGTTCCATCGTCGTCCGACCCTCCTTTTATTTTTTTAGGGTTGTCCTTAGTTTGATGTATAAAAAGGATTCGCTAGAAAAACCGTATTTTCCTTCCAAACTCGTGTGAAACGTCCATATTTTCAGCAAAAGGGAGCACTTTCTCTTGCTGTGCTCCCTGCTGTTTATTGCTTTTCATATTTCTTTTGTAATTCAACATACTTATCAATAATTTTACTTGGAATGGTTTTAATGACAGGATCTTTATCTGTTACATAAGGTGTCACGACACTAAAAGCCACCTTCGGATTGGAAGAAGGATAATATCCTCCAAAGGTTAAATTGTACGTGGCATTTCCCCACCAGCTGCGGTTGGCACCATAATAAAAAGTCTGGGCCGTACCCGTTTTTCCTGCGACATCATGCTGACCGAACCGGCCATTGGCAGTTCCGCCGACTGATGTGACCATTTTCAGTCCCATTTTGACGCGGTCAATATCTGCTTTTGAGTTGTTAATCGTGTTCAGCACCTTCGGCTCATATTTTTTCACAACAGGGCCTACTTCTTCCTTATTCGTTGGAAGGTGAACGCTTTTCACCACTCTTGGCTGAACGCGATTCCCTCCATTTGCAATTGTCGACATGTATTGTGCGACCTGAAGAGGCGTATACGTGTCATACTGACCAATTGTTCATCAAGCAAGAGTCCGCCGACCGTCTTAGGATGCGTCTGCATTCCGCTTGATTCCTGCGGCAGGTCGATCCCTGTTTTCACGCCAAGACCGAATTGCGCATAGTAATTTCTCATTTTTTGTAAATGTTCAGGTCTGGCTGGTAACGGCCCATTCTTTTGATAGGTGATGCCTGCCATTCTCATCGCTACATGGAACATATAGACGTTTGAACTTTTTTGAAGGGCTCGAAGGTCATTAACCCAACCAAGATTACTATAAGATTTTTTCGCCTTTCCATTCCTTCCAAAATAGAGCGGTGTATCCATATAGGATTGATTGTGTGACATACCGTCCTGATAGCCAGCAAGTACAGTGGCTCCTTTGACGACAGAGCCCATCTCGTACTGGGTCGTAAATGTTCCGATGGCATAATCTGTGACATCTCTGCCGTCCATTTTCTTTCCTGACATGGCAAGAACATCCCCTGTATTAGGGTCCATAATCACAACAAAAGCCCGGTCCATCATATAGTTTCTTGCACTAGCAGACCTAAGCTCTGATTCGACGATTTTGTCGACTTCCTTTTGCAGCTCTATATCAAACGTCAGCGCAAGGTCCAGTCCTCTTCGTCCCTCTGTCCGCTTAATTTCATCAAGCAGCTTCCCGCCGACTTGTGTATATTGAACGGTTGCTTTTTCTGGATTTAGGAAATCTTCGTATTGATATTCTAAATAGCTCTTTCCTACTCGGTCATTTCGCGAGTAGCCTCTTGCCATATAGTAATCTTCACGTTCTTTAATAATCCCTTGCTCCGGTGTAGTCACACCGCCTAGTACATTATATAGTGTCTTTTCATATGGATATTTTCTTGTCCAGTCATTGATGACATTCACGCCAGGCAGTTCATCAAGATGCTCTGATACAAGTGAAATTTCTTCGTATGTCAAACTCACTGATGATGTTTGTTTTGATTCCTTTGTTTCATCGAGTAAAGCAACTTTTTCGTCCCCTTTTTTCTCTTCATTTGGGTCCATTGCTTTGACAATTTGAGGCTCAAAGGCATATCCGCCTGTAAATCTTCGATAGATAGCTGCAACTGCTTTTTCGGTTGCATCGTTTTCAATGGCCTTTACTTCTTTCTTTGGCACACGCTCTACTTGAAGCGGATAGACGTCCTTTGCATCGATATCCTTTTTTTCCGCTTTTGAAATGAGCTTATCCGCTTCTTTCGGGTGGCTGGCCAGCCAAAAATCTCGAATGTCTCGCTCTCTCAAAAAATCAGTATCCATTTTTATATAAGTCGCAAGTTTTCTTGCTACCTTAATCTTATCCTCCGCTTTCACACCGCTTTCTGATGTATAAACGATGGCAGGTACACTCTCGTTATCAACGACGACTCTTCCTCTCGCGTCATACATTTTTCCTCTTGGAGACGGGTATGATGCTGTTTTGACCTCTGTTCGGTTTGCTTGCTTTTTATAATCCTCACCATTGACGATTTGCAGCACACCTAGCTTGAGCACAAGTCCAGCAAATAAACTAAATACAGCGAAGAAAAAGAGATTGATCCTCCAGGCGTTCCGACGCTTGATTTTTTTCTGCTCGGCAGCACCTTGATGCTGTTTCTCTCCCACTTATGTAGCTCCTCTCATCCTTTCAACCTTTTACAATAACCACTCATTATTGTAACACTTTTGTAATAGTTGTTACAGCGAAACAAGTGAAAAAAAGCTGTCAATCCCTATTCGAAAAAAAAATATACTAACACTTTAAAATATTGGTATGTTTATGTCGTTTTCTTTAAATGGAAGAATTCCCTATGCTTTGATATAAAGAGGCTCTTTCTATGACTTTAACAAAAATGACAAACACGCTTTGTCAATGGAGGATGCTGGTACGTTTATAACAAAAAGTCCATGTTATGATTTTATGTGAGAAAACAAAACAAAGATTTTAGGAGGAGTTACATGATGAAGAAGAAATCATTCTTTTTTTCAGCACTAACAGCTGCTGCATTGATCACGTTCACTGGAGGGCATTCAGCTGATGCAAAGGAGCTTAACCTGAAACAAGTCATACACGTACAGAATCAAGCCATTGATCTTCAAACTTTAGCTGCAAAATTACATATCTCATCAGATGTAAACAAGCTAAGTAAATCAAACCAAAAAGAGATCGAAGCTCTATTAAACAAGCTGATCAAGAGCGGCCAACCTGTCACTGGTACAAAAGTGGTGAAAGAAGTAAATAAAGCAAAAAATGAACAAAAACAAGAATCAGTGAAAAAACCAACTGCTTCTAAACCAAGCACTCCAGCAAAACAAAACACAAACAACAACACTAACAACACAAAAGTTGATCAAAAAGAAACAACTGCAACGAAAGCAGACAGCAGCTTAAATGCATTTGAAAAGGAAGTCGTTGAGCTAACAAATAAAGAGCGTGCAAAACAAGGATTAAAGGCGCTTTCTGTAGATTCAAAATTAAGCAAATCTGCTCGCGCTAAATCTCAAGATATGAAAGATAAAAACTATTTCTCTCATACTAGCCCAACTTACGGATCACCATTTGATCAAATGAAACAATTCGGTATCACTTACAAAACAGCAGGTGAAAACATTGCCCAAGGTCAAAGATCACCTCAAGAGGTTGTAACAGCTTGGATGAACAGTGAAGGTCACAGAGCGAACATTCTAAACAAAAACTATACACATATCGGTGTTGGTTATGTGAAAGATGGCAACTACTGGACGCAGCAATTCATCGGAAAATAATAAAAAAGCTTGTCCCCAATCGGGACAGGCTTTTTTATTTTACCCACAATTTATAGATACTTTGTGTTCCGCTGTTTTCTTCGCCTTCTTCACGAAGCTTTTCATAAAGAGACTTCGCAAGTGACAAGCCCGGCATCTCTTCTCCCATCAGCTCAGCTTCTTCAAGCGCAATGCCCATATCTTTAATAAAATGCTTCACATAAAATCCTGGCTCAAAATCACCTTTCAGCATCCGTGGTGCAAGATTTGACAAGGACCAGCTTCCTGCAGCACCTGTTGTGATGCTTTTGAGCACCTGCTCTGGATCAAGACCTGATTTTGTTGCGTAGGCCATTGCTTCTGCGACACCTACCATGCCTGCAGCGATGGCAATTTGGTTACACATCTTTGTATGCTGACCGCTTCCTGCCGGCCCTTGATATTGAATGTTTTCGCCCATTTGCTGAAATAGCGGCAGGCACGCTTCATAGGCTGCTTTTTCACCGCCAATCATAATCGCCAGCGTGCCATTTTTTGCTCCTACGTCTCCGCCAGATACTGGCGCATCTAACGCAAATAGTCCTCTTTCCTTCGCTTTCATTTCAATCTCTTTTGCAAGCTGAGGCTTCGATGTGGTCATATCTATGAGATATGTACCCGGCGCAGCATGTGTGACGAGTCCTTCTTCTCCTAAATAGATCTCTTCCACATCTGATGGATACCCAACCATTGTGATGACGGCGTCCGCATCTTTTGCGAGCTCCTTCACTGTCGATTTCCATGCAGCGCCTTTTTCAATCAATGCGTCTGCTTTTGCTTTTGTTCTTGTATAAACGAGAACCTCATATCCTGCATCCATTAAATGTCCTGCCATACTATGTCCCATTACACCGATTCCAATAAAACCAACTGTTTTGATTTGTGCCATCACGTGTTCCTCCTTAAAGAGACTTTGTTAATCCACCATCAATGATGAGTGTTTGACCTGTCATATATGTATTGGCTTCAGATAAAAGAAAAGCCGCATATGCAGCAAATTCTTCGGGCTGTCCGTATCGGCCAAGCGGGATAGCTCGTTCTGCTTGTGCTTTGATCTCTTCAACCGATTGATGCTTCTCTTGTGCGCGGTGTTTGTCCAACTGTTTGACGCGATCTGTTTCAATTTTTCCTGGGGCTAACGTATTGATTAAAATGCCATCTTTTGCGAGCTCCTGCGCGGCTGTTTTCGTCCAG
The DNA here is from genome assembly GCF_002744245.1 of Bacillus pumilus. Taxonomy (GTDB): domain Bacteria; phylum Bacillota; class Bacilli; order Bacillales; family Bacillaceae; genus Bacillus; species Bacillus pumilus_M. The sequence goes on along the minus strand of NZ_NKHG01000043.1, from coordinate 40,528 downwards.
CCGGCAATCGCTGGTCTAAATGTATTGGACAGCATCAAGTCTGGGATCGGCTCTTTGACCGACATAGACGCAATATTTAACACTCGTGCGCCTCGTTTTTTTAAATAAGGCAAGGCTTCTTTTAATAATCGGATATAGCTGAGTAAATGAAGCTGAAATGATTCCATCCAATCTTGATCGGTTAAGGTAGCGAGCGTTCCTGTTTTAGGACCGCCTGTATTGTTCACAAGAATGTCAAGACGCTTTTCATCACCAGTAGCCGTTTCCACAAGCTCCTTGATTTGCGCCGCATTAGACACATCACATACTTGATAGGTCAGCTGACCTTTTACAAGCGGGGACAATTCTTTGACCGTTTCTTTCAGCGTATGCTCATGTCTCCCTGAGAGCGTCACGTCTGCTCCCTCTTTTGCTAAAGCAAAGGCAATCGCCTTTCCGATTCCCTGACTGCTTGCTGCAACCAATGCTTTTTTTCCAAATAGATTGACATCCATGTCAACACCTCCCTAACTCTTATTTTATCATACAAAAAGAACCTTGCTCACGTTGCAAGGTTCCTTCATGTTCTATTAAAGCTTAAACCGGTCAACCGCCTGACGTAATGCCTGGCTTGATTCGTTTAGCATTTCGGTCGAGGTTTTCGTTCTTTCTAAAGTTTGTACTTGTTCGTCTGTAGAAGCATGCACTTCCTCAGCTGAAGCCGCAGATTCTTCTGAAATTGCAGCAATACTTTGAATGGAATCATTCATTTTCTGCTGTTCTTCTGTCATTTCATTGATCTGTGTATGAATGCTGTCAATGGAGCCGACAAGTGCCTGCATTTCCATTGTGATACTGCTTAATGCCTCACCTGTTGCATTGATGGCGTCACCTTGTTCCTCATTCATTTTGCTTGCTGCTGTCATTGCTTCAGCGGCCTTCTTCGATTCATCTTGAATGAGTTTCACGGTTTCACTAATATGTTTTGTTGATTGCGCGGATTGTTCAGCCAGCTTTCTTACTTCTTCAGCGACAACAGCGAAGCCTCTTCCGCTTTCTCCCGCTCTCGCTGCTTCAATGCTGGCATTTAGTGCAAGTAAGTTCGTTTGGTCAGAGATTTCAGAGATTGCCGTTACGACGTTTTCAATATTTTTCGATTTATGCTCAAGGTCAAGCAGCATTTGCTCTACCTTCTTCGATTCTTCATTTGCTTGTGTCGATTTTTGGACGAGCTGGCCAAGAGCATCGAGCCCTCTGTAGCTTGCATCTTCAGATGATTTTGAGTTAGTTTGCATTTGCGAGGCAAGCTCACCCATATAACGTACTTTTTCATACAAATGCTCTGATTTCTCATTAATTGTTTCAGCTTCTGATGCCTGCTTAGTCGCCCCTACAGCTACCTCTTGAATGGCAGTTGCAATCTGTTCGCTAGATAGCAAGGTCTCGTTTGAAATTTGTGTCACTTCATCCGTTGATTTCACAACCTGCTCTGAAGCACTCTTCACTTTTTCAATTAACTCTCTAATCCCCTCTGTCATTTGATTAAAGCTTTTCGTGAGGAAACCTATTTCATCTTGGGACTTCGTTTCAAGCGAGCTGGTTAAATCGCCTTCAGACACTTTACGAACATGCTCTATCAGACGCTTGATTGGCGTTGTAATGCTTCTTGCTAATAAATAGCTAAGGATCATAGCAAGGACAATGGCAATCACAGATATAATGATACTTGTCTGATTCATTTGTTCAGTGATCCAAAGCAATTTCTTTTTCTCGAAGCTGACCCCTATCGTCCAATTGGTTTCTTTCATTTTAGATATGACGGTCAGCTGTTTGTCATCGTCTATACCAGAATTGTCGATCGCTTTTTTCACAGACGCTACTTTAGATATGTTTTTTCCTTGCTCCGTTGGATGTGCCAAAATGGTTCCTGTACCATCAACCAAGAAAGCATTTCCCATATAAGGAATCTTTTGTTCCTTTATATAGGACTGGATGGAAGATAGCTTCAAATCAAGCCCAGCGACCCCAACCACTTTCCCATTTCGTACAATCGCCTTAGTCGTTGAGACGACCATTTCATTCGTTGCTTTATCGATATATGGGTCTGTCCACAGAACCTCATCAGGCTTTTGAGCCGATTGAATAAACCAATCTCGTTTCGATGGATCATAGCCTTCGCCAAAATCAGACTCTGGGAAAGCGAACATTTTGCCGTCACTTGTTCCAATATAGGCAAGCGAGATCAGTTCATCCTGCGCCTGTAAGACTTTTAGTTCATCGTTTTCAAATGCCAATGTTTGTTTTGTTTGTTTTTGTGCAAAATCTTCAGTAAGTGTACTTGTTGCCAGTTTGTTAATCGTATCACTGTATCCATTAAGTTTTAGTGCAATGATGTCTCTCATGCTTTCTGCGGTTGCTGTTGTGGTAGTTTTTGCATCACGTTCAATGAGTGGTCTTAATACTATGTTGGAACCAACTTGAACCGCCACGACGGTTAAAATTAAAATAACTGAGATAAAAACAGCGATCCTCATTTGAAGTTTCTTAAACAATCTCATCACCCCTACATCCTACTTCGCATCTTATTTTGTATATCGGCAAAATTGGTACCGCATTCAATAGTTGCAAGAAAATTTAAATAGAAAAAACAAGCCCATATGGCTTGTTTTAAGTGAAATATTCAATTTTTGCAGAAGAAAAGTACTGATCAATATATGATTCTAACGTCTGTCTTAGTTCTTGCTCCTCATCTTTTTGATAGATATATTTTCCAATACCATATCTCCCCCACTTGTATCTTCTTTTTTCTTCATCTAATTCTAATTTCGTTTTCGGATAGTTTTTTTGGATGACACGCTTTGCTGGTTTTGTAAAGCGGTGCTGAATCATTTCAAAGGTGATATCTTGTCTCACATCTTCAGGAAGAGCTGCATCGAGCTTTTCAAAAAGCACTTTATATCCCTCTTGCCAGCCTTCATGAATATAAATAGGGGCAATAATAAAGCCAAGTGGATAGCCTGCTTTGGCTACCTTAACAGCCGCTTCAATCCGCTGATCGAGCGGTGATGTTCCTGGTTCGAAATATTTAATGACATAATCGGCATTAATACTAAAACGAAATCTTGTTCGTCCGTTATGTTTTGCATCTAATAAATGATCGACATGATGAAATTTAGTGACGAAGCGAAGCTTGCCAAGATCGGTCTGCCCAAAGTATTCTATTGCTCGTTTGAGTGTATGTGTTAAATGGTCAATTCCTACGATGTCCGAGGTACACGAGGCTTCAAATCTTGTGATATCCGGCGCACGTTCATTCATGTATTGCTCTGCCTGATCTAATATTTCTTCTACATTGACATATGTTCGAATGTACGGCTTACTTCCCATAGTCGTTTGTAGATAACAATAATGACAATGCCCCATGCATCCTGTCGCAAACGGAATCGCATACTCCGCAGATGGTTTAGACGAATCAAACTTCAATGTTTTCCTCACACCAATGACAAGCGTTGATTTCGCATTACGATACTTTTGCAAGTCATTTTTCCCCGGTATATTTCTCACCTGGTTGTGTGAAGTCGTTTCTCTTATTTCAATTCCCATACCTTCGAACTTTTCCTTCAGCTTTTGTCCTAATGGATAATCTAACGCCCGAGGTTCAATGTAAACAAGCTGGGGGACGAAAGGCTTGATCATATTTAGCACATCCTTACCTTTAAGGTTTCCATATCGTTACTTTAACCGCTCAGGATGGCTTTTATCCTTTCTAATATCTCCCTTATTCAAATAGATCTTGATACAGGGCTTCAGCTTCTTCGTAAGTTGAAAATACGGCATCATCAGGTGCTAATGGATGATATGTTTCAAGTAAAAATAACGCAAGCTCTTGTTCATTGTATGGATGTGAAACGATTTCTGCTTCTTTAATTTGTGCTACATTTGCTGTATGTGGATTTCGATAAATCACATATACTTGATCACCCGGCTGATAGTCTGAAAAAGGCAATCTGGCCACCTCCATTTTTTTATTATAGGATGCCCTTCTCTTCGCTCGATATGACCTAATATGATAAAATTCGACAAAAAACCAGACAGAGTAACCTGCCTGGTTTGATTCACCTAGTTGTTTTGAAACGTTTTCTTGACGAATTCAACAACTTCTTCTGTTGTACTAAGTGATAAGATATGCTCTTTAAATGATGCAGCTTCTTCCTTAGAAAGCTTGCTTAGCTGCGTTCTTGCTGGAAGAATGGATGTTGCACTCATTGAGAATTCATCTAATCCTAATCCAAGTAGAAGTGGGATTGCAATTTCATCTCCTGCCATCTCACCGCACATACCAACCCATTTGCCTTCTTTATGCGCTGCTTCAATGACAAGCGTAATAAGGCGTAAAATCGCTGGATTGTATGGCTGATAAAGATAAGACACTCGTTCGTTCATTCGATCAGCAGCCATTGTGTATTGAATCAAATCATTTGTTCCGATACTGAAGAAATCTACTTCTTTTGCAAATTGGTCTGCGATGACAGCTGTTGATGGAATTTCCACCATTATACCGATTTCGATGGAATCAGATACGTCTGTACCACTGGCAACTAATGCTTCTTTTTCTTCAAGTAAAATGGCTTTTGCTTCTCTAAACTCTGATAACGTCGCGATCATAGGGAACATAATTTTCAAGTTTCCATATGTACTTGCACGAAGTAAGGCGCGTAGTTGTGTTCTGAAAATCTCCTGCTCTTCTAAGCAAAGACGGATTGCTCTAAAGCCAAGAAACGGGTTCATTTCTTTTGGAAGCTGCAAGTAAGGAAGTTCTTTGTCGCCACCAATATCAAGTGTGCGGACAACAACTGCTTTCCCTTCCATCTTCTCTAGAACTGTTTTATAAGCGTCGAACTGTTCTTCTTCTGTTGGAAGCTGATCTCTGCCCATGTATAAAAATTCTGTACGGTACAATCCGACTGCTTCGCCGCCATTTTCAAGCACACCTTTTACATCTTCAGGTGTTCCGATATTCGCAGCTAACTCTACGTGAACGCCGTCTTTTGTCACCGTTGGCTGGTCAACAAGTTTCGCCCATTCCGCTTTTTGAGCTAAGTAGTCTTCATGCTTTTTTTGATACGCTTTCACTTCATCTTCAGAAGGTTGAATGATGACGTCTCCGCTAATACCATCAACAATGATGACATCATCGTTTTTCACCGTTTTTGTCGCTTCTTTTGTTCCAACAACTGCTGGAATCTCCATAGATCTTGCCATGATGGCTGAGTGAGAAGTTCGACCGCCAATATCTGTCGCAAACCCTTTGACGAATTGTCGGTTCAGCTGAGCAGTATCAGAAGGTGTTAAATCTTCTGCAATGATAATGACTTCTTCAGAAATCATACTTGGGTTTGGAATGTCAACGCCTAGCAAATGTCCAGTAACACGTTTTGTTACGTCGCGAATATCCGCTGCACGCTCCTTCATGTATTCATTGTCCATTGCTTCAAACATCGTGACAAACATGGCCGCTGTTTCTTTTAAAGCAAATTCAGCATTTACTTTATCAGATTTGATTTTATCCTTAACCGGGTTTAGCAGCTCTGGATCACTTAACACAAGAAGGTGTGCAGAAAAGATATCTGCTTTGTCTTGGCCAAGCTCTTTTAGTGCATGCTCTTTAATTGCTTCAAGTTCTTGTTTTGAAACATGAATTGCTTCTTCAAAGCGTTTCACTTCTGTCTCTGGATCGTTGATGTCTTTTTGATGAACTGTTAAATCTGGTTCTTCCAGACGATATGCTTTTGCAATCGCAACGCCTGCTGAAGCACCGATTCCTTTCAGTTGTTGCATTACTCGCCTAGGCCTTCACTTTTCATTGTGTCTTTTAGCGCAGCAAGTGCATCATTTTCATCAGAACCAGAAGCAGAGATTGTGATCGTAGCACCTTTCGCAATTCCTAGAGACATTACACCCATAATAGATTTCAGGTTCACTGTTTTACCATTATATTCTAAGTTGATATCAGCATCATATTTACTAGCAGTTTGAACAAGAACTGTTGCAGGGCGTGCGTGAATTCCAGAATCTGCAGTTACTTTGAATGTTTGTTGAGCCATTTTTATCAATCTCCTTTTTATACAATTAATACATCCACAATATTATATCATACTGCCGAGCTTGTCATCTAACAAGAACGGCAGTTATGAAAATTATTTTGAAATTTTCATGATGTTTTCTTGACCAGCTTTGATTTCACCAGATTCTTGAAGGTCAATAAATTGTCCTTCACTTAAGTTTGTAAATATAATTGGTGTCATTAAAGATGGTACTTCTGACTTAATTTTATCAATATCAACCTCTAAGAGTTTTTGACCGATTTCTACTTGATCTCCCTCTTGTACAAATGCTTCAAATCCTTCTCCTTTAAGGCTGACCGTATCAATACCGAAGTGAATCAAAATTTCAAGTCCACCATCAGATTGGAGGCCAATTGCGTGTTTCGTTGGGAACACATTTAAGATTTTCCCTTTCACTGGTGAAACCACCGTTCCCTCTTTTGGCAAGATGGCGAAACCGTCACCCATCATTTTCCCTGAGAATACTTGATCTGGCACATCTGTAATTGGATGAAGCTCCCCTGTAATTGGTGAAGCAAACATGTCTTCACCTTGCTCGTTTTGAAGCGGCTTTGCAATCACTTCTTCGACCTGCTGGCTGACTTCTTCTTTTGCAGAAGGGTCTTTAGCTGGTCGAGGCGTGCGGCCGGCAATAATGTCTTGCATTTGTGTTTTTAAATTATCAGAGCGCGGGCCAAAGATTGCCTGAATGTTGTTCCCTACTTCGAGAACACCTGAAGCGCCAAGCTTTTTCAGACGGTCTTTGTCCACTTTTTTCTGATCATTCACAGTGACACGCAGACGCGTAATACAAGCATCTAGGTGTTTAATGTTTTCTTGATCACCCATCGCTTCAAGGATTTCATACGGCAAGTCATCGCCTTTTTCAGACGTAGCTCCACTTGCACCATCTGCCGCTTCATCCTCACGACCTGGCGTTTTCAGATTGAATTTGCGAATTGCAAATCTAAATCCGAAGTAATAAATGACAGCCAGTACGAGACCTACTGGAATCACAAGCCACCAAGCCGTTCTGTTTGGCAAGATACCAAACAAGAAGAAGTCGATTAACCCTCCTGAGAAGGTCATCCCGATTTTCACGTTTAGAATATCCATTATCATAAAGGATAATCCAGCAAATACGCAGTGAATCGCAAATAATACTGGTGCAACGAACAAGAATGAAAATTCAAGCGGTTCTGTAATTCCTGTTAAGAAAGATGTGAGTGCAGCTGAACCCATAATTCCAGCTACAAGCTTTTTATTCTTTGGTTTCGCTTCATGGTAAATCGCAAGTGCTGCTGCTGGAAGTCCAAACATCATGAACGGATATTTCCCTGTCATGAATGTTCCGGCTGTCAGCTGGACACCATCCTTGATTTGTGCCATGAAGATACGCTGGTCACCACGTACGAGATCTCCTGATAAGCTCTTATAGCTAAAGAATTCATACCAGAATGGCGAGTAGAAAATATGGTGCAGACCAAATGGAATTAGTGAACGTTCAATCACACCGAATACAAAGGCAGCAAGCGGCTCATTCGCTGCAAGCAGTCCTGTTGAAAACGAGTTCAGTGCACTTTGGATTGGCGGCCAAATGATCAGCATTAAAAGCCCTAAAATAAGTGCTGAAATAGATGTGACGATTGGAACAAAACGTTTACCAGCAAAGAAACCGAGATATTGTGGGAGCTCAATTTTGTAAAATTTATTATACATATAAGCTGCTAATACCCCAACAATGATCCCGCCAAAAACGCCGGTAGACAAGGTCGGAATGCCGAGCATGTTGATATACTCTGGATGACTTTCCTTGAAAAATTGAGCTAATTTCACAGAATCTGAAGGGATCGATCCATTTGCCACTAAAACGGCACTCATGGCAACGTTCATGACAAGATAACCGATGATTGCGGCAATCCCTGCCACACCGTCTCCATTGGCAAGACCGATGGCAACCCCTACGGCAAATAAGAGCGGAAGATTCGAGAAGACAATGTTCCCTGCATTTTCCATAACACTTGCAACAAGCTGAATTGTATCATTGCTTAAAAATTGAGCTACATCAATCAGTTGCGGATTTTGCATCGCATTTCCAAGTGCTAATAAAATACCAGCAGCAGGAAGGATGGCAACTGGAAGCATAAGTGCTCGTCCAATTTTTTGCAACACACCAAAAAGTGATTTAAACACTGGTTGAACCTCCTTTTGTTTTCGCTTACAACATACACTTCAATCGCTTCCTGACGTACATTTCATAATTAACCGTTTACATTTCACTTTCAAACACAAAAAAAAGGCATGGTGATATAAGGTTGCGCAAATAACAGGATCTTATCCTGTATTTACCTTAAGTCACTCATGCCTGATCGAATCAGTTACACGTTTCAAGGAAACTATGAAATTTTATTAGTCAATCTGTACAGGTGAAGAGTCAGATAAACAGCTTCAGCATCTTGTACAGGCTTTTTCAATGCATGTTGCAATATTTTGATCATTTTCCAAGCAGTATTGTAGCATAAAGGATATTCATTTTTCAATAGATGAAGCAATTTTTCTGGCTCCTCTAATGATTCTTCTCGTTTAATACGCTCGATAGAAAACGTAATATGGCGTAATAAACGTAAATAATGAATACTTTCTCTGTCTACCTTCATATGAAATGAATCTTCTATGACCTGGACCATTTGTGTGATGAGTTGCGAATGACGGTTCACCTCAGATAAAGGCCGGTTTGTTAAAGCTGAATGAATGTGGAGAGCGATAAAGCCAATCTCTCCTTCTGGCAGCTTTGTTTCGATATCCGGCCGCTCGTTGATCAGTTCAACGACTTCCTTTGCGACCTCGTATTCTTTCGGGTATAACGACTTTGTCTCAAGCATAAAAGGATTGGTGATATCATAGCCTTGCTGTACTCGCTTAAAGCTAAAGGCAATATGATCGGTCAGTGCAATGTGAATATGCTCATTCAAGCGATGCCCCATTTTTTCTCGTATATGATAAATGACGTCATTGGCAAGCTCGATCATGTTCTCATCAATGTGATGCAGCAATTGTTTGTATTCTGTTTGTTCCTTCGTGTTTTTTAACACAAACATCTTCTCAAATGCGGCTTGATCGAGAACATCACCCGATTTTTTCCCGAAGCCGATCCCTTTTCCAATCAGGACCACTTCGCCCAAAGAAGGGTGTCTTGCGATGATGACATTATTATTTAGCGCTTTATCAACGGTGAAGGATTCCATGAACATCCCCACCTCCTTCTTATTCAATCCCTCTTATCGTACAAAACAGATGAAACGTGAGTCAACGATTGTTTTTTAAAACAGTGGTCGTTCGCTCAATGAGGCGAAATGGCAGCACTCTTTTTTCTGGTGGTTCTCCCTTTAAAGCTCGATTGAACAAGTCGAATGCTTCCTGTCCCATTCGTTTGATTGGAATCTGAATGCTGGATATCCCAAGAGCTTCACTCAATTGTTCGTTTTGAAAGCCAAGTATCGCTGGTGATTCCCCTACTTTTATATGGTGATGCTGCGCTTCTAATAAAAAGCCTGCTGATACGTCGTCATTTGTGATCAGTAATGCTGTGGGACGATTTTTCATCAGCTGCCATTCTGTAAACAATTGCTTCCCATCAAAAAGTGTCAGCTTTCCTTCGATGATCCACTCCTCATCAATGTCCTGCCCGAGCGATCGCATCATATCTTGATAAACCTGAAGGCGAGACTGGCTATTTGCTCCTTCTATTCTGGCCAGAACGATCGCAATTCGATGATGACCGCATGACGCTAAGTGATCAAGCCCTTCTTTAAAAGCTTGATCATGCGCAATAGACACCGCAGAACATTCATCATGTGGCGTGGGATGACAAAAAATAACAGGGCCAAAATCTTGCCACTTGAGAATGTCTCGATCACTTAAAGCATTTGAGCAAAAGATTAATCCGTCTACACGCCGCTCTTTTAAACTCATCAATGCTTCTTTTTCTTTTGATGGATCATAACCCGTTTGAAACAAAGCAAAATGCATGCCGCTCGCCTGTGCTTTCTCGGCAATGCCCGTCACAAGTCCGCTAAAATAAGAGTGATCAATCGTTGGAAGAACGATTCCGAGCATATTAGAATAGCCCTTAGCTAAATGCACTGCGTGGATATTCCTTGTATATTTGAGCTCTTTCATCGCATTCAGTACACGTTCTCGTTTTTCTTCTTTGACATAAGGATGATGATTCATCACACGTGAGACGGTTGTTACAGAAACGCCTGCTCTTTTCGCGATCTCCCTTATGTTTGGCATTTTTTCTCCTACTTTCTCTTGATATGGTAAGCGTTTCATACTTTAAGATGTATGTGAGCTGAACAAATCACTGGATGGAAAGGGGAATTCAAGATGGGTATCATTATATGGATCATATTATGTATGACTGTTTTGTTTTCTGCTCGCTTCGCACTACATCCTTTAGGAAAAGAACATAAAATCAAACCGTTTCAATCTATTGATGATTTTTTTGTTGATAAGGATAGGCAAGAGTGACAAAAAATCACGATGACATTTCCATGTTTGGGATGTTCATCGTGATTTTTTCATTACTGGATGATCGTCAGCTCTTTTGGATAATTGGTTAAGGTGACAGGACCATCTGCTGTAATGAGTACATCATCTTCAATTCTAACACCGCCGACTCCTGGTACATAAATACCCGGCTCGATCGTATAGACCATCCCCTCTTGCAGAAGGTTATCATTGGCTTGGCTCATAGAAGGAAATTCATGAACAGAGACACCTAATCCATGTCCAAGGCGATGTGGAAAATATTCGCCATATCCCGCTTCTTTGATCAGTCCCCTTGCCTTTAAGTCAAGGTCACCGATTCTCACGCCTGCCTGACTCATTTCAAGTGCGGCCATTTCTGCGTTTAATACGGTGTGATAAATGTCCTTTTGCTTTTCAGATGCTTCTTGGAAGATAAACGTTCTCGTAATATCTGAACAATATCCATCCACAATGACGCCAAGATCAAATAACACAAAATCGCCTTTTTTTAAGGCTGTCTGTCCTGGATTCCCGTGAGGCTCGCCTGATTTTTCACCAAAAAGAACCATTGTTGAAAAGGACATGCCTTGAATACCTTTTTTCTTTAGTTCATATTCAATGACAGCGAGCACTTCTGTTTCTGTGATTCCTTCTTTTAAGGCGTTGACCCCAATGTTTACACCTTCATCAGCCAATTGAGCGGCTTTTTTCAGTGTAGCAATTTCAGCTTCGTCTTTAATCAGTCTTAGCTGGTTTAGTTCCTCTTCTGCGCGGACGAATGTTTCTGTACCCGTGACAGCTTGTAGCTGCTCTGCTCTTTGAAGCGGAATAGACTCTTTTTCAATCGCAAGACGAGTCGCTCGCACACCTCGTTTTTCTATCGCTGACTGAATGAAGTCAAATGGGTTTTCATGGTCTTCATACCCAATGATATCACCAGACCATCCTGCATTCTTTGCCTGCTCCACTTCCATCTTAGGCAAAATAAAAAATGGATCTGCTTCCTGAAAAACAAACAGCCCCATGACTCTTTCGTGCGGCTCTGTGAAGTATCCTGATAGATAAAACACATTTTCCTTTGTATGTATAAATGCACCTTGAATGTCTTTTTTCTTAAGCCAAGAAGACAAGTTCTTCATTCGGTTCATCGTGATCCTCCTCACACGTTTTACTACTGATCTATTGTATCAGTTTTTGCTACATTTCGCACAAAAGCGCACTGACAAGAAGTCAGTGCGCCCTGATGATTTGCTTAAGATGCACGAAGCAGACGCAGTCCATTTAAAATAACCAAAATCGTACTGCCTTCATGCCCAATAACGCCAAAAGGCAAATCAAGGACTTGTAAGAAATTCGCACAAATTAAGAGACATATTACGGCTAATGAAAAGATGATGTTTTGTTTAATGATTCTATTCATCTTTCTTGAAAGGCGGATCATCTTTGTCAGGTTATTTAAGTTGTTCTTCATTAAAATGAGATCCGCTGTTTCTAAGGCAACGTCTGTGCCCCCGCCCATCGCAACCCCAACATCTGCTGTGGCAAGTGCAGGTGCATCATTTATTCCGTCACCTACCATAATAATAGAATCACCTTGTTTTTTTAGTTTGTTGACTTCGTTTACCTTTTCATCTGGAAGGCATTCAGCGACCACGGTTTGGATGCCGGCTTCTTCTGCAATAGCTTCAGCTGTTTTTTGCTGGTCTCCTGTCAGCATAACAGTTTGGATGCCTAAATCATTCAGTTCTTGAATCATTTTTTTGGCTTCTGGTCTTATTTGATCCTTAAGGCCAAGACATCCAACGACCTCTTGGTCCTTTTGAACATACACCACTGTATATCCTTTTGATGAAAGATCGTCACCAATTTCTTCAATCTCACGATCCATTGAAGCCTTTCCGGCAAAATCTTTCTTCCCAATACGCCATGTTTCTCCATTCAATTGTGCTTTTACACCAAAACCAGAAGTTTCTTCAATGGTAACATCTGCTGATCGTTCCGCTTGATGCTCTTTTGCCATATCAGAAATCGCTTTAGCTATTGGATGGTTTGATTGACTTTCAATTTGATAGAGCGCCTGATAAAAAACAGGTTTATCTTGCCCTTTTACCATCACAACTTTTTCCACAGCTGGCTTCCCGCTTGTAATTGTGCCCGTTTTATCGAATGCGATCATAGTGCTTGTGCCGAGCTTTTCTAAAAAGACGCTTCCTTTCACAAGCATACCATTTCTCGCACCGTTTGAGATAAGTGAAAGAGCTGCTGGCATAATGGATGCCACAAGTGCACAAGGTGAAGCAACGACCATAAACACCATTGCCCGGTAGAAGGTTTCACTCATGCTCCAGCCGAGTACAAAATGAGGCAGAAACATTAAAATAGCGACGGTGATTAACACACCTTTTACGTACGCCCCTTCGAATTTTTCGATAAATGCTTGACTCGGTGAAACACTTTCTTGCGCTGATTCAACAAGCTTAATAATTTTATGAAAAAGCGTTTCTTCATTATGCTTCGTTACTTCTACTGTTAACGAACCATTTAAGTTGACAGTTCCTGCAAACACATCTTCCCCTTGCCCTTTTTCCTGAGGAACAGATTCACCAGTGAGTGCAGATTCGTCCACACTTGTTCTTCCGCTTAAGATCACACCATCAGCCGCAATACGTTCTCCAGCTTTGATCATAATACGATCGCCTGGCGTTAATGATGAAGCTGAGATTCGAATGGTTGTGCCATCGTCTTCAATTAAAGTGGCTTCATCAGGGGCAATACTCATTAAGGCCGTTAAATCTTTCTTGCTTTTATTAGACGTATACGTTTCAAGCGCACCACTTAATGAAAAAATAAAAATTAAGATGGCGCCCTCCGCCCAATATCCAATAATAGCTGAGCCTATCGCTGCGAAAATCATCAAAAGCTCGACATTCAATGTCTTAGATGAAATGGTTTCTTCTATTCCTTCTTTCGCCTTTGCAAAACCTCCGATGACAAAAGCAAGGATAAAAAGAGGGATACTCCACATGCTTTCATCCTTTAGAATCCATCCAATCAAGATAAGAATCCCCGAGACGCCTGCTGCAATTAATTCTCCGTGCTGTGCCCATTTGTGAAAGATTCGTTTTGATTCCTTTTGATTTGTCGTTTGATAAAGTGCTGTATTCTCATTCACGTTCATTTTCTCCTTTCTAATTGATAATGATTTTCACATCATCAACCGTTAACCATTCCGTTTTCCATCTATATTTCTCTGCTTTTCCAAGCTTTTTGTAGGTCTGTAACTCATTATAACAGGTTCTGACCAATTTTCAATTAATAATTATTATAATTTCTTTTTGATAATAATTATCATTATTGAAGTAGACCATTCCATCTTCTTCTGAGCACAGTTTATTCAAATAAAAAGCAATTGAACACAAAAAAAGAACCAAAGGAATGACCATCGGTTCTTTACAGAAAGCGTGTATTCTACGAATTCGTCCACTCTTTAATTTGTTTTTTCGTCAATGGGCCTACGTGGTTTTTTACCACTTCTCCTTTTTCATTAATGAAGAAGGTGGTTGGGATGGTAATGATTTGGTATTTTTTCATCATCTCTCCGCGTTCATCGAGAACGATCGGGAATGTAAACTTTCTGTCCTTCACAAATTGGACGACAGCGTTTTTACTTTGTTCAGCACCTAGTAAATTAACGGTCAATATGTTAACATCACTCTGATTTTCTTTGACGATCTGCTCAAAGGCAGGCAGCTCCATTTTGCAGGACGGGCACCATGTTGTCCAAAAATGAAGGATCGTTCGCTTCCCTTTCGGCGGTATGACTTGCATTTCGCCAGTTAATGTAGGAGCCTCTATTCTCGGTGCCATAACAGGCTGTTTCGCTTTTACCTCTGTGTTCATCAAAAATGCAAGAAGAGTCATGATCAGAAGACTGGCGGGCAGATATTTACGATTCATCAGGATCTTCCTTCCCAGTTTTCCTATAGCTTGCCCCTAGCTGAAGATGACATTCAAGCTTTTTTCATTATGAGAAACATCGAAACGCCAAGCTCCTTACAAATCGTTGCATAATGGAGAGCAGTCAATAGCAGCATGCCCGTGTTCATCCCTAATATGACCCCCATCATATTCAGGGCTTCAATTGATCCGAGGAAATACACCATAGAAAACGTAACCACATGCACCCATATATTATGCAGGAACACATCTTTCATCAGTCCCATACCAATTAAACACGCTTGAAATGGCATCACAAACAGGTGGCATAAAAAGTATGGCCAGAGCAGCTGTAAATAGACAGCGGCTTGCGGTGAGTCAAAAAAGAGCTGCGTAAGCGGATAAGCGAAATAACACATCACCATCACGGCAGGCACCCCATATCCAAATGTAATCAAAATCGCCTGCCTTACACGTTTTTTCACAAGATGATACTGCCCTAAAGCATAGGCTTCAGATACATTGGGAATCATCACAATCATGATCGAATGGGCGATAAATGCCGGAAAAAAACCGATCGACATCGCTACACCAGCAAGCATTCCGTAGTGATCAACAGCTAATGTTCCAGAGATGCCAGCTGCAACGAGGGCTCCTTTGATTAAAAAGGGTTCAATGGCATTGGCGATAGCATGAAAAATGCGCATCCCAGTTGTTGGAATGGAGACCGCCAACAAGCGCTTTCTTACGTCTATCCCTCTTAATTCAACAGATCTCACGTTCACAGCATTTTTCGCCATAACGTATTGGGAGTATAAATAGATAAAGACGACAAGATCACTCGCAACAATGACTCCAATAGCGATAAGCACCGCTGTTTCGATATCAAAGGAATACCAATGAAAAAACAAAAACAAGCAGATGAGCTGGATTGTTTTTTTTAGCATATTCGCTAGGGCGATTCTGCCCATTTGCTGCTTTCCCATAAAATAACCACGTGCAATAGAAGTAAACGCAATAATAGGAATAAGTGACAGCACCAGCCCTTTCATGAGTGGGTGATACGACTGAAACACTGGAATGAACGGCAATACAATCGCTGCTATCCCCGTCGTTGTGCTAGTCACCACAAGCGTCATTTTAAATGCATGACGCAGCATACTTTTGTGAAGCCGCTCATGCGATTCTGCAATGAATTTAGAAATGGAGACTGGCAGCTCTAAACTGGCGATAACAAGTACAAGCATGATAATTGGAAGGATACTCATATAAAGACCCATTCCATGTTCTCCAAGCTCTCTCGCTAAAATCATATTGACTAAAAACTCTATACACTCCGCAATGAAAGCTGCGACAGATAGCAGAATGACCCCTTTTACAAATCGATTCATGTAGCCTCCCCTTGTCTAAAAGCAAATTCTTTTCCCATTCTATGAGACAAGTCCTGAAAATATTTTGATAATTGAAGACAAAAAAAGCAACGACCTGTTGATCGTTGCTTTTCTTTACACTGCAAATACGTGACGGCCGATGCGTTCTACAATTTTACGAGAACGAATCCAGTTATCTGTTGCAATTTTTGGATTGTAAAAATAAATGGCCTTTGTCGTTCTGTCATCTTCTTTCACAACCTGCTTCACAGCCTTAATCGAATCTTGATCTGCCTTATCATTGATACTTCCATTGGATACTGGCTGGAAAGCATTTCGCTGATAAATAACCCCTCTGACGCTGTCAGGAAAAGAGCCATGTTCTACCCGGTTTAAGACGACGCTCGCCACAGCTTTTTTTCCTGCGTACGATTCACCTTTCGCTTCAGCATGTACCAAACGAGAAAGCAAGTCCATCTCTTGATTCGAATAACGCGTTTCATTTTTTGAGCTTGTCTCTTTCGTCGTTTCAGATTTTACTTTTTTCTTTTGCTTCGGTTTTGAAGCCTTTTCTTCCGTTGCTGTACTTAGCATTTTGACTTTCGGCTGATGCTTCTCCTCTGAAAACGCTGGGATGGCCGTGTGATGATCATCTTGATCTATATATGAAAGCTGATGCTTAACAGGTGCTTGTGCAAGTTTCTGACTTAATGTGCCTTCTTGCTCTTGTATATTATCCATCTTCATTGCTGAGACCAGCATCAGGATGACAAAAAGAGCTGTATGAATTTTGATCATTCGCCTAATTCCTCCTTTAATCAAAGTAGGCTGTAAGATACTTGTCCACTCTAACAAGAGCTTCTTTTATTTTCACGCACAAAGATTTGCATGCCTGTCCAAATTCCGTCATTAACTGGCATCTCCTAGTTGAAATGAGTATAAACTGGAAATGTTAGCGCTTAAAAAGGTCTCTTTTTAGCCTATAATCATCCTTATGCCCCTGATTATGGGTTATTACATTTTCTTTTCATATGTATCAGGCTGGTTTTAAGTGTGACAAAAGAACCAAAAAAAAGCTTTCTCTCATCAATGAGAAAAAGCTTTAGCTTCTTTCTTCTTTAAGATATTCAAAAATAACATCTCCACCATGCTTGGCTATTCCGCTAAAATGTTTAAAATCATCTTGCTTTACCAAAACAGTACGAAAAGATAAAAAATCAACTTTTTGAATGGTTACTTGCTTCTCTGTCCCATTCCGTAATGATTCAAGTATTGTGAGGATTTGTTCTTCAGTCAAAAAAACCGCTCCTTTTTTGCCATAATCAAATAGTAAATATACCATTCGTTTGAAAAGCTTACAATGAAAACGAAACAAAAACGTCTTTATCCTTTACATTGGTATGAAAATATTGCAAAATACTTTTTAATAGGGAATGAAATCTGTTTTTAAAGGAGAGGGATCGGTTGAAGATTGCAAAAATTGGAAATGTGATCGAATTTAGAAATGGTTTAACAGGTGTAGTTGAAAAAGTGAATGAAAACTCTGTCATTGTGGATGTCACCATTATGGACAACTATAGAGATTTAGAACTGGATTCACTAACAGTCGTTAATCATAAAAACTATAAAATCATCAAAGACTCCGTACATTAATTTGCAATCCTCAATTCAGACTATCGTTACATAAGGATATACGAAGCAAAGCTGTCTAGATTGGCAGCTTTGCTCTTTTTGACACTCACATATGAAAAAGACTGACATCATGTGAAACTGTTTCAGTCTTTTTGCGTATGAAAGGTTTGCATTTCCGCTTTAGTTTTGTACATCTCTACTTCTTCAGGTGTCACAACCCCTTTATCAATTAAGAGTGCAATCACCCCAAGCAGTGTGGATGCACTCCATTTATATCGTTCTTTATTTTGATGCTCGAGCATATAAAGCTCTTCTCTCAGCTCCATTAGCAGCTTTTCTGTTTTCTCTTTTTTGTTTTCCAACACATGCGCCTCCGTTTTCACTCGTTGCTTCTATTTTATCTCAAAGCAAACGTGATAAGCAAAAAAAGCACGATCCGCCTTTACAAACATACGTTCTGTATTGTATAATACATTTACGAGCTGGTAGCCCCCAGCCGTCCTAGCAAGTTCTATTCCTATTGGTATGAGAAGAGTGACATGACTCTTCTCTTTTTTTATTGTATTACGCCTTATATGTGCCGCTTAGATTCTATAAAAAAAGACATGTCACCCGGCATGTCTTTTCCTATTATTAGCGATTATCAATCGTTTCTGGATACATATCATGATTCATCATACGATACGATGCCATTTCTTCATACTTTGTCCCAGGTTTTCCGTAGTTCGTATACGGGTCAATCGAAATACCGCCTCTTGGTGTGAATTTGCCCCATACTTCGATATACCTTGGGTCCATCAATTCAATCAGATCGTTCATGATAATATTCATACAATCCTCATGGAAGTCACCATGGTTACGGAAGCTGAACAAATATAATTTTAACGATTTACTTTCGACCATGATTTCATTTGGAATATAGCTAATATAAATCGTCGCAAAATCCGGCTGCCCTGTTTGCGGACAAAGAGATGTAAACTCTGGGCAATTGAATTTTACGAAGTAATCTCTATTTGTATGTTTATTCGGGAACGTCTCCAGCACTTGTGGTGCATATTCAAATAAATAATTCGTTCCTTGGTTTCCTAATAAAGTGACACCTTCTAATTCTTCTGGTTTTCTTGTCGTCATTCGTCTCTTCCTTTCTATACGCCTCGTTTATTTCCCCACAATAACGTGTGCAGCTGTGGTAAGACTCTCACACGATTCAAGTCTGGATCTTGCGCCACTTGATCTACAAGTGTTTCATATTTCTTTAATAAATGCGTTAATAGGTAAGCATCATCAACTGTCGTCGTGTCATCATTTCCAACCTGCAAATAAAAAGGGAGCTCTGGGTATTTCGCATGAACATCCTTCGCATAGGCTAAATCAAAATCATCAAAAATCACGACCTTCAGGCTTGCATGCTGTAGCCTGTTTCCACTTTTTAATTCATCTATGATACGTGTCAGTTTCGTAAAATCTGTTTTCATATTTGAGCTTGGCGGCTTTGGAGAAATGGTTAAATCATCAATTTTTAAAAACCAGTCCTGATACATCGTCCCTTGTGTTTCAAGCGCTGTATCGATCCCTTCTTCATGTAACAAATCAATGAGTGATTCCATTTGTTTTAAAAGCGCAGGATTCCCTCCTGAGATGGTGACATGAGAGAAAGCCTGTCCGCCTATTCTTTTCAGCTCTTTTACAATATCTTCTGCTTGAAGCCACTGAATATCATGCTTGGCTGAGCCATCCCATGTAAAGGATGAATCACACCAGCTGCAAGAGTAGTCACAGCCAGCCGTTCTGACAAACATTGTTTTTTGACCAATGACCATCCCTTCTCCTTGAATGGTCGGACCAAAGATTTCTAATACAGGAATCGCTTTAGCCATTGATCTCAACTCGTTTCGGCCGGTAAATGCAATAGCTTGTTGGTGTCTCCCTGACAAAGACCTGTACACAGGTCGGTCTGTTCGCTAAAGTCGATAAATAGGCCGCTACTTTGTCATGTACTGTCTTTGCGACAACCTCAGTGGTTGGCATGGCGGATGGATCGTTTGATGAAAATTCTTCATGGTCATTGAGCAACGTGTGATCGTACTGCCCATGAATAAGCTTTTTCAGCATACTGAAATTAACAAGAAAGCCCGATTCATCTAGATGATCTCCCGCAATCGTGATATTGATCGTGTACGTATGACCGTGTACACGGCTGCATGCACCTGCATCCTCTCTTGGGATAAAATGTGCTGCAGACAGATGCATATCTTTGTTCAATTCAAATGAAAATGGATGATCTGTTTGTGGATATATTTGGGAAATCATTTATTTCGCCTCCTTCATTTCCATATAAGTGTCATAGCCGTTTTTCCGAAGCCTACAAGCAGGACATTCCCCGCAGCCATCCGAAATGATGCCATTATAACAAGTTAACGTTTCATTTTTCACAAAGTCTAGCGCATCAAGTTCATCTGCCAGCTTCCATGTTTCTGCTTTATTCAGCCACATCAATGGTGTATGGATAACAAATGGTTTTTCCATCGCCAAATTCACTGTGACGTTGCAAGACTTCACAAACTCATCTCGGCAATCTGGGTATCCGCTAAAGTCTGTTTCACACACACCTGTAATAATATGTCTTGCTCCGATTTGATACGCAAGAATAGAAGCAAAGGATAAGAAAACTAAGTTTCTCCCAGGAACAAATGTGGAAGGCAGCTCGCCTTCTTTTTCCTCAATGTCAATGTCATCTCTTGTTAAAGCATTTGGTGCCAGCTGATTTAAAAGAGACATATCTAATAGATGATTCTTTACACCTAACTTGTCAGCGATTCTTTTGGCTACATCAATTTCTTCTTGATGGCGCTGGTTATAATGAAAGGTCACTGTTTCTACCTCTTCAAACTGTTGAAGTGCCCATAATAAACATGTCGTACTGTCCTGTCCGCCGCTAAAGACAACGACTGCTTTTTCATTTTTCATTTCCTGTCTCCTCCTTTTGCAGACCCGTACAACCGTACAAAGCTGCATCTGAAAGGCTCCTGAAAACCCCTATTTTCTTAAAAGAAAAGACACCTTCACATGTATATGAGGTGTCCTAGCCATAAAAAATAAAAAATGCCACATCCAAGGATACGGCAAGTCCTTAGTTTTTTATAGAGGGTTTTGCTAGAACCTCTCCCGTCTTCACGGATTTTTGTTCGATTTTCACAGAGGATAGTGTACCACATATTTTTTACGCAGGCTATCCCTTCTTTACCTATCAAGTGATGTAGGTACTTTTTTTAGGCAAAGAAAGAGAATAAAAAAGATACTGACATAGCCGAAAATGGGGTAAACCGTTGAAATCAGAGTACCGTAGCCGATTTTACTGATCCCATAGCAGCATACAAGAATAAGCGCTATTGTATAGATGCTTTTCATTCGTATATACGCCCTCACTTGTCTCTCTAGCCCATATAAATTGCCTATGACGGATGTAAACACTTCGCCGAAGATGACAAATAAATAGATTAGATGAATGGAGTTTGCTACTTGATACACCACTTGGGCCATTGGAATATCATATGCCTCAAGCATGTCTAATGAAGAGAGGGATAAAAAGCAAGCAAGCAAAATGAGTGTAAGCATGGTTCCCCCAAGCAATGCTCCCTTTTTAATCACAGCTTCAGATGTCATTTCATTTGCGACCGGTACTAATACAGCTTGTGACAGCGCTAAATTAAAGGCACCATATGAAATAGCAGACAAGATCCATTCGCCCTCTCCCATTTGCAGCACAAGAACGTGACTTTCACCGGTGCTAAAAACAAACGAATCAAAAAACACAATCAATGAAAAGAAAATAAGCATTGGCACAACGAGTACGTTTACACCAAATAATCCTTTTGATCCTTTAAATAGCACAACGACGC
Source organism: Bacillus pumilus (assembly GCF_002744245.1). GTDB lineage: Bacteria > Bacillota > Bacilli > Bacillales > Bacillaceae > Bacillus > Bacillus pumilus_M. The sequence continues at coordinate 19,075 of NZ_NKHG01000043.1, read as the reverse complement.
TCAGAATGATCGTTAACAAAATACCATATTCCTTCGATATGCCAAGCTGCTCCTCAAAAATAGCACCTGCGCCTGAAATCATCACTGAAGTCACGCCAAGTAATACAAAAAACATCATTACATTAATATATCGACTTGCAGCTGCTCCAAATAAAAAACGATTCATATCTTGATAAGACTCCGCTTCAATTCGTTTAGAAATGAGCATCATTTTTGCGCCAAGCCCAGTAAAAATAGCGCCGCTAATCAGAATTCCAATCAATCCAATCCAGCCAAAACGAACAAAAAATTCTACGATTTCTTTACCTGTCGCAAACCCAGCTCCAACCACTGTTCCTACATATACAAAGGCAAGCTGAAAAGCGGATTCATTTGAACGTTTCATGTGACCCCTCCGCACCCATCACTTTCGATTGTCTCTTATATAACCTATGAGACAAGTTTCTTGAAAAGAAGGACAAACCATGATTAAATGCAAAAAAGGATTTTCATCCGACTTTGAGCAAAACAGTTGAAAGTCAAAATAGGTCAGAGTATACTATAGTCAAAGATGGTCAAACAACAGACCATTTTATTTAACATTCATTGGTCAAATAAAGTCAAACTTTATTTTAAGGAGGTCATGGCAAATGCGTTGTCAACATTGTCAAGTAAATGAAGCAACTATTCGCCTGAATATGCAAGTGAATTCATCCCGCAGCCAAATGGTTTTATGTGAAGACTGCTACACCTCTTTGATGGAGCAGTCAAAAACGAAAATGGGACCTAACCTGTTCGGGGGAAGTTCATTCTTCTCTCAACCAACAGGACATGCCCCAAGTCAGGAGCAGCCTATACAAAAAGGCTTACTCGACGAGCTTGGCCGGAACTTAACTAATGGCGCACATGCTGGCCTGATTGATCCAGTCATTGGCCGTGATGAAGAAGTCGCAAGAGTCATTGAGATTTTAAATAGAAGAAATAAAAATAACCCTGTTCTCATTGGTGAACCAGGTGTTGGTAAAACAGCAATTGCCGAAGGACTTGCTCTGAAAATTGCAAATGGAGATGTACCAAATAAATTAAAAAACAAACAAATCTATTTATTAGATGTTTCCTCACTCGTGGCTAACACAGGTGTACGTGGTCAATTTGAGGAACGAATGAAGCAGGTAATCAAAGAATTGCAAAGTCGTAAAAACATCATTTTGTTTGTAGATGAAATCCATCTTCTTGTAGGCGCAGGCTCTGCCGAAGGATCAATGGATGCTGGAAACATTTTAAAACCAGCCCTTGCACGAGGAGAACTGCAGCTAGTAGGTGCGACCACGTTAAAAGAGTATCGCCAAATTGAAAAAGATGCCGCACTTGAACGACGCTTCCAGCCAGTCCTCGTTGACGAGCCAACACAGGTCGAAGCAATCGAGATCTTAAAGGGCATTCAAGATAAGTATGAAGCGTATCATGGTGTTACCTATTCTGACGAAGCCATTAAGGCATGCGTTCAGTTATCTTCACGGTATATTCAAGACCGCCACTTGCCGGATAAAGCCATTGATTTAATGGATGAAGCAGGTTCAAAAGCGAACCTCACTTTTGATGTAGCAAGTGAAGATGAACTGACAAACCGTCTTGCGCAAATCGCCGCTGAAAAACAAGCTGCTTTAAAAGAAGAACAATATGAAAAAGCAGCGAAGCTTCGAGATGAAGAAGAAGCGATTGAAGCAAGACTTCAAAATAAAACAAATCACAAAGAACATGTCGTCACAGCTGAAGACATTCAAGCCATTGTGGAACAAAAAACCGGCATTCCAGTCGGTAAACTGCAAGCAGACGAACAAACAAAAATGAAAGAAATTGACGTCCGCTTAAAAGCACGAGTCATTGGTCAAGAACATGCGGTTGAAAAAGTGGCGAAAGCTGTGAAAAGAAGCAGAGCTGGCTTAAAGTCAAAACATAGACCGACTGGCTCCTTCCTTTTCGTTGGACCAACAGGTGTCGGAAAAACCGAATTGTCTAAAACATTAGCTGAAGAATTATTCGGTTCAAAAGATGCAATCATTCGTTTAGATATGAGTGAGTACATGGAGAAACACTCCGTATCCAAAATCATCGGTTCCCCTCCTGGTTACATTGGTCATGATGAAGCTGGTCAGCTCACTGAAAAGGTCCGCAGAAAACCATATAGCATCATTTTGCTCGATGAAATCGAAAAAGCACATCCTGATGTCCAGCACATGTTCTTGCAAATCATGGAGGATGGCCGATTAACAGATAGCCAAGGTAGAACCGTCAGCTTTAAAGACACGGTCATCATCATGACAAGTAATGCAGGCAGCACTGATAAAACAGTGAAAGTCGGGTTCCAGTCTGATCAGGAAGAAGCGATTGAGGAACAATCACTGATTGATTCACTCAGCGCGTATTTCAAACCAGAATTTTTGAACCGTTTTGATAGCATCATTCAGTTTGACTCATTAGACAAAGACGATTTAGTTCAGATTGTTGATCTTCTGCTCAATGAGCTATCAGAGCAATTAAAAGAGCAAAATCTAACGGTTCACGTTACAAAAGAAGCAAAAGAAAAAATAGCAGAGCTTGGATATCATCCTGCATTTGGTGCCCGTCCATTACGAAGAACCATTCAAGAGCACGTCGAGGATCAAATGACTGAGGCCTTGCTTGAAGAAGAACAGCTTTCCGGTTTTACAGTTGATGTTGAACATGATGAAATCGTTGTGAAAAAAGGATAAGTACATCCTAAGGAGGATGAGAAGCTCCATCATATTGTGATGGCTAAGTTCCACCTGTACGCTGACGCTCACCCGTCTCTTTTCCTTTACGATAAAAGAAAAGAGGTGGATCACATGATGAACTGGAGCTATGACCTTATCAAAATCATGTATGAAGAAAAATTAACAGAGCTACTTTTAAATGAAACAGCTCAAAAAAATCAACTGGAAACTCCCTTCTATTAAAGAGGGAGTTTCTTTTTACGGTATATAGAAAGCGCTTTCGTCAAAATTTCTTCACAGAAACTGTCTTAATTTTATATTCTGACTAAAACCCTTCTAGAACACACCGATATTAACTATAGAAAAAGATAGTTAAAGGATTTGGTGAGATAATGGACAAAACATCGTTAATTGGAGTTATTTTAGCATTTATTGCACTGAGTGTCGGTATGGTTTTGAAAGGTGTGAGTCTAACCGCTCTTATCAACCCGGCGGCTATATTGATCATTATTGTCGGGACCATTGCAGCTGTTGTCATTGCATTCCCATCTAGTGAGATTAAGAAAACGCCAAAATTGTTCGGCAAAATTTTCAAAGACAGCCAGCTACCAACGATTCAAGAAATGATCCCTCTTTTTTCAAACTGGGCACAAATTGCTCGTCGTGAAGGGCTTTTAGCATTAGAAGCAAATCTTGAGGAAGTCGATGATGATTTTCTAAAGAACGGCTTAAGCATGGCGGTTGATGGCCAAAGTGCAGAATTTATTCGAGACGTATTAACAGAAGAAGTCGATGCGATGTCAGAAAGACATCAGTCAGGCGCATTAATCTTTACACAAGCAGGAACATACGCACCGACTCTTGGTGTACTTGGCGCAGTTGTTGGATTGATTGCTGCACTTGCAAACATGGGAGATATTGAACAGCTAGGACACGCCATCAGTGCTGCCTTCGTTGCCACACTGCTTGGGATATTTACTGGGTATGTTTTATGGCATCCATTTGCGAACAAGCTTAAGCGTAAATCAAAAGAAGAAGTAAAACTTCGTCTTATTATGATTGAAGGCATTCTTTCTGTTCTTGAAGGGCAATCTCCAAAAGTCATTGAACAAAAACTTTTGATGTACTTACCAGCGAAAGAACGTGCAAATCTTGTCATTGAAGAAGGAGAAAAACAGAATGGCTAGGAAACGTAAAAAAAATGATCACGATGAACATGTAGATGAGTCTTGGCTGATCCCTTATGCCGATCTTCTTACGCTTCTTCTCGCCCTCTTCATTGTGCTCTTTGCATCTAGTTCCATTGATGCTGCAAAATATGAACAGATGGCCAAGTCTTTTAATGTTGTCTTTACTGGTGGTACTGGTGTTATGGATCAATCAAGCATGCAAAGCACTGAGGAAACCGAAAACAGTGATCAAATCAAGAAATCAGCAGAGGAAGATGAAGAAGCCAAAGCAAAAGCACGAGATCAAGCGGTACTCACAAAGGTCAAAAAACAAGTGGATTCATTCATTACAAATAAAAACCTTGGGTCTAAGCTTGAAACAAAGCTCACAGATGAAGGTTTGCTTATTACAATTGAAGACAGTATTTTCTTTGATTCCGGCCGAGCGGTCATTCGGCCGCAAGATGTCCCGTTAGCAAAAGAAATTTCAAAGCTGCTCGTCATTAACCCCGCACGTGACATTGTCATTAGCGGACATACAGATAATGTACCCATCAGAAATTCAGAATTTGAATCCAACTGGTATTTAAGCGCCATTCGTGCTGTCAACTTCTTAAATATTCTACTAGAGAACAGCAGCCTAGACCAAGAGAACTTTAGTACAAAAGGGTACGGTGAATTTAAGCCGATTGCCTCAAACGATACAGCGGAAGGCAGAAGTAAAAACAGACGCGTAGAAGTACTCATTTTACCGATTGAGAAAAAAACGAAATAAAAGAAGAAAGCCAGCGGCTTCCTTTCAGATTGTTGACAAAGGGCTAAAATGATCTTTATTTTAGCCCTTTGTCTTCTTTTCAGCGTGATAGAAAACCTTTGAAGTCTAGGAAGGACGAGTACCGGCGCGGAGCGAATTTGACATTCGTGAGCACCGGTACGCAGGACTGACAAAGAATGCGAGGGTTTGTCTACACGCTGGAAGGAAGCCAGCGGCTTCCTTTTTTATGTGTTTATTCTTTATGGTCATATAAATGTTTTGCACGCAGTCCTACATGTTTGAGCATATCGATGCAAGCATCCTTCTCTTCTTCACTCAGCACACTAATCATCTCATGAATTTCTTTCGCATGATCTGGGAAGATGTCATCAAGCAAAGCTCGTCCTTGTTCCGTAATATGGGCAAATGTCACCCTGCGGTCATCCGCACAAGCCTTACGACTGAGTAGTTCTTTTTTTTCCAATTTATCGACCACATATGTGATGCTTCCGCTTGCTAGTAGAATCTTATCGCCGATTTGCTGCAGCGGCTGATCACCTTTATGATATAGCAATTCTAGTACAGCAAATTCAGTCGGATTCAGACCGTGTTTAACTATATGTTTGTTCATGTGATGATTAATTGACCGATAGGCACGTGATAATACAATAAATAATTTCAAAGATTTCTCAACATTAAGATTTTCCATTTTTTATCATCCTTTATGAAATGCAACCTACTAATGTGACATTAATAAACAATAAGTAAAATGTCAACATCTTGATTCATGATTAGCATGAAAATGAGACCAGAACGAATCACCTAATTTTTTAAAAATCACACAAGTAATCGTAATATAGATAGGTTCAATGCTATAATAAGTCTATTAGGTAATACGTTGGAGCGATGAATGATGAGTATACTGAAAGGGTTTTGGAAGAAGATCAGGCTGTACCTTATTTTGGTGATAATTCCAACCCTAATCATTAGTTATTTTATCTACGAAAAAGAAACGGAAAAAATTGATTTAAAAAACAAACAAACCGCCATACTTATGTTAAATATTCACAAAAACCAAATGAATTATTTAATTAGTGAAACAGAAGCGAGATTATCATCCCTTTCCATGGGATTTGACCAGCCGTTGGAAACGAAAAAAGTGCAGAACATCATAGAGAAAATCTATAAACAAGAACCTCGTTTTTCAGGCTTGTATCTCCTAGACAAAAAAGGGAATGTAACAGCAAGCACCACGCCGTTAAAGGAAAAAATCAATCTATCCTTCAGAGATTATTTTAAGCGCATTCAGGTGACAAAGCAGACCGTGATCACGGATAACTATGTGAGTAGAATTACAAAACAGCGGATTCTCTCCATTTGTGTACCAGTTTTGGATGAAAACGAACAAGTCACCAATGTGCTAGTCGCAGCTATTCAAATTGATTATTTAAGAAACATTATGAATGTATTGAATCCAGAGCTGCATTTTAAGATGCTGAACCAAAATGGCCATGTTGTGTTTACAAGTGGACCGCATCCAGCATCAGAAAAAGGCAGCACCGTGTCTACATATTTAGATGAAAACAGCTGGAAGCTAGAGGTTTATCCGCAGCGTGCTACAACAAGTGAAGTGCTGTCTGTTATGCTGTTTCCCTTATCCAGTGCATTTATTTTATTAAATATCCTATTCACACTTGTCCAATATATCATTTTAAGAAGGAAAACCCAGCAAGAGCGTCATCAAAATGAAGCGCAAAAGCTTGAATTGATTGGAACACTCGCAGCAAGTACGGCGCACGAAATCCGCAACCCATTAACAGGCATCAGCGGATTTATACAGCTGCTGCAAAAGAAGTATCATTCAGATGAAGATCAGCTCTATTTTTCTGTCATAGAGGAAGAAATCAAACGGATTAACCAAATAGTCAGTGAGTTTCTTGTGTTAGGAAAACCCACTGCAGAAAAATGGAAGAATAATTCAGTGAAAGAAATTGTGAGTGAAATCATGCCGATCGTTTTCTCTGAGGCTAACCTTTATAATGTCGAGGTTGATTTGCAAATCAATACAATTCAAGATGTTGGTGTATATTGCACGAAGGATCACATTAAACAAGTCGTATTAAATGTAGCAAAAAATTCTTTAGAAGCTATGCCAAATGGCGGTCATTTGAAGATTGTGATTGAGGCTGAGAAAGAACATGTCATCATTAAAGTGAGGGATACGGGTGAAGGCATACCAGAAGAGATGCTAAAGCATATCTTCCTTCCATTTATTACGTCGAAGGAAAAAGGAACAGGCCTTGGGCTTGTCGTGTGCAAGCGAATCATTTCAATGTATGGCGGGACAATCGATATTCATAGCGAAGTGAATAAAGGAACAACAGTTATGATCATTCTCCCTTCCGCTCAATCTGTTTAGCTGAAGCATTCAGCCGGTTTTGCTTATGCAAGACCGGTTTTTTCATGTCAATAAGAGGGACGATTCACAGATAAGAGACTCATTTGGGACACAAGATCATGAAAGGAGGCAACAGAATGTTTCTCATGAAAAAGCAGATGCTGGTACTCATTCATCAGGTTGTCCAGTTCTTGACTGTATTTAATTGTCGTCTCACCTGTATACCCTTCCACTTGAGCAGCTTCTACCATCTGTTTTCTCTTCTCATCAATAGACATTAGCAACTGTTCTTTCCTTACATAAATATTCATGATCTCAGCTCCCGCAATGAATTCGTCTGCTACGCTCTAAATGTCCGACACCAAAATTATACTTTATTTGTAAATTAAATGAAATATGCTTATTTTATTTAATTTTTTTACAGCCTAAAGACCTTTTTCCCAATCATATCTGGGGGTAAACTTCAAATTTGGACAGGACTGACACATTGATTAAACAGAATTTTATCCTATGCAGAAGATCAAAATCAACTATTTTTTTCTCGTTTTATATCTATTTTCCTAAAAAAAGCTGATCTTCCGTCCCATGCGGAATGATCAGCTCTCTCCATTAAACCGTTTCTTCTTCGTAAATTGGCACCCAGCCCTCTGTTGTGACAAATATGCGAACTGCGACCACTTTGCGGTCCTCTTGCAGTGTAAAGTAGTGACGAATATTTGGAGGCACAGAAATCAAATCTCCTGGATTCAGTCTCACATCAAAAAACACGCCATCCTTGCCTTGAATGGCAAAGATTCCGTGACCACTCACAATAAACCGAACTTCGTCATCTGTATGGTGGTGCTCACGTTTAAAGTTTTGGAGCAGCTCATCAAGATTTGGTGTCGCATCAGATAATGAAATCACGTCTTGCGCTTTGTATCCTCTTCTCTCAGAAATATCTCGAATTTCCTTTTGGAAAACAGTCAAAATTTCTTCTTTTTCATCTTCTGTTAAATCATACTTTTCTGATAACTGATTCGGTAGTTTTTCAATCTCCCAATGTTCATAAATGACTCCTTGCTTTTCTAAATAATCTGCCACCTCTTGTTCGTTTTCAAGTAATGTGTTCTCTTCATTATGAATAAAAATGGTCGCCATGTATGTTTCCTCCTTTTTTATTTGACAAGCTGGGCTTGATAACATGTTAATTTTAAATGATAGCTAAATAAAAATTCGTAAGCCTCTAACACTCGTTTTGCTTCAAATGCTGTCTTTCCCCAGACCGTGATGCCGTGATTGCGAATGAGCACAGCACCTGATTCCGTCTCTTCTTTAAGATGCGCTGCAAATTGTTCTGCAAGATGCGGAATATGAGCTGGGTTTTCAATAATAGGAAGAGCGACTTCTGCATCCTCTTCCCAATAACCAAGTGCTTTGATCATTTCGTTGCCTTTAAAACGAATTTCTCCCTTATCCCCATACAGCTCAGACATCACATTATTATCAATTGTATGGACATGGAGACAGCTGCCTGCTTTTGTCCGCTCATACACGTATGTGTGAAGCAATGTTTCAGCAGATGGTCTAAGCCGTTGATTCGGATCATATGGCTGACCTGCTGCATCAACTAGAACAAAGTCTTCACCTGTTTCTTGACGTTTATCTTTCCCGCTTGCCGTCACTAAAAACGTGATTGGATCATCCGACACCTTAATAGATAAATTACCGCTTGTTCCGTAAAACCAGTCTCTTTGTGCCAGTTCACGTTTGACGTCAGCTAGCTCTTGCCAGTGTTTACTCTTTGTGTCTGCCATTCCTTCACTTCCTTTATTTGAACAAATTGCGCTTTTAGATCGATAAATGTATCGTATTCTTTATGTATGAGCCCGAGTTCGTTACATTCATTTAGCAAATAGTCACGTGCAAATGTAAGATCTGCATGCTTTGCTGCCTCAATATCAGTCACTGAATCTCCAATCATGATAATAAAGTCATTTTCATGAGTCAGCTTTCGAATAATCGAAGGCTTACAGCAGCCACAGCCATTTTGACAATGCGCATCACAGGCATGCGGCCATTCAATCCGAATATGGTCTTGTCTAAATGATGCATGATTGCAATAAATATGGTCTTTATCAATAATGCCTTCGAGTACTGGGTAGACAAAAAAGTCCATACCGCCGCTTAACACATAAAATGGAATGTCGGCATTTTTTACATAAGCGACAAATCGCTCGAATCCTTCTCGAATCTCTGTATCCTCTAAAATAAACGACTGAATGGCTTCCTTCTGATCACTCGTCAGTAATTGAAACATCTGTCCGACGCCTTCTTGGATCGTGATCTCCTTTGACAGAACGCCATCTTTCAGCTTCGTCCATTCACTTGGTGCAAACTGCTTCATAATCCGAATAATATTATCATTTTTCGTAATCGTTCCATCAAAATCACAACATACAATTGGTTTTTTCATTTATTCTGCTACCCTTCCCCAAAGATCAAGTGCTGCTTTTAAGTCTTGGCAAGATGATGCTTTTTCTTGGATGGACTCTTCAGTGATCACCGCATCAATGATGGAGCGAAATGCTTTCCCTCCTCCGATGGCTCCCCGCGGATGTCCATGAATTCCTCCTCCTGCATTGATCACATGATCGAATCCAAAATCTTTGATTAATAACGGAACCATACCAGGATGAATGCCTGCTGATGGAACAGGGAATGTTTTTTGCACTGTATCCTCTGTCACGCATGCTTCATAGATGCCAAGGGCATCTTTTTTCGAAAGGGCGACTGACCCATAAGGAGATGGAAAAAGACTCAAATCAGCACCAGCATATCGATTTAATTTGCCTAAAAGAAGAGAATGCGAAAATCCATATTCAGGAGAAGATGTAAACGCCCCGCTCACTGCTGGATGTGCCATAATCGGCAATGGAATCTCTGGGTCTTCGGCTAAGCTTTGCATGACATCAAGTCCGTAGGCAAAGACGTTGAATAAGAGCGCATCAGCTCCGAGTTCAGCGGCCTTTCTTGCTCGACCTTTCAGATCAAAGGTTCTGCCAGTTAAATTCACGGCATACAGCGTGCGGTGCCCTGTCTCTTCATATGTTTCTTTTAATATCTTTTTTCCTTCTTTGATTCGTTCTTCAAAGGGGGCTAACGGACTTTCAAATAAAATCTCATCATCCTTGATGAAATCAACACCGCCTAAAGCCTGTAAACGGAGCTGCTCTTTTAGATCCGTCATACCACGGCCAATCACGCCTTTAAAAATACTCATCAATAACGGACGATCAAACACGTCTAACTTCTTTCGTATCCCCTCAATTCCAAATGCCGGTCCAGGTAGACTTCTTTTAAATCCTGCCGAAAAGTCTATATCGACAAGCTTTATTTTCCCATCTAGTGAAAGCTTTCCGAAAATCGTCGTTAAAATGGCGGGTATGTCAGCTGAAAAGTTAGCCTCAGGGTAAGCAATTGTCACCTCTGATTGATACAGGCCCTTTTCACCTGCGGCAGACTTTTCCTTCACTCTCACCACACGGCCTTTATGTTTTTTTAGCTGCTCCTTTTTGAGCTGCGGCAAGTCCGTCCATGACCCAACCGTTAATCCGAGCGCGATCTGCTCCGCTTTTCGGTCAATTTGTTCATCCGCTCGATGTGTTAATACGTATGTTGCCAGTAAATCACTCACTAGGAATCCCCTTTCGATTGCCCTGCTTATGTTCAATAAAAAACCTCTTTAAGTGCTTGGTCAGCGCCTTAAAGAGGTTTCGTCTCATTCATCCGAATCTTATCTCTCAGCGCCTGCTGCAAGAATTAGCACCGTGCTTCATGGAAGTCGGTTGCCGGGCTTCATTGGGCTAGTCCCTCTGCCTACTCTTGATAAGAATATTCAATTTTCTTAAATATTGCCTGAATTATCGCACCATTTTTTTACGTTGTCAATGGCTTTTTTTCAAACAGCTGCAATGCAGCGATTCGCTCAGCGGCTTCTTTTAACCGCTCCTCACTCGTTAAAAGGCCTACTCTGACGTAGCCTTCACCGCTAGCACCAAAGCCATTCCCCGGCGCAACGACAACATGCGCTTTCTCTAATAATAAGTCAGAAAAGGATTCAGATGTATACCCTTCAGGCACTTTTAACCAAGCAAAAAACGATCCCTTCGGTGCACATACGTCCCAGCCAATCTCCTTGCATGCAGCGATCCAAGTATTGCGTCTTTTTTCATATCGATCATTTTGCATCTGTACACACGTTTGATCACCTAAAAGTGCTTCTGCTGCTGCTTCTTGGGTCGCTTTAAAAAGTGACACAAACAGATGATCCTGATAAAGCTCGATGGCTTCAATTACAGACGGATTACCTGCAGCAAACCCTACTCTCCAGCCTGCCATATTAAATGTTTTAGACAGTGTATAAATTTCGATACCTGTCTCTTTCGCTCCCTCTACTTGCAAGAAGCTGATCGGCTTTTCGCCATCAAATCCAATACCCCCATATGCGAAATCATGAACAACACACATCCTGTAATCTTTCGCAAAAGTGACAGTTTCTTCAAAAAATCCACGACTTGCAGTGGCGCCAGTCGGATTATTTGGATAATTTAAGTACATCAATTTTGCCTTTTTCTTATCATCTTTTGACAATAGATTATAATCAGGTAAAAATTGATTTTTTTCAAGCAGAGGCATGGTGACCATGTTGGCTCCAGCAAGCACGGCGCCTGACCAATAATCAGGATAACCAGGGTCCGGGACAAGCAGCGTATCACCAGGATTCAGTAAGCATTGCGGCAGTTCAACAAGCCCCGCTTTCCCGCCAAATAAAATCGCGATCTCCGTCATTGGGTCAAGTGTGACGCCATACTCTCTCTCATAAAAGACAGCGGCGGCTTTTTTTAATTTCGCTGTTCCACGGAATGAGGAGTATTGATGATTTTCAGGCTTTGCTACCGCTTCCTGCATGGCTTTCACAATATGTGACGGGGTTGGCTGATCAGGATTTCCCTGGCCTAAATTAATCACATCTGCCCCTTCCTGCATTTTTTTCTGCACCTTTTGGACAAGCGATGCAAAAAACTGTTTCGGTAAATGTTTCAACACATCTGATTGCTGAAATTCCATCTCTTCACCTTCTATTCAAGTTACGTGACAATACACTCACTGTAATAGATTGTTTTATGAATTGTAAAGCAATTTCGAAAAAAGATTGACATGTGAAGAGCAGCTCTGATAATATCTTGAATTAAGAAATACATGCAGACATGAAACAATTACATATTGATTTCTCTTATCGAGAGTTGGGCGAGGGATTTGGCCTTTTGACCCCAACAGCAACCGACCGTTAATACCACTGTGAAGTGGGGCGCAGCAAGTAAAGCGCCAAGACAATTGTCTTATAGGGCACGGTGCTAATTCCATCAGACGTATGTGCTGAGAGATAAGAGAGGCTTAGAGCATACACGCCATCAAGCCTCTTTCTCTCAGGAGAAAGAGGCTTTTTTATATGATTTGGAGGGGAAGCAATTGGTTACACTTACGGCATCATATGAAGAATTAACAGAGAGTTCGGCAGTTGCACTAGCAATTAGACTTGGATTAATCGAGGAAAGCAGTCATTTGACATGTACCGAAATTGGCGACGGGAATTTAAATTACGTCTTTCATATTTTTGATCACAACCGCAAAAAAGGGCTGATTATAAAGCAAGCTTTGCCCTATGCAAAGGTTGTCGGGGAGAGCTGGCCTCTTACATTAGACCGTGCAAGAATTGAAAGTGCTGCACTGATCAAGCAATCAGAGTATGCTCCGCACCTCGTGCCAGTAGTCTATTATTCCGATACTGCTCTTGCTGTGACAGCAATGGAAGATCTATCACACTTAGAAATTGTCAGAAAAGGGCTAATTGCCGGAAAACATTATCCGCATTTATCCCATCATGTCGGAGAATTTTTAGGCAAAACACTATTTTACACATCTGACTTTGCCACGAATCCTAAAATCAAAAAACAATTCGTTAAGCAGTTTACCAACCCTGATTTATGTGACATCACTGAAAAGCTTGTCTTCACAGACCCTTTCTTTGATAGCGACACAAATGACTTCGAAGAGGAATTAAGAGAAGATGCGAAAGCGCTGTGGGCTGATCTTGAACTGCAAGCCAAAGCAGCAGAGCTGAAGCGCATCTTCTTAACCTCAGCTGAAACACTTGTTCATGGAGATCTTCATACAGGTAGTATTTTTGCAAATGAGAGTGAAACAAAGATTATTGATCCAGAATTCGCTTTTTATGGCCCTTTTGGATTTGATATTGGTCACTTTATTGCCAATCTACTCTTGAATGCTTTATCTCATGAGAATGAACAAGAACAGCAGCCTCTTTTTGACCATGTTGTCAATGTGTGGGCTACATTCAAAGAAGTGTTCACAAAAGCTTGGAAAAAAGACAGTATTGAAGCGTTCAGTGTATCAAACAGCTTTTTAGAAACAACCTTTGACCGTATATTAAAAGAAGCGACAGGCTTTGCTGGCTGTGAGCTTGTTCGCCGAACAATCGGTCTTGCTCATGCGGCTGATCTTGATGCGATTCCATCACCATCTAGACGGCTTCAGCAGAAAAAAGCAGCACTGGCCCTAGGAAAAACATTCATCAAACAATATCTTGCAGTGGAAACTGCGTCTGACCTCGTCGCATTATTCCAGCAATCTGTAAAGGAGTGACGGGTTTTGTCTAAAGAATTTGAAGTTCCTCGTTCCGTCGAATGGGAAGAACACCGCATTAAAATTTTGAATCAACAAAAATTACCGGCTGAAACTGTGTTTGAGCATTTATATACAAAAGAAGATGTCTACGATGCAATCGTGACATTAAAAGTGCGCGGAGCACCTGCTATTGGCATTACCGCAGCTTTTGGGCTGGCGCTCAGTGCCCAAGAGATTGAAACAGAAGAGATTGATGTCTTTACAAAAGAAGTAGCTCGACTAAAGGAATATTTAAATCGTGCTCGTCCAACCGCCGTTAATCTTGCCTGGGCATTAGATAGACTGTTTCAACGTATTGAGCGTGCTGCATCAGTGAATGCAGCCAAAACAGACCTTGTCCATGAAGCCATCCAAATTCAAATTGAAGATGAAGAAACATGCAGACAAATCGGTCAAAATGCCCTCCAGCTCTTTAAATCTGGTGACCGGATTATGACCATATGTAATGCAGGCTCCATCGCAACTAGTCGATACGGAACAGCGCTTGCTCCTTTTTATTTAGCCAAAAAGAAAAATCTCGATCTTCATATTTATGCATGTGAAACACGTCCTGTCCTTCAAGGCGCTCGACTGACGACATGGGAACTAATGCAGGGAGGCGTGGATGTGACGCTCATAACAGATAACATGGCAGCTCATACGATGAAAGAAAAACAAATTTCAGCAGTCATTGTGGGAGCTGATCGAATCGCTCGAAATGGTGATTCAGCGAATAAAATTGGAACTTTAGGACTTGCCATTTTGGCCAAACACTTTCAAATTCCATTTTTTGTGGCAGCACCGCTTTCGACCTTTGATGTGTCGATCGACCATGGGGAAGATATTCCGATTGAAGAACGCGACCCGCAGGAAGTGAAGGAATTACACGGCATACCAATTGCACCACCTGATGTCCAAGTATTTAATCCTGCTTTTGATGTTACTCCGCATCATCTCATTTCAGGTATTATTACAGAGAAAGGAATCATCACTTCGCATTATACAGAGGAGATCGATGCTCTTTTCACAGAAAGCACTACACTCTAATATAAAAAAGCGCCGTGTTCTTGTCATTTAAGAGCACCGCGCTTTTTTGTTTCGATCGTTTTTGCTAATATTTCTTTCTTCTGTTCCTCCGTCAAGACGTTCATTTTGACACATAGTGATGTGACGGCATACATTTTATCTTTTTTCCCCAAAAACATCCTAGCACTCTCCTTTTTCCCTCAACCAACTTTTTTAGCTTAATAAAAGGATATGTCGCTTGCCAAACATTTGGAACAGGTCAATTGATTTATTTTTGAACAAACGGGATGCCTTCTAATTCAAGTAGAACTGCTTTCATATCCGTCTTCGTTCCTGCATAGCCTGTCAGTGACCGATCTTTTCCAATAACCCGGTGACACGGAATAAAAATAGGTAATGCATTTCGCCGATTGGCTTGTCCTATAGCTCTGACAGCCTTTGGATTGCCGATCGCTTCTGCAATATCTGCATAGGTTCTTGATTCACCATACGGAATAGCAGAAAGTGCTTCCCATACTTGCTCTTGAAACGAAGTACCTGATTGCTTGAGAGGAAGATCAAATACTTGACGATCACCGTGAAAATACTCGTGAAGCTGTTTTTTCGCTTCTCGTAATACAGAGGTATCTTCTTTTTTTAGATTGGCTGCCTGCTTTTTTGCTATAAACGGCTCATCATCAAACATTACTTCGATGATGACACCGTCTTTTTCTAGTATGTATAATTCCCCGATTGGTGCGTTATAGACTGTATAATACACTTTAAAGCTCTCCTTCTTGTCTTTGTTGTCTCAGTGGTAAAGTGAGATGGAAAACCGTTCCTACTCCTTCCTCACTTTCGACCTCAATGGTTCCTTGATGCTCCTCAATAATTTTATAACTGACCATTAAACCAAGTCCAGTTCCTCTTTCTTTCGTTGTATAAAATGGTTCGCCAAGACGCTTTAGTTTATCCTCTGCCATTCCGCACCCTTCATCACGCAGTGAGATGACAATATGCTCCTCGCCCTTCCGCTGAATACTCACGTATACATTTCCTTTCCGCGGCATCACTTCAATCGCATTTTTTAAAATGTTAATAAAGACCTGCTTTAATTGATTTTGTTCACAGTAGATCAGCGGAATCTCATCCAATACATTCAGATGCATTTGAACATTGCCAAGATTGGCCTGGGCGTGCAGAAGATCCATCGTGTCTTTCACAATTTGCACTACATTTTTTTCTTCATACACAATGGCTTGCGGCTTCGCTAAAATCAAAAATTCTGTAATAATGGATTCAATTCTTTTGAGCTCTGACGTGATGACATTGAAATAGAGAGAATACTCCCCTTCAATATTTCCTTTCAAAAGCTGAATGAAGCCTTTTAATGCAGTCATCGGATTTCTAATTTCATGAGCAATTCCAGCGGCAAGCTCTCCAACCACATGAAGTGTATCTGATTTTCTCACCCGCTCCTCTAATTCCTTCCGCTCTGTCACATCTCTAAAGATCGCCAGATTCATGTTATGGATAATGTTGCGTTTAAAGGAGAACTCCAGTATGCGCTGATCTGGATGGTTCAGCACAAACGGAACTTCGTTGTCCATCTCATCTAATGACATCGCCTGAGCTGGCTGTGCCAAATTTTCGATCTGATATGGCGCAAGGATATGAAAAAGGTTCATTTCAGTTAAATGATCGTCCTTCAGTCCAAGCAGCTCGCTTGCAGAGGGATTGACATCAATAATGTTGTATTGATTATCGAAAAGGACAATGCCATCCATTGACCCATTAAATACTTTACGGAATTTGAGCTCACTTTCGCGCAGCTCCTGCTCCATTCGCTTTCTATCACTGACATTACGTAAAATGGTTAAGTGCTGACTCTCAAATACCGCATGCTTCGATGTGAATTCTAGCTCTTTGAATTGACCATTTGCCATTCTAAACAATAGTTCTTCTCTTATTTCATGATTTCTCATATATCGTCTTCTTGTTGGTCGATATCTCTTATCAGATTTGACTAGAAAATCCGTTAATTTCTTACCAATCAGCTGATGCATCGGTAATTCAAAAATTCGGCAGGCTGATTCATTGGCTCTGACAATCTCTCCATCGTCCGCCCATATGATGATGGCATCCATCGCATTTTCAAATATTTCTCTAAAGCGTTCCTCACTTTTTAACAGCTTCTCTTCCATTAATCGTTTTTCTGTAATATCCCGCATGATGGACATATAAAAACCGCTCATGACATTTGATGTAATGGTCAGCTCGAATAATTTGTGCTGACCAGATTGAAGGGTAACGGGAAGCTCCCCCTTTGCTTTCCCCGTTTCTTTTAGTGATGTTAATAGATGCTGCAAGGCAGGAAGATTTTCTTCTTCAACAAATTCATTTAAATAGCGATCTGTTAAATCTGTCTTTTTAAGCTCAAAGCTTTGACAAAAAGAGTGATTGGCATCAATCATGCAGCCATCCTGATCAAAAATGACCATACCATCAATTGCTCGGTCAAACAAATCTTTGAACAGCTGCTCATTCATGGAGCGTTCTCGTTCTAAAATTTTCTTTGACGAAATATCTCGCATAATCACAATATATTGTTCATTCACTATGTCATGCTCTGCGACAAATTCAATATATTTTGTCTCCCCATTTTCAAGCTGAATGGAGATTTCTCTTTTCAATGTTCCTTTTCGAAAAAAAATCTCGAGTGAGCATTCAATTTTATTTTTCGGGATGCCGTATAGGAAATCTAGAATGGATTTATTGAGGAGGTCTTCTTTCGGTGTCTGTACAAGCCTGCATGTCGCTTCATTGGCTTGAATAATGTTGAGGTGCTGATCAAATATAAAAATGGCATCTAACGTCTTATTTAACAGCATTTTCTGCTGCATCAACTCAGTTCGCAAATATTCATTCTCTTTTGCTAATTTTCTGATATCTTCCGCAGTGATTACTTGCTTGCCATCGAGCGTTTCAGTCATTCTCTTACACTCCTTTTCCAGCCTCATCCTCTACATTATTTCTACAATATTTTCATTGTTCCTTCATTTGACTCATAAAAAAGATAACTTTTTATTTCATTTGGATGACACGATTGTATAATGAATCTCTTTTCTTACCCTTCTTTTACAACCGTTCTACAATTTCACATCAAATAGCGAAATGAGCCAAAATCTATTTTAAAATGAGGCAAATGAGGGAACCGTGAACAGAGAACGTTTATGTTTGAAATAAAGCAGGAAAGGTGATGTTATGGTATCCTCACGAGATAGTTATTTTGATAATGCGAAATTTCTTCTGATTTTTCTAGTCGTTTTTGGTCATTTGTTACGGTCTTTCATTCACGATAATGATTGGGTGCTCTACTTATACAAGTTTATTTATACATTTCACATGCCGGCTTTTATATTGGTTTCTGGCTTCTTTGCAAAAGGGTTTCGAAAGCCTGGTTTTATGAAAAAAGTCGCCGTTAAGCTGATCATCCCGTATTTCATTTTCCAAGTGATCTATTCTGTGTATTATTATTTACTTCAAGATCAAAGCATGTCTCATTTAAATCCAATTGATCCGCAATGGTCTTTATGGTTTTTAATGAGTTTATTCTTTTGGAATTTACTGCTTATTCCTTTTTCCAAACTGCCGTTCCACTGGGCTATGATCGTCAGTTTATCGATTGCGTTACTTGTCGGTTACGTGGACAGCATTAGCAATACACTTAGCTTATCGCGTACATTTGTCTTTTTACCAATGTTTTTGGCTGGCTTTTATTTAAGGAAGCAGCACTTTGAATTCATCCGAACAAGCAAAGGAAAAATCACAGCACTTCTTGTATTAATGGGTGTGTTCATGTTTTGCTATTTTTATGAATTCGATTATTCCTTCTTATTTGGGTCACAGTCCTACTCTTCACTTGGAGATGAAGGTCTGATTGCTGCTGTGAAACGGATGGCGTGGTATTTGCTTGCATTTGCCGCTACATTTAGCTTCTTTGCTTTAGTACCAACACGCCGTTTCTTCTTTACAAAATGGGGCACAAGAACGTTATATGTCTATTTATTGCATGGCTTTGTAATCAAGCTTTTAAGAACCACTTGGTTTGATGATTGGGCACTAAATGCCGCAAGTATACTGATTCTATTGGTGCTGACGATGCTCTTAACCTTTACGTTATCTAGTACATTTGTCAAAAACGTTGCACAGCCAGTCATTGAGCTCAAAATGTCCAATCTCATGCGAACGATCACAGGCAGGCAAAGCAGCTACATCAAATAAAAAAACGATCCTCACCAGGATCGTT
>NZ_NKHG01000260.1 GCF_002744245.1 Bacillus pumilus | reverse complement strand
TGTTGCTAGTGAAAGGGAAGAAAAACCTTACCAAGAAAGAGATTGCAGAAAGAAGAGAGCAAGAAATAAAGGCACCAGATGACAAAGTGAACGGTTCACCCTAGCTCAGGAGTCACCAGGTCGATCTCCGCCATCTCGCCAAGCGCTGGCGCAGCCAGTAGGCCGCCTCCACTTCGACGAAACAGAGCTGTTCCCGACCGGCC
>NZ_NKHG01000259.1 GCF_002744245.1 Bacillus pumilus | reverse complement strand
AGCGCCTTCTCCCCTCGATCACCTGCTCCAGGGGGCAGCCGCCGGACCCGGTCACTCACAGGTGATGCACCAGGCGCACCATCGCCCCGGGGACATGGCCATCGCCCTGCAGCGCCCCCGCCAGTGATCACAGCTCGGCGCCGTTGCCGGCGGCAGCACACCACACCGGATCAGATCTCGTCCCTCCAGGAACAGGAAGGGACGGCTGACCAGCGGGTTGCTTCGAGGGGGTTGCAGCACTGCACCCTGCGATCTGCCGCCCCAGGGGCCAGGCCGCCGGACCCGGTCACTCACCAGGAGCACCATCGTGCCCGGGGACTTGG
>NZ_NKHG01000258.1 GCF_002744245.1 Bacillus pumilus | reverse complement strand
TTGCCGGCGGCAGCACACCACACCGGATCAGATCTCGTCCCTCCAGGAACATGCGGGAATAGCTCAGTTGGTAGAGCACGACCTTGCCAAGGTCGGGGTCGCGAGTTCGAGTCTCGTTTCCCGCTCCAATCTAAGTCCTCACCATTCATTTGAATTGCCCATTACATCGCGCTGCGATGATTTGTCGTATCCGGCGTTCAGCCAG
>NZ_NKHG01000257.1 GCF_002744245.1 Bacillus pumilus | reverse complement strand
CGCCGTTGGGTATATCATGATGCCCCGCCTCTCTGCATCTGCGAAACTTGCAATGTGAGTAAAGCCACTTGTTTTTTAAGCATCGTTACAGCATCTGGCGGCAGTGGATCAGGCTGCAAGTTATCAATGTATTCTTTAGATGCTGATTCAAACCACTGTCTTTTGTTTTCATCATATGCGGGTAGATATAACCCCTCTTGCGGACGAACATCAGTAGCGTTTTTCGGAATCTCGTCATAATCAGTTATTACATCTTCACCTTGATATTTAAAATTCTCGTCATAGTAATAAATGTGCATGATTCTTCCCTCCTTTACCACAATGGAATTGAAGCATTTAGTTCAAACCTGCTCACATACGAGTTATCATTGGCAGACATCCCATCAAAACGTAAAGAGCCGTCTGTCTCTAGTGTGAATCTAGCT
>NZ_NKHG01000256.1 GCF_002744245.1 Bacillus pumilus | reverse complement strand
GAATAATGATAGCAAGTAATAGCGAAATGCTTTATCACTTGCATATCCAACCTGTTGATCAATTTCAGCCTTACTCAACATAGAGCCTCCAAAGAACCGCCCTCTTACTTACTATAATAGCAGATTAGGTTTCAGCTAGGTAGTTGTTTAATATAAATACAGTATTTATACTGAACGTACTGGTTTAACACCTTCTCTTAAGCAACCCCTTGTATGGGCTATATGTTGCAGCACTGC
>NZ_NKHG01000050.1 GCF_002744245.1 Bacillus pumilus | reverse complement strand
GACTACCTAATATGATTAGGTAGTTACTTTAACAAGGCATCTCCAGTTCGTTCATCCGTAATTAATACATGAATTAATCCACCCTCTAATACCGCTCGGATGGCTTCTATTTTTTCTTCTCCTCCAGCGACACCAATGACAAGCGGAATTTCTTTCAGCTTTTGCGGGCTTATGCCCATCACCCGGTCGTTCCATGGATGCGGATAGATTTCTCCTTTATGATCAATAAAGTTGTAACAAATGTCACCGGCCACATCCTTCGCCTGGAGTATATCCTCCTCGCCGCTTGTCATGTAAGATTTCACCATCGTTGAATGCTGCGGAACCCCGCCAATCCCGACAACAGCAATATTTGATGATTCTCCTAGCTCAATGACTTTTTTTATTGATGGCTGTCTAATCAATACTTCCTTCGCTTCTTTCGTATCAAGCATGACAGGAACATGTAAAAGCTCACATTTTGACTTGAGTGCTTCTGTACATCGCGCAATAATATAATTGGCATGGATATCAACATCTTCATTCCCGACCCCTCCGACAAGCGGAACAAATGTGACGGATGGAAAGTGCTGCACAGACGTAAGCGCTTTCGCCATTTCATGTAAAGTTGTCCCTGATGAAAAGCCGATGACTTGTCCATCCTTCATCACTTTTAATAAAAAACCCGCAGCCGCAGCTCCGATTCGACTTTTTGTCACTTCTTGACTGAGAGATTCAACACATACGACTTCTCGTAGCCCGTATTTTCGCTCTATTTTTCTTTCTAACGACCCGTATTGTTGATTGACTTCATCATGAATAATGATTTCCACGATTCCTGCTTCACGTGCTTTTGCCAAATACTTCGATATGAGCGAACGGCTAACCCCCACAGCGTCTGCAATGTTAGATTGGGTGGCGCCTTCTTCATAATACATATGCGCAACCTTAATGAGCAGCCTTTTTTCATCATGGAATGTCATAATAACCCTTCTTTCCGCTTATGTGTTTCCCTAACAAATGATATATGAAATAACATTTGTTAAAAACAGATTAAATGAAAAAAATAACTGAGTCAATACTAGAGGCGTGCTCTCTAAGAAGAATGAAAAAAGCCGCACATGAAGTGGCGGCTTTAAAAAATGTTTTTATTCATTTGTTTGATGGCGGCTTTTTCAAGCCTTGATACTTGTGCTTGAGAAATCCCGATTTCTTCAGCGACTTCCATTTGTGTTTTGCCTTGGAAGAAGCGTTTGCGAAGAATCATTTTTTCTCGATCATTTAATCTGCGCATTCCCTCTTTTAAGGCCAATTCTTCCACCCATTGTGTGTCTTTGTTCCGTTCATCACTAATTTGATCCATCACATAAATCGGATCTCCTCCGTCATTATAGATCGGTTCAAACAAAGAAACAGGATCTTGAATCGCATCTAGGGCAAAGACAATTTCCTCATGAGGTACTTCTAGCACTTTGGCAATGTCTTCTGCCGTTGGCTCCTTGCTTGTCTCACTTATTAGCCTCTCTCGGACTTGGAGTGCCTTGTAGGCAATATCTCTTAGTGAACGAGACACCCGAATCGGGTTGTTATCACGCAAGTATCGACGGATTTCTCCTATGATCATAGGGACCGCATAAGTTGAAAATCTGACATTGTGGCTTAAATCAAAATTATCAATTGATTTCATTAATCCGATACAGCCTACTTGGAAGAGATCATCAACATACTCGCCTCTGTTGTTAAAACGCTGAATCACACTTAAAACCAACCTCAAATTGCCATTGACTAGCTTTTCTCTTGCTGTATCGTCACCTTCATCTTGCAGCTGTCTGAACAATTTTCGCATCTCTTCGTTTTTCAGTACAGGCAGTTTTGAGGTGTCGACTCCGCAGATTTCCACTTTATTTCTGGACACTTTTTTCCCTCCCTACAGGAGCTGTTGTACAAAGTTCAGTATCTCCTTGGGATGGAAAAATATGCACGGGCTATGACAAGAAACATGTAAAAAAATGGTCATCCCTTTGGTAGCATAGGGATAAAGCATTCAAAAAATTTTTTTAGACCATTTTATTAAATTCTTTTTGTAATCGTTTAATAATTCTTTTTTCAAGCCTTGAAATATAGGACTGTGAAATACCTAACATGTCAGCGACATCTTTTTGGGTTTTTTCTTCACCGCCAACTAAGCCGAACCTGAGTTCCATGATCTGCTTTTCACGGTCATTTAATTGCTCTAGCGCTTTTTTCAGTAATTTTTTATCTACATTTGCTTCAATATCCCGGGTGATAATATCATCGTCTGTTCCAAGTACATCTGACAAAAGCAGTTCATTCCCGTCCCAATCAATGTTGAGCGGCTCATCAAACGATACTTCTGAACGAATTTTATTATTTCGGCGCAGGTACATCAAAATCTCATTTTCAATACACCTTGAGGCATATGTCGCAAGCTTGATCTTTTTTTCCGGATTAAATGTGTTGACTGCCTTGATCAGTCCAATGGTTCCTATACTAATTAAATCCTCAATATTAATGCCGGTGTTTTCAAATTTCCTTGCGATATAGACCACTAATCGCAAGTTTCTTTCGATGAGAATCGCCCTTGCTGTTTGATCACCCTTCGGTAATTTAACAAGCAGTTCTTGCTCTTCATCCTTTGATAAAGGAGGCGGCAGTGCCTCACTTCCACCAATATAATAAATTTCATCACTCTTTAGACCTAGCTTCATGAGGAGTTTATACCAGTAGTAAGTGAGTTTAAATTTTAATTTTTTCATCTTCTTCTCCCTTCTAAATGTCAAGTTGACCTCGTAAGATAAAAGACATCACCAAAAAACTAAGACACCCCTTGTATGATTTTCCCGTCTAACATATCTGGATGAATGATGGATTGAAATTCCTGATCTGCTGATAAGCCGCCGAGGCTCATCCCAACAAAACACTTCGCTGGTTGGATGATATGCGTTTTTGAATAAATGACGACCGTATCTGGCTTTAGACATAGTAGAAAACCATGATCATGACCGACGGCACGATACGGAACAAGTCTTAAACGATCAAGCAGTGGAAACCGAGCATCAAGCTTCTGCATCACTTCAACAGGATGGCACTGTTTCATCAGCTCTAAAAACGGCTCCCCGCAAATAGACGTTAGCTGATCAAGCTGAACGATCATGACAGGTGTTTTTGTCATAGGATCATACAGCTGATTGCCAGAATCAACGAGTCCATTTAAGCGAATGGTCTCTCCATCAATGTGTATCTCCACAAGCACTTGTTCATCATACTGTCTTTTTTTCGCACCAACCTCTCCTAATCTTTTCTTTGAAAACAGCCAAATGGCTGGAAAGCCAGTTAAAACGAAAAACCAGCTAACGGGATCACCAAATCCATCATTTTGTGAAATAAGCAGTCCGTCTTGAATGATTGTATTTGTTTGCAAAAACGAATGAACCCCGATCATGCCTCCTCCCATCAAAAATGTGACAAAGTAAAAAGCAAACAAGTTTTGAAAAAAGGAACGAAACCTTTGAAAACCAAAGGTTCCAAGCACGATTAAGACAGAAAAGAGTAGTTTGCCTAAAGGGTGTGACACAAACATTGCAAATGGTGTAAAGAGCAAGAGAACAATGCTCGATCCAATCAGAGCTCCTAACATATATCGTCTTTTTTTCACTTGTCGTTTGAGAATAAATGCAGTGAGTAAGAGAAGCAATAGATCAAAACAAAAGTTTAATAACCAGATCACATCTAAATAAATGACCACCTTCTGCTCCTTTCATCTGAAAACAAAGATCAAAAGCAGTACTTGCACTTGTTTGTACCAGTATAAAACAGTCATTAGATGGAAGTCTGTCAATTCTTGTTGGGGATGATAGAGAACTTTTGTTGGATTGTTATTGTTTTTGTCGAGGCATGAGAGTGAAGGAAAAGAGAGCGATTTCTTGGACAAGTTTTTTTAAACGATTGCTCGGTATAAAAAAAGACACGCTCCAAAGAGTCGTGTCTTTTGTTGATGATTACTTCTCATTAATGGTTAATGTTCCTGAAGCCTTTTGTCTTGTGACATTTCCATAATCATCTCGCACAATGACTTCAATCACCGCGCCTTTTGCTTTTGCGGTAGATGTAGCCGTCCAGTAGCCTTCATATGTTCCCTTTGCTACTTCTCGCATCGGCAGCTCTGTTGTATTTTGAAGCTTTGATCTAGCGTTTGTCAGCGGCATGTGAATGACAAAGATTGCCTCTAGTTTTTCCTTACTTTTAAATGAAATCTTAACAGATTCTCCTGATGATAGATTCATATCCTCTTTTGGAGTCAGCTCAGAAATATCGGGTGCCTCGTATTGAACATCAATATCGACTTTTCTAGTCGTTTTGTTTCCTGCTACATCTTTCGCTGTCACTTTTATCGTATTCTTCCCGTTCTCAAGCAGCACTCTTGCGGAATACTTACCATCTTTTACTGTAGCCTTCTTCCCATTGACTTTGACTTGATCAAGATGATCGTCCGCTACTTTTCCTTCTACAGTGAGCGATTCTCTATTGGATTTTTCTCCTTTTTTCGGTGTATCAATGGTCAAAGTTGGTGCTGTTTGATCGATGATAATCTTTACCGGCTTTGATTGTTTCGTTGCACCTTTATCAGTGACATTCGCTGCAGTGAACACATGCTCTCCACTTGAAACAGATACGTTTTCTTTGAAAGTGCCCGACTGATCTGCTTTGACTTTAGCGACCTCTTCATCGTTTTGATAGATTGCCACATCAAGCCCCGGAGAGGCTGTACCTTCAATCTCTAATTCACCTTTATTTGTGATCGTTCCTGCCTTTGGAGATGTAATCTCTGGCACATCTGCTTCATAGTTAACGAGCGCACGAATCATATAATTCCCTTCTTCTTTCGGAGAAGGAGAAAAGGCACCACTCGTCAGCTGCCAGCTTCTTTCAGCATTTGGCCCATCTTCATCTGTTGCAAGCCCCGGAGATTCCGTATTCTTTTTCGTTTGAATGTAGACAAGATAAAAATCTCCATCTACAGTGATTGCTTGATCTTCTAAATCTACTTTTGTCCACTCACCGTTACGCAGTGCATTCGCTTTTAAAGCCCCTGCGATTTTCTCACCTGGTGCTCCATCCTTTCCAGAAGCGTCATATACTTCAACAGCAAATTCATTACCGCCAGGAGATGGCCACTCTGATGTCCAGAAACGGAAAAGGCCGCCTGTGACTTGCGCTTGTTTCTTTCCCTTTTCTAGTGAAAATTTGACAGCCCAGCCATTGCCAGGATCATAGAAAGCCCGCGCATTTTCAGCCGTCCCGTCATCGTAGCCAATCTCACCAGCAAAGCCAATAAAAGGCGCAAGTTTGATCGCTTTTTCCAACGGCTTTTCTGTGATATCTGCTGTAAATGAATATCCTTTAAATCCTTTCGCAAATACTTTGACTGTGTAGACACCGCTTAATGCTTCTAGAGAAAATTCACCAGAGTCGTCTGTTTTCACTGGCTCAATTTTGGCATCCTCTACAAGATAAACCGTGGCGTCCTTTACTTTTTCACCTGTTGTTTCATTGACAACCGTGCCTGATATCGTTCGTTTCTCTAGTGGCTGTAAGGAGAAATTCGCTTCTGCTTTGTCATTTGATGAAATGGTGACTTTTTGGGTGCGGGATTCAAAGCCATAGGCTTCGGCTTTAACTGTAAATTCTCCCACTCCATGGGAAAGATGGTATCGCCCAGTCGCTTCATCTGTGGACGTTGATTTTCCGCTTTCAAGGACACTGATTTGTGCCTTCATTGGAAGGGCTTGAATGGAAGGAGTATCTTGGCCTTTTTCCTTTTTCATATGCACATGTTTTTCTTTCACTTTAGCAGGTTTTGCATGTTTAGGACTGACTGATTTCTTATTTTGTTTTGTAGACTTTTTCATGACGCCAAGTTGTTTCTTTGCTTTCTGAGGCAATGCCTGATCTGTTATTTTCACATGATCTAAATAAAAACCGTCTTTTGTGACACTGCCATCCGTTCTAAGCTGAAACATTATCCTTACCTTTTGTCCTTTATAGGCAGATAAGTCGACTTCACCTGGTATCCATGCATTTGTTTTTCCAGTGTAGGCTACCACTTGAACAGCATCTTCACCTTCAGGCTGCACATATACATGAACATAGTCATAATTCGCTTCGAGGTCATGCCAGTATTGATATTGTAAAAAGGAGGACCCCGACTCTGGTACAGCAATCATTGGCATTGATAAATTGGCATCCGTTTGATTTTCATAGGAACCATCTAAATTTGTGGCATAGACACGTTCTCCAGAAAATGCTTGTTTCGGACCTGTGGACGGCTTTCCCCACTGCCACGGATCTTTTGTTCCACCGCTAAACCATCCGCTCGGCCATGC
This sequence comes from Bacillus pumilus, assembly GCF_002744245.1. Lineage (GTDB taxonomy): Bacteria > Bacillota > Bacilli > Bacillales > Bacillaceae > Bacillus > Bacillus pumilus_M. The sequence goes on along the minus strand of NZ_NKHG01000050.1, from coordinate 27,537 downwards.
TTCAAAATCTTGCGTATAACCAGTGGTGACGGATGTTTGAATCGGAATTGTATACGGATCTGATGCCGCTTCATTTTCTCCAAAGTCCTTAACAATCCATCGATAAGTGACGTTCTCCCCCTCAAGTTCAGGAAGCTGAACAACATACGTTCCTTTTAAATGATTACCATCTGTTCGGCTTGCTTGCAGCGTCTCCCATTCACCTTGATCCACTTTGTAAATCAAGGAGACATTTGTCACAGCTACTTCGTCTTCCGCTGTGATCGTTAGAGGTGTTGGTGTAGAGGCAAAGATTTCATTCGGCCCTTTATGTGAAAAAACAGGCGGCTCTGTATCTTCCCCCTCTTTGGTGACCTGACCTTCAATCGTACCCCTTCCGTCGGTTAATGCCATGATCGCCTCTTTTGCATCAACTAACCCTGCCCCGTAGCCGTTGTTAGGGGATTCTGGGAATTGCTGATCTGTCAGCGGCTTCGCTGTATCAATGAGAATTTGCTGAATCTCATCAACTGAAATATCTGATTGTACTTGGCGAAGTAGAGCAACAACTGCTGAGACATGTGGACCTGCCATCGAAGTTCCGTTCCACCCGTCTTCATACCCTTTTCCTGGGATGGATGAACGAATATTGACCCCTGGGGCAGCAATATCTGGTTTCATGACGCCATATGGAGACGGACCTTGCAGCGAAAAAGATCCTAACTTGTTGTCCTGATCAGTTGCGCCCGTAGCAAAAGCTTCTTGGTAGTTTGCGGGATTTGCAATCGACCCCTCGCCTCCTGGATTAAATAAATCGGTATTACCAGCTGAAAACTCTGGAAAGATATCAGCTGCTCTCCAAGCATTGACAACATCTTTATACCAATCATCAAGACCAGGCCCACCGCCCCAAGAATTATTTACGACATCTGGTGTCTTTTCTGGATGAGGGGTTCCGTTCTCATCCTTTGGTGCTAAAATCCATTCACCTGCATCTAACAGATCAGCATCTGAACCACCATCTTCTGAGAAAGCTTTCACTGCGATCCATTTTGCGCCTGGTGCAACCCCGATTTGATTCGTTCCATCTTGCTCAGAACCAACCATCGTACCAGTTACATGAGTTCCGTGCTCTAAGTCATCATAAGGTGTCTCTGACCCTGTCGTTGCATCATACCAATTGAATTCATGAGATGGTTCATTCGGACGGGACGGATCAAATCCGCGGTATTTTTCTTTTAAGGCGGGGTGATCCCATTCCACACCGGTATCAATACTTGCAACGACTGTACCAGTACCGTCATAGCCTAAACCCCATGCTTCCGGGGCATGAACTTGAGAGATATTCCATTCGACTCCATCCACTGCTTTGATTTGTTTTGTCTGCTTGGAACGCTTTAAATCAACAGGACGGTGAATTTGACGTGTTTCATTCGGCAGCACTCGATCTACTTCTGGAAAGGAAGCAACCTTTTCCATGACTTCTTTTGTTCCCGTAACAGCTAAACCATTCACAATATAGTACGAATGAATCTCCTTCACTTGCTTGTTCTTTTTTTCCTTTTGTAAATACGCAAGCAGCGCTTGTTGTGTCTTTTCAGACGTTGCTCTCAGCTCAGAAACAACAGCCGATCTTTTTGTGTACTGCGTTTTCGCAGCTGTTAATTTCTGCTTTTTGGCTTTCGACAAAGCTTCTTTTGCTACTTTTTGTGCGTTTGTTTGTTCCTTCATTTTGACTAGGAAGGTGACCTTGTCTTCCTGTTGAAACTGCTTCATTAATCTAGATGAAATCTTTGATTTTGTTAACTTAGAGGAAACGGCTTCCTCCTGAAATGAGGTAGAAGTCGATTTTGCTTGAACCATTCCAAAGCTTGTCATCGTTAACGTACCAATCACCAAAACACTCATCAAACGATAGACGGCGGTTTTGCGAAACTTCACTTCCAATAAAATCCCTCCTCCTCAAATGATAAAGCAGAGTGCAATCCTCATCCCTCCTCTTCCTTTTTCTCATAACAAGGTTCATGGTGTTCTATTTAATGTAGTCAAACAAAGTTCATCATTTTGTCGTTTTTTGTAACAGGGATCAAAAATGATTCTTTTGTCTTAATCTGCATAAGCCAAAATACATATGATAGATTGAATGATTCTCACACATTTAAGGCTTTTCAATCAGAAGAACAACAGGCTAATTTATACTTTTCAACATTAAAAAATCCCCTTCCAATGGAAGGGGATAAGCTATGCTCGATTAGCGTTTGTTGCGGTTACGCAAGAACGTTGGGATATCCAGCGTATCATCGCTTGATTGTGTATTTTGTCTTGGTTGAGATGATGTTTGCTGATGTTCCTCACGTTTAACTTCACGCTTTTGAGGAATGGATTGATTTTGCTTCAATCCTTGTCCTAGTGGATTTCTTTGTGGTTTTGTCACTTCTGGCTCTTGCTCAATAAATCCAGTTGCGATCACTGTCACCACAATTTCATCCTTCAAGTTATCATTAATGACAGAACCGAAAATCATGTTTACATCTTCGTCAGATGCAGATGCAACAATATCCGCTGCTTCTTGTACCTCATAAAGACTTAGGTTCGTACCACCCGTAATATTCATGATGACGCCTTGTGCTCCGTCAATCGCCGTTTCAAGAAGGGGTGAAGAAATTGCTTTTTTCGCTGCTTCAGCCGCACGGTTTTCACCTGTTGCGACACCAATGCCCATAAGAGCTGACCCTTTATTGGACATGATGGTTTTCACGTCAGCAAAGTCAAGGTTAATCAAACCTGGTGTTGCAATTAAATCAGAAATTCCTTGTACACCTTGTCTTAACACGTTATCCGCTGCACGGAACGCTTCAAGCATCGGTGTGTTTTTATCAACGATTTCAAGCAAGCGATCGTTTGGAATCACGATTAAGGTATCAACTGCTTCTTTCATAGAAGCAATTCCTTCAACTGCTTGAAGCTGACGCTTTCTTCCTTCAAATGTGAAAGGACGAGTAACGACTCCAACTGTCAATGCCCCAGAATCTTTTGCGATTTTTGCAATGACAGGTGCAGCACCCGTACCAGTTCCACCGCCCATACCAGCTGTAACAAAGACCATGTCAGCGCCTTTTAATACTTCTTCAATTTGTTCTTTGCTTTCCTCAGCAGCTTTTTTACCGACCTCAGGATTCGCACCTGCCCCAAGCCCTCTTGTCAGCTTAGCACCGATTTGCATTTTTGTTTCTGCTTTTGATAGATTTAACGCCTGTGCATCTGTATTCACTGCAATAAAATCGACACCCTGTACGTCATTTTCGATCATTCGGTTGACAGCGTTATTTCCGCCTCCACCTACTCCGATTACTTTAATTGATGCTAGGCCGTCTATATTTGTTTCAAACTCCAACATGCTGAATCCTCCTAATCCGTCGAAAATCTAATTCTATTCCCAGAACATATTAAATAGTTTTTTCATTTTGCCCGGTTTTTTATTTGTCTCTTGTTGTGCTTTTTGTTTTACTTTCGGTCTTGGCTGCGCTTCTTTTAATTGTGGTGTAGAAGAAACCGGCTCCATGGACGCGCCTATTTCATGAAACGCCTCATCCGGCATTTGGAATCCAACCTGTCTGCCCTGAATCTTTGCATTGCGATAGGCAAAATGGATCAAACCCACTCCTGTCATATATTGAGGCTCTCTCACCCCGATATAATTAGGACTTGCAATTCTTACATTGTTTTGTAAGACCGTTTGTGCAAGTGAAAGGATACCAGGTATGGCTGCCTGTCCACCTGTTAGAACAAAACCGCCAGGCAAATCATGGACACCCATACTTCTTAACTCTTCTGCCACAAACAACAAGATTTCTTCCAACCGTGCCTCAATGATATTGGCCGCTTCAAGTTGTGTATACGTCTGTTTTTGGTCGGTACCAATGACGGAAACTTCAAAAGTTTCCTCAGACGATGCCTCATCATAGAACGCATGTCCAAATTGTTTTTTGATTCGTTCAGCTTCTTCCGTGGAAGTTCTCAATCCTATAGACAAATCTTTTGTAATGTTCTCTCCGCCCAAAGGGATACTGTGAGTAGAATAGAGATGCCCGTTTTCAAATACGGAAATCGTTGTAGATCCGCCGCCAATATCGACAAGAGCTACTCCTAGATTTTTTTCATCTTTCGATAATGCTGCTGAGCCCGATGCGAGTGGCTGCAGGCAAATATCCATAATTTCAATTCCAGCTCGCTCTACACATCCGAGCCAGTTATGTAGAATCGTTTTAGAACCTGTAATTAACGATCCGTCCACCTCTAGCCGAACGCCAAGCATTTTTTTAGGATCTGTGATCTCATCTCTTCCATCGACAATAAATTGCCTTGGGATGACGTCTACTACGAGATGTTCTTGAGGAATAGATACTACCTGAGCAGCATCTAAGACACGTCTCACATCTTCAACATGTATTTCTTTGTTTTCACTAGAAACTGCGACCACGCCGCTCGTATTCTGAATATGAATGTGGTTTCCGTTAATTCCGACAATCGCCTTTTGTAAAGGAAAACCTACCATTCTCTCAGCCTGTTCAAATGCTTGTCTAATAGAATGAACTGTCTCATCTATATCAACAATCGATCCTTTTTTTAACCCCTCTGAAGGGACATTTCCAACACCTATAATGTTAAGCGAATCATCCGCCATTTCTCCGACGATGACTTTTATATTGGATGTACCGATGTCAAGGCTGACGTAAATTTCATTGTTGTTCATTCTATGGCACCTCCTCACATATCAATACTTTCTATTCTATTATTTGCTGAACAACAATACAATGAATGTGTTTTTACAAGTGTGTAACAAAACTTAAAAAATCAACATTTTTTATTAGGATTACTGAAAATATTCGTTACATCATATGTATATCCTTTTTTATAACTCACTTTTTTTCTTTTTTTCTCTTGAAATTGTCCATTTTGTTAGTAGAATTCTTCGAATAACTGCTATATTTTGAAACAACCTAACTCCGAATGCAAACATTCCGACTAAATACAAGTCTACACCAAGATGGACGCCCAGAAAAGCTAAACTTATTGCGAGTATAATATTAAAGAAGAAGCCTGATACAAACACGAGTTCATCGTATGCCCCTTGCAGATGTGCTCGAATTCCACCAATCAAAGTATCAAGCGCAGCAAGTACAGCGAGGGAAAGATAGCTAGAATACTCATTCGGTATCGTAAAATTAGTTAAGAAACCGATCGCAACTCCTATGATTAAACCAAGTACAGGAAGCCACATTAAGGTTTTTCCTCCTTTACATCGTCAAGAGGCTTCAATTCGTTTATTTGAATTGCACCGTCATAAGCTTTTAAATGGATTTTTTTCGGCTGGCTGATACTTAAACCAAAATTTTCCTGAGCGAACAAATCACCAATATCTGATACATTTAAACGGCTGTACAATTTGTCAGCCTGTTGGCCAATTATCTTAATGTTCACTGTATCACCATCTAAGCTGTAGCCATCCATTTTCGTCGTACCATTAATATCTCGAATCACACTTGTGTTAATCACCCGGTGGCCATTAATAGAAATATGTTTCGCCCCATACATATTGGCTTCGTTTATTAATTTTTTGAAAAGATCCGGGGGGATATTTTTCACTTCTTCTCCAGTAAGCTCCTTAGAAAAGAGCTGAGTGATTTCAACTTCAATTCCTTCCCCCGTCATTTCTGTAAAACCAGCCTTTTCTTTTAAATCCTTTAACGTTTTCGTTAATTGTGCTTCTTTTGATTGATCTTCTTGCTTACCATACTTTTTCAGCATCTCGTCATATTTATCGATTTCTTTCAGCAAATCTAATTCTTTACTTTTAGAAGCAGATAAATCCTCTCTTAATTCCCAAACATCGCGAGTGTCACGAATTTTAGGCTTTTGTAATGAGTTAAATTGGATGGAGACCATCACGCCAAATATCACCATCAAGGCAGTCAAACTAAGTAAAGGCTTCTTTTTCCTCAACACCACTCACCTTTTCACTTTTAATCTTTGTTTCTTAAAAGAGGATTCATGCGAATATCCTTTTTTTCAATTGTCATTGAAATGTGATCACTTGTCAGCTGATCAACCACCCCACCTGCAATATTTAAAGCAGGTATTAATACCGCAGGATCACCGATAGCAGATATGACAAAAGGCGCTGGATGCTGAACTCCATCAACTGTGACAACTGGACCGTTACAATGTATGTATGATTGGTGTGTAATTCTTTGTCCATTAATTGATACAGCAGATGCCCCTGATATAAATAATTCGTTTATCACATGAAAAATGTGGCTCTCATGAACAATGTAATTATTGACATTTTCTCCACTCGGGATATAAGACGCATCTTCAAGAGATACTTTTACCCCTTTCCCTTTTACACCTATTTCCCCAGTAAACATTCTATATTTCTCAACATCTTCCAAAACATTAAAATACTGCTCTTTTTCATTCTTTAAACTGGACTCTGTCGCTTGAACCTTTGTTTGAAGGCTATATAGTTCTTTTTCGAGTTTCTGATTCGCCTTTTCTTGCTTTGTCAGCTGACTTTTCAACGAATATTCTTTTTTCCATTGTTCTGTTCGATTGACATCTGCCTGATGCTGCTTTGTATATTGATATGAAAAAGAAATAAGAAACCCAAGAACAAGCATCACAATTGAGAATATCACTGTTTTGCCTCTCAATGCTCATCTTCCTTTTTCTTAGATTTGAAAGCTTCAAAATACGTAGCTACTTCCATATGAATAGTGCCTTTCTCAGATGAGGAAAGTTCTTTAACAATGGCTGGATAGGTTTTCATTTTATCGGCGAATGTTTTAATTGATGCGATTACGGTGTTTCCATCATTCATATAAAATTTCACAAGCCACTGGTTTGAACTTGTTGGCACATAATACGCTTCAGAGATGAGTTCCTGAATAGAAGCTGGCAGTTTATTCAACGATCTAACTGTTTGCTTTAATTTCTCTTTATTGTCCCAATCGACAAAAATAGGCCCTGCATGACTTGGTGTTACTTCATCTGGTAAAGTCGTCCCATTTTCAAGAAGTTCATAATATAGATTTCCCTTTTGAAGATACGCAATGTTTGCATATTCCTTTACAGCAATACTGACTTTATTAGGAAAATGTTTTTTAATGGTGACACTTTTAATCAGTTTATTTTGCTTCATATGATCTGCTGTTACATCTTTATTTAAATTCCAAAACTCTGTCTCGCCTTCATTAATTTGTGAAAGTTTAACAAGCTGTTTTGTTGATACATGCTCGTTACCTGTAATGGTTAAAGAAGAAATTTTACTGATTGGTGTTTGCAAATAAATAATGATTAAAACCATGATAAAAAACAACAGAATAAAAGAGATCAGTCTCCGATTCGCTTTCTGCTTCCTTTGTTCTTTAATTTTAGGAATTCGCTCTTCTATATTGACGATCTTTTCATTTTCATGATCAGGCCGCATATATACTCTTCACCTCATTCAAAGCTGCTTGTCCACACCTTTGGGTCAATGCTTGTCTCATTTTGATTAGAAAACAAACGGCATTCTTTCATGCCGTTTGTTTTCCTGCGATGCCATCATTCATAAAAACTAGCTTTTAATTTGCTTCACCGATAATTTCTACTTCTGTATGCATATCTACATTGTAGTCTTCTTTAATTTTGTTTTGAATGTACTGAATTAAGTCCAGCACATCTTGAGCCGTTGCACCACCAGCGTTGACAATAAAGTTCCCATGCATATCAGAAATTCTTGCACCACCAATCTGATATCCTTTTAAATTCGCCTTTTCTACAAGCTGTCCTGCATATTCAGGTAATGGATTGCGAAAAATACTGCCTGCACATGGTCGATTATAGGGCTGTGTTTCCTTGCGATAGTCTTTATTTTGCTGCATTTTTTTTGTGATTTTCTCGCGATCATCCTGCTTAAGTTTGAATACTGCTTCGAGGACAATGCCTGGTCGTTCTTTTTGAAGAACAGAAGTTCGATAGCTAAAGTTCATTTGCTCATTCGTTAACCACTCTATACTTCCATCTTCAAATAGGATTCTAGCTTTCACAAGAATGTTACTGATATCTGATCCATGTGCCCCTGCATTCATATAAACAGCACCACCGATCGATCCCGGGATACCAGCTGCAAACTCCAATCCTGAAAGACCCTGCTTACTAAGAGAAGTTGCGAGTCGTACAATAGAATAACCGCCGCCAACTGTAATTTCTTCTTCATGAACAGTTAAATGATCCAGCCCTGCGCCTAACTTCAAAACCACACCACGAATTCCTTTATCAAGTACAAGTAAATTAGACCCTCTCCCAATGACCGTCCAATTCGCATGCTGTTTTTTCACCTGATCCATAATCGTTTTGACTGCGTTGACATCTTTTGGGATGACCAATAGATCTGCTGGCCCGCCAATTTTCATAGTCGTATGATTTGCAAGCGGCTCATTTTCAAGCACTTTACCAACCTGCGCTTTTAATAATTCATTCTTCAAGTTCTCCATATTACCCTCCGCCTTACCTATTATCATTCACTCATATAGTCGTGATTTCTTTTAACACATTATATAAACGTGTGGCCGCATCTGGAACTCCTAGTTCTTTCGTTAAACGGCTCATTTCGTTTAGTTTCTCTTCATTACCCGCAACTTCATCAATTGCGTGTAACAATCGATCTCCGGAAAGCTCTGATTCTCTTAAAACGATAGCAGCATCATGCTTTTCAAGTGATCTCGCATTGATTTCCTGATGATTTGCCGTCACGTATGGACTTGGAATAAAAATTGTCGGTATTCCAAGAGCTGTGACTTCAGCAATCGTTGTCGCTCCTGCTCTTGCAACAATCACATCTATCGATTTCAAGTATTCTGGCATTTGATGCAAGAACGGCTTCGTGATCATATTAGGTGCTGCACCTGTTTCCTTTAGTTCATTCAGCACTTTTTCATAATGAACCTCGCCTGTAATATATAAAAGCTGGTAGTTTTTTGACTTTAATTCATCTTGCATTTCAATGACTGCTCTATTGATTGGAGCTGCACCTCTGCTCCCGCCAAAAATAAGAACCGTTTTTTTCTTTTCATCTAGCCCAAACTCTTCAATGGATTTCCCCTCTTGAATAGAGACGACTTCAGAGGCTCTTGGGTTTCCCGTAAAAACAACCTTTTCAGAAGGAAAATGCGCCTTTGCTTCTTCAAAACAGATTGCTACCTTATTAACATATCTCGCCAGAAACTTATTGGTGATACCAGGCAGGCTATTTTGTTCGTGAATAATGGTTGGTATTTTCAGCTTAGAAGCCGCATAAACGACAGGACCACATACATAGCCCCCTGTTCCAATGACAGCATCTGGCTTGAATTCTTTTAAATATGATTTGCTTTTTTGAACTCCCTTTAGGAATCTCATCACCGTTTTTACATTATCAAAAGAAAGCTTTCTTTTAAAACCTGAAATCTCTATTGACTTGAACGGAATATTTTCTCTTTCTACAATTTTCTTTTCAAGTCCATTTTCAGTACCAATATATAAAAATTCCACATCAGGATGTAGTCTTTTTACTTCTTTAATAAAAGCTAGAGCCGGATAAATATGTCCGCCTGTTCCGCCTCCACTGATTACTATACGCATTATACCATTTCCCCTCAATTTTTTTCTGCTCTGAACAAAGTATAAACCCTGTTTTAAACAACAGGGCTCCGTTAAAACCTGTAAAGAAGAGTCAAAAATCATGTTTTCGAAACAAAAACTGTCTTTTTCACTCTTCAAATCATTTTTTTGTACTTTTGCAAAATAAAAGTCGACATGGTTTCATGAACTAGCAGTACATTAATATCTAGCATACCTGCTTACATTCAAAAGCACGCCAATTGCCATCAACATTAATGTCAGTGATGAGCCGCCATAACTTAAGAATGGGAGCGTGATACCTGTCACAGGGATTAGGCCTGTGACAACTGCGATATTAATCATCACTTGAATAGCAACCATTGAAATGATGCCTACTGCTAAGAAACTTCCGTATAAGTCTGGCGCGCCAAGTGCTATTCGTATGCCTCTCCATAACAGAACACTAAAGAGCAACAAAATGAGCGATCCGCCTATAAAGCCGAGTTCTTCAGACAATATCGCAAAGATAAAGTCCGTTTGAGGCTCAGGTAAATAGAAGAATTTTTGTCTACTTTGTCCTAGACCCATTCCAAACAAACCGCCTGGACCAACAGCGTATAAGGATTGAATAATTTGAAACCCGCTGCCTAGTGGATCTTCCCAAGGATTTAAATAAGAAGTGATTCGTTTTATTCTATAGGGTGCTGATAAGACAAGTGCAGTAAATCCGCTAAGCCCTAAAAGACCGAGAAAGATAAAGTGAGCAATTCTCGCACCTGAAACAAATATCATAATAATACAGGTTCCAACCATTACCGTTCCTGTACCCAAATCTGGTTGCAGCATAATGATGGCAAATGCAGAAAATACAATGCCTAACGCTGGCGCGAAGCCTTTACGGAAAGACGTGATATTCTTTTGCTTTTCAGATAAGAATTTTGCAAGAAACGCAATCATCGCAAGCTTCATAAATTCAGAGGGCTGAATACTAAACGCACCGACACCGATCCAGCTTCTTGAACCATTTCTCTCCATACCGATCCCAGGAATGAGTACGAGTAATAGGAGGAGAAAACAAACAGCGATCAATATCTTTGACCAAGTCCGCCACGTCCAATAATCGACTCGCATAATGAAAAACATCGCGATAACTCCGATTCCGGCAAACAAAAGCTGTCTTTTTGCAAAATAAAACGAATCATCAAATTTATACGATGCCCACACAGCACTTGCGCTGTACACCATAATTAAACCAATCGTCAATAAAAGTAACGTAATGACAACAAGCAAAAAATCCGGAGAAGTTTTCTTATTCGTCAAGAGACCGACACCCCAAGCATAATTTCATTTGGGCTGTCAGTCATATGAGAGACAAGCCCTTATTTAAGCATATGCACGGCGTTTACAAACATGTCTCCACGTTCTTCAAATGTTTTATGTTGATCCCAGCTTGCACAAGCTGGAGACAATAAAATCACGTCTTCTTCTTCAGATATGCTAAACGCCGCAGGAACTGCTTGTTCAACATTATCGACATGTTTTACGTGATGTATTCCAAGCTCTTCACCAAGCTTAACAAACTTAGGTGCAGTCTCACCAAATGTGATAATTCCTTTCACATTATTCATAAAAGGTCTCAATTCACCAAATTCATTGCCTCGATCGAGTCCGCCTGCTAGTAAAATGGTCGGCTGTTCGAAGGCTGATAATGCTTTACTTGTGGCCAGTATATTTGTCGCTTTACTATCGTTATAAAATTTTCTACTTTGAATCGTATCCACAAACTGCAAACGATGCTTTACTCCACTAAATGTTGTGAGAACGTGGACAATCCCTTCATTAGAACAGCCTGCATTTTTCACAACACAAATGGCCGCCAGAATATTTTCTAGGTTATGCTCACCAGGAAGAACAACATCCTTCAGGTCGATGACATGTTCATTCATATAGTATATAGCACCATCTTTTATAAACGCTCCATATTCTACTGGCTCTTTTACTGAGAAAAATACTTTTTTCGCTTTTGAACCTTCTGCTAATTTGACGACAGATGGATCATCTAGATTTATTACAGCTATGTCATTTTCATGTTGATGTGCGTACACTTTCTGCTTTGCTTTTTCGTATTCTTCACGAGTGTGATGATAGTCTAAATGTGCATCAAAAATATTTAATATTAAGCTGATTTTGGGCCTGAATTCAACGGTTCCCATTAACTGAAAGGAAGAGAGCTCAGTCACGATCCATTCATCGCCTGCTGCATTTGCAGCGACTTCACTTGCAACCGTTCCAATATTACCTGCTACTAACGTTTTTTGACCATCTTTTTTCAGCATTTCATAAATCAATGTGGTGGTAGTGGTTTTTCCATTCGATCCGGTTATTCCAATAAAAGGAGATGAGGTCAAATGATAAGCTAGCTCTATTTCAGTCCAAACTGGAATTTGGCGGCGAATCGCCTCTTGGACCATCACATTCTCATAAGGAATTCCAGGATTTTTAATTAAAATCGTCATTTCTTTATCATCGAACATACGAAGAGGATGAGTGCCACAAATGACATCAATCCCCTTTTCAGAAAGTAACTGAGCAGGCTCATTTTCTTCAAACGGTTTTTGATCATTTACTGTTACATTTACTCCGTATTCGTGAAGAATTGAGGCTGCCGCATATCCGCTTTTTGCAAGACCTAGTACTAGTACATGTTCGTTTTTTAACATTTGCATCTTATTCAATTATAACCACACCTCGATGTAAATTCCTAAAACAGCAAGCAATAAACCAGCTGTCCAGAAGGTGACAACCACTCTCCACTCAGACCAGCCAACTAATTCATAGTGGTGGTGAAGCGGGCTCATCTTAAAGATTCTTTTTCCAGTTGTTTTAAAGGAGATGACTTGAAGAATAACGGATAACGTTTCAACAACAAATACTCCTCCAATAATGACGAGTAAAATTTCAAGTTTCGTTAAGATCGCAATCGCTACAATGGCACCGCCTAAAGCAAGAGACCCTGTATCACCCATAAATACTTTTGCAGGGTGCGCATTAAAGACAAGGAAGCCAAGGACAGCTCCAGCGACAGCGACAGAAAAGATTGCCACATCATACTGAGATTGATTCCAAGCTAGTATTGCAAAAGCTCCGAAAGCAATAGCAGCTGTTCCAGATAATAGACCATCAAGTCCATCCGTTAAGTTCACCGCATTAGAACCACCGACAAGCATGAAAATAACGAGGATAAAGTAAGCCCATCCTAAATCAAAGCTGACATCTGTTCCTGGAATGCGTATCGTCGTTGCAAACTGATAATAATGGAAGACTGCATAAAAAATCACAGCAATCACAATTTGACCGATCAATTTCTGTTTTGACGTTAATCCAAGATTTCGCTTCATCGCTACTTTAATATAATCATCTAAAAATCCTAATAAACCATAACCAAGTGTGACAAATAAAAGTAAAAACATTTCTGGACTAATTTCAGAGAACTTGTTGATCATCACAATCGTTGTAATCGTGATAGAAAAGATAATCATAATTCCGCCCATTGTTGGGGTACCTGATTTCTTTTGGTGAGACTGTGGGCCCTCTTCTCTAATACTTTGGCCAAATTTAAGTCTTCTTAAAAACGGAATAAAAATCGGGGATAAAAGAACACTGATTAAAAATCCCATTATGATTGTAAACAATATCACCTGTTCAAGCATCGTTCTTTACTCCTTCCGAATTCCCAAAGCCGTTTTCCATCAGAAAATAGCATTCATTATTATGATATTCATTCGTGTCTTTCATATGTTGTTTTTGTACAAAATGCTCCATTTCATTACACTCTTTTCATCATTTTAAGATTTGTTTAGATCTAAAATAGCGTCCACTGCAACCTTTGCATCATCAAAGTCATAGACTTGATCGCCAATGATTTGGTACGTCTCGTGGCCTTTTCCCGCTATTAAGACTGTATCGCCTTTTTTGGCATTGGCAATCGCAAAAAAGATCGCTTGTTTACGATTCACAAAGCTATGATAATATGCTTCTGGCACCCCATTTTCCATGTCTTTTAGAATAGCTGATGGATCTTCACTTCTTGGGTTGTCTGATGTAAATACGGGCTCATCTGCATATTTCACAGCGATTTGGGCCATTTGCGGGCGCTTTGTTCTATCACGGTCTCCACCGCATCCTATCACACAGAAAATTCTACCTTCTGTTAATTCTCTACACGTTGTGAGTACATTTTCTAAGCTGTCAGGTGTATGCGCATAATCAATGATGACAGGGAAGTCTTGATCACAGTTCACAAGTTCAAATCTTCCTTTGACTCCCTCTAGCTCTTCAATTGCACTGACGATCGTATCAAATGATAAGCCGGATACAATGCCTACTGATACAGCAGCTAAGATATTATACACATTGAACTTCCCAATGAGGGCAATCGTGACATTTTTTGTGCCAATTGGTGTGATCAAATCAAATTGTGTTCCCTTTGGCTTAATTTGAATATTCTTTGCCATCACATCTGCTTCTTGCTCTAAGCCATACATCATGATGTCAGCAGCTGTGACTTTCTCAAAATAACTTGAGGCTTCATCATCTGCATTTAAAATGGCATGCTTTGGCTTATCATGCTGAAAGGCACTTCCTAGCTGGGAGAATAGCAAGCTTTTCGCGTGTTTATATTCTTCCATTGTGTTGTGATAGTCAAGATGATCTTGCGTAAGATTTGTGAAAACGGCAATATCATAATCACATCCATGAACCCGGCCAATATGCAGTGCATGTGATGATACTTCCATAATAGCTGTGTCTACATCTTGATCAAGCATCTGTTTAAAGGTTTTTTGTAGGGTGACACTCTCTGGTGTTGTATTTTTGACTTCAAGGATATCATCATTCACCTTCATATACATCGTGCCAATTAAGCCTGTTTTCTTATCGGCTTTTCTCATCATTTGCTCTATCATGTGTGTTGTTGAGGTTTTCCCGTTTGTTCCGGTGATACCTATTAGATTTAGCTTATGCGTTGGCTGACTGTAAAACGCATCAGCTATTCTTGCAAGTGCTCGTTGAGAGTGTTTCACAATAATAACTGGTACAGCTGTTATGTTAAGAGGGTGTTCTGCTACAATAGCAACAGCTCCGCTTTTCACCGCTTTTTCAGCATAATCATGTCCATCTACTGTATAGCCTTTTATACAGACAAAAAGGCTCCCTTTTTTCACCTCTCTTGAATCCATTTCAATGGAAGTGATATCGGGATTTTCGTTTATTGTTTCGTTGTTTTCATTTCTAAAGTATGTAAGGAGTTCTTGTAATTTCATTTCATATCAAACCTCTCAAATTCGTTCACGTGCATGTCTTGTGAAAAAAACACACAGTCTATATTTTATCGTAAAAAAAAGGATACATCCAGCGTATTCCTTAAGTTTCTCTTGGAAAAAACACACTTTGTGCTCATTTTTTAAAACTGTCCATCCCTTTCAACAAAAAGAGGCAGCCGAATGAGTGCGGCTACCCTCTGTTCATTCTTTATTATTCGTCGTTTAAGTATAGTCTGATCGTGGAGCCTTCTTTTACTTTTGTACCGGCAGCAGGCGATTGCTTCACAACTTTACTGCCAGTTCCTGACGCATCGATCTTTAAGTTAATGAGGAGTGATTCAAGATCAGAAACAGATCCCCCTACAAGATTCGGTACCTCAATGGTTTTTGTGTCCAGCCACTGGTACTTCTTTTCAATTTGACCTTTTCTTTTTTTCACACCCATCTCTGGCAGGCTATCACGCATAATATGGCCGACGATTGGAGCGGCTACTGTACCACCAAATTGGATCGTGCCCTTTGGGTTGTCAACGGCTACATATACAACGATGCTCGGATCATCAGCAGGGGCAAACCCGATAAACGACACAATGTGGTTATTTTCCATGTACTTACCGTCTTTTACCTTCTGTGCTGTTCCGGTTTTCCCGCCGACCCGATACCCTTCAACAAATGCATTTCGCCCAGTACCTTGCGCGACTACACTTTCAAGTGCATATCTGATTTCTTTTGAGGTCTCAGCTGAAATCACTTTCTTCTTAGCAATAGGTGATTGCTTTTTCACTACCTCTTTTGTGGTCGGATCGATCCATTCTTTTGCAATATAAGGTGTGTAAAGCGTTCCGCCATTTACCGCTGCAGCCACTGCAGCTACTTGCTGAATCGGTGTTACGGATACACCCTGACCAAAGGCAGTTGTTGCCTGCTCTACAGGACCTACACGATCAAGAGGGAACAAAATGCCTCTCCCTTCCCCTTGAAGGTCGATTCCAGTTTTTTGACCAAAACCGAAATTTTTAATATAGGAAAATAATTTGTCTTTTCCAAGACGGTCACCTAACTCTACAAATCCTGGGTTACAGGAGTTTTGAACCACTTCTAAAAATGACTGTGATCCATGCCCGCCTTTTTTCCAGCATCTGAGTCTTGCTCCATCCACTGTCACAGATCCGCTGTCAAAAAAATGGTCGCGTTTTAAATTCACTTTATTTTCTTCTAATGCTGCTGCGAGTGTGATGATTTTAAACGTCGATCCCGGCTCATATGTGCTCCAAACCGGTAAATTCCGGTTAAACACTTTCGGATCAACTGATTGATAGTCAGCTGGATCAAAATCGGGTCTGCTTGACATTCCTAGCACTTCACCATTTTTCGGGTTCATTGCAATGGCGATCATGCCATCTGGATTATATTTTGCCTGCGCATTGTCTAATTCTCGTTCAATGATGGTTTGTACTTTGGAATCGACCGTTAATTTCATATCAAGCCCATCTTTAGGCGGTGTATAATCATCTGCTTCATCTGGCATTTTTTGTCCTTTTGCATCGGAATAGAATTTCACAGATCCTTTTTCACCTTTTAGGTCATCATCATAGTAAGCTTCCAGTCCAAGTAAGCCTTGATTATCAATTCCAGCAAATCCTAATACATGGGATAAGAAGCTTCCAAATGGATAATGTCTAATGCTGTCTTCTGCTACATAAACCCCATCTAAATCAAGCTCTCTCACTTCTTTGGCTTTTTCATGAGATACTTTTCTACCCTCTGGAGAAATTCGCTCTATTGATGTTTTCTTGGTGACGTGCTTGTACGCTTTCTCCTCAGACATATTAAGCACTGCCGCTAGTTTCTTGCTTGTTTCTGCTGGGTCTTTAATTTGCCGCGGCACGACCAAAATGGATGGAGCACTTTTGTTCGTTGCAAGCTCTACCCCATTCCGGTCCAAAATATCTCCTCGTTCTGGTTCAAATGGGAGGTTTCGGCTCCATGAGTCTTTTGCTAAGCTTGTCAGCTTTTCGCCCATGATAAACTGCACATATCCTAATCTAGTATCTATGATGAAAAAAATAATCACCCCAAACAGCAGCACGAAAAGCAATCGTTTTCTCACTGTTACACTTGACACTCGCACGCCCGGTTCACTCCTTACATATGGCTTGTTTCCATCATATGCAGGCCCGTCCTTTTATAGAACGGTCTAAGTACCTCCCTACACAGCAAAAGAAAAAACCTAGCAAACGATTTGCTAGGTTTTGCATTTAATTTGGGCTTTTAAATGTCACAGTGACGACTTTATCTGAAATCTCTGCTCCACTTTTCACACTTTGTTTGACAGCGTACCCTTGACCGTTTGTTTCAATATGCACACCGGAAATAGACGCATATTGAAGTACTTCCCTTCTGGACCAGCCTGTCATATCAGGCATCTTAATGGTTTTTCCTGCTGTTTTCAAAAAGACTTTCTGGCTTTCAGAGAATTCAGAGCCTGCACTCGGCCACTGACGTTTAATGGATAGACCATCACCGATGACAACAGGTGTTAAGTTTTTGTTTTTGGCTTCCGTTTCTGCCTGCTTCACTTCTAAATCTAGGAATGAAGGCATTGTTTCTTGTTTTACCTTTTGTTCGCCTGATGTTTTATCGTCTGTTTTTGTTGGTGCGATATTTAAATATAGCAGACTATTTTTCATCACAGGGTTAAAGATTTCCGAAACTGGAGCAGATCCTGTTTGTGTTTCAGATAACTGAGGCTGTTGTACGGCCACATAAACAAGTAGCTTCGGATCATCCTTTGGCGCCATACCCATAAACGAAAAGACGTAATCGTTTCTGCCTTGAAGGTAACCGCCGGCCCCGCCAATTTGTCCTGTCCCTGTTTTTCCCGCCACGTCAAAGCCTTTGATCTGATACGGCTGACCTGTACCGATTTTCGATGAAACAACCTCACCTAAAATGTCACGAACTTGCTTGGCTGTATCAGAAGAAATCGGTTTTCCAGCCACTGTTGGTTCGTGCTGCAAGATCGTTTTATTTGTGTTCGGGTCTGTAATATGGTCGATTACATACGGCTTCATCATTGTGCCGCCGTTTGCAATCGCTGTCGCTGCTTCAATTTGTTGAATTGGTGTAATGGCAGACGCTTGACCATAAGCAGTCGATGCTTTGTCATATTCGTATCTGAAATTGATTTTACTAGACGCTTCGTTCGGCAAGTCTATTCCCGTTTTGTCATAAAAATGGAATTTTTGCAAGTATTGTTCGTATCGCGTGAAGCCCAGCTTTTCCTTTGCCAGCTTCGCAAAGGCGACGTTTGACGAACGAAGAACACCTTCATGAAAATCAATTTTCCCCCAGCCATTTCCGTTGTTGTGATCTCTTACAAGACCGCCGCCTACTTTATAAGTACCAGATTGATACTTGCCACTGCCTTGGTATACCCCTTCTTGGATCGCTGCAGCGAGTGTAAAGATTTTCATCGTTGAACCCGGCTCAAACGCATATGAAATCACATCATTGTTATAATTCGTAATGTCGAGTTCATTTAAATTAAAGCTTGGCCGCTGTCCCATCGCGAGGACTTTTCCTGTTTTCGGATCAACGACTGTTGCAATGATTTTCTTCGGCTTATATTTTTTAACGACCTGCGTCATACTTTCTTCAAGAAACGCCTGTATTTTTTGATCGATCGTTAGCGTGACGTTTTTCCCATCCTTCGGGGCGACTATGTCTTCTTTACTATTCGGAAGAGCCCATCCGCTTCTGTCACTATTATACGTAACATACCCGTCTTTTTCTTTTAAATATTTATTCAGTGCCTTTTCAAGACCCATCGCACCTGACATGTCCTTGGTTGCTTCATCTAATCTTGCATAACCGATTAAGTTAGAAGCAAACATGCCATTTGGATAATACCGCTTCGTGTCTTTTTCAAATGCGATCCCAGGAAGCTTTAGCTTTTCAATTTTTTCCTTTGTTGAAAAACTAATATCCTTTCCGGCTCTGCCAAACTCGACTTGGAACGCATCCTTTGTATTCAGACGCTTTAAAATTTCGCTTTCGCTCATATCAATTACTTTTGACAGCTCTTTTGCTGTCTTTTCTTTGTCGACAACATGCATCGGATGCTTTGAATCCACCGTCATTTTCTTGCTCATGATCGCAATAAGCTTATAAACAGATGTATCCTCTGCAATTACATTTCCATTTCGGTCTAATATTGATCCTCTTTTGGCTTCAAGTGTTTTCTTCGATTGATATTGTTCATTTGCCTTTGCGGCTAACACTTGTCCATCAACCGTTCCAGTAATCTGAATATAAATAAAACGTGCAAGGATGATAAAGAAAAACAGGGCGAAGCAAATACTCGCAATTGCCGCGCCTCTGTTCATCATTTTATTCTTTTTGGGCATCGCCATGTTAATCTACCTTCTTAACATCTTTCGATATGCTTAAGCCTGCTTTTTTAGCGGCTTCAATGATTCTCTCTGGTTCACTCAGTAAGTCTTTTTCCTTTTGTAGCTCTGTGATCTTTTTCGATTCTAAAGACACTTGCTGTTCTAATTTCTGCACTTCGATATTTGTGTGATAAACAGCAAAGGCTTTAGAAATGATGAGAATGGAGCTGCACATAAGAGCCATGCCAAACATGACAAGTAAGATTTTTTCACCAAGAGTAATAGAACCTCTTCTTCTAATGACAACCGATTGACCTTGCTGCTCAGTTTGATGCTGCTTTACTTCTCTTTGGTAAGCCAAATTACTCATAAGAAACCTCCTTTTTATCATCATCTATGGTGTCGTTTACTTTTTTTCTGCAATTCGGAGCTTCGCTGAACGGGCACGGTTGTTATGTTCCAGCTCTTGTTCTGATGCGACGATCGGTTTTCTCGTGATCAGCTTCAGTTTAGGTTCAAGTCCTTCTGGAATCACTGGTAGTCCGTGCGGAAGTTCTGGAAGAGAAGACATCTCTTTAAATGTACTTTTACAAATCCGATCTTCAAGTGAATGGAATGTAATGACAGAAATTCTCCCCTTCGGATTGAGTAACTCTATTGCTTGTTCTAGTGCTTCTTCAAATACTTTCAATTCGTCATTTACGGCAATTCGGATCGCTTGAAACACTCTTTTCGCTGGATGTCCGCCAGTTCGTCTTGCAGGTGCGGGAATTCCTTCTTTGATAATGTCTACAAGTTGAGCCGTTGTTTCAATTGGCGCTTTTTTTCTAGCTTCTTCAATTTTTCGTGCGATTTGCTTGCTGAATTTTTCTTCCCCATATTTGTAGAAAATCCGAACTAGATCTTCAAATGGCCATTCATTCACCACTTGTTTTGCTGACAATGCAGCTGATTGATCCATTCGCATGTCAAGAGGTGCATCATGATGATAACTAAAGCCTCTCTCTGGTGTGTCGAGCTGAGGAGATGAAACCCCAAGATCAAAAATCACACCGTCTACACTTGTAATGCCTTGTTCATTCAGACGTTCTTTTAAATATCGGAAGTTGCTTTTTATGAAAAGAATGTTCGCTTTAGCATCTGCGAGCTTCTCTCGTGCATGATCCAGTGCAGCGTCGTCTTGGTCAAATCCAATCAATGTACCTTTTTCTGATAATTGAGATAGTAAATATGAGCTATGACCTGCGCCGCCTAGCGTGCAGTCCACATATGTACCGTCTTCTTTGACGCTTAAACCGTCAACTGTTTCCTTTAATAATACTGTCTCATGTTGAAACATGATGTTATGGTCCCACCTTTTTCAAATAGAAATGAATGTGTAGAAAGCTTGCTGCACAAGGGATTATTATATATCAAATCCAATCATGTTTTCAGCAATTTCAGCAAATGAATCTTCTTGCTCTTCTGTATATTGTTCCCAGATCGACTTACTCCACAACTCAATTCGATTTGAAACGCCGATGACCACACATTCTTTTTCGAGTTTTGCATATTGGAGTAGGTTCGATGCGATATTTATGCGTCCCTGTTTGTCCAGCTCGCATTCGACTGCGCCAGAGAAGAAAAACCGGGTAAACGCACGTGCATCTTTTTTCGTTAGCGGAAGTGCTTTGAGCTTCTCTTCGATTAGTTTCCACTCACTCATAGGGTAGCCAAATAAACATTGATCAAGCCCTCTCGTCAGCACAAACTGTTCTCCGAGACCGTCTCTAAATTTAGCAGGGATGATCATGCGCCCTTTTGTATCAATCGTATGTTGGTATTCACCCATGAACATGATATATCAGAGCCCCACTTTCTCACCCTTACTCTCCACTATCCACCACTTCTCTCCACAAAACTTATTTTACACTGTTTCTACATAAAAAAAAACCCTGAACTAGTCAGGGCTCATTAAAACTTTATTTCAAAGTTTGACAATTTGTTGCTTGTTTTGAAATGAAAATGGCATATTTTTGAATGTTTTGAAGAATTCTGGACCATATTTGTTTAAAAAATACATGATATTCCAAATTCTTTCTTGTGGTGCGTCAAGTGGTTTTAAACTATTTTCAATCCGTTCAAAGTCGCGAAGGATATAACCTTCCTTCTCTTCAACACGCTGAGCGATCTTTTGATAGACAAATTGAAGTTGGTCTTCAATAAATTTGGCATTTTTATCTAGCAGCTGCTCAAAGCTCGGTTCAATCTCTAGCGCTTCTTGTCTCATCACCTCATGAACATTCGCTAATTCACGTTTGGCATGATGAACTGATTGAACGAAGCTGTCTGGAAGGCTTTTCTGAAAGTGCGCGTCCTTCTTTTCTTTCACTCCATTTGTCAGCACTTCTTCTACCGACAGCTCTCTCACCGGCAGCTTCTTGTCAATATGCCTTTCAAGAATGGTGACGTGCAGTCTTGGAAGAACAGGTGCCATCTTTAAGTCAAAGTGCTCAAAGATTCCTTTCAGCTCACCCCAATAGTTCACTTCACCGTGTCCGGCCATAAAAGCCAGTGTTGGGAGAAGGGTTTCCTGCATCAATGGGCGCGTGACCACATTGTTACTAAACCGCTCTGGGTGCTCCTCGACTTCCTGCAAAAGCTCTTCCTTTGTCCAAGTAAGCCCCACTTCAGATACAGAAAACTGATCCTGCTCTTTTTCAATAAGGAAACGCTCCTCATCATATTCGTAAAACAGGTTTGCCTGGTGGTCACCAGCTTCAATAATCGGCTGATACCCCGCTTGCTTCATGGCAGCCTGCGTTTCATTTAAACGAGTTGTGATCTCATCATTTGTCTCAACAATGTGCTTGAATAACGTACGCTCAAGTGGTTTGACCCCTAAGTCTCCTGAATTAAATAGCAGCAGCCCATCTTCTTCAAAAAGGTCGCAAACAATCCATTCAAAGAAATCAGTAAACGTGTCTGATTTGCGTAAACATCGAAGAAGCTGATCAAGCAAGTCATTTGTGTAAGCAGATTCCTCATAGGTTGAAAATACATCACGAAGCCATTTCTCTGTTTTCTCTTGATGCAGTGGTGTTCTTTTCGCAGCAGCTTTTTTTACGCTATGTAAAGACAGCTTTTGTTTGACTGGACCTTTTTCGCCAGACGTATACACAACATTTATTTCGTCTACGTCATGATCTTCACCAGCTACCCAAAAGACCGGAATCACAGGAACTCCAAGCTCTGACTCTTTTTCTTTTGCAAACTGAATAATCGAAATGATTTTATGTATGGTATAAAGCGGTCCTGTTAATAGGCCTGCCTGCTGCCCTCCAACCACCATGACACTCCGTTCATCACGGATCTTGTCAATGTTCTGCCGCATTGCTGCCGATTCAAACTTTGCGTGATATGCGCTCATGTAATCGGCTAAAGCCTCGCGCGGGAAGCTCCTTTCCATGAGATCGTCGTATCTCTTTTTCCATGTGTGCTCAGAATGTATATCATAATCAAAAAAAGCAGTCATCTCTTTTTTTTCTTCTATATAATCACGTATGAATAAATTCTGACTTCGGATGGAAAGTTCAGTCAATTGCATGTTTAGAACTTCCTTTCTTCAATAAATAGTTAGTTTCCCGAAAAAAGTATAGCATGTAAATGAGCTCACTCAAAAGATTTTGTTTGCTTTTTTTCCAATACTTCCAAGCTTCTATTGAAAAAAGTAAGATGCGGGGCATGAATCCCTTGAGCTTGAGCCTTTTTCAAAAGATAGCCAACGATGGATTTTCTTTCCGTTTGTCGTCCTTTCACCACATCTTGAAGCATTGATGAATGATTGGCGGCTGTTTTATCGCATATAGAGACTACATGGGTCCAGAGCCGATCTTTATCAGGACTTCCCAAAATGGAAACCGCCTCATTAAATGCACATCTCATCATGTGTTCATATGCTGGATTTGAGATCAGCTCTCCATTTTTCACATGCAATAAAGCCGTCAATGGATTTATGCAGACATTGACAAGCAGTTTTTCCTCCAGCACCTTTTTCCATTCAGCTGTATAGACCATTTGAAAGTGAGTTGATGCTTTCTTCAATTCATCACTAATATCTGCTGTCGCCTCATCATGAAATGCCCCCCACTTAATGATACCAATGCCTGTATGGTCAACTGCATGATCTGATATCTTCATCGCACCATGCTCTACCACCCCTATATATAATGGATGGGCCACTTTCCACTTCTTTAAGTCTAATAGGTGAGCCATTCCGTTCTGTAAAAATAAGATCCGCTGACGAGGTAATGTCGATAATTCACCCAGCACATCTTGCAGCTGATGATATTTCACCGTCACAATGAGTAAATCAAATATTCCTGTTACCCCTGTCTGCGCATCGACTACGGCTCGAAACGTTTCTCCTCTCACCATTCGTTCGATTCCTGACGCTCGAATCTCTTCTGCCTGTTCTTTTCTTCTTGTAAATAGGGTGATGTCATGGTGCTGTGATAAATAACTGGCACAAAGCAGACCAATCGCACCCCCGCCAATGATTCCAATTTTCAACTGCCGCACTTCCCTTTTTCTGTTTACTTCATCATATCAACTATTTTACCAGTTTCATGTCATGATGCAAAAAGCAGATGACGCGCCATGATTGAATTTTTTTAATTTAAAAACTATAATAATAAGTGTAAAAACTTTTTAGGCGGATGGGATGAAAACGCCTTCAATGACATCATTGTCAACATTATGTGTGTAAGGGGGAAGATCACATGACACAAGTAAAACGTCTTCTGATTAATTACAAAACATTAGAGGAATTTAAACAATTTAAGGAATATGGCATTCAAGAACTTTCAATGCTTGAAGACCTTGAAAGTAATATGATTGAAAATGACAGCAATTCTCCATTTTACGGGATTTACTTTGGAGATAAGCTTGTGGCACGTATGAGCCTATATCAAGTTGATGGCTCGACGACTACGTATTTTGACCATAATCATGATTATTTAGAGCTGTGGAAGCTAGAAGTGCTTCCAGGGCATCAGCGCAAAGGATACGGAGAAGCACTTGTTGAATTCGCAAAATCTTTCGGACTGCCAATTCGTACAAATCCACGCGTCAAATCTGCCGGTTTTTGGGATAAAATGGGCTTTGAAGCGGTGAAGTATGATATGGAACGCGATAAAGGTGAAAATCCACTCATTTGGGAGCCTGCGCATATCCAAAAGAACACAGGAGAATCAGCTTAACGGTTGATGACAAAACGCCCCTCCTTTCATCTACGAGGGGCGTTTTCTTATTTTGCATAGTCTTTTAAGCTGATATTCTGTTTGACTCTTTCAACAATACCAATGAGCGCCCGGTAATCTTCTTCTGTCATTTTCAATTGACGCTTCAAGTGTTCATTTTCTTCTGTGAGCGACTTTAATTGATGGTGTGCATCCTTTAGCTCCTCGCGTAAATAAGCTGGACCAGATGGTTCTTTCTCAAGCTGTTCTAAAAACTGAATCACTTCTCGAAGGGTCAATTCAGCATGATCTGACGATGCCTTCTCCTCTATTGTTAACGCCTGCTGTGGTAAACCTGAGGAATGGATACCGATCTTTTTACGCAGTTCTTTCCGCTGCTTTTTCGCGAGCTCAATGCCTGCTTGATACTGTTTTCGGACGTAAGAATTCCACCTGAATCCACATGCTGCAGCTGTTCTCGACAGTGCTTTCCCGACCTCCTCAAATGCGGAAAGCTGGGTCCCTCCATCTCGAATATGCCTTAAGACGACTTCTGCTAAAAGCAAATCTTCATCTTGTGTCCATGCGTCCTGCCTTGTAATCGTCAATTGATCATCCCCCCTGAATCTGAATACCACATCATATGCGCTTACTAGAGTAGATAGACTATTTACAGGAGATAAACCTAAAAAATAGACAAATAAAAAAACGCAAGGGAAGATTCCCTCACGCTTTTTTATTGATTAGTTGCTTTTTACGTCTTTGCCTTTGTATGTTCCGCAAGATTTGCAGACACGATGAGAAATTTTCATTTCACCGCATTCTGGGCAAGCTACCATACCAGGTACTTGTAGTTTGAAATGCGTACGACGCAATCTTTTTTTCATTTTAGAAGTTCTTCTAAAAGGTACAGCCATTATTCCCACCTCCTTAAAGAGTTAAGATTCATTATTTTCTTCTAAGAGCTTCTTCAAGCCTTCCAGACGCGGATCAATTCGGTTTTGATGTGCATCTTCCGAAATGACCGCCCAGTCATTCCCTTCTTGTGGTGCAGCACCTTTTACGTCTGTTTGGTCGCAAAAGATTTGCATCGGCACTTCAAGAAGAATCTCTTCCTTGACTATAGGCGTTAAGTCGATGATATCGTCTTCCACAACGGAAACGTCCTCATCTTCTATATCGTCTGTCTTATGAAGTACAAATAGTTCTTTTGTTGAAATCGCAAATGGATAATTTACATCAACAAGCGTTCTTGAACAAGGCAATGTCATTTCACCTGTGATGGTTAAGTCAAATGCGACCTGCTTTGATTCGATCACTCCAGTCCCTTTCACCTCTACTGGTGAAATACGACGTATATCTGAATGAAGGCTAGTAAGTTCATTTAAGTCAACCGTCTCATGAAAATCGAAGCTGTTTTTGGCTTTTTGATGTAACTGATAAACTGTCCATTTCAATTGTATCACCTCTAAGAGCAACAAACATGATTATAGCTTTCATCATGCTATTTGTCAATATTTTTTCTTTACAGTCCTTCTTGATGTCAGAGGGTTGTTTGACATCAGTTCCTTGAATGCCTACACTGAAAAAAATGGGCTTCATTTTTCCCTTATGCTACTGTAGCATAGACCATTTAACCATAGCAAGAAAGGCGGAGCATCTAATGAAAGCAGTGGGAGTCGTTGTAGAGTACAATCCATTTCATTATGGACATGCCTATCATGTTCGTCAGGCAAAAAAACAAACCTCCTCAGATGTTGCCATTGCCGTTATGAGCGGTTCCTTCCTCCAGCGCGGAGAGCCTGCAATCGTCTCAAAATGGGCACGTACAAAAATGGCACTGCAAAACGGTGTAGACATTGTGTGTGAGCTTCCATACATATTCGCAGTACAAAAGGCAGAAACTTTTGCAGGTGGCGCTGTGTCTATCCTAGACGCTTTAAAATGCCGCTCTCTTTTTTTCGGAAGCGAGGATGGGGACATCACGGCATTTGAGCGCACAGCACACGCTTGGCATGAGAAAAAAGCAGAGATTGACCTTTTAACAAAAAAGAAGGTAAAAGAAGGTCTTAGTTATCCGGCAGCAGCAGCCACTGCGTTTCAAGAGGCCATTTATCCTGAGCATTTACTGGACTTGTCGAAACCGAATAACATTTTAGGCTTCCATTATGTAAAGGCCATCTTAGAGAGATCCCCTCACATGCAGCCCTTTACCTCTCAAAGAATTGCATCTGATTATCATGATGTAGAACTTCCTGAAAATCAGAAAATCGCAAGTGCAACAAGTATTCGAAAAGCCTTAAAAGAGCACAGTTCATTTGAAGCGGTTACACCTTACCTTCCAGCCGCTGCTTTAAAGCAATTACAGGCCTATCAATCTTCATACGGTCTTTTACATACACAAGAAGCCTATTTTCGTTTCTTAAAACATGTCTTTCACACAATGAATACGGCCGAACTAGAGGAGATATATGAAATTGAAGAAGGCATTGAACACCGTATGCAAAAAGCGATCACACACGCATCTTCTTATGAGGAATATCTATCACTTGTGAAAACAAAACGATATACATGGACAAGGTTACAGCGAATGAATACGCACCTTTTAATGAGAGTAAAGAAAAAGACAATGCATGAGCTACTTGAAAAGAAAACCGCGCCCTACATTCGTTTACTCGGTATGTCAAAGAAAGGGCAGCAATACTTGTCACTTGTGAAAAAAGAATTGGACGTTCCGCTCGTGAGTAAACTGTCTTCCTTTTCACATCCTGCACTTGATGTTGACATTCGCGCTTCCCGCATCTTCAGCCTTCCCATCTGCGAGCCAATGCAAACGGACTTAACGGAAGCAGAGTTTAAAACATCACCCATTCGATATGATGAAGAGACGGGTCTCTTTCAATCTCGATAAAAAAGAGCAGCCTTGATGAGGGCTGCTCTCAGCGTGTAGACAAACCCTCGCATTCGGTGTCAGTCCTGCGT
>NZ_NKHG01000013.1 GCF_002744245.1 Bacillus pumilus | reverse complement strand
GTCTATTTTACCTTTCTCAGCGAATGGGAAAAATAGGCTTTAAGTTACAAAAATAATTTCCAGATATTTTTAGAGAAACTAAAACAAGTGACAATTGAATTAATTTTTCTTATTCATCACAAAAAAGCCAGCCCTCTTTTCAGAAGACCGGCTAAGTTTTGTTTAGAAAAAGCGTTTTAGACTTTTCTTGAGTGGAGGGATATCCATTTCACCTTTTTCAAAGAATTTTTTTAATAAGTACTTACTAAAGCCCGCTGCTTGTGTGTACGTAATTTTACCAGGTAATGGCGGTTCATTGGTCACTGCAACATCAATAATCACAGGTTTATCTGCTTGAAGTGCTTGATCGAAGGCTGGTGCTAGTTCTTCATGTGATGACACTGAAATTCCTTTGCCTCCGCATGCTTCTGCAAATTTTGCAAAATCAATATCTTCTAGCTCTATACCATAGTTGATGTTTCCTTTTACCTGTTGTTCATATTCAATCATACCAAGGTTGTTGTTGTTTAGAATCACGACAACGATCGGCAGTTTATATTTTACAGCTGTGACAAAGTCTTGCATGACCATTGTGAAGCCTCCGTCACCACAGACAGCAATGGCTTGACGGTTCGGTTCGTTTAATTTAGCGGATATCGCCCCAGGTAAACCACAGCCCATTGTCGCCAGCCAGCTGGAGATAATGAAATCCTGTTTTTTCATTTCGAAGTGACGTGCCATCCATACAGTCACATTACCGACATCAACTGAAAGAATGGCATCGTCTTCGACTGCTTCTTCTAGTCTAGCGATAACTTGCTGCGGTTTAAGTGGTGATGTTGCAACGGATTTTTCCTTATCCATTTCTTCTCGCCACTTCATCATATGTTCTGTACAAGCTTCAAGAAAACTTCGCTGCTCTTTGTATTCAATGTAGGAGGTCAACTCATGCAATCCACTCTTGCTGTCACTTACGATTCCTACTTCTACCGGATATCTTTTGCCGATTTGATCTGGCTTTATATCCAATTGAATAGCAGGTGTGTCTTCCGGTAAATAGTCCCTATATGGAAAGGAGGTACCAAGCATGATTAAGAGATCACATTCTTCCATTGCTTCGTATGCCGGCTTCGTTCCGATTTGACCTAGGTTCCCCAAAAAGGATGGATGCCTGTCTGGAACAACCCCTTTTGCAGGAAGTGTAATCACAATCGGTGCAGCTGCCTTTTCTGCAAACGAAAGAAGCTCTTCTTTTGCATTTCGTAATCCTTTACCTGCTAAGATGACTGGCTTCTTTGCATTGTTAATGAGCTGAGCAGCCTTTAGCAGTTGATCTTTCTTTGGCCGTACTTCCCCCTCTACATAAA
The DNA here is from genome assembly GCF_002744245.1 of Bacillus pumilus. Classification (GTDB taxonomy): domain Bacteria; phylum Bacillota; class Bacilli; order Bacillales; family Bacillaceae; genus Bacillus; species Bacillus pumilus_M. The sequence continues at coordinate 68,024 of NZ_NKHG01000013.1, read as the reverse complement.
GAGGAGATGTATAAACGGGTTTACGCTTAATTTTTTGAGAAAATAAATCATCCGATACGGTGAGAACCGCCACGCCTTTATGAGTATAAGCTGCTTTGATGGCTTGATTCAATAAATCTGGCAGAGCTTCTGCTGTTTGTACCTGCTGATTAAAGACAGCGACATCGTCAAACATCCGCTCTAATTTGATTTCTTGAAATGTGTCTCTTCCTACTTCGGTCGAAGCGACCTGTCCTGCAATTGCTAAAACGGGTGCACCATCTGCTTTTGCATCGTATAGTCCATTTAATAAGTGGACAGCACCCGGTCCAGCAATTGATAAGCAAACACCGAGTTTACCTGTTAATTTGGCATCAGCTGCTGCTGACAGTGCCGCCACTTCTTCATGTCTTGTTTGTATAAATTGAATTTCGCTTGATTCATGCCTTAGTTCTTCGATCAATTCGTTAATGCTATCGCCGGGCATTCCATAAATATGTTTCACGCCCCACTCTTCCAGTAGTGCTGTTACTTCTTTTCCTGCGGTTCTTTGCGGCATGTGAGAAAACTCCTTTTTTCTTACTCCATACCACCGCATTGTTTTGATCAAACGTTTCAACTTGCTCTTGTTACTTTTTAAAATGATATGGAAGAGTGGCGACAACAATATCCCGCTTCCATAATAAACGGAATCTTAATAAAAAAGCAGATTGATTGTGCAAGATGGTGTGCCATCTTTTTTTCGGGATAAATTGAGGCACGAGTACCATCACTTTGTATTGATGCGCATTTGCTTTTGCTTCAATCGTTTCAAGGAATTTATCAAGCGGATGAATAAGGCTTCGATAAGACGAATGTAAAATCACAAGACGCACATCACTATTCAGCTTTTCCCAATCTGCTTCTATTATCTTATCTTGCTCTTTATCAAAGGATACGTGAACTGCTATGACTTGCTCTGATAAGGATTTTGCATATTGAACAGATTGTTCGACGACACGAGTGACACCTGCTATTGGTACAATGACCACATTTCCTTTGATTTCTACAGGCTCCGTTTCATTCAATAAACGTAATTGTTCTCCAACAGACAGATAATGCTTTTTAATGGAATGAAAGATCAATAGAACGATTGGCATGAAAACAAATACTGGCCATACAAGATGGAACTTGGTCAAAATGAGAATCATGAAAACCGTGAAAGAAATAAGTGCTCCCACTATATTGATTGGCATTTTCGTTTTCCAGCCCTGTGGTTTTTCCCGAATCCACTTCACACACATGCCTGTCTGAGACAAGGTAAATGGAATAAACACACCGACAGCATAAAGTGGTATCAGGTGTTCCGTTTTCCCACCAAACAACCAAATGAGCAGCATAGAGGCTACGCCTAAAAAGATAATGCCATTGGAGTAACCAAGTCGATCTCCTCTTACTGTAAACATGCGTGGCATATATTTATCCTTTGCTAAGTTGACAGCCAATAATGGAAAGGCTGAAAATCCGGTATTTGCCGCTAGTATCAAGATTAAAGCCGTGACAGCCTGAATGACATAATAGAAAAATGTACGCCCAAATGTATCTGATGCAATTTGTGACACAACGGTTTCTTCCGGTTTTGGTGAGATGCCAAAACCAAACGCAAGCAGAGTCACACCTACAAATAAAACGGCCAGTAATCCACCCATCATCAATAGCGTTCTGGCTGCATTTTGTGCAGCTGGTTTTTTAAAGGATAGAATGGTATTTGAAATGGCTTCAACTCCTGTGAGAGCAGAACAACCAGATGAAAATGCTTTTAATAAAAGAAATAATGTAATGCCTGATACATGTGTGCCTAACGCCGTATGCTCAGGTGCTGGTGGTACTCCCCCTGTTAATAGTTTAAAGCCGCCAACTCCAATTAAAATGAGAAGTGAAAAGACAAACAGGTATACAGGATAAGCTAAAATAGATGCCGATTCTGTTAATCCACGAAGGTTTAGCACCATAATCACTAAGACCAGAACGATTGAGATCATGACGTGGTATGGATATAGTGCTGGAAAAGCCGATGTGATGGCATCAGTACCGGCTGATATGCTCACTGCTACAGTCAAAATATAATCTACCAGCAATGATCCACCAGCGATCAGTCCTGGTTTTTCACCTAAGTTCCTGCTAGAGACGACATATGCCCCGCCACCTTCTGGGTAAGCATAGATAATCTGGCGGTAAGATAGAATCAATGCCATCAAAAGAATGAATACACAACCTGCAATCGGGAGTGAGTACCAGAACGCTGCCGCACTGACGACTGATAGAACAATCAAAATTTGTTCCGTTCCATATGCAACTGACGACAATGCGTCTGATGACAATAATGCCAAAGCTTTGATTTTTGATAGTTTTTGTTCTCCTGCTGCCTGTGATTTTAATGGTTTACCAATTAAAATACGCTTCATCAAACTGTACATGTATTGCCCGCTCCTTAGTGTCAAACGATTTATGAAACAAAAGAGGAATCACCAAAAAGACACAGAGGCAATAGAATGCCCCTGTGCCTATTGTTTAGATCACAGGTTGGTCTTTGCTCTCTTTAACGCTTACGAGGTTAGCTGACGGATTCGGGCGCATGAGACTTTGCCCTACCTTAAAAGGATTCACCCCACGTGGTGTTTTACACCACAATTGGTTCCCCCGCTCATCGAAATGATTCAGCGATTGGTCTTTTATAAAAGAGATCATACTCCCGTTTGACACCAAAGTAAAGAGATTTTTTCAAGGTCTTTTGACCGTTTATGACCCAGTCTTTTTGCGGTTTTTTCGTACGAAATAGATAATCATCACAAGCACAAAAATGATCAGTGCAGCCATACATGCAAAGTAGATCCAAGACTCGTTGCTGCTTTGATTTTCACCTGTTTTCAGAGCGCTCGATGTGCCGCTGACTGTTTGATGATTAGAGAACATGTCTTTGTTTTTGCTCTCTATTGCAACTGTTGCGCTCTCCGTATTTGTTTGAAGAAAATGCATGACTTCTTTTGATACGTCAGCTTCCGTTGCATTCATTGCTGAAAATACCGTCATTGTCTGTTCTTTATTCCAGATAGATGGCTGCGTCCACACAATACGAGCGGTTGTTTCGTTTATCATGCCAAAAGAGGATACATCATATTGATCCTTTTTCGTTGGAACGATCAGATCGACTGCTTTTTCTTTTAAAAGAGTGAACGTTTGAATGCCCCCGATGAAAATGAGAGAGTGATTTTTCAATTGTTCATTTGTCACATTTGACGCTTTGATCAAATGATATTGAGCAGCTTCTGGCTGACTAAATGATTGCGTTAGCATGGCCATTTGATTGATCGTTTCACGTTTGATTTGATCTGGCATGATGATCAATGTTTTTCCCTGCGGCGCCTTTGAAGTGAAAGGAAGCGGCCATGCGGCTAAATCCGGTGTATCACTAAATGTTTCTTCTGGAATTTGAAGAGAACTGTTCTTGTCAATGAATATCCAGCCTTCTTCATCCGTATGTCTGCAGGATTCCATGTTTTTAAAACCACTTGTGACAAATTGCAAATCAATATATTCGTTTTTTTGGAGTACGTGTGAATCAACTGGAATAGAGACATGATAGAATCCATTCTCATCTTTGGTTCCTAGTTTAGTTAATGGTACGTCGTGAGGTTCATCATTGATCATGACGGTTAAACGTTCTGCTTTGTTCGCTGCATCAGATTTTTTTAATGACAGATTGAGCTTTGCACCTGATTTTTGATTGGCGATCAACGCTTTCGGATAATAGTAGTGGTCGGACGCCGTCTTTTTTGTCCCAACAGTGACATCATCTCCGCCAAAATCTTTTAAACGAATATGATGAGATGGCTTAGAGGTTTGAGCGGCAACCTTTTGCAGCATTAAGTCCGTACCAGTGAGTTGATCAGTCAGTTCTGGCTGAGTGAGAACATTGATTTTTTCAGCGATTGTCGTTGGCTTTTCAGCTGTGACAAATAAGATGGGCTGTTCTTTTTTCTTTGCAGTCAGGGTTCTCACCGCTAACGTGAGACGCTGACTTTCTGTTTTGATTCCCGCAGCTTGCTCAATCGATTTCATCCGTCCATCCCAGCTTCCTTTTGCCCCCACAGCAATGGTTGGGTGCGCAATTTGCTTGATGTCCTTCTCCTGGATGAGTTTGATGTCTGCTAGGCGGCCTTTGTTTTTCAAAGTGCGGTATACTTTGATGGCTGCTTCTAATTCAGCCTCATCAGGTGTATTTGGAAGTACAATCTCTGTTTGATCTTTCTGATCACCTGTTTTAATGAAAGGTGACGGAAAGCTATCTAATGTAAGGTCTTTCGTCTGAGTACCGGTGAATGCCAGCTCACTTTCTGGATAAACCTTTAGCCAATTGGCAGGTGTCTCTTGGTTGATACAAACACCTTCTTTTAATACACCGTAAAATGTGAGCTGAATTCGATGAAATCCTTTTTTCAATTGTGATTTGTTCAATTTGATTTGAATCGATTTCTTTTCGTTTTTCCCTGATACTGGGATGGTCTTTTCAATCTCCCCATCAATCATGACAGTGAATGAAGATGGGGAAATGAGTAATGGTGAAGCCTCTATATTTAATGTCAGTGTGCTTGACTCTACTTTTTCTTTTTCAATTTGATAGGAAAATTCAGTGCGGTCTTCTTGCCCGTATAAGGTCACCACATCTTCTGATAGGTGCTGCGTTTCTGCTTTGCTTCCTTTTGATGAGAGAACCCAATCATCTTTCACTTGCACTCGATTTGAAGCCGCCATCGCTTGACCTGCCATGAAAAAAGGCTGCATGGCAAGAGATAATGTCAATATAAAAATACTCCATTTTGTCGATTTCAATTTGTCACCCGCTTTTCTTTTGTTGTTGATTGTAACGCTCGGTTTTGTACCATTTCACTTCTTGTTTCAATAATCGGCTCTTCGCCTCTACACATAAGGAATACAGGACAAGCGCAATCCACACTTGAGAATAAGTAAAGTACATGAGAGCGACAATGAGTATGTTTTGCTTGGTGAGCTCTGTTTTCTCAATGCTTAATGTAATCATGACTTCTGTTAAAAAGAGAAAGAACGCTAACCCCCATAGAATCAGTGCGACCACTCCTACGGATAAGTGAAGATCAACGAATAAATTCACGATAAATATGCCATTGGAGAGCAGTACACCAAAGAAAAATAAGAAATACGTAAAGAAAAAATAAAATAAATCGAAAATCATTCGTTTTCGTTTCAGTTTCATAAAATGTCTTAAAAACTTGAGGACAACATATTGATTGCCCCTGGCCCAGCGCGTTCGTTGTCGCCACCAGACCTTCCACGTCTCTGGCTCTTGCTCCCATGTAATAGCAGCAGGGAAAAATCGTATCACATATCCAAGGTTATACACACGGATCGTTAATTCGGTGTCCTCAGCTAGAGCATGGACATCCCAGCCGCCAAGCTCTTCTAAGATGTGCCGGCGGATCGCAAAGTTTGTGCCTGGTATTGTCGCAATGCCAAACCATTTCCACCTCCCGCCCTGCGCCATCCACTGAAAGCAGATGGTTTCAATATTAATGAATTTGGTAAGGAGATTTTTGGCTGCATTGATGACCCTGAATTTCCCGACAACAGCGCCAGCTTTTGGGTCATTCAATAATCCAAGAACTAAATGATAGACAGCCTTTTTCTCAGGCATGTTATCTGCATCGTATACACAAATAATTTCTCCTGTAGAAGCCTTCAAGCCTTCATTCAGTGCAGTAGATTTCCCCTTTCCTGCAAATGGCGGCTTCGTTTCAATCATATGGACATGATCATATTGCTCAACGAAAGATTGCACGATGTCTCCTGTGCGATCAGAGGAATTGTCATTCATCACAATGATTTCAAGGAGATGTTTTGGATAGGACAGCTGGACCATCGCTTTTAACGTTTGCCGAATCACCACTTCTTCATTATGTGCAGGAATAAGAATGCTGACGGTCGGCAGCTCTTTCCCATGTTTCGTCCATTTGGACAGCACCTTTTCGTAAGTCAGATAGTGCTGAAAGCCGCCCTGCATCAGAAACATATGGTATAAGAGCATGATCCAAATCAGTATTAACGAAAGATAAAATAAGACATCAGCCACCTGATTTTCTCTCCTTAAAAATACGTTTTTTCATTGTTAGTCTTAAATACAATGTGTAAAAAGCAAATGCCACAATAAAGAACAGCACCACGACTGTAAGAATACGCAGCATATTTTCCATGCCGCTTCGTTTGACTGTTTTTGTGTCTGCTAAATTGGATTGCTCTATTTGAATATGTCCATTACCTAATGTTTTGATCTGTACATGTGAGGTTTGGACAGACTGTTTTGTTTTCTTTAAATCCAGCCATTCACTAGAAGGGATCGCCTCCATCTGTGTCATCAGATCCTGTAAACCGTCTATCCCCTCTTCCACCTCGTAGGACAGACCTATCGCGGGAGATTGAAGGTGCTGCATGGATTGAATCACCTGTTCAGTCAGTACGTTTGAATCTTTATGTTCAGACGCTGTATCCAAAGGTTGTTCAGGATATAAGGTCATGCCTTGAAGCATAGCTGGTGTCGCTATAAATGGTGGTGCACCGCTTGTTTTCCATGTAAGGTCCGAAAGCTGCACTTGCCCAAATAGACTTGATACATGCCGGGAAATGACTTCATAGCCTTGTTGAGATATGGCGCCATGCGGCACCTCAAATGCAAGTGGATATAGTCCTTGCTGCGTTAGAAGCTCAATGCCTTTTATGAGTTTTTCTTCTGTATAGATAAATTCTTGATGCTGATCGGATTTGGTATAAGTCTCAAAGTCTTTTTCATTCGGAAAATGGCTTTTACTCAGCTTCTTCTCGGCTTCCTCCGGTTCATATGAAGTAATAGGTTGATCGTACTTTGCATCCCAAAATTCAAAGCCCTGACCAGATTCCTCGGTTCGATACGTACGGCTAAATCCATGAAGAATCACGCTTGCTCCTTTGTTTTGCAGTTGTTTTAACACTTTCACAAGCTGAGGACGGTCATTCAGTGTCACTTCATCAGCTGTTGCCGGATCAATCCATACAGGGGTCACCGCTAGAAGAAAAGGAATATGCCGTGCGGATACGTATTGTCCAAGTTCAAGCAACTTCTTCTCGTCAGTGACTGGGCTGATGTCTCCCAGCCGCAAGTACTTTGTCGTAATTTGATCAGAAGGCGACAGGAGGCTTTCTAGTACTTCTGCAAGAAGCTTGTTGTGCTGAAGCACATCTAAGATTCCGATATAAACCGCACGTTCTTTTGTTTGAACTACAAATGGAAGAGCAGTCTGGTTTTTCTCCAATAGAAATTTACTTTGCAAATCTGGTCCTTGGACCGTCAGAGCTGTGATACTTCTCTCTAGCTGACGGTATGTCTGATCCTGTGTCTCTTTCATTTGACTGGTGTGATCTTGTTTGTGAAAAGTGAGCTTTGAGAATGGGCGAAGCTGTTCCGCATTGTATCCAATCGCTATTAGGCGTTTTGATTCGTTGATTGCACGAATGGTTTGTTTCGGCAGGGTTTTCTTTACTTCTCCAATATAAATAACGTGTTGAAATTCATTGAGCTTTTTTTCAGCCGTTTGCTCATCGGATAAAACCGTCGTTCGTTTTGAAAAATGACCGACAAGTAAATCAAGCATATGAACAGCTGGAGTCTCTTCTCCTGATTCTGTCGTATAAATGATGAGGGTGTCGGGCTTCGTCACAAGTGCATCGGCTGATGGGATGTGTGTGACTGAGAACATCCAAAAAAGAGCGATCAACAAACAGCATCTCATCAAAGGATTAAAGTTCATTCATTATCATCTCGTTTTCTAGTTCTTCTAAAAATTGCTCAGGTGTTCGATAGGTCGAGCTGCTTGTTAAATGACAGACATGAAATGTCAGGGTCACTTCACGACCGTTCAGCAAGACATGCGTTTGCAGTTTATCCTTCAGCTTATCAAGCACAACAGAGACGCTTTCCTCAGGTGTGTGGGTGAGCAGCAGGCCCATTCGTTCTTCGGATAAGCGAAATTTCTTATCGGTTTCTCTCACACTTTCGCGGATTTTGATACTCAATTGCTGAAAGAGGTGCTGCATTTCTTTTTCTCCATATAATGATTTGAACTCTGCTGCGTAATGCATATGAAGAAGAATAAAGACAAATGGCTGTTTGTATCGTTCTGCCCGTTTCATTTCCTCGGACAATTCAAGCTTCATCCGCTCTGCATGATCAAACCCTGTTGTCGAATCAATCGCCACGAATTGTTTGATGGTCTGCTTTTGTTGTTCAATCGTGTCACGCATCGTCTTTATACGCTCATGCAGGTTTCCTGCTGAAATGGCAAAAAAGAGAAGTGCAACGCCCCAGATCACAACATCCTGTAATGTTTGAGTAGAAATAAGTGATTTCGTGTCTCCAAGCTCTGCAAAGAACATGGCACTTCCAATAAAGAACAAAATCAGCAAGGTAAAAATTAAAGCTGGTAAAATACCAAATAAAATGCCGCACCCTAACACGATGAATGTCAGCGCGATGATCATGAAGCTCTCCGCATCCTGTACGTTTAAATAGCCCATAAACAAAATGAGACCTGCGAACGTAAGGAGCAGATAATAATACAAGCAATAGGTGTTACTGAATAACCGATTCATTTAGAAGCTCCCTTTCTGCAATAAGAGGCAATAAGTTATCAAATGAGTGTGTGTCTTTTTCGTTCATGTATCCTCCGTAATAAGGCTTGAGAGGATCTTGTGTTTGTAATCCTTTCATTCGGTAATAGACATCTTTTGCAACATCCAGCTCGTTTTGATCGAGTGCATATAAGATCACCAGTGCATAAACCGAAGGTGATTCGTAGGTCACAGCTGGCTGTAATGTGCTCAGCTCATAGCGTCCGTACAGCTTTCCTTCTTCTTGGAAAGTCGTTTTAAGCCACTTCATGATCGTAGAAGTATCAACCTGAGCATGTTCGGCATTGATCGCTATATAGAGCTGGTCAATCAAGTTTAGTTCTTGATCAAAAGAATAGGATTTTTTCGCTATGTCATAGGATTTAGGAAAGAACCCTTTTTGTCTCGGCGCATTTTTAAGAATAGACAATTGATGGTTAGCCATCTGATTCGTGAATACTTGGAGGGATATCAATTCTTTAATTGATGTTGAGTCTATATATGAGAGTGTAATGGTGCGAGAAGTTTGCTTTGCTGATGCATCATAATAGTCGGTCAATAGGCCCTTGAACATGTTTTTGTTTTTTAACGCTTGTGCGATTTGTTTCGCTGTCGTTTGATACACTGACTTCTGCCACAATTGATCTGCCTTTTGAAGAGTTGCCACTGCACGTAAATCATCGACTAAGGCATTGACCTTGCTTTTTTGATGAGATTCAATTTGCCAGCTTAGGAGATTATGATCAAGTAAGTATTGAGTGAGTAACACGTCTAACTGCTGATCAAAAGAGGTTTGGTCTTTTTTCCGAACAAGATAATCCATCCAAAGTCCAAGCGATTCAGATAAATAGATATCCTGCTCTGCAAAAGAGGTGCGCACCAAGCCCTGATCTGTCATTAAATGGTGAGTGATAAAGTATTCTCCTGGCAATACCGGCTGTGCTGATTCTGTACGAACAGGCTTTTGCTGCTGTTTCCAGGTACACCCGCCTAGCAGAATCACAATGAATATAATGATAGCTGTACGATGTATGGCTGTATTCATTCGTGTCCCCTTTCATCTCCCAGTTCCTTAGCATCCAACGATTTATTATAGAGCGTTTCTGTTTAAATTTAAATAAATATTTTATACCAAATTATAAGTCTTTTTGCATACGTATTCCCATTTTCAGAAAACAACAGGCTAAAATACTTGAATGCACTGAAAAACCCATGCGATTTTACATGGGTTTTTACACAACTATTGATCTAATTTTAATTTCTTTAATTGTTCAGCTAGTGCGTTATTGATTGGTTCTTCCACTTTCTTTTGTTTCTTCATATATTTAGACACATCGTGCTTACTGGCTCGTTTTTGATTGGATTGTGCTTTGCGCTTTTCAAAAACAGACAGCTTCTCTCTATGACCGCACACACAGGCAAAGATTTTGCCATCGCCTTCCCCTCGCAGCTCGAGCTTTTTATGACAGTTCGGGCAGCGTGCATTTGTTTTCTTCGCCACATTTTTGCGATGTCCGCATTCCCGGTCCTGACAAACAAGCATTGTGCCATTTTTCCCGTTCACTTTCAGCATGAGTTTTCCGCAGTCAGGACAATGGGTTCCCGTGATGTTGTCATGCTTAAATGTTTGGTTCGTCTGCTTGATTTCAGTCACTGCTTGTTTTGCATATGACTTCATCTCACTCATAAATTGAGCAGCTTTCAATTGACCTTTTGCGATTTTAGAAAGCTTTTGTTCCCATTCTGCTGTTAAGGCAGGAGACTTTAAGTCTTCAGGCACGAAAGATAATAGCTGCTTCCCTTTCGATGTGATGAAGATGTCTTTGCCCTTTTTCTCAATTAAGAAGCTATTAAACAGTTTTTCAATGATATCGGCTCTTGTTGCCACTGTCCCTAATCCACCCGTTTCACCAAGGGTTTTCACTAAGTCCTTTTCCTTGTTCTGCATAAATGCAGCAGGGTTCTCCATGGCAGATAAAAGGGTCGCTTCATTAAAACGAGCAGGAGGCTTCGTTTCGCCTTTTGTTTCTTTCAGCAGTCGTACTTCAAGGGATTGGCCTTCTGTCAGTGCTGGCAGATGCTGATCTGCTTCGGCTGATTCCTCGTCTTCATAGGAATCATCGTACACGGCTTTCCAGCCAGCTGATTGGACGGTCTTCCCTTTTGCTGTGAACGTTTCACCGCCTATCTTGGCAATAACAATCGTTTCCTCGTATTCAAAAGGTTTCATGAGGACAGCAAGGAATCGTTTCGCAATCAGGTCATATAATTTACGCTCTTTATCACTTAATGCACCGGGATACAGCTCTTCCTCGGTTGGAATGATCGCATGGTGATCTGACACTTTGGCATCGTTGACGAAGCCTTTATGCGCTTTAATTTCTGATTGTGAAATACGGTTCACATGCTGCGCATATGGTCTGACATTCATTCCTTTTAGTCGATCCTTTAATGTGGGAACGATATCCGCTGAAATAAAACGTGAATCTGTACGCGGATAAGTGACGAGCTTATGCTGCTCATACAGCCGCTGAAGAGTAGACAGTGTTTCTTTCGCTGAAAAGCCATAGCGTTTGTGGGCATCACGCTGCAATTCTGTCAGGTCGTATAATCCTGGAGCAAAGGTTTTTTTGGCTGTTTTTTTCAACGCATCAATCACTGCCGGTTTTCCTTTACAGTCTGCCAAACGCTCCTTGATTAGATCTTCTTGGAATGTGCGGTTTTGCTTCGTTTTGCCATCCTGCCAGGTCAAAGTAAGTCCATCTACTTGTGCAGTCAGCCCAAAGAACGGCTTCGGCTGAAATTGCTGAATGTCTTCTTCTCGCTTTGCGATCATCGCAATGGTTGGGGTTTGCACCCGTCCGCAGGAGAGCTGCGCATTAAATTTAGTCGTTAGCGCTCTTGTCGCGTTTATCCCTACAATCCAGTCTGCCTCTGCCCGTGCGACCGCTGAGCGATACAGGTTGTCATATTCTCTGCCGTCTTTTAATCGTTTGAACCCTTCTTGAATCGCTTTGTCGGTGACAGATGAGATCCATAGTCGTTTCAGGGGCTTTTTCACATGCGCTTTTTCAAGAATCCATCTCGCCACAAGCTCTCCTTCACGTCCAGCATCTGTTGCAATGACAATGTCTTTCACATCTTTTCTAGCCAGCTGGGCTTTTACCGCTTGAAACTGTTTGCCTGTCTTTTTCATCACCACAAGCTTGAGCGGCTCTGGAATGATCGGCAAATCCTCTAAACGCCAGGATTGAAATTCTTTTCCGTAGCCTTCTGGGTCAGCCAGTGTGACCAAATGGCCAAGCGCCCACGTCACAATGTATTGATCTCCTTCTAAAAAGCCATTTCCTTTTTTATGACACTTCAGCACACGTGCAAGGTCACGCCCTACTGAAGGTTTCTCTGCTAATACAACTGTTTTTGACACTAGTTTTCACATCTCTTTCTTCTATCCATCCTTTTATTATAGCAGACGTGGAGATGCGGTTCTAATGGCGGATTATTTCTTCAAACGTTTGATGATTTCATTTGTAACTTCTTGTGTTTGATAGGCTCTGCCGATATCTACAGTTAAAAGGACTTACCCAGAGGTTACAGAAGACTCACAGCACATGGATGCACTCTGCAAAAAACATTGTATGAACGATGCCATTCGATTTTGTTGCAATGGTTACATGCATGATGTGACGCTCTTAAAGCAAGTACTCTTTGAAACAACCAAAAATTAACTAATTCTTCATTTTCCCATTTTTTAAGCATTACTTGAACATATTTTGAATTTTTCGTAGATTTTAGCATGTCCAGACGATCTTTCGTTTATATTAGAAGATGAGAAACTAGCTTTTATACAGGAGGATTTGTTTATGCATACAAGTATTAGCCGTCTGCGACAGGCGGGTTTTATTGAGGGTATGTCTCTTTTAACCCTTCTTTTAATTGCCATGCCTCTAAAATATTTTGCGGATATTCCAATGGCAGTCACCATCGTGGGCTCTCTTCATGGCGCATTGTTTGTGATTTATATGCTCGTTTTGGCATATGTGACATTGAAAGTTCGCTGGCATTTGAAATGGTCCATTGCCGGTTTTTTTGCGGCATTCATTCCTTTCGGCAACTTCGCCTATGATAAGGTGCTTCGCCAATTTGATACAAAAGCGTAACACGAAAAAGCAAGCGTTCCAACAAGTAACGCTTGCTTTTTTATGTTGTCCAGGCTTGTGGGATCTGGGTGTAAGATACCACAGTTTTTGCAGTCTTTTCTATTCTTTTTCCTTCATACTGAAATTGGAGCTACAAGCTGACAACCGGCGGCCCCCCTTTCATAACATATTGTGTAATGGAATAAAGAAGACAATGTACCTCATGAATATTGCAGGTATTCTTTTCACTTGATCATTTCTTTTCATGAAGTTCCCTTATCTTATACGTCATTGCCACGATCATGTTTCAATACTAGAAGAATATCAATTCAATGCTATATCAACCATATTTTACAAACCTTATTACTTGCGATAAAATCCAATCAGATTCAAAAAAGGAGTTATGTAGTTGAATAAATTCTCATCCATGATCCTAGCGGCTTGGCTGCGTGTTCCTAGATGGTTTAAACAATGGGTGCTTTTGTCAATTTCCATTTTCTTTTTTTATATGTGTTTTGTAAAGGGGCTGACTCGCTGGCACACCCTGCCGCCGGTCACCTTGCTTGCATGTGTCATTGCTTCCTTCTTCATTTGGAGGATTTGGTTTCAAGGTCAAAAAAACGATTAGAAAAGGAGAAAATCATGAAAGAATCCATCTTTTATTTTGCTGTATCTTTTATTCTACAGTTCGTTTGGTTCGGTCTTGTGCATCCAGATAAAGGGGTGACCTTACTGGACATGTTCATCTTTTCTATTTTGTTTGCGGTGATGTTCTTTTTTATTAGGAGGATTTGGCGATTTCAGACAAAAGAAAGAAATGAATAAGCGATGATGAAATATGGCGCATTCACTTCCATCACTTTTGTCTTCATCGCTCTATTTTTGATGGCGAACCCTTTGGTGGGGACGCTATGCGCATTGCTTCTGCCTTCTTCTTCCCTTTCCTCGGTATCATTCGTCTCGGCATTCTATTGTTTGACCAACATAAAAAGGCTGCCAAATAGATGGCAGCCTGCTTCTTACTCTTTTCATGCAAATAAATAATCAATTTGTGATCTCCGTCACGGAGTTTATGAATCAAGATTCGTTCATATCAGTGTGTCATATGTGTTCCGAGTGAACCTACGTTTGAAAGTAAACGCCATGGAAGTTCTGGATAACAAGACAACGAAAGCCCTACCTCTCATTCGTCCTTACGGCTCCGAAGCCGTGCCAGTGTGAATTGTAAATCAAAACGTCTTTTTTCCATTCTTCCGCTTTTATAGGGGGCGGGTGCAGAAGGAAAAGAATAAGTTTGTTCGCTTTAACAGCGTCTCGTTCTTATCAAGTAGAAGCTCTATTGCTTCTCATGATGTCATAGAAAAAAGAAGTTTACTTTCTTTATTTATTTGCTTATTTCAACACTTAATATAAAACTATAACATATCCCCCAAAAATGCGCAAGTGCTAAAGTGATAATTCTGCTGGTGTACGGCTTCCCTCATTCATATAACGGATCGAGGTTGGGTCAATCTTCAGAATGACTAGGTTTGGATCACCTTTTCCTTTAAACCATTTCTCCATCTCCTCTGACCAAAGGCGGTCGATCAGCTCTTGGTCATCTGTTAATGTCGCGGTGCCTGCAATTTCTGCATACGTATCACCGAATCCTTCGCCTGTATATCCAATGAGAATATAGACATTCGGATTTTTCTCAATTTCATCTGCTTTATGTGTTTCTTTGCTCGTTGGTGTATATAGCGTCAGCCCTTCATGGAAAAATGTCATATAGCGGGTATGCGGCTGATCCTGTTCAACAGTCGCTAGTGTTCCGACCTTTTGCTCATCTAATAAGTTCAATACCTTTTGCTTTAACTCTTCTTGTGACATACATCTTCACTCCTTCAAAATGTCATCCGTATTCTTAGGTTTCCACGACAATCCATTCATTAAACAAAGAAATGTGTTTTTCATAAAAAGAGACCTTCTAGCTGATGCTATAGAAAACAGGTTCAATGAAGGGAGAAGTTGAACATGCATCATGAAACGATGTTCCATTTGCTTTCACTTGTCATTGCGGCAGCTGTTGTGGGCATTATCGTCTGGTCGGTCACATCTGTGCAGAAAAATCGCAGGAAATCCTAAAAAACCGCCCAATGGAGGCTGGGCGGTGGCGCTATTAATCATGTATTCATAAAGGAACCGCCATTGACGTGAAGTGTCTGACCCGTCATATAAGACGATTCGTCAGAAGCAAGCAGCACAAAGCATCCGACATGCTCCACAGGCTGTCCTGGTCTTCCCATTGGGGTTTCTGCCCCGAAACTTTCCACACTGTCTTCGTCAAATGTAGATGGAATGAGCGGCGTCCAAATTGGACCAGGCGCTACACCATTTACACGAATCCCATCTTTCACAAGCGACTGTGCCATAGAACGAGTAAAGCCGTTGATAGCTCCTTTTGTCGCTGTATAATCAATGAGCACTGCGTTGCCTCGATAAGGGTTGATAGATGTTGTATTAATGATCGAACTTCCCGGTTTTAAGTAATCAAGTGCCTTCTTCGTAAAATAGAAATAGGAATAAAAGTTGGTTCTAAAGGTTTGATGAAGCTGTTCACTAGAAATATCTTGAATACGATCTTTCGGATGCTGTTCGGCCGCATTATTCACTAAAATATCTAATTGACCAAAGGCTTCAACCGTTTTTTCTACCGCTTCCTCGCAAAAGGCTTCATCTCCCACATCTCCTGCAATCGTTAAGCATCTGACGCCTTCCTGCTCTACACGCGTTTTCGTATCCTCTGCATCCTCATGTTCATTTAAGTACACAATGGCGACATGTGCCCCTTCTTTGGCATATGCGACAGAAACAGCACGTCCAATTCCACTATCTCCGCCTGTAATCAGCGCTACTTTTCCTTTTAGCTTGTCAGACCCTTGATACGATTCATCCTCAAAGATCGGCGCAGGATTCATTTCTCTTTCACTGCCGGGCTGCTGATCCTGTGTTTGGCGCGGAATGCCATTTGTTAAGTATTCACGTAAATCCATGTGTAAGCTCCTCCTTGATTTGTTGATGTATCCTTTCATTACCACTTCATTTTTTCACTCAAACATCTCTGTACTGTACAGATGCGTTTTGAAAAACAGGCTGTTATGTTTCAAATTAGGAAAAATCGGTTACATGATCATCAAAAAGGAGCGTTTTCATATGCTGTCAACCATTTCGAAAACCTTTAGCAGACCAAAAGGCTGGCTTGGAAGCATCGCAGGCTTCATTATGGCAACTGAAAATAAAGCATTGAATCAGTGGGCGGTCCGCCACTTAGAGCTTGATAATGGTGAAAACATTTTAGAGATTGGCTATGGCCCGGGCTACAGTATCAAACATATGCTTAAGCAGTATGAAAATCTTCACATAGATGGGCTGGATGCCTCTTCGACGATGCGGGAGCAGGCTCGGACCCGCATCAACAAACGATTAAAAGACGACCAAGTTCGCCTATATGTCGGGAAAATCGAGAAAACACGTCTGCCAGCAGAGCAGTATGACAAAGTGCTTTCTGTTAACAATTACACGATTTGGGATGACCCAAAGACAGGCTTGCTCAATCTTTATCATACCTTGAAGCCGGGCGGAAAAATCGTCATTGTGATGCAGCCAAGAGAAAAAGGTGCTGACGCCAACCGGACAAAAGAGATGGGTGAAGACATACTGAATCACTTGCAGTTCGCTGGGTTTGATCATTTTTCTGTTAAGTATGAGGAAATTCGTCCAACCCTCGCTGTCTGTGTCACAGCAAAAAAGCCGAGAAGCGAATAAGCTCTCGGCCTTTTTCTTACCACTTAGCCTCTTTCACAAATTGATAGAAAAGCTGATTCAATTTCTGCTCAATGTCTTCCTTTTTTCCATGTCCATAAAGCGCCATGCTTTCTTCACTTTCAATCATTGATGAACTGATCAGGCTAAACATTTCAGCGCCTTCCTTGCCAAGCTCTAGCGGCACCAGCATCATGAGCACTCTTGACATCATCTGTTGCCCGCCATCCATGCTTTTTACTTCGTATGCCTCAACCAAATCATAGATATGAAAGATCGGTTCCTTGATGAATTCATGCTTTAAGTGAAAAAGAGCGAACTGGGTACCCGGAATCCCTAAGCCGCCTTGCTGTTCACGCTCAAGTAAGTCAGTCGCCACATCGTCTGCATGTTCTAAATATCCTTGGCTTTCAATCTGACGCATCAGCTGTCTGATCGTTGCCTCATGATGCTCCATCGTCTTCCTTTTTTCTAAAATAAAATGGGACAGAATGCTGCGAATCACGGACATATAGTTCGTCATCTGATCTGCTACCACCATCATATCAACGGTTTCTTGCACCGATTCTTTTACAGCTTCTTTTGTTCTTTTTTTCTCTATGATATAAGGAATCTTCCGTTTAATATGAGCCTTTACACGCATGGTGTCATCCTCGTTTAAGAGTGGACTGACCATAATGTAATCGATATGCTCATAGGGAATGGGGACCGTCGATACAAACATGTCATAGCTCGAGGCATCGATTTCCTTTAGCTCCATCAAAGAGGATAGGTCGAATTTAGCGATCTCTGGCAATTCTTTTTTCAGCCGTGATGCGAGCATTTTGGACGAACCGATTCCGCTTGAGCAAACGATAAGTGCATGAATCTTTGTTTCTTCTTTTTTGATTTCAAGCACTGAACCAAAGTGAAGCACTATAAAAGCAATTTCATCCTCTGGAAATTCAATCTCCGGAAAGAAACGCTCCACCCCTTCTTCAATCGCCATGAACAGCAAAAAATAATCTTTTTTGATTTGTTGTTTGAGCGGGTTATAAATCCTCATCTTTTCCTTTAAACGGTTCATGGCAGGTTCAAGATGAGACACCAGTCCCTCATATAATGAATCATTTTCATTTAAATGATAGCCGGTTTTATTAGAAATAAAATCAATGAGCTTTTTCGTTCTCAGCGCTATATCCAGTTCAATCTCATCAATGCGATTTTCTCCCTTAAAGCTTCGGTTTGCACTGCGCAGGTGGATGGTCATATATCCAACCTCGGCTTCAGGAATCTCCACATTAAACATGCGTTCAAGTGCTCTTGCGATTCGCTGTGATGATTCAAATTCTTTCGTCCGCTTTAATTCAAGCAGTTCTTCTTCTTCCATTCGAATGGTTTCTCCAATCTGAATGCGCTCGATGGCATAGGTTAAGTGAACGACAAGCGCAATATATGCACTGTCAGACAATGAGAGAGCCAGTCGATTTTTCAAATGAAAGAGCAGTCTTTCGACCTTAAGAAGCTGTCCCCTGCTGACCACGCCAAACACCTTTTCAGTTGCTTTCGTTCGATGTTTGATATTCATTTCAATCGTTTCTAAAAACAATTGAATATCGAGCCGATCGACAATGAGATTGCCAACAATTTTTCGCTTTGCTTCCTCCGCCCCTTTCAATTCAATGCCATACCCGCGCTTTCTGATGAGCAGTAACCCGTAAGGAGCGATCCAGTCCGTCAGTTCATCTAAATCGTAGCTGATGGTCGCATTTGTTACCTGTAAATCGGCTGCGAGTGTATATAATTTCACCGGTTCCTTTGCTTCAAGCAGCGCACAGAGGATTAAGAGCTTCCGTTCATCAGAACTATATTCAATTTGATCCTCGTGTGAAATATGAGACAGAAGCCGCTGTTTGTCCTCCTGTTCTCCGACCGCCTTCAAGCCCTTCCCCGGCTGTTTATCAAGTGAAAGGTTGTAGTTCTTTAAAATAGGTTTAATCGATTTAAGTTCTCTATGAATGGTTCTTGTGCTCACCTGAACAGAATCGGCTATCTCACGAATGGTGACATAACGATTTTGCTGAATCATATATTTGATGACTTTCTGTTCTCGTGCCGTTATGTACATAAATGCCTCCTTCTGCTTACATAGGTCTATTGTCACATTTTAATATAAAACGCTTTCAATGAACGGAGCAACCATAAGTTGATCTAAATTTGGCACAAGGGCTGTGACAAAATGAAAGACCATCTCCTGATTACACGTTTTTCCAAAATGACGGTCCATAATCCTTTTGATGAAATTGAACCTTATGTTTATGAAAAGGCAATGTGCCCCCAGCTTTTAATGAATATGTGGGGTTGTATACTGGGGAGCCAAAGCAATATTCCAGCGTTCCCTCTTCCGGATGAAACATGACGGTTCGCATCGTTCCAAACAGCTCCTCATAATTGTGCACAGTCAACCCATTAGGATATTCTGTCTGGAACAGTTCAACAAGAGACTCGCTTGATCGTTGTTCTTCCAAAGCCTTAATTAACATTTGGTACCTGACGACAGAGTGATGTTTTGTTAACCCTATTGCCGTTTGATCAGCTAGCGGATGGTTCGTCGCTGCAATATACCCATGCTCCGGTCTTCTAACAGCTTTCTGTCCATCAATCATTTCAATCGCAGCCGCTTCTCCTTTTCGATCGGCTAGCATGAGGTGAACATTTGAAGCAACAGGCATTTCCTGTATAGAACGAATGGCATCCTCAACCGTTTCACAGTGTTCCAAAACAAATCGAATCACATGATATACTTGCAAACCAGCAACAGCTGGGGGTTTTAAGCCAGGTTCATTGCCAATTGGCGGCCCGCATGCTGAGAATGTCACAGATAGACCATGCTCATTCATCCCGTCAGACCTGCCAAACAAAAGCAGGGATGAGCCAGTATGAAATGCCAAGCCTTTCATATGTGTAGTCACAAGGCGCATATCATCAAACATCGGGGAAAAATCATAGTTACGCAGCATCACCGTTTTTTGATCGGCTGTCTTTTTTCCCTGCATCACGCAATGGGAGCAGCCTGGCTGAAGGTGCGATGAGTGGTAAAAGGTCAAATAGGTGTCGTCCAATTGCAGTTCATCACAAAATCCCGCGATCTCTTCGTCTAGCTGAGGAAGATATAGACGAAGTAGCTGCTTCGTTTCCTTGACCGCCTCTTTTGCCAGCGGTTCTGTTTGAATGTATTGTTTCTTTAGCCAAGGGTGCTCCTTGAGCCAAACAGCCTGCTGCTTTCCCACCTCATAAGCTGTTCCTTTCATTATATGAAAATACGCGTTGATCTCTCGCATGCCTACACCTCTTTCTCCTTCGTTTCTTTCATGATAACGAAACATTCCTTGATTTAAAAGGATGAAAAAAACTGCAATCCCACCGGATTACAGCTGTTTAGAGGATTGTTGAAACAGTGCTTCTGCCATTGCTTGGTATCCTTTATGATTCGGATGAAATTGATCAATCGATAAGTACTCTCTTTCACGTCCTTCAAACATACGGTAAACATCGACAACTTCTACATGTGGATCGGCTGCAAGCAAACGAAGGTGATGGTTGTATTGCTGCAGCCATCGTTCTGCTATCGGAATTTGTGGAAAAGGGTTGTATAAATTCATTAGATATATGAAGTATGGCTGATGCTGTCCTTTTTTGATCAGAGCAATTTCTTGAATCATCTTGTTAAAATTCGCTTGGCAATGCATGGACGCTTGCAGCAATTTCTTTTCATCTCTACCTTCTTCATACTGCTGAACTGCTTGAACAAGATCATTTCCGCAGCCTGTCATAGTGATGATATCAGCTTGACCAATGGCATGTCTCACATCAGACCGCTTGAAGAGCTGCAAGATTTCCTCCGTCGTTAACCCTGATTTCGCATAAACAGACAGCTTTACCGGCGAATGCAGCTTTTTTTCAAGCATCGCCGCATACCGCTCAGCAAAGCCTCCGCCAAATAAACGTGCCCCCACCCCAACCGTTAAGGAATCTCCAATTGCCACATAGGATCGCCCCACTCTTATCCCTCACTCTCTTCTGCCTTCTCTTATATATACGAAAAATGAGAACAGATGCTTGTAGCAGATGGCTTAAAGGCATCCACCTTTTTTAAAAGCCAAAGGGGTGCGGCGCATTTACAAACTCTTTACTTGCGATATCGTTCGATTTTTTATTCAATGGGAGTAGGCTTTTGATGCTTACATCCGTGTTTCAAAGCGTTCCAGAAAAATTGACAAACTTTTTATCTTGATTTCAAGACTTTATACCTTGACTTCAAACTATATTGTGATTACAATGAAAATATCAGTTTTTATGTAACTGTTCTTGTTACATCTTTTTCATACCAATCCAATATGAATAAAGATGCCACATATTCAGCGTATTCTTGGGATACGCTAAAAAAATCACCGAAACAGAAAGGATTGAATGAGTTATGGCAAAAATTTTATACATCACTGCACATCCGCATGATGAAACCGTTTCTTACAGTATGGCTACTGCTAAAGCATTTATCGAATCTTATAAGGAAGCAAATCCAAGTGACGAGGTTGTACATATCGATTTGTACAAAGAAAACATCCCTCACATTGATGCAGATGTATTCTCAGGCTGGGGCAAGCTTCGATCTGGTGCTGGCTTTGATACACTTTCAGCTGAAGAGCAAGCGAAAGTTGCTCGTCTAAACGAATTAAGCGATCAATTCGTTTCTGCTGACAAATACGTATTTGTTTCACCACTTTGGAACTTCTCATTCCCACCAGTTCTTAAAGCATACATCGACTCTGTTGCTGTAGCTGGTAAAACATTCAAATACACAGAGCAAGGTCCTGTTGGGTTATTAACAGACAAAAAAGCACTTCACATCCAAGCACGTGGCGGATACTACTCTGAAGGTCCTGCTGCTGAACTTGAAGCAGGTCATCGTTACCTTGGTACAATTGCGAGCTTCTTCGGAATTCCTTCATTCGAAGGTCTTATTGTTGAAGGTCACAATGCTGAGCCTGCAAAAGCAGAGCAAATTAAAGCAGATGCAATCGAACGTGCAAAAGCTTTAGGTAAAACTTTCTAATCAATCATACACAAAAGCCAATGATCTTTACGGTCATTGGCTTTTTATTTGTTCAGATGAAAATCCTAATTCTCTTGAAATACCGCTGGCAGCTTTTTTGACTTGCTCAATTAAGTAAGGTAGGCGTTCCTTTTGATACCCTACTTCAAACCCTGCAATGCTAATTCCTGCTGCCACTTCCCCGAGATGATTGAAGATCGGCGCTCCAATAGCGGCTGTATAGTTTTCAAGCTCTGAATAGCTTAACGTATAGCCCCGTTTGTTTGATTCTTCGAGAATGTTTCGAAGGACCGCTTTATCTGTGATGGTCCCAATTCCGATTTTCCCTAGCTCGACCGAGTCCACATAG
Source organism: Bacillus pumilus (assembly GCF_002744245.1). Lineage (GTDB taxonomy): Bacteria > Bacillota > Bacilli > Bacillales > Bacillaceae > Bacillus > Bacillus pumilus_M. Next base: position 45,955 of record NZ_NKHG01000013.1, on the reverse strand, counting down.
GCCAGTCTCTCTTTCTCTGGTAAAAAGGAGAGAATACTTCTCGCACATGCGCCTGCATATAATGGAGATCGCCTGCCAACGGCGGTATAGAGCCGAACAGGCTGCGTACCTTCGATTTTTTCCACGTAAATGGCTTCGTCCCCTTCACGAACGATGAGCTGTACGGCTTCCCCTGCCTCATCTCGCAAGCTTTCCATAAACGGCTTCGCAATCCTCCGAATATCAAGGCGATCAGCTACAAGCTGACCGTATTCAAGAAACATCAATCCTAATCGATAAACACCAGACTCATGTTTTTCTAATAAACCCATGCCTGCTAATGAGCTGGCCATTCGGTGTACAGATGTTTTTGGCATTTGGGACAGCTCAATCATTTCATTTAACGTTAATTGTTCGTGTGTGATAAACAGCCGCAGAATCTCCATTGATTTCACCACGGTTTTATTTGTGTTTTGCATGGTCCTCACCTTTTCTAAACGAGAGTGCTTCCAGTTTTATTCTTGCGGTCAGTTCCCTCACTTCCTTCTCTTGGTGGAACAGCGCTTGCTCTGCTTCCTTCCGATCGATTTGTTGAAAATACAGATTCGCACCAGGCATTGCCTGCGCAATGAGAGGAAGATCCACTGTCGCTACTTCACCCATTCGAGGGTATCCGCCTGTTGTTTGACGATCTGCCAGCAGTATAATCGGCTGGCCGTCAGGAGGGATTTGAACAGAACCAAAGGCAACAGCTTCTGAAATCAATTCAAGCTTTTGCTTTAAACGAATGGGTGCCCCCTTCAATCTACATCCCATACGATCTGATTGAGGCGTGACCTGGTAAGGCTGCTCAAAAAAGTCTTTTTGAGATTCTTCCTGAAAATAAGAGAGATGTCTGCCTGCCAACACCCGAATCACCGGTGATTTCCGCAGCGGCAAGAAATGAGCATGGTTCACTGTCCAATCGGGGGCGCTGTATCTCGCATGTTTTTCTTTACTTTTTAGCATGTAAAGCAGGCTGGTCGCTAGTGATGATGGCTCTCCAATAGTCAGGATGTCGTCTTTTTCAAGCAGACGCCCTTTCAGCCCGCCTATTCCCGCTCTCACATAGGTGCTTTTGCTCTGCATGACTGGCTCAACGTCGAATCCACCTGCCACAGCTAGGTAGGAGCGGCATCCCCTCTTACAAGGCCCAAAGGTGATCGTGCTTCCGGATCGAATGAAAAGCGGTTTCCAAAGGGGGGCTTGGTCCCCATCAATATCCATCTCCACATCAGCGCCAGTGACTGCGATCAGCTGATCCTTTTGACACGTAAACACAGGTCCTGGCCCCATCAAGGTGATTTCCAAAACGGCTTCATTTTCTTGATTTCCGGTGAGGATGTTGGCGATTCTGAGGGAAAGCTGATCCATGCCGCCGCTCGTTAAGACGCCATACTTCTGGTAGCCTTTTCTCCCTTTATCTTGAATGGTTGTGAACATCCCTGGCTTGATGACTTGAATACTCAACGTTCTGCCTCCTTTATGCTGAAAAATTCCTTTTCAGACATTTGGACAAATCGGACCTCGTCCCCTGCTTTCAGTAGACTTGGTATCTCAGCATCTGGCTGAAACAATGGCAACGGGGTTTGTCCAATCAGCTGCCAGCCTCCTGGTGTAGAAATCGGGTAAACGCCTGTCTGCTTTCCCGCAATACCTACAGACCCTTTGGGAATGGACATTCTCGGTGTTTCCCTGCGCGGGGCTGCGATTTTGTCAGAAAGCCCGCCTAAAAACGGAAACCCTGGTGCAAATCCAATCATATAGACAAGATACGTCCCGGCTGTATGGATACGCACCACTTCTTCAGGTGTCAAACCATTGATGCAGGCGACTTCTTCTAAATCAGGACCAAACGCTCCTCCGTAACATACAGGAATATCGACGATGCGGCGCTCTACCTGAACCCCCTCCTGCCATTTGTCTTCGAGAAGCTTTTTGATATAGGCTTTGACCCATTCATATGGAGACTTATCATGTTGATCAAGCTGAGCAGATTGATGAACCTTATACGGCTCATAAAAAACGGTCACATTTGTAAAGGCCTGAACGGCTTCAACATATCCGTCAAATGGATGCTGTTCAATACATGCGAACAGCTGCTTAACACGCTCATGAATCTCTTCACGTATGTCGGCTCCAGCTTGGATGACGATTGCTGCATCTCCAAGCGGGTGAAAGGTGATGAAATCTTTTATCGTCGAAAACGCCACTTGAGGGCACCTCTCTTTCTACAGCACTCCGAGCTGCTGATCTCTTCGGTCTGTGATGAACATATGACCCGGTGCATGGGTGATCGCAATGTCTGGTTTTGTGTGCATGACAATAACTTGCGGCGTCACACCGCATGCCCAAAACACCGGGACTTCTCCTTCTTTGATAGCAGACGGGTCTCCAAAGTCTGGTTTGTCCACATCTGTAATCCCAATCACAGCTGGGTTCCCAATATGAATGGGGCCACCATGTACGGAAGGGAATCTAGACGTCACTTGAACACTTCTTGTGACTTGATGCGCCGGAATGGGTCTCATGCTGACAACCATCGGGCCATGGAACACCCCTGCCTGTTCACAGGAAATATTCGTTTCATACATCGGTACGTTATGACCGTCTTCGATATGGCGTACAGGGATATCATTCAGCATGAGCGCATGCTCAAACGTAAAACTGCATCCGATCAGAAAGGCAACCATGTCATCCTCCCAATAAGACGAGATATCTGTCACCTCTTCTTGAAGGACCCCTTTTCGGTAAATACGATATTTCGGAAAATCCGTTCGAATATCTGCTTGAGGCGCTGACCGTCTCGGCACTGGATCACCTGGCTCCAGCACATCTAGTAAGGGGCATGAAGCCGGATTACGCTGACAAAATAAAAGAAAATCGAAGGCAAGTTCTTTTTTGACAATCATTAAATTAGCTTGAGCAAACCCTTCAGCATAACCAGCCGTTGGTCCTGTGATTTCCTTTTTTCGGATCAATTCTCTGATCTGTGCAGGCTCACATGTTTGATATGCATTCATCTGAATCAACTCCATAGTTTCGGGATTTCATTTATAATGGTATATCCGCTCATAATGGCCATGATGACGACAACAAACGCACCTGACGCTGTCAAAAAGAATGGATGACGATAATCACCAACAATCTCTTTTTTATAGGCTGCGATCAGCAATGTTCCAAGTGCAAGCGGCAAAATCAATGCATTAATCGCTCCAACCAATATCAATACGTTTACAGGTCTTCCAATGGTAATAAAACAAATGGTCGAGAGAGCAATAAAACCCATGATGATGCCGCGTTGATTTTGCTCAATTTTTGGCGAGAAGGTTTTAAAGAAGGAGACGGATGTGTATGCCGCTCCAATGACAGAAGTAATCGCCGCAGCCCACATAATCAATCCGAACATTTTATATCCAATATTTCCTGAAGCTAGCTGAAATACAGAAGCAGGTGGATTCGATGGATCAATCTGTAAGCCTTTTGAGACAACACCTAGAACCGCTAAAAATAAAGCGACACGCATCACTGATGTAATCAAGATACCGAAAATGGAGCTTTTCGTGACTTGTGGAAGTGCCTCCTTCCCTTTGATTCCAGCATCCAGCAAGCGATGGCCGCCAGCAAAGACGATATAGCCGCCAACCGTTCCGCCCACAAGAGTCACAATGGATAAAATATCAATTTTCTCAGGGACGAATGTTCTCACTGCCGCTTCTCCAACTGGTGGAGCTGTTGAAATCGCCACATACAGCATCAGTAAAATCATCACAAAGCCCGCCACCTGTGTGAATCGATCCATTGCTTTTCCAGCCTCTTTGATGACAAAAATAAGAATGGCAATAACTGCACTAACACCGGCCCCTATTCGTGGATCGACGCCGAAAATCACCTGAAAACCAAGACCAGCCCCGGCGATATTTCCGATATTAAAGGCAAGTCCCCCAATGACAATCAAAAAGGCTAACACATAACCAAGACCCGGAAGAACCATATTTGCAATATCCTGTCCTCGTTTTTCTGAGACGGCAATGATTCGCCATACATTTGTTTGTGCAAAAATATCTAACAAAATGGATATTAAAATGACAAACCCAAAGCTAGCTGCAAGCTGTTGTGTAAACACGGTCGTTTGTGTTAAAAATCCCGGTCCGACGGCGGACGTAGCCATTAAAAAGGCTGCGCCCATCAACATGGATCGGTTCCCCTTTGGTGCCTTCGTGTCCTTGACTTTCTCTGTTTTCATGCTGTTTCCCCCTTTGGTGACGATTTTTATTGAAAGGCTTTGAGCTGAATATTGGCTTCTTTTAGCTTTGCTGTAATGGTTTTTGCAAATTGAAGCGCATGGCTGCCGTCTCCGTGAATGCATACCGTATGTGCTTTGAGCTGAATATCTTCCCCTTGAACTGTACGAACCTTTCCTTCTCTTACCATACGAACGACCTGCTCAACTGCCATTTCATCCTCTTCAATGAGTGCATGGGGTTCGCGGCGGGACGTCAGTGTTCCATCTGTTTGATACGTTCGATCAGAAAAGACTTCATGTGCCACTTGAAGACCTATTCTTTCACCTGCTAACGCGAGTTCACTGCCTGATAGCCCAAATAACACAAGGTTTGGATCGACATCATATACAGCCTTCGCAATGGATTCGGATAATTCAGTATTTTTAGCCGCCATGTTGTACAGGGCGCCGTGTGGTTTGACATGCTGCATCGTGCCGCCTTCTGCTTTTAGAAAGGCTGACAGAGCACCAATTTGATAGATGACGAGATCATAGGCTTCCTCTGCCGAGATGGCGATTGGACGTCTTCCGAAGCCGACTAAATCTTGCAGACCTGGATGTGCACCAATTTGAACCCCTTTATCCAGTGCCATTCTGACCGTCTTTCTCATCACCGTTGGATCTCCTGCATGAAAACCGCAAGCAATGTTGGCTGAGGTGACATATTCAAGAATTTGTTCATCTGCACCGATTGTGTATTGACCAAAGCTTTCTCCTAAATCACAGTTGATATCCACTTGATACATAGAATCCCTCCTTATTGTTCCGAAAAACGGAATCATAAGTCCGAATATTCGAATTTATATTGATTATATCAACTTTGGATACACTTCACATTAAATTGTCAGAAAACATAACAATAGAACTAGGAGAAAACAAAGAAGCGAGAGGTGATGTCCTCTCGCTTTTCTAATAGGAATGATGATGAATTTTAGGAAAGCTCATCATTGTCTAAAGGCTGCTGATCAAAAGTACTTCATAAGAAGACCCAGCCCGCAGCCTCGTTTATTTTTAAGTTGGATATGCAGTCCATATAAATTGCGAGATCATCTGAAAAAATTTTTGGCCTCCATGCACCCATTTCATCATGCCTCTTTATTGAGATAGCACGAAATGTTGTATGGCTTTTGCTACACCGTGTTCTGTATTAGGCGCGGTAATCCAGTCAGCGGCTTCTTTCACCACTTCTTGCGCATTTCCCATCGCAATGCCTAATCCTGCTTCTTGAATCATGGCCATATCATTTAGGCTATCGCCAAGTGACATGACGTTGTCCATCGTACAGCCAATGCGTTCTGCTACTTTTGCAAGAGCCGCAGCTTTGTTAATGCCTGCCGCATTCACTTCGATATTGGTTGGACTTGAATTGGTTATTTCTAAATGCTCATTTGTTTTCAGTGTATGGAGCACTTCCTCACGAACGTCATCATCATGAATATCAAAGCCAAATTTCAGCCATTCATGGTCATGAATTCGTTCTGGGAATTCGCCTCTCCACACCTTATCCACCGTGGAAGCCCAGTAATCGGTTTCATACCTATTTTTTAAATCCCACATCATCTGTACATGGTCGGGATGCAGTTCACGTTCAATGAGCTGAAACGATGAATTCCAGATTTCACTGCCATTTGCTGTAATGAGATAGGAAGAGAGTTTGAGCGGCTCCACAAGCTCTCGGCAAGTCATCAGCGTACGTCCTGTGCTAATGACCACATGGACGCCTTTCGCCTCTGCATCTTTAATGGCTTGTTTATTTTCCTCCGGAATGACGTGTTCACTGTTTAACAGCGTGCCATCCATATCAATGGCAATCAATCGGATGTCTTTCTTATCAGCTTGTGTTGACAAATTGAGTACCCCACTTTGTATCATTTTTTGAATCTACCTTTATTTTAATATAAAGACGAAGCTGGCACAAAGGGACGAGTTTGATCCCATACAAAAAAGACCCTGTTACAGGTCTTTTCACATGTTCTTAGCGTTCACAAGCAATGCCGTCTTTATCACGATCGAGGTGTTTATTTTTTAGATAAAGGGCTTTTGATACATAAGGCTTGTACTTTGTTTTTCCGCCTTTGTTTTTCGTGTTTTTGCTTTTTGCCACGCCGCCTTTATATACTTTGTTAAGCGCTTTGCAGTTTTTGTACTTGACTGTCTTTGCATCTGCTGTGTGGGTGTCGACTTGTGTAAAGCTTAGTAAAAGACCTAAAGACAAGACAGCCACCATGATTTTTTTCAACATATAGTATCCCCCTAATTTTTTCTATTTTTACATTTTTATCATATGTCACGGCTTTTTATTTTTCAATACCATCGAGCTAAAAAAATTGTTTTTATTGGATCGAATCTATCTTATTTCCTATATGATAAAATAGATGGGAAACCTTTCCGGTTTTGACACGTATATGAAGAGAGGAGTTTTTCACATGAAAATGAAATATACCATTCTATATGTAAACGATGTTGAGTCGAGCATTCATTTCTATCATCATATACTTGGTTTCCCTATTAAACTGAGAGTTGAATCCTATGTTGAGTTTGATACAGGAGAAGTGACCTTATCCATTAATTCACGCCAAGATGTAAGAAATGCACTTGGCTTACCTGTTCCAGAATCGAATCATTCGTCTCAAACCTTTGAGATTGGCTTTGTCGTTGATGATGTGGATCAAACGATTACGTCAATGAAGGAAAAAGGGATACCTGTCATCAAGGAACCTGCAAAAAAACCATGGGGGCAAACAGTCGCTTATGTGTCTGATCCTGATGGACATTTCATTGAAATATGTGACGCCATCTCCTAATACCTGTTCGAAGGAGTGAACCGTGATGAGAAAAAAACATGCTTTTTTCGCTGGTCTTTGCTCAATGATTGTGATTTGCAGTGCCGCAATCATTCTACAGCACCACGAATGGATTGGGTGGGTCAGTGGCATGATCTCTATTATTGGAATCGCTGTGTCTGGGTTTTTAATGGGTGCATGGACAAGCGGGGAAGAGACACGAGCAGCCTATCATTCTGAAACAAGAGAGCACCGCATGTGGCGTCTTGATACGGCTTTTCTTTTTATGATCTTTGCCCTTCCGCATATGGCTGCGTCAGTGTTATATGTTTTTATGTAAACACTTGATCAAAAGGAGTTAGCGATATGGCTGTCTTTGTGTTATTGATTGTATTTGGTTTTCCCATCATCTCTGTACTGATCGGTATTCTCGGCACTCTGCTATTGAAGAACGTTTGGATTCCTCCTTTGATTGTACTGTTAGCGAGTGTAATCCTGATGTTCACATATATTGCTGGAAATGAATCCTTTCTCATTTGGGTTATTATTTACACGGTCTTTACGTTTCTCGCTGGATTGATCACTAGGTGGGTCAAGGCTTCTTCATAAATTCTCATTAAAAAAAGAACAGCCTTCACTGTTCTTTTTTACTCAAATATCAGCACACCACAGCTCAATTTCAATTTTCAGCTCTGGCCATCCTAATGCAGACACATAGGCAACGGTCATCGATGGATAAGCCGTTTTGAAGATTGCATCCCACTGAGGATATAGGTGATCCCAGTCGATTTCTTCTGTTGCCCATATATTGACCTTGATCACATGTTCTTCATTCAGCCCTTCTGATTCAAGGACTTTTTTAATATTTTCAAACGTATTTGTGACTTGGTCGTTTAAACTTGATGGTACCTGCCCATCCATATCTGTTCCTACTTGACCCGATGTAACAAATAACCCCGCGCCCTTTGGCACTCTTGTAATATGACTATAGCTGCCAACGGGCTTTGGCATACATTCAGGGTTTTTCCTCGTGATTTTTTCCATGTATATCCCTCACTCACTATGATTTTTCTGCTATGTTCTCCATCATGTAGACAGACTTCACCAATTTCTGTCTATCCTAAAAGAAAACAGCAGTGGAGTATCCATAGCCACAAGGTAAGAACATCAATATCTTCTTTTTCATGACCAAAACACTCCTTTTTTATCGTATGAGCAAGGTTTAGATTAACTTCATACTACCTTAGCATGTGACACACAGTCAAAATGATTTATAGACGATATCGCGCAATGTCCTGATTTAATCGCATGCTCAATTCATTGAGTCTTTCTGCTGCCTTCGCCACATTGGAGATCGCTGTCACTTGTTCGTCTGTAGATGCTGTGATTTCTTCAATAGCAGCGGCATTTTCTTGAGAAATATGTGCTGCACCGTGCATCGCTTTTGTGATCAGATCGTTTTGCTCCAGCAATGTATTGAGATCTTTTGTCATCGCATTTGTTTCGACAATGGTTTGTGAAATCGACGTAGAGATGGCATTGAATTCATGTTCTGTTGCGTGTACCGCTTCATCTAACTCGGCAAAACGATCCATTGTTTTCGACATCATGCCGGCTGTTGCCGTCGTTTCTTCTTTAATGCCTTGAATCATTTGCTGAATTTGGACTGCTGATTGCTTTGTCTGCTCAGCTAAATTCCGTACTTCACTCGCCACAACCGAGAAGCCTTTGCCGTGCTCACCAGCACGTGCTGCCTCAATGCTCGCATTCAGTGCAAGTAAGTTCGTCTCATTTGAAATGCTTTCAATCGTATCTGTGATTTGAGAGATATCCTGCACTTTTGTACTTAACTGCTGGATCCCAGTTCTAATTCCTTGAGATGCTTGAATCGATTGTTCGTTCGATTGTTTTAATTGCTGAACAATTTGCTGGCCCTGCTGTGAAGATTGATTCGATTGGCCAGAAATTCGTTTAATTTGATCGCTTTGCTTTTTGACATTTTCAATGGATTGATTGAACTGGGTCATTTGCTGATTGGCCATCTCAAGGTCTGATGCCTGATGAAGCGTACCAGTCGATATATCGCCAATCGCTCGGCCAACTTCTTCACTGCTGGCTGATGTTTCTTCAGATATCGCAGATAAATCTGTCGCTGATTCGACGAGTTGACTGCTCGTTTCCTGTAAACCGCTCACAAGTGTTCTGAGCTCTCCAGACATATGGTTAAAGCCTTTTGCCAGCTGTCCGATTTCATCCGTTGTTTCTTTTAAGGTCGTGCGTTCAATATTACCAGCCGCAATTTCTTTTGAAGCAGCGGTGACTTGCTTGAGCAACTTGACTTTTCCTCGAGCGGCCAAATAAAAGACCCCAAGACTCAGGAGAGCGACACCCGCTGTAATCAGGATCATATAGAGCTTCATCTGTTCTAGTTCTTTATAAAATTCATCCTGGAATACTGCAATCCCTACACTCCAATTCCATGGCGTGAACTGGCTCATATAGGCCAGCTTTTGCTTTTCTTCCCCAGTTGCATCGTCTTGATCCATATATGTCACATAGTGTGCATCCTCGCCTTTTGCTGTGGCTCCAGCCACCATTTTTTGACGATTGGTCGTATTATCTGGGATGACACCAATGTCGTTGACTGGATGGACTTGTGATGAATAATCCGCTCCATATGCGACAAGATAGCCTTTATTTTTATAGATAAAATCTGATTTTTGAAATTGATATCCTTTCCCGTTGTCATTTTTAGGCCCACTCAAGTAAATGCGGGCTTGTTCCTGCGCCTGTTCCAGCGTCAGTTCTTTTTTCTCCACACGGTCATTCAATTGTTCAAGTGTGGCCATGGCTCCGCTGACGATATGTTTTAAATCTGCTTTCCCCGCATCAATTAATACATTTTTCGCTAACAAATACCCTGTTGTTCCAACAAGTCCGCCTGTTAAAATGGTGATCACGATAATGGCCGACATTAAATGAAAAAAGACACTCCTTGAAGCAAACGTTTTCTTTTTCATGTTCAAATTCCCCCTTACTTCATATATCGTCAAGCCGGGGAAAGTATTAAAAAAGTCATAGAAAATATCCCTCTCACATGATGGAAAGGGATATTAGATTGTTGACAAAGGGCTAAAATGAACTTTATTTTAGCCCTTTGTCTTCTTTTCAGCGTGAGCTGTTTCTTTCAGAATGGCTCGATAGAGATCGTCTTTTGGCGTGAGTCCACATACCTCTTGCAGTACACCTTCAATGCCCTTTTCTTTCCTTAGTGCCTGTAAGCGAACAGCTTCTTCGTCCTCTGCAAAATCGTAAGCCAAAGCCGCGGCAATGCCTTTGATTAAATAGACCGGCTGTTTGATCTTCTTCGCTGGACCAATCAATCGGTCATCTGCTCCAAGCTTTCTAAGCGGAGAACGTGCGACACGAGTCACTTCGTCGGAAATAAAGGCATTTTCAAATCGCTTGATGATTTTTTGAATATACGCATCATGCTCTTCTTTTTGAAAGCCATATGTGTCAATTAAATAGCTGCCCGTTTCGTGAAGTGCGCCTTCAACGACTTGACGAATGTCTGGTGTATCGACGGCTTCTTTGATCGTTTGGACGCCTTGCTGGTAACCGACATAAGCAGCTAGTGCATGTCCTGTATTTACAGTGAAGAGCTTCCGTTCAATATATGGCGTCAAATCTAGTACAAAGGTCGCTCCGTCAATCTGAGGAACGTCTCCAATAAAGCCTGTCTCATCAATGACCCACTCGAAAAATGGTTCAACGGATACTTTGAGAATATCGTCATGGTGCTGAATTGGGACAATACGGTCAACGGCAGCGTTTGGAAAGCCGACTGTACGTGATATCGTTTCTTGTTCATCTGCTGTTAAATGAGAAAAGACGGCTTCCTTTAAATGAGAGCTGCCCCCAATCATGTTTTCACAGGCAACAATGTTGATAATGTGGTCAGGCTTTTTTTGTTTTAATCCTTCAGCAATAGATGCGGCAATGATTTTCAAAACGGCTCGTCCAACTGCTGTCGTAATCAAATTGGCTGTTGCAACGGCTTCTGTTAATGCCGCTGGGTGTTGTGCTGAATTGATGGCTGACACAGGACCTACTACTTCTTGCTTCTGTCCTGGTGCTGCGAGCTCAACCGTATATTCTCCTCTTTCATTCAGCTCATGGATCACCTCTTCATTTACATCCGTAAACACAAGCTCAAAGCCCGATGTTTTTAACAAAGATCCGATAAACCCTCTGCCAATATTCCCTGCTCCAAAATGAAGTGCCTTCATGTTAGTTCACCTCGTTAAAGATGGCAATCAGTTCATCCTGATCCTTTGCATGAATGATGCGTTCTACATTTTCTTCTTCTGAACAGACAATCGCAATTTGAGAAAGAATATCGAGGTGCTCATTGTTTTTCCCAGCGATGCCAAAGACGACTTTGGCGATATTCCCTTCTCCATATTCTACGCCATCTGGAATTTGAATGATTGAAATTCCTGAATGAAGGACAGCCGCTTTGGCATCCTCTGTCCCATGAGGAATCGCAATCCCGTTGCCCATAAATGTAGAAGAGATATTCTCTCTTTCAAACATTTTGTCGACATAATCACTTGTGACATAGCCATTTGCCACTAGGACTTCTCCTGCTTTTTTAATGGCTTCTTCTTTTGAGCCTGCTTGTTCGTTTAGAAAAATATTGTCCTTTGAAAGTACTTGTTTCATGAATGATCACACACCTTTTTTAGAATGGAAAATCAGGAAAACAACCAAAACGGGGAGTTCAATGCAGAAAAATTGAACTCAACCCGTTTCGCCATGTTATTTTTTCAATTTCTCAATCAGCTCATCGTATTTCGGACTGTTTAAGAAATTATCAACTGAGATATGCACAGCTCCTGGCAATTTTGCCTTGGCTCTGTCTGTTAAATCTTTATGGGTAAAGACCACATCGGCATCATCTGGAATGTTGCTGATGGATGTGTTTGTTACATCAATATCGAGCTCTGCCTTTTTGACTTTGTTCTTTAAGATGGATGCGCCCATCGCACTTGAGCCCATTCCTGCATCGCAGGCAAAGATGATTTTGTTCACGTCATCTGGATTGACATCACTTGGTGATGCTGCTTGCTCGGTTGCTTCAGTGTCTTCCTTTTGTGCTGCTAGAGCAGCAGCCGCTGCACTTTTCTTCCCTTTCATGTCTTGCATCTTTTCTGTTGCCGCTGTTAGGTCCTCATCTGATGCGTTGGACGCTTTTAAAATCACAGAAGCGACAAGGAACGATACTATCGTTGCCACAGCAACACCTGCTAAAACAGCGAGATGGCCGCCTTTTGGTGACATCAGCATGAGCGCGATAATACTTCCCGGTGACGGCACAGCCTTTAATCCTGCATTTAATAATGTGAAGGTCAGAACACCACTTGCTCCCCCAGCAATGACGGCCAAAATGAGTTTTGGCTTCATTAAGATGTATGGGAAGTAAATTTCATGGATTCCCCCTAAGAATTGAATGACAATCGCACCAGGTGCAGACTGCTTCGCATTCCCTCTTCCAAAGAACATATATGCAAGAAGAACACCTAGACCTGGTCCTGGGTTTGTTTCAAGCAAGAACAGAACGGACTGACCTGTTTTCGCCGCTTGCTCCACCCCTAAAGGACCTAAAATGCCTTGGTTAATTGCATTGTTTAAGAACAATACTTTCGCTGGTTCAATGAAGATACTCGCCAGTGGAAGCAAATGTGCATTAACAATGACATCTACACCTGCCGCTAGGGCTTTATTGAGACCAAGTACCACTGGGCCAATTGCGTAGAAAGCAATGATGACTAAAATCGCACCTAGAATACCTGCACTAAAATTATTAATAAGCATTTCAAAGCCTGATCTGATTCGATCTTTGAACAGCTGGTCGATTTTCTTAATGAGATAACCGCCAAGTGGTCCCATGATCATGGCACCTAAAAACATTGGGATGTCCGAACCAACAATGACACCAATCGTTGCGGTTGCACCGAGTACCCCGCCTCGGTGATCATATACGAGCTTACCGCCTGTATAACCAATTAATAGCGGCAGTAAGTAGTTGATCATTGGTCCAACGAGTGTATTTAATTGTTCATTTGGAACATAACCACTCGGAATGAACAAGGCTGTAATAAGTCCCCAAGCGATAAACGCTCCAATATTCGGCATAATCATGCCGCTTAAATAGCTTCCAAAGCGCTGTACTTTTACACGGAATCCGCTTTTTTCCTGCATCTGTGAAAACTCCTTTCTTCTCTCCCTTTACTCAGGGCTTTATAGGTCAAAAGATATAAGAACAAGTGTCAGTGAAGCCCTTATCCCTATCGTAAAACGCTTTCACTTTCCCTTCAATTGAAACTAAATGTCACTTTGTCACTTAGTGTGTGACAAAATTGAAAAATGATGTGAATTCTCTGTCAGATTACAGGAAATAACAGGTAAAAAGGCTGATCTGACGTAGTTTAGATAGAAAATTCATTGGAATTTCACAACTTTCAAATGGTCACTTCTTGTTTCCTCTTCTTAAATCGAATAGGCTTATATTGATCAAACCTATTTATTCAAGAAACGTCTGCGCAGACATGACACAGAAAAAGTGAACCATCTTGCTGTTTGTTTCGTTTACCTTTTAGAGTGGGCGGTACAAAAGGAAGAGCGGTTTTTCTGTGACTCACAGTTTACTGCCGCTTTCTTTCTGATACATGAGAGATTTTCATAGGTAGAAAGGCGGTTATTGACATTGTGGAAATATAGCAACTGGCTGCTGCTTCTTGTCGTGATGTTCGCTTTTTTCATGCCGAAGGAAGCATTTGCTCATGCATATGTGGTGAGCTCAAATCCAGCGGCAAATGAAGAGCTAGACAAGCAGCCTCCTTCAGTCTCTATCACATTTAGTGAAGGAATCGAAAGCGGCTTTCATGCTATTAAGGTGCTAAATGCAAAGGGTGATCGTGTGGATAAGGGAGATACGGTCATTAAGGATCAAAAGATCATGGAAGCTGCTTTAAAAAAGGATTTACCAAAAGGGATTTACACCATTCAGTGGAATGCGGTATCAGCGGACGGACACTCTGTCTCTGGCATGATCCCATTTAGTATTGGAAAAGCGGATGGAGGATTTGACCAATTAGAGCAAGGTCAATCGAATGAATCCATTGATATGGCTTCGACCATTGACAAAGCCTTTCTCTATACGTCGTTCAGCTTATTTTTGGGGACTATTTTGTTTGGACTGTTTTGGTTTCAGGCAGCCATTAAAACCGCATTAGCCAAACGAATGAAGTGGCTGCTCACACTCTCACTCATCATGATGGGCGGAGCACTCGTGCTCCAGCTGCCGATCCAAACAAAATCAGCGGCAAACGTGTCGTTTTGGAAGGCGTTTCAACCATCGCTTTTGCAAGAAACCATTGCGTCGACCTCTGGTGGTAGTTTGTGGATGATGCTCATGGCATCGTTTGTTCTTCTCACCATCTGGACCATTGTGGCGATGAAAAAAGGGAACTTCACTTCTTTTCGGGTATGGCTGTTTCCGCTGCTCATTTTCACTGTGCTCCTTTGGCTGAAAGCACAAATCGGTCATCCAGCAGCAACAGATAATAAAATACTGACAACGTCACTTGATTTCATCCATCTCGTCTCTGCATCCATTTGGGTCGGTGGTTTGACCTCCATTGTTCTGCTTCTGCTCAAGAAGCTGCCAAATGAAGATCAGCCGCTCTTACGCATTACACTAACAGCCTTCCATCCGTGGGCGCTGCTCTCTGTTGGACTCATAGTATTTTCAGGCTTTGTGAATGCGATCTTTATTTTGCAATCGTTTGATGCCCTTTTCCAATCAGCGTACGGACGAACGTTTTTAATCAAGCTTGGTTTATTTATCATCATGGGCCTCCTTGGGCTTGTCCATTATTTGATGCTGAGATGGGAAAAGAAACAGAAGCGAAACGTTTCCTTGCGGGTAGAATGGATCATTGGGATCGCTATTTTGTTATTAACGGCTGTATTCACCAATATTCCGAGCCCTCCCCCCCCTGCACCAGAGCCATTCTTTGGAGCAAATCAGGTCGAGCATCGTGACATTGTGTCCTTAAGCATTACCCCAAATGCCCCTGGGAAAAATACGTTCGAAGTGGCATTTACGAAGAAGAATGGGCAAACAATCACTGACATTCAATCGGTGACAGCCAAGATCCATAAAGTCGCCTTATTCGGGGAAGAGACCCCAAGTGAATTTCAGCTGAAACGATTAAAAAATGGACACTTCTCTGCTGAAAATCTCTTATTAAATGAAAAAGGGACTTGGAAGATTGAAATTCATGCATTAACTGGTTCTTTTGAAAACATCAACACAACTTTTATTAGAAGAAACTAAAAGGAGATCATATGTGATGAAAAAATATGTTAAAGCTTTATTACCAATGCTTCTCGCTTCATTCTTACTGGCGATTCCTGTGAGTGCACACGTAACAGTCAAGCCTGATACGTCTGCGACCAACGCTTGGGAAACCTATACGTTAAAAGTACCTTCTGAGAGTGACAGCCCGACCACAAAGGTTGTCGTTACAATGCCTAAAGGCGTAGAATTCCAACAATACGAGCCAGTACCTGGCTGGAAAACAACAACTGAAGAGAAAAATGGCAAAGTCACAAGAGTCACTTGGGAAGCAACAGGTGATGGTGTGCTAGCTGGACAGTTCCAACAATTCATTTTTGTAGCGAAAAACCCTGAAGAAGCAGGCGAAGCAGCATGGGATGCGTATCAATATTATAAAGATGGAACGGTCGTTGAATGGACTGGCGATAAAGATGCTGATAAACCGCATTCGATCACAAACATCGTCGCTTCTAATACCGTAACGGATTCCCACGGTCAAGAAAAACCAAAAGAAGAAAAGGCATCTGAAACAGCCTTCACTTCTTCCTCACCACTTGTCCTTGGCCTGTCCATTGCAGCTCTAGTCGTGGCACTCATTGCACTTGGACTTGCTTTCAGAAAGAAATAAAAGCTGCCTTCTTTTTAGCGCGATAGAAAACCTTTGCAGTCTAGGAAGGACGAGTACCGGAGCAGAACGAGTTGGGGATTCGTGAGCACCTGGCACGCAGGACTGACACCGAATGCGAAGGTTTGCCTACACGCAAAAGCGATCGTTTTCTGACGATCGCTTTTTTATTTTCCCAACCTATCATTTCCAATATAGGATTGAATAGGATACAGGTGCATGCCATAATGAGACACATGACCACCTAGGAGGCTATGAGATGAACCACCTAATCATATTTGCTCATCCCCAGCAAAGCTTAAATCAAACCCTATTAGATCTTGTTGTGAGCACTCTTTTGAACAATGGTCATGACGTGACTGTTCGAGATGTCTATTCCCTTAACTTTCAGCCGGAGCTCTCCAGTGCGGAAAAGGCAGCCATCAAAAGCGGTGATGTGCCGATCGCCATTCAAATAGAACAGAAACTCGTTCAAAAAGCGGATGTCCTGACATTTATTTTTCCGATTTGGTGGACAGGCTTGCCGGCCATGTTAAAGGGCTATGTAGAGCGCGTCTTTTCGGAGGGATTTGCTTATCGAACCACCGAACAAGGGATTGAGAATCTGCTCTGGGACAAAAAAGCTGTCATTATTAACACACACGATGCCCCAAGAACCTTTCTTGATTCAAACATGATCGTTACCCCATCCCATCACATGACGACTGATACAGAAGTCTTTAATTTTATTGGCATGGAGCCAGTGGAACGGCTCTTATTCAGCAGCATGGATCAAGCATCTACAGATTATATCCACGAAGTCCTCAAGGAAACGAAAGAAACTGTGGATCAACTATTCCCTCCAGCTGTCTAACACAAAAAAGACTGCCGAGGTTTCTCGGACAGTCTATACATTCATTATCCATCTAATGCTATGGATACATATTTTGTTTCTAAATAGGGCTCGATGCCTTCAATACCGCCTTCACGACCAATGCCGCTCTCCTTCATACCGCCAAATGGTGCTTGAACAGCCGATGGACCGCCATCATTCCAGCCAATAATACCGTAATCAAGATTCTCTGAGATGTAGAGCCCATTCCGGTAATTTTCTGTAAAGAAATAAGCTGCAAGTCCAAAAGGTGTATCGTTGGCTAATTCAATCGCCTCGTCTAACGTTTGAAACGTCGTAATCGGCGCCACTGGTCCAAAGGTCTCTTCATGCATGATGTTCATAGAAGGATTGACATGTGTGAGAACCGTTGGCTGGACAAAATAATAGGACTTCTCATCGTCGTAATGTGTATCTCCACCAACAAGCACCTTCGCCCCTTTATCCACCGCATCTTGAATTTGATCGACAATCTTATCAAAGCCGCGCTTATTGATAATTGGGCCTATGGATGTGCCTTCTTCAAAACCATTTCCCATTTTCAGCTTTTCTACTTCTTTGCTGAATGCTTGAGCAAACGCTTCATGAATCTCTTCATGCACAATGAGGCGGTTAGCACAGACACAGGTCTGTCCTGCATTACGGAACTTAGATGCCACTGCCTGTTTCACAGCCAGTTCAAGGTTCGCATCCTTGTCTACAATCAGCGGAGCATGACCGCCAAGCTCCATTGATACGTGCTTGACTGTGCTGGCACTATTTTTGATGAGGTGCTTTCCGACTGGCGTTGAGCCTGTAAACGTGATTTTGCGAATCAACGGACTATCTGTGAAGATTTCACCAACTTCTTTTCCATCACCGACTACCCATTGCAAGGCATCCTCTGGAATCCCAGCTTCATGACCTAATTTCACCAGTTCAATGGCTGTCAGTGGCGTATCCTCAGCCGGCTTCACAATAAACGTACAGCCTGCCGCAAGAGCTGGTGCGGCCTTTCTTGTAATCATCGCCGCAGGGAAATTCCACGGTGTAATTGCAGCGACTGGGCCGACTGGCTGTTTTGTGACGAAAAGACGTTTATTTGTCGTATGAGACGGAATGGTTCGGCCGTAAATGCGCTTTGCTTCCTCTGCATACCATTCAATATACCCAGCAGCATAGACAATTTCCCCTATTGCTTCTTGATACGGCTTTCCGTTTTCTTCTGTGATGATTTTTGCAAGCCTTTCTTTATGTTCGATCATCAGATCAAACCACTTGCGAATGATATTTGCACGTTCATGTGCCGACGTCTTTGCCCATGTTTTGAATGCTTTATGTGAGCGAGAAATCGCGTCTTCGATTTGTTCTTTTGTATGCTGAGCAATCGAGGCAATTTCTTCTCCTGTTGCAGGATTATATACTTTGAGTTCGTTTGTCATGCTCTACCTTCTCCTTCGTTCTTGGATTCATTACATATAGTATATACCCAATGAGTGCCCAACCTAAAAGCAATATCCATTCAGCTGGCCATGACAGAGAGGCCGGCATGCCCGGAAAATAAAACAAAAGAAAAAGGAGACTGAGTCCAATGGCGAATACTCCTGTTGTCCGCCAATATTTAATGCGGTATGGACGCTCAAGTTCAGGTTCTGTTTTCCGAAGTTTCATAAAGGCGATGGACACTATTAAATACCCGACAATGATTCCCACACCACCTGCATTGACAATCCATACAAGGGCAGGGCGACCTAATAACGGTGCAAAAAAAGCCAATCCGCCAAGAAACAAAATCGCATTTGTTGGTGTTTTATACTTTGGATGAATATACGCAAACCATTTTGAAATCATGCCTCTTTCCGCCATTGCGTACAGGATTCGGCTTGCACCAATGATAAAAGCATTCCAGCTCGTGACAATTCCTGCTACTCCGCCAATTACGAGTACAGTACCAAATGCCTGATGGCCGAGAAGCTGTACCATCGCATCTGCTGTCGCAAGTGATGAGGCTTCAAGCTCTCCCTTTGACATGCTCGCTGCAACTCCAAAGACAATGAGTAAATAGAAAACAACCGCACTCACAATGGATATAATCAGAATTCTACCGATGATTTTCTTCGGTGCATTGATTTCTGCCGCCACTTGCGGGATGACATCAAATCCGACAAATAGAAACGGGATCATGACTAAGACTGCCATGAGACCACCAACCCCGCCTTGGAACATCGGCTCAAGGTTTGAGAAGTCTCCGTTAAACGTCGCACCGCCTAACAGTAGAAATCCTGTTAGGATAATCGCTACTGTAAATACGGATTGAAAAATAGCTGCTGGCTTTGCACCAATGTAATTCAGAGCTGTTAAAAATAATGCACCGCCAGATCCAATTAACACCCAAGTGAAATAAACGTCCCAGCCCCCTATATTCCATAGGAAACCAACGTGCTGTGTTGGAATGACATAATCAATGACAGTCGGTAGCGCGACAGCTTCAAATGTAATAACGGACACATAGCCAAACAAAACGCCCCATGCCGAGACAAAAGCCGATTTTATCCCAAATGCCCGCTGGACAAAGACCAGCCCTCCGCCTGTCTCAGGAATCGCAGACGAAAGCTCGGCATATGTGAGTCCAATAAAGATGACAAGAGTGCCTCCTATCACAAAGGCAATCACGCTGCCTAAAAAGCCAGCTGTTAAAATCCAATCTCCCGAAAGTACAACCCAGCCCCATCCGAGCATTGCACCTATGGATAAAAACAGTACGTCTGACTGCGACATGTTTTTTGCCATTTGTTGTTTTTGCATACAACCATCCCCCTTTGTTGTTTAGCGTGCTGTGAAGGCGTCTTCGATGATCCCTAATCCTTCATGTAGCAGCTCATCTGTGATGACAAGTGGTGTTAAAAAGCGAATAATATTCCCATTAATCCCTGCCGTTAATAAGAGCAGCCCGTGCTCATTTGCATATGCTGCAATGGCTGCGGCTGTTTTCTTATCTGGTGTACGCGTTGTTTGATCTTCGACAATTTCAATCGCAGCCATCGCCCCTAATCTACGGACTTCTCCAATGAATGAATACTTTGTTCTCCATTCATTCGCTTTGTCCTCAATGACTTGTCCAATGTGTTCAGATCGTTTATTCAATTGTTCTGTTTCAATAATATCAAGAACGGCTAGTGCTGCCACACAGCCTAACGGACTTCCTGCATAAGTTCCTCCGAGCTCCCCTGGATCTGCTGCATCAAGCAATTCTTTTCTGCCAACAACTCCGCTTAGCGGTAAGCCAGCTGCAAGTGATTTTGACACAGTGATTAAGTCTGGAACGACATCAAAGTGCTCAATCGCAAAGTATTTCCCCGTTCTCGCAAAGCCTGTTTGAATCTCATCGGCAACAAATAACATGCCGTGCTGCTGACAGAATGAAGCGACGTGCTGAACAAACCGCTTCGATGGCACAATGAATCCGCCCTCCCCTTGGACTGGTTCCATGACCACACAAGCCACTGTTTCTGGCGCAACGGTCGCTACAAAGAATTGATTGAATTGATCAATCATGTACTCATCATAAGCTGCATCACTTAATCCTTCTGGCTTTTGATAGTAATAAGGATATGGCGCTTGATATACCTCTGATGCGAATGGTCCAAAACCAAACTTATAAGGCTTGACCTTGCTCGTCATGCTCATGGTCATATTCGTTCTGCCATGGAAGCCTCTAGTGAACGACACAACAGCCTGTCTTTTCGTATATTTACGTGCAATCTTCACAGCATTTTCAACAGCTTCTGCACCTGAATTTAAGAAAATGGCTTTCTTTTCATGATCCCCTGGTGTTAGGTGACATAACTTTTCTGCCAATTCGATATACGATTCATACATCATGACATTGAAGCCTGGGTGAATCAGACTGTCTGCCTGTGCTTTGACTGCTTCCACAACCTTTGGATGTGAATGTCCTACATTTAATGTGCCAATGGCGCCTGCAAAATCAATAAAACGATTCCCGTCAATATCGAAAAGCTCGGCTCCCTTCCCTTTCGCTGCAAGATGACGATTGCCATTACTGACGCCTCTTGCGACGTATTGATCTCTTTTCTCCTGCCATTCTTCTGTTGAAAAATGGTTTGTTGTCGTTTGACTCATTGTCATCCATCCCCTTTATGTCTTTTTTATTATTCTGAATATTTTTTGGTATGATAGAAAGTACCAATATCATTTTTTTGATGGTATCAGAGAGGATGAATGACGTTATGCTGACCATTCAACTAGATCAAACAGGGACAAATGGGTTTATTTATCACCAAATTTATACGAAAATCAAAGACGAAATTTTAAATAGAAATCTTCAGCCACACGATCAGTTACCCTCTAAACGAGAGTTAGCTGATACTTTAAAAGTCAGCGTCAATTCAGTGAATGGTGCCTATCAGCAGCTGCTTGCAGAGGGATATTTATATTCTGTGGAACGTAAAGGCTTTTTTGTGGAATCACTTGAAACGTTTCATGAGGCGGGTCAGTTGAAGCCCTCCTCTCTTCCAGCAGATTTAAAGGAAGAGCCTATTGTGCGAGACGACTGGTATTCCTTTTCACACATCTCCGTTGATACGGCAAACTTTCCATTTAAAAGCTGGCTGAAATGTGAACAAAAGGCAATCAGCCTTCACCAAGAAGCCTTTAGCGAGCTCCCGCATCCACAAGGTGTTTATGAATTACGGGAAACGATTGCCCGGTTGATCGGACTTGCACGAGGCGTCAAATGCTACCCAGAGCAGCTCATTTTAAGCGCAGGCACACAATCACTTATTCATTCGTTATCGAGCATTCTTCCAGCTGATCAAGTATACGGATTAGAAAACCCTGGCTACCGCCGGCTCTATCAAATGCTGAAAAATAATCATCACCGAATTGAAACGATTGGAATTGACCAAAAAGGTGTGCGGATGAGCGACATTCACAAAAAACAGCCGAATGTCTTGATCATTACTCCTTCTCATCAGTTTCCAACAGGAGTGATCATGCCGATTTCTCGGAGGATACAGCTGTTAAACTGGGCGCTGATCAGCCAGACCGCTATATCATTGAGGACGATTATGACAGTGAATTTAAATATGGCACAGACAGCATACCGGCTTTGCAAAGCCTTGATCGGTATGACAAAGTCATTTATATGGGTACCTTTTCTAAATCACTGCTGCCGGCTTGCGGCTGAGCTACATGGTGCTGCCGCAGCATTTATTAAGACGCTATAAGGAAGAACAGCATTTTTTCATTCAGACGGCCAACCTTTTTACCCAATACACCCTTCTATACTTTATTAAAGACGGCACGTACCAGCGGCATATTAAAAGAATGAATGGTTTATATGAGGAAAAACGAAAGCAGCTCATTGGAGAACTCGAAACTGCTTTCGGTGACAATGTACGGATTATCGGCGAAAATGCAGGTCTTCATTTTATCGCAGAGTTCCGCTCAGATCGAACGCAGCATGAGATCTTACAGCGTGCCAAAGAAAGAAAGCTGAAAATGTACGGTATGGATCGTTTCACCCTGGATGATCACTTGCCGGGGCATGAAAAAGGCTTTGTTCCGCTCGTATTTGGCTTCTCTCACATACGTCCAGAGGAGATTCATCCGGCGGTGAAACGGCTGTATGAGTCGATTTACGGGACATAAAATAGCCAGCTGTTCTTCATAGACAAGCTGGCTTACCACCGCTCTTTATCTACTGCTAAAATCGACGGCAAAAGACCTGGAAAAGCAGTCTCGATGTCATCTTTTCTTAGAGAATAGTAGCGGTGCTTTCCGTCAATTCTGACTTTCACGACCCCTGCCTCTCTCAGCACTTTGAAGTGATGGGAGAGTGTGGATTTCGCAATGTTCATATCATACGTGCCGCACGTCCTCTCCCCCGCTTTTGCTAAACAGCGGACAATTTCTAACCTTACAGGATCAGCCAATGCATGCAGCACAGAAATCAATGTCATGTCTTCTTGGTTTGGATGGTTTGAATTATTCATACGATAAATGTATCGTATTTTGTTCCAGCATACAATCTCCTTCCTCAATGGAAGGATTAAATACCTGCCTACTAACAGGTATTTTTTTAAGTTCGTTTTCTTGAAATGAGCGATTGGTTTTGTTATCATGTCAAAAGTGACCACTCGGTTTCCATTGTGACCCTATGGTTTTACCGATTCGGAAAGGACTTATGATGATGAACGAAAAGCAAGAAGAGATTTTGCGGGTTTCAAAGAAATTGTTTTCACAAAAAGGCTATATGAGTGTCTCCATGCAGTCGATTGCCGATGCCTGTAAAATATCAAAAGCGTCCATTTATAAACTGTTTGATTCGAAGGAAGAGCTTCTATTGGAACTGATTAAATATAATCAGCGCAAGATGAGGGAGATTTCTCACATCATTCATTCAGAGACGAGGCTATCCAAAAAGGAAAAGTTCACAAAGAAGATTAAGCTTGAGCTTGAGGAGTTTAAAGAGAATCATAAATTTTTAAATATGCTGTCCTTCGAAGCATTTTCTCAGCATTCACCCATTGTCAAAAAGCATTTGCGTGAGACACGCTCCATTATCATGCAGCGGCACAGAGACATTATTTTAAGCACGTATGGTGAATCTGTTGCTCCTTATGTCTGGGATCTTGTGATTGTCCTCAATGGATTAATGAGAGAATTCATCTTAATGCTGGCGATCGAGTATAAGAACATTCAATTAGAAAATGCGGCTGAAATGATCATCGGTGTGATGGACCGTGTATCGAAAAAGCCTTGCTCCATTGAGCCTGTGTTAACAGATGAGCTGATGGACTCTTATCTGCTTTCCTCACAGGAAGAATATGATGAAGAAAAACATGTCATCACGTACTTAACGAAGATCAAGCAAGAGCTTCACTCACTTTCAAACGGAGAAGAAAAGGATGATCTCCTCTCTGCGTTTGAGCTATTGAATCAAGAATTATCAAAGGACCAACCAAGAAATTTTTTAATCAGCTCATTGCTTGATTATTTAGGTAAAAACAGCGTTTTATCACAAAACGTGTCACAGCTGAAAAGCATCATTTTATAGATAAAGAAGGGATAACATGAACCAATCAACAACCACACATACATCATATAATCGATCTGTGATTGTTGGGATTTTTCTCGTTGGGGCATTCGTAGCGATTTTAAACCAAACGCTGCTCATTCCAGCGATCCCACATATCATGGAGGAATTCAATATTGATGTCAGCAAAGGACAATGGCTGACAACAGCCTTTATGCTGACAAACGGGATTCTCATCCCGATTACTGCCTTTTTAATAGAGAAATTTTCGAGCCGTGCCTTAGTTTTAACGGCTCTTAGCATTTTTACAGCAGGTACGATTCTTGCCGCGTTTGCAACGAATTTCCCAGTGTTACTTGCAGCGCGTATTGTGCAGGCAGCCGGTGCAGGGATATTAATGCCGCTGATGCAAACGATCTTTTTAACCATTTTCCCGAAAGAAAAACGTGGACAGGCCATGGGTATGGTCGGACTTGTCATTTCATTCGCACCGGCAATAGGTCCAACACTTGCCGGCTGGATTATAGACACATTTACTTGGAAGTACTTATTCTATATTGTTCTGCCAATCGGTATAATTGATCTCATTCTTGCTTTCTTCTTAATGAAAAATGTCACGCAGCAAAGAGAAACACGCATTGATGTCTTATCCGTCATCTTATCGTCCTTTGGGTTCGGTGGTTTACTGTACGGATTTTCTAGTGTCGGGTCATATGGCTGGACGAGTGCGATTGTTCTCGTTTCGCTGATTGTCGGCGCAGTGAGCTTGTTCTTCTTTATCTTGCGTCAGTCGAATTTAAAAAGACCGATGCTTGAATTTGGTGTATTTAAGTTTGCAATCTTTAGCTTAACGACCTTCCTTGGTATGCTGGTCTTTGCGTTACTAATTGGAACTGAAACCATCCTGCCGCTTTATACGCAGAATGTCAGAGGGTTGTCTGCACTTGATACAGGGCTGATCCTATTGCCAGGTGCTCTATTTATGGGCTTCCTGTCACCGCTTATCGGACGGATTTTTGATAAGGTCGGCGGAAAAGGACTGGCATTAGGCGGATTCGCGATTTTAACCGTCACATCCTTGCCATTTATGATGCTAAGTCTCGATTCATCGATCACACTGATTACGGTTGCCTATACGGTTCGTTTAATCGGGGTTGGGATGATCATGATGCCGCTGACAACAGCAGGCATTAACTCTTTGCCACCTCATCTCATCCCGCATGGAACAGCGATGAATAACACAATGAGACAAATGGGTGGCTCTATTGGGACGGCTGTGCTTGTCTCCATTATGAGCAGCTCTGCCGCAAATGCAGAACTAGCCAATCCGATGAAATCAGCCGTACATGGTATGAATACGGCATTTATCGTTTCTGGTCTGATTGCGGTCGTTGGACTCGTCCTCGCCTTTTTCTTAAAGGAAAAACGCGAGAACAAAGTGATGAAACAGGAGCTACCTTCCTCCTCATCTTCATAAGAAAGAGCTTGGCATACTGCCAGCTCTTTTTTCATAGAATTCATCTATATCGTCCTCTCCAAAAATACATTTGTACTCTCCATGAAGAAAAACCTTGATAATTTGAAGAAAAGAGTTGATAATAGAAACTATTCAATTTGTGAGAAAATTTTCACTATAGGAGATGTATGCATTGAAGGTCGTTAAATTTGGTGGCAGTTCTCTTGCATCTGCCAAGCAGCTGCAAAAGGTATTTGACATTGTAACAGCAGATCCAGCTCGAAAAGCAGTCGTTGTTTCCGCACCAGGAAAACGGCATTCAACGGATACGAAGGTCACTGATCTATTAATTAGCTGCGGTAAACAATATTTACGTTTAGGTGAAGCGCATGATTTACAGGAAGCAGTCATCGAACGATATGCCTCGATTGCTGATGAACTTGGATTAGGTCATGACATTATTGACACCATTCGGCAGGACCTAGATGCATTATTACAGGCTGATTCGTCTCGTCCTGAGCGCTATCTTGATGCCATTAAGGCAAGCGGTGAAGATAATAACGCAAAGCTGATAGCAGCCTATTTCCGCCATCAAGGTGTCGAGGCCCACTATGTGAATCCAAAGGAAGCTGGTTTATTTGTAAGCGATGAGCCTGGTCAAGCGCAAGTCCTCCCAGAATCCTATGATCATTTGTACAAATTAAGAGAACGCTCTGGCATCATTGTATTCCCTGGTTTTTTTGGCTTCAGCCTAACGGGTGATATCGTCACCTTTTCTCGAAGCGGATCAGATATTACCGGCTCCATTTTGGCAAACGGGCTGAAGGCAGATGTGTATGAAAACTTTACAGATGTGGATGCTGTCTACGCCGTCAATCCAACGATCGTTCACAAGCCAAAGGAGATCACTGAGCTGACGTATCGGGAAATGCGCGAACTGTCCTATGCTGGTTTTTCTGTGTTCCATGATGAAGCGCTCATTCCAGCTTTTCGGGCAGGCATTCCTGTTCAGATTAAAAACACCAATAACCCAGCAGCACAAGGCACAAAAATTGTGAATCAACGGGATCATACGAATGGACCTGTTGTTGGGATCGCCTCAGACAATGGATTTTGCAGCATTTATATCAGTAAGTATTTGATGAACCGAGAAGTCGGCTTTGGACGTAAGGTGCTGCAAACGTTAGAGGAATATGGGCTTACTTATGAGCACGTTCCTTCTGGCATTGATGATATGACCATTATCTTAAGGCAGGATCAGCTGGAGCAGCAGCATATTGAACAAGAGCTTTTAGACCGTCTAAAGCTCGTGCTTGATGCAGATGAGGTTGCTTTAGAGCAGAATCTCTCCCTCATTATGGTCGTGGGAGAAGCAATGCGTCATAATGTTGGTACAACAGCAAGAGCGGCAAAGGCGCTGTCAAAAGCCAAGGTCAATATTGAAATGATCAATCAGGGCTCTTCAGAGGTCAGCATGATGTTTGGCGTCAAAGCGGCTCAAGAAAAAGAAGCCGTTCAGGCCTTGTATGAGGAATTTTTCTCTATGTCTACTGTACCTGTTACCCTTTAATAAGCAGACTGCCAGATCCCCGGGTCGGCAGTCTTTTTTGATCTCGCGCGCTTCGAGCTGATTTGCGCATTAGAACTAGACCGTGCCAACCGGCAAATTCAGCAATTATCTGTACCGATCGTACCAGTTGTTGACGGTGTCGCCGTGCTTCCTCTTTTTGGTGATATCGAAGAGACACGTGCTCAGCATATTTTAGAAACCATTTTACAGGAAAGCTACAGGCTGTCGCTCTCTCATTTGGTCATTGATGTATCGGGAACAAAACGTCTGAATGAACAGAGCATTCAATATTTGGTCAGCTATGCACAAACGTTAAGACTTTTAGGGATTTCGGCTGTTTTAACAGGCATTAAGCACTATCTTGCGTTAAGTGCAATTCAATCGAATATTCCATTTAAAGATATCACCATTCGTAAAGATTTACCGCAAAGCGCTTGCTCATATCGGCTTGACGTTTACCAAAACTGAATGAGTGGTTATACATTAAAAAGGGCTAAAATGATTTTAGCCCTAGCCCTTTTCTTTTGGAAGCGGCAAACGAATGGTAAATGTCGTTCCCTTATGTTTTTCGCTTTTCATATCGATATGTCCTTCATGCAAGCCCACAAGCTGCTTCACGATGGACAAACCAAGTCCGTATTCTCCATATGGTGTATTCGTTCTGGAGATATCCGCTTTATAGAATCGTTCCCATATGTGTTTGATTTCGTCTGGCGCAATCCCAATGCCCGTGTCTTCCACTTCAATGATTGTCTCTTGATTCCCTTGTCTCCCTCTTAAGGAAATATGACCGCCTTCTGTGAATTGAATGGCGTTTTTTGTGATATTGACCAGAATTTGAATGAGCCGGTCATAATCTGCATATACCTTTTGTTCAGGATCAACGTCCACGATCAGCTGATTGTTTTTCTCTTCAGCGATTCGGCTCAGCTGCTCTTTGATCACTTCAAATGTATCAATGAGTGGATAGTGAAATTTTTGAAGAGTAATTTGATTCGATCTAATTTTCTCATAATCCATATTCTCATTGACGAGGCGCAGCATTCGTTTTGTCTCGTCTGTAATTAAAGCATAGCATTTCTCTTTCTCTTCTGCTGGTACATCCGCTGTGTTCAGCCATTCTACCAATCCTCGAATGGTGGTCAGCGGCGTTTTCAATTCGTGAGACACATCGGCAATGAATTGTCGTCTTCGCTTTTCAAGCCGGTCAATTTCCTCTCTTGATCGTTGGAGGCGTTTAGCCATCATATTAAAATCCTCACTAAGTGTCCCAATTTCATCAAGGTGCTTGTTTTCAAGATTGATGTTGTAATCGCCTTGTGCAATCTTCTCTGTTGCCTCTCTCAGTTTTTTGATTCGGTTCACGTGAAATTTAGACAGAAACAGACTGAGAATAAAGGTAATCGTCAGTGCCACAAACACGATGATATACAGATAACGATTCATCTGAGCAATCAGCTCTTCAGCTCCTTGAATGGGCGCAATGAGAACGACTCCGCCCTTCAGCTTTCCGTCCTCCATGACAGGAAGTGCCACAAGTGATGCTTCTTGATCAAGGCGGCGTGAATCACTACGCTTGACAATGATTTGTTCTCCTTTTGAGAGCTTGGCCCATAAATCCTTAGTCAGTAAAGCTTCATGCGGCGGCATCCCTTGCTGCTGAGACAAAACATCCCCTTTTTCATCAAACACGAAAAAGCGAATTTGTCTTGTCGAGAGAATATCCTCAAATGGACGGAGACGGAAGGTCATCTCGGTTTTAGGCAGTTGTATAAAATTCTGCAAGATTTCATTCCCATAAGAGCTCATTTCATCTACCCTGTTTTGATAGGCAATATCCTTCACAAAATGAGACAAGAGGGTGCTGATAATAATGATGGCGATGAGCAATAACCCAAGATGACTGATGAGCAGCTGATAAAAATATTTAATCTTCATCGAACTTGTACCCTACGCCCCATACCGTATACAAAAAGGGCTTCGGTCCGTCCCCAATTTTTTGGCGCAGCCTTTTAATATGGACATCAACCGTTCGTTCATCTCCATAAAATTGGTATCCCCAAATCTGCTCCAGCAATTGCTCACGTGAAAACACTTGCCGAGGGTGCTGAATAAAAAAGCACAGCAAATCGTATTCCTTTGGCGTCAAGTTCTCAATCCGCTTACCCTCCAGAAAGACTTCTCTCGTTTTCTTATCCAACTGAAAATGCGCTGTCACAAGCTGCTCATCCTCTTTCACCACGTCTTGATTGGATGTATGAGCGAAACGTCGTTTCACCGCTTTGATCCTTGCCATTAAGGTCAGAGGACTAAAGGGTTTTGTCACATAATCATCTGCCCCAAGATCAAAACCAAGCACCTGATCAGACTCGGTTTCCTTTGCTGTCAGCATGATAATCGGTACATCACTGATCTTGCGCACCTTTTGACAAATGGTCAGACCATCCATCGAAGGAAGCATGACATCTAAGATCAACAAATCCCAATCTTCCTCTTGCTTGAACCTATTCAATCCTTCTAGCCCATCATGAACGAATTCCGCTTGAAATCCCTCTCGTTGAAAAAACATATCTGTCATTGTACAAACGCTCTGATTATCTTCAATCATTAATATTTTCATCATCAGCCTCCGCTGTTGCCATTGTTTTTCTTTATGTAGCTTTATTTTACATGTTCGCTCTCAAATCTCAATTGGATTCCACTGTTTTCATGAACTTATCATGGTTTGGTCATCTTTTTTTCATACTTTTTGATGGAGTTGGATGTTGGGGGGGATTCCATTCATTTTTTTAATAGATACGAAAAATGATAGAGTGTAAGAATATGAAGAAAATTCCTAGATAAGGCGTTGTAGTAGGTGAGCCATAATGTTAGTTGAAGATATGATTCTACATTACTTTAAAAAATATCAAGAGGAGGGTAGTGTGATGTATGGTTCTTTGACTGGGGTAAGAAAAAAGTCCATGCAGGCGATGCTTGTTTTCGCTGCCATGAATCTCAAAAATCTGGCGAATTGGACCTAGAAAGGTCCTGATCCCCAGATTTTCCGTCGAAAAAATCGAATAAAATGGACAGAAATAGGTCGGATTTTAGAAATCCGACCTATTTTGTCAACGGTCTGAGCAGATCTCGTAAAATATCTGCTTTCTACTACATACTGATTTGCTTCTTTTGTTCATAATCTATTTCTGGCTGTATTTCCTTCGTGAGTTGATGCCCTTCTATGTCCACATTTGGAATAATCTTGTCTAGCCATTTTGGCAAATACCAGGCTGCATTCCCCATCAACTTCATCACACTTGGAATCAGTGTCATTCGTACAATAAATGCATCAAAGAGCACACCAAAGGAAAGAGCCAACCCGTTGGCTTTAATAGAAGCCTCACCAGCAAAGATAAATCCTGCAAAAACGAAAATCATGATCAGGCCGGCTGCGATGACAACAGGACCGCTGTGTTTTAATCCAGCTTGAATCGCTTGTACTGGATTCTTTGTTTTCACATATTCTTCACGCATTCTGCTTACAAGGAATACTTGGTAATCCATGGCTAATCCAAACAGGATCCCAATAGATAAAATCGGCAGGAAAGCGAGTATCGGCCCTTTTTCTGGTATTTTGAAAAAGTCGATGAGATTCCCGTCTTGTAAAACAAATACACACACTCCAAGAGTGGCAGTCATCGTCAATATGAAACCTGCAACCGCAACAAGAGGCACCAGCAAAGAACGGAATACGATTGTCAGTAATACAAACGCAAAACCAACAATGAGTACAGCAAACACCGGTATCGCATCATTAAGGCGATCTGAAATATCAATATTCACTGCAGTCGATCCAGTAACGAGCAAATCTACCCCGTTTTTATCTGATAAGCTGCGTACATCCTGTACCAAATCCTTTGTTGCTTCATCATTTGGCCCTGTTTCAGGAACGACCGTAATGATGGCAAAGTTCCCTTCTTTATTAGGCCTTGCAGGAGTGACACTGGCTACATGGTCTAAACCCTTTATCTCTTTCACTGCGTCTGCGAAGGCTTTCGCCTTATTTCCTGTTACACTTGTGGCATCTGCTACAAGTGTTAATTGACCATTAAATCCTTCTCCAAAACCGGCGGCAAGCAAGTCATAAGCCCGGCGATCTGGATTATCCTTCGCTTTCATCCCTGCATCAGGCAAGCCCAGCTCCAAATGCATAGATGGGATACTAATGACGAGCAAAATCAGAATACTGCATATGCTTAGCATGATAGGGTTTTTTGTGACAAAGCGTCCCCATACATTTGTTTCAGCGCTTTGTTTTTCTTTTTTCTTTGATTTCGGAACCATCCGTTTCCCCACTATCGACAAGACGGCAGGCACAAACGTGATTGAAGCGAGAACAGCCATCAGTACACTAAGCCCTGCTGTCAGCCCCATTGCAGACATAAAAGGAATGTTAACGACAGTCAATCCGCAAAGTGCGACGATAACAGTAAGTCCTGCAAAAACGACTGCACTCCCAGCTGTTCCTGTAGCTCTCGCAATTGATTCATTTTTTTGTATACCTTCGCCTAAAAACTGGCGGTGCTTCGTAAAAATAAATAAAGCATAATCAATCCCAACAGCAAGACCAATCATTCCGGCTAATGAAAGACTAACGGAAGCAATATCGAATACTTGTGTCCCAATCAAAACAAGTCCAATACTTACACCTAATCCAATCAGTGCTGTTAAAATCGGCAAACCTGCTATCAATAAGGAGCCGAATGTAATGGCTAACACGACAAAGGCCAGGATAATGCCGACAATTTCAGACACTCCGCCTATCTCCATCTCGGCTCCCGGTATATCTCCGCTCAGCTCAGTTTGTAATCCCTCGTCATCAGCCCATTTCAAACTGTCTTTTAAGTGTTTGATAGAGTCATCTTTTATATCATCAGCTGAAGATTTATACTTGATATCAGCATAGGCAACTGTACCGTCTTCCGCAATTGTTCCTGTCACAAAAGGACTTGCAATCGAGTCAACGGAATCATCTTTATTGATTTCCTTGAACGTATTTTCGATTGCTTTTTTCGCTGTCTTTGCAGTAAGTTTCTCTCCATCTTCAGCACCGAAAATCACCCGTATGCTCCCTTTATCAGGGCCGTGAGGAAATTCTTTTTGAAAGACATCCATCGCTTTTTCCGAAGGTGTGTCAGGTATGGACATACCCTCAGAAAAACTTGGTTTTAACGTGATTGCAAGGCCTATCGAAGCAACTAACACAACGATCCACGCGCATATTACTTTTACGCGATGGCGAGCAACCCATCCTCCTAATTTATATAACATTTTTGACATGATAATCTCCTTTCAACACATTGCTTGATCACTTTCTTTCTCATTGTAGTGGACAATGAAATAAAAAAAACGTACATTCGGGCATGTACGTTTGGGCAAATTTAAAATTTGATATTATTAGTCTAATGTCAGAATGCCTCTTTGCATGGCAATCGTCACGGCTTCAGTTCTTGAATTTGCGCCTAATTTATTGTAAATGGACGTTAATCTAGACTTTACTGTTCTCTCAGAGACGCCCAAGTCAAAGGCGATCGCTTTGCTTTTAAACCCTTTGGAAATTGCTTTTAAAACAATGACTTCCTTTTCTGTCAGCTGCGTATCACTGCTCTGCTTCTTCATCCGCTCCAATTGAATTTTTTGCAGACGTTTTAAGATATCAGGCTGCAACAGCACGTTTCCTCTTATTGCTGTATCCATTGTATGAAAAAGGATTTCTGAACTTGTATCCTTCAATAGATATCCTTTCGCACCTAATTCAATTCCTTCGATCATTAAGTGATCTTCATTATATGTAGTCAAAATAATGATGGGGATGTCGTGTTTTTCTTTTATTTGTTTAATGGCTTCTAACCCGCTCATCTCCGGCATATACAAATCCATGAGAATAATATCCGGTTTTAGTTCATCTGCAAGGCGGACTGCCGCTTTGCCATTTTCCGCCTCTCCTATAATAGTGTAGTGATCATTCGTTTCAATTAAAAGCTTTAGACCTTCCCTCACGACAAGATGGTCATCAACAATTAAAACCTTATTCATCTTGCATCTCTCCCTGAATTGGTACTATGATCTCAATTTGTGTTCCTTTCGATTTTGTACTCTTTATATTAAATTGACCTTTCATTGCTCTGACGCGTTCTTCTATGCCGAGAAGCCCGTAATGCCCTCTCTTTTTCTTGCTCTTTTCAACATCAAATCCTTTGCCATTGTCCTTGACAGTTAAATGGAGCATCCTCTTATCATCATCCCAAATGGATACAGAAATCGATTCTGCTTCAGCATGCTTTGCTGCATTCGTTATACATTCTCCAATAATGTAATAACAGTTTTCAGCTGTACGAACGTCTAACACCTGCTGTAATCTGTAGTCTAAAAAACCACCCATGCCTGTTGACTCTTGAAAATGATCCATTAGAGAGGTAATTCTTTCTTTTAGAAAACCGATTTCTTCTGATTTGCTACGCAGATCGTCAATCGCTGAACGCGCGTCCGCTAATGTACCTCTCACTCTTTTTATCGATTGTTGGATGATTTCTTTTGCTCTCTCTGTATTGCCTTTCGTGAGATGAACATGAATAGCATCCAGCTGCATATTTAAACTGACCAGCCCTTGAGCAAGCGTATCGTGTAAGTCCCTTGCCATACGCTGTCTCTCGTTTTGCAGCGTCAGCTGTTCGACCTGCTGATGAGCCAACTCCAGCCTTTCAAGAGTCAGCTGCGCTTTTATCTTTTCATCGACTTGGGCAAATAATGTAGCGGCATAAGTAATAATCACAATCATAATAGGTACGGCAATGACAAGAAAATGCAAATATTCACCTTTGTGAATCTGATATACTACATTGATGAACAGCAGAAACAATAAATAAAGGATGAGGAAAGTCTTTCTTCTGTCTGCCATTCCTATAATCTGTCCGATTAAAAATGCATAAAGGCCAATGATGATCAGCACTAAGAAGCCAGTCATGACATTAACCAGTGTAAAAGTGATCAAACCTTGCAGCACAAAATATAGAATGACCCTTTTCTTAACCCAGCGATATGAATGCCAATGCAGCAAAGCAAAAATGGCGGTCAATACTGTAAACACATGAAGCAATAAAATGGACCAGCTCCCATTAAGAAATTGCAGCACAATAGAGGCTACATAGATCATGAGAATAAAAGCTAGGCCCGGCACTCTGAGCGCAAGCATATTTAATGCCTGTCTAGCATGTGAGTAGTACTTTTCTTTGAAAGGATTCCTTATCACCAAACCTCATCCACTTCCTTTAATAGTTTAACCGAACAGAGACTAATGTCATTCATCGAATGTGTAACATACATTTATCCAATCATTTTATAGGATGAGAAGGAACACAACAATACCAAGGTGCAGTGAACCATTAGATGTCTCCAATATATGTTCATTGCCCAAACGTACATAAGGGTTCTGCCTTTATGTACGTTTTATCTTTTCAAATTTACATTTAAAATAATGAGGAACTCACTAAACTCACTATTTATTAAAGGAATGATTAACATTGAAATCGATTGCTCACACAATTTTATCATTAAAAAGAAAAGGTGTCCGAACTGAGAAAGTGTCAAAAAATCAGTGCCCTGATCGATTAAGCAATGCCAACGAAAAAACAGCCAAGCATAGAAACAAAAATAGTCAATCCAAGAACAAGTGTAAAGAAAAAGCGGAATGAATATGTATTGGTTCTTAGGTGCTTTATTATATTTTCTCATCGGTACTTGTATTTTCATTGGAGTCATTAGAGACAGTCACTCAGGCTCTTGGATACTCTTTGCATTAGCAGCCCCGCTCATCATTGTTGGCTATCCTTACTTTTATTTAAAGCAGCATCTTGCTAAAAGATAGCAAAATAGACGCTATACAATCTTTTTTATTTTTAACGTATGTATGATTGATGAAATGTATTAAAAAAGGCCTCCCACACACCTTGCCTAGCTTCGCTAGGTGTGTGGCAATCTTCTTCATGTTCTGGCACGCAGCTGCGAGGAGAACTTGCTCACTCACATTCTGTTTTCCCCTCAACCGGCAGTAGCGAGGCCCGTGCAGCTGTTTTGAATCTACAAAAGCATCGCTCTATTTAGGTATGCGATAAACATCATTTTGAACAAAATGAATGGATCAAGAGAAGGACGACCTTTATTCTCACTATAATATGGTTTGACTTTGTCTACGATAAATGAAAAATCAATTTTACGAAGCAGGTGATCCTCTTCGAACAGCTGATCTAGCAATACAAATTCGGCTTCGTGCTGAGAAGAATTTCTAGTGTGGAACATGAGAAAAAACACCTTCCTTTAGTAGCATTTCTCTATTATAAAACGGAGAGATGAAACTTTAAGGAAAAAAATAAAGCTGTCGAGATTTTCTCGACAGCCTGGGCTCATCTCTATAGATGATATCTTTCTTTATCATGCCAGCAGCTGCAAATAAGAAGAGTCGTTTTCCTCTTCAATAGCCTGTAAAATCTGCTGTGCATGTAATGTGCTTGTGATACTGCTTAACTTTTGCATGATGTCTTCTATTGATAATGCGTGTCCGGGTGCTCCCCGCGGAATATCGACCCGCTTGCTGATGGAGGTACCGTCAGATAAGGTGAGCTTCACAATCGTAAAACGGCCTTTTGGCACGGCATCGGGATGGGGTTTCACCGTAGGATCATATTCTCTGTTGACCCTCTTCATCCATGTCCGCAGCTCAGGTGAAATGGTTTTTTTCGTAAAGGCATCTAGTGATAAAGTGTAACCAAACACCGCAAGTGCGATGACGTATTCGACACTGAATCGTCCTTCTTCTCCAGTCAAAGGCGTCCGCTCAGTGAGAGCCGCATCTCCGTCAGGCGGAAAAATGACGTCGACCTGTTCAATCTGATTTCGTAAGGAAGGCCGTTCTTTCACCAAACATTCAATCGCATCTGCTGCGTGGTGCGCGGCTGAACAGAATGGATAAACTTTGAACCATAATCCCGGCGAAGCAATACGCCACGTAGCGCCATAGCCCTCTAGCAAGCGTCTTTCCGCCAATTCCTGATCTCCATAGAGTGAAAAGAATCCGTTTTCCCCATCAAGAACTGAGTCACTCCCGCCAAAGCCTGAACAAGCTACATCCATTGACCACACGGCTGTTTTAGCGGCTAAGCCAGCTTGTAATGGTTTCATATCAGTGCCAAATTGCTTTCGCATTCCGGCTGATTGCGCACCAGCAAAGCCGATCGCTTTCGTCAGCTCTTCCTGCGAGACATGCTTCAAATAGCCAATGGCACATACTGCCGCAATGGCTCCAAGTGTTCCTGTATTATGCCAGCCTCGCTCATAATGAGCCTTGCCGATGGATTCTCCAAGCCTTGCCATCACTTCGACACCTGTCATATAGGCGGCTAAAAATCGGTCGCCATAGCCCACTCCGGCTGTCAGCTGCGAAAGCAAAGCCGGGACGATGACGGCACTTGGATGTCCTCTCACATCTGAATGCACATCATCATAATCAAGGGCGTGGATGAGGTAGCCGTTTAGCATCGCTGCTGATTGACGACTGACCTTCTTCCCTTGTCCAATGACGGGAATTTGCGCGGCTCCACCTTCTAGTTCAACAAGCTGCATCAGCTTCTGAATACCTTCATCCTCTTTAGCAGCAAGTGCTGCTGCCGCAGCGTCTAACAGACCGTTTTTGGCCATTTGTACGGCCTGTCGATCTTGCAGCGGGTCAGCTGACAGCACAGCCTCTGCCAGTTGTTTCGTTAGTTCCATGATCGTGACTCCAATGCCCGAACCGCAAGCTCGGCAAAGAAGGCTGCGGCGACTGGAAGTGATTCTTCATTTAACGTAAAGGCAGGGTGATGCCATTCCTCAGTGCCGCTAGTCCCCATCCATACAAAAAAGCCCGGAATCCGCTCTTGATAAAGGGCAAAGTCTTCTCCGCCTGGTGACTGCTCTGCCTGCGCTACAGTTAAGCCAAGCGCACCAGCCGTTTCTTCTACAACCTTTGTCAGGCGCTCATCATTCATCACAGAAGGCAAATAGGGATGCCATCTCACTTCTGCCTTTGCTCCGAATCCTTCTGCAATCCCGCTCACGATTTGTTTCATGAGATCTGGAATCATCGCTCTTACTTCCGGCTCAAACGTTCGAACGGTTCCTTCCATTTCGACACGGTCAGGTATCACATTCCATGATGTGCCGCCTTGAATACGTGTAATGCTGACAACCGCATGATCCAAGGAGCTAATGCGGCGACTGACAATTTGCTGAAGGGCGCTTGTGATCTGCCCGCTGATGGCGATTGGGTCCACTGTGTGATTCGGAATCCCTGCATGACCACCCGTTCCTTTGATATCGATTTCAAACCGATCGACACTAGCCATTAACGCGTTTTCTCTGATGCCTATGGTACCAACTGGGAGGTCAGGTTTGTTGTGCATGCCGAAAATTGCATCAACCCCATCTAAAACGCCTGCCTCTATGACGTGTTTTGCCCCTTGAGCCACTTCCTCAGCCGGTTGGAACAAAATGCGAACCGTTCCCTTGATCTCGTGTTTACGCTCGTTTAATAAGACGGTCGCACCAAAAATCGAAGCCGTATGGAAATCATGACCGCATGCATGCATTTTGCCCGGTACCTTTGAAGAAAATGGTTCGCCAGATGCTTCTTCAATCGGAAGTGCATCAATATCAGCTCTAAGGGCAATCGTCGGACCCTCTTGTTCTCCTTTTATTTCACAGACGACCCCTGTTTGAAGAACAGGGACATCAAGTACAGGGATCCCTTCCTCTTCTAACCAGCGGCGCAGTTTCTTTGTCGTTTCATATTCTTCAAATGACAGCTCTGGATGTTCATGAAGCGCTCGGCGAATGTTAATTAAACGTTTGTTTAAGCCTTCATTTCCTATTGATTTCACTAGACATTCACCCCTCTTAAGAAATAAAAAGCAGCTTATGCTTCTTCAGCCGCTGCTTCTTTTTGAATAAATCGTTTTGTTCGTTCATTCTTCGTTTCATCAAATAGCTCTGATGGTGTCCCTTGCTCGATAATATGACCATCTGCCATAAAAATCACATGGTCTGCCACTTCTCTTGCAAACGCCATTTCATGTGTGACGATGATCATGGTCGTTTCTTGAATCGCAATGGATTTAATGACTTGAAGCACGCCTGAGACTAGCTCTGGATCTAGTGCTGACGTCGGTTCATCCAGCAAAATGGCATGAGGATCGACCGCTAACGCACGGGCAATGCCAATCCGCTGCTGCTGTCCGCCAGATAACGTGACCGGATAGCTGTCGGCTTTTTGTTCCAACCCCACCTGCTTCAGCAGCTTCATCCCGATTTCATTCGCCTGCTGTTTGGTCATTTTTTTCGTCACAAGCAGTGACTCTGTAATATTTTGTAGAGCTGTCTTGTTTTTAAATAAATTATAGTTTTGAAACACCATGGCCGTTTGTTGACGCAGGTGATGCGCTTCTTTACGTGTATATTGGGACGCATTCAGCTTCGCATCGCCAATTTCAATCGTGCCTTCATCAGGTGTTTCTAATAAATTTAAGCAGCGCAGCAATGTTGATTTACCGGAGCCAGAAGGTCCGATAATGGCCACAACCTGCCCTTTTTGTATGTCAAGGTCAATGCCGTTTAAGACGACAAGGTCGCCGAATGATTTCTTCAAATTGGTGAGCTTGATCATGTCCACACCTCCTTAATTCCGGTAAGGTTTGCTGAGTTTTCGTTCAAATATGTCTTGCAGGAAGCTATAAATGATGGTCAGCACCCAATACACAATCCCTACAGCTAAATAGGTTTCAAAGTATTTATAGTTCGCCGATGCAATCATCTTCCCTTGTGCAAACATTTCTGCCACTCCAATGGTAAAGGCAAGAGAGGTTTCTTTTAAAAGACCAATAAAGGTATTCCCCGTCGCTGGAATGGCATTTCTGACTGCCTGCGGGAAAATAATCCGCACGTAAGACTGCCATCTTGTCATGCCGACAGATAAACAGGCCTCCAGCTGCCCTTCATCCACAGAGTTCAGAGCCGCTCTAAAAATTTCTGCTAAGTACGCTGAGTTTTTAATACTTAATCCGATAATGACCGCTGTTAAGGCATCCATTGAAGTCATCGCAGGAAATAGCTGCGGAAGACCAAAATAAATGAGAAAGAGCTGAACCAAGGTTGGAACCGCTCTGAAAAAAGAAATATACAGCTTGGCAATTGGGTATAGAACAGGTATCCGGTTTTTTGTAATGAGAGCGAACACCACACCAATAATAATGGCAAATACCATGGAGACAATCGCCATGAAGATCGTTATCGGCAAGTATTGAATCAAGGTCGGAAAAACCGTCACCATATACTGCCAATCAATTTTATTCATGTCTGCTATTCACCGCCGCTGTCTTTATTTTTTAATCGGCACTGTGACATCGTCTTTGAAATATTTCTCAGACAATTTCTTAAGTGTCCCGTCTTCTCTTAATTCTTTGATCGCTTTGTTAAATTTATCTTTTAGCTTGTCATGCTGTTCATCTTTGGCAAATGGGTAGCCCACTTCTTCATAAACAATTGGGCTGCCTGCGATTTTCAGTGGGAGGCCTGTTTTTTCAATTTGAGCAAGTAAGACACTGCGTCCGTTCACGTAAGCATCCACACGGCCATTTGCGACTTCATTTAATACGCCGTCTTGCGTTTCATATGTTTTGATATTGATTTTCTTGTCTGGGTCTTTGCTCTCTAAGTTTTTGGCATGATTTGAGCCAAGAACCGCCGCAACTGTTTTTCCTTTTAAATCGTCAAGACCTTTAATGTCGTTGTTGTCCTTTTTCACGATGATTTGTGTTCCTGCGTAAGCATACGTATCTGTAAAGTTAAACGTTTGTTTACGCTCATCTGTGATCGCTACTTGGTTTGACACTGTATCCAATTTACCAGAAGTCAGCTGCCCCATCAGTCCGCTAAATTCACTTAGCTGCCAGTCTAGTTTATAGCCTAGTTTTTTCGCAATCGCTTCTGTCACTTCGACATCGAATCCAACAAGCTTGCCATTTTCTTTATAAGCAAACGGATAGCTTTGTCCTGTAGCACCTACTTTTAACACTTTTTCATCTTTGCCTTCACTTTGATTATTGCCACCGCAAGCTGCTAAAACCGCAAGCATTGCTGCAAATAGAACGATTAGCCACTTTTTGTTTTTCATGTTCGTGAACCCTTCTTTCCTCTTATAATTGTGCGATATCTGTTCTTAATTGTTTTTTAAAATAAATCGTGATATGCCCCTTGCCTAAATCCTTTTCTCCTGCTCTGACGTAGCCTTTGCGCTCATACATGTCCATGAGCCACGGATGCTTATCAGCTGTACCGAGAGACACATACGGTACCTTGAGTGTATCCCTTAGCACTTCGGTTTCAACCCATTCAAGTAAGGCTGAGCCTGTGCCTTTTTTAGCCGCTGGTTCTGAGGCAAACCACCATATATGCGGAACGCCGAACGGTCCTGGCTGCTCTCCCCAAGGCATACGAAGTGATAAGGTGGATAGAAGCTCCCCGTTTTCTTCCATGACATAGCAAAGATTCTTTTGTACATTTTGCTGAACAAGGGCGAAATCTGCATGCGCTGCTTGAAACTGGATGCCGAGCTCACGAATTGGCTCATAGGCTCTTGTTGTCAGCTCAAGCAGTGCCTCTATATCTGCCTCTGTTGCCAGACGAAAAGTGTATCCCAACGTTTGTCACCTCATCCTGATGTCGTGTAACGATTTTTTGGCTGCTTTAATCCAAGATTTTCTCGTAAGGTTTGTCCTGTGTAATCTGTTTTGAATAAGCCTCTTTCTTGAAGGATCGGGACGACACGATCTACGAATACATCAAGTCCTTCTGGCAATAGCGGCGGCATGACGTTAAATCCATCTGCCGCTTCTTCCGTCAGCCATGTTTCCATGACATTTGCTAGCTGCTCTGGTGTTCCAATGAAAATATTGTGACCACGAGAGCCTGCAATAGATTGGTAGAGCTGGCGAATGGTCAGGTTGTCCTTTCTCGCCATATGCATCACAAGGTCAAAACGGCTTTTCACCGCATTTGACGTGCTTGGATCAATCTCTGGAAGCGGACCGTCTAATGGATACTGTGAAAGATCAATACCACCTAAGTAGTTTTGTAAAATGCTAAGGCCAATCTCTGGAACAATCAGCTCTTGTAATTCTGCATACTTCGCTTTTGCTTCTTCCTCTGTATCGGCAATGATTGGGAAGATACCTGGCATGATGCTGACGTCCTCTCTAGCACGTCCAGCAGCCTGTACTTTCCCCTTCAAGCTTTGATAAAATTCCTTCGCCTTGTCGAGATCGTTTTGTGCAGTGAAAATGAGCTCAGCCGTTTTAGCCGCAAGCTTTTGGCCGTCCTCGGAAGACCCTGCTTGAATGATCACCGGCTGCCCTTGCGGCGTACGTGATACGTTGAGTGGACCTCGTACAGAGAAGAACTCACCCTTGTGCTGCAGCTCATGAAGCTTACTAGGCTCAAAGAATTCTCCCGTTTCTTGGTTTCTCACAAGTGCGTCCTCTTCCCAAGAATCCCAAAGACCTTTGACGACATCTACGAATTCTTCTGCTCGCTCATATCGTTTGTGATGCGCTAAATGCTCTTCTCCGCTAAAATTTTTCGCTGTTTCTTCAATAGAAGATGTGACAACATTCCATGCCGCTCTTCCGCCTGATAAATGATCAAGTGAGGCAAACTGTCTCGCAATATGGAATGGCTCACTGTATGTAGTGGATGCTGTTGCTGCTAAACCAATTGTAGAGGTAGACTCTGCAATGGAAGAAAGCAGTGTGAGCGGTTCAAATCTCGTTAATACATTCGGATGAGAGGTTTGATTAATCGATAAGCTGTCGGCTAAAAAGAGCAAATCCAGCTTTCCTTCCTCTGCCTTTTTCGCTAATTGTTTAAAGTAATCAAGATTCATGGCTGCATCTGGTACTGCATTCGGATGTCTCCAAGAGGCGACATGATGCCCAGTTCCTGCGATGAATACGCCTAGCTTGAGCTTCCGTTTTGGCTGTGACACTGGTTCTTCATCCTTTCTATATTCAACTGTATCAATCTGAAATCCTCAGAAGATACATTTTTCTGATTGAATTAATCGGTTTTATCCATAAAAAAAGGGCAAATGTTGCGAAAAATGAAAAATAATTATTACTATATGCCCTTTTTACATGATTGTCAACCGCCTTCTAAACCTCCAAAATAAGGGATTTTTATTAGCTTTTACGGTGTGTCAATTTCAATATTTCCGATGAGCCGGTCACTTGTATGTGTCATCAATTGACTACGCTCCAGCATGTTATGAGCGATAACAGAATGAGTGGAAGACATTGTGCGGATGGCGACCGCTTTTAGAGGAGAAAGATTGATGATGTTATTCCGCAGCACACGTGCTGAGGTCGCTTGGTCAATAAAGATCGCCGTCGGCTGTCCGATGGAACGATTTAAATAAAAGCGGTTATCTCCGATTTGTGGTGAACCATTTTTAATGTACATCACAACATATAAGGATGTTTCGTCAAAGGAATTATCTTTAATCTCTAATGGCCCTGTTGTGCTGCTGTAGACCGCGTAGTTTTGATAGTGCTTAAATCGATTTCTCCATATGAAAACCTTTGCATTTCCAGTGACGCTGATGGTATACGAGGACCCAAGCTGCGATTGTCCTTCTTGAATAAAATGATTGCCGTTGATCCCTGCTTCTCCTTCCTGCACCCATATCCCTCTGCTGAATTCTTTGAATTGATTATGCTGGATAAGGATATTCGTTCCTCTCACCATTGCTGCATCGATGACAGAGTAGATTGTATTGTTTGAAAAAACAACGCTATCCGATTGATTGATGCGCAGTGATGCACTTCTCAGTCGTGTATTCGTCCCTGATTCAATATGATTTCCTTCTATTAAAATGCGATTGGCCATATAAACAGACACAGCCGCATCTTCAAAAAGACTGATCTTATTGCCTGTAATATGAACACTGTCTCCCCTCACATCAATGCCTTTCTCAAACCCCTCAATCATATTGCCAATAATGATCACATTGTTTTCCGTTTGATCAAGTGAGACACCTAAGCTCGTAATCCCTGCTTTTGTCACGCCCCCTCCCACTGCACGGATTAAATTGTTTGCAATGATCGTTTCGGTGGCGAAGCCATAGGAGATGCTGCTATCTGTTTGATTACCTTCAATGATCACACCATAGCCGTTGAAGTTATAGATGGAGCTTGCTGCACCACCTCTGACAATATTGTTTCGGATCTGAATATTCAGCGGTTCCTCCAGATTGGTCGCATTTTCTCCATATCCTTCAATATCAATTCCCATTTTCGGCTCAACTCCGTTTACCCCCGCTCTTTCAAGCAAACAATTCTCCACAATGACACCATCACAGCCTGTAATCGATATATTGTTTCGTCGTGAATCCGTGATGGTGCAGCCGGAAATGTGAATAGACGAAGCAGGCGAGTACGATTCAATATGTGTCAATAAACCGTGAGGACTGACAATGATGCCGTCTCCCGTACAATTGCTCATTTGCATATGACTTACATTCACGTGAGAAGCACCTTCGATACACACGCCAAACCCCCACTCATGTGTTTTTCTTTCAGGCGGGTCTGACTTGAATACATGCGAATGCCGGTCACCTTCAATCCGTCCGCCCCGAATGGTCACATGCTGAACTTTCCCTATATAAAAGGCCGCATATCCCCACGAATCATTTGGTTTCACTTTAATCACGGCATCTGATGCCATTTCAATACAAATATGACTTGGCACCCGTATGCCTGCACCCCGGAAAGGAAAAAATGGATCACCTCTGTACACCGCATCTACTAGATACGTTCCACTCGGTAGCCAGACATGAGAGTAGCCCTGCGCTTTCGTCCATTCTAAGCATTCGTTTAGCTTAGCCGTACAGTCTGTTTTCCCGTCGGCAATCACGCCAAAATCCAATACATTCACAACAGGTTTTTTTAGATCAGAATCATTTAATTCACTCAACCCAAACCCCTCCTTTTTACACATGTTCTTTTGTCATTCTATGCATGCGCAAAAGGTTTGCTTGTACAATACTTCAAATTTTATATAAATTCTCCCTGAATAATTTTCTGATAATTGTCACTTGAATGAAATTTTCGTTTTTTTGAGTCTTTACGCCTATTGAACTAACATTTTCCTGTTTTAGAATAGTTTTATATTGACACAAGAACTATACAAGAATATCATTTTTCTCATATCTCTTTTTTTTAAGAAAGGATCTATGCCATGTCTACAATTGATCACGATAAAATTGTTAAAAGTGTTCCTCAAAAAGGGTTTTTTGGACATCCTAAAGGACTTTACACACTGTTTTTCACTGAATTTTGGGAGCGTTTTTCTTATTATGGCATGCGTGCACTGCTTATTTATTATATGTACACAGAGGTGACAAAAGGCGGTCTTGGCTTTGATCAGACCACAGCCAATTCGATCATGTCTGTCTACGGTGCCCTTGTCTATATGTCAGGAATTATTGGTGGATGGCTCGCCGACCGGATATTCGGTTCGTCCAGTACGGTCTTTTATGGCGGGGTTTTCATTATGCTTGGTCATGTTATTTTGGCACTGCCAAGCGGAGCCACAGCGCTCTTTATTAGTATGGGGCTGATTATTATTGGGACAGGTCTTCTAAAGCCGAACGTCTCAAACATTGTCGGTGACCTGTATACAAAAACGGACCCTCGCAGGGATTCCGGATTTAGTATTTTCTACATGGGGATCAACATGGGTGGTTTTATTGCCCCATTAATTGTCGGAACACTCGGTCAAAGAGTGAAT
The DNA here is from genome assembly GCF_002744245.1 of Bacillus pumilus. GTDB lineage: Bacteria > Bacillota > Bacilli > Bacillales > Bacillaceae > Bacillus > Bacillus pumilus_M. The sequence continues at coordinate 988 of NZ_NKHG01000013.1, read as the reverse complement.
TTCCATCTTGGTTTCTCACTCGCTGCCGTTGGTATGCTTGTTGGGCTGATTACGTTTGTGATCACGAAAAAGCCGAATCTTGGTCTTGCCGGCACTTATGTCACAAATCCGCTATCAGCAACTGAACGCAAGAACTTCAAAATTTTCGGAACATTAATCGTGATTGTGCTTGCTGTTTTTGCTGTCATTGGCATTCAAACAGGAGCGCTCACCATTAATCTATTCACTTGGTTTGTCAGTGTCCTTGGCGTCCTCATTCCGATTGTTTATTTTATTGTGATGTATTTCAGTAAAAAGACGAGCGAAGTGGAGCAATCCAGGGTACTCGCTTATATTCCATTGTTCCTAGCTGCAGTGATGTTCTGGGCGATTCAAGAACAAGGCTCAAACATTTTAGCCACATATGCAGATCAACGAACAAACTTGAATTTCCTTGGAATGACGCTAGCCTCTTCGTGGTTCCAATCATTGAACCCGATCTTTATTGTACTGCTGTCCCCAGTGTTTGCTTGGTTATGGGTCAGACTCGGAAAGAAACAGCCGTCTACCCCTGTTAAGTTCTCACTTGGCCTTCTGTTTGCAGGGTTATCCTTCATCATCATGATCATTCCTGCATACATGTCTGGTCCAAACACACTGGTGAGCCCGTTATGGCTCGTTCTGAGTTTCTTCCTCGTCGTGATCGGAGAGCTCTGCTTGTCACCAGTTGGGCTGTCAGCAACAACCAAGCTTGCGCCTGCTGCCTTCTCAGCGCAAACGATGAGCCTTTGGTTCCTTTCAAATGCGATGGCACAGGCAATCAATGCGCAAGTGGTCAAACTATTTGATAAAATACCAGAAACCGTCTATTTCGGTATCATCGGCCTCATCGCCATCGTCTTATGTGGTGTCATGCTTCTGCTTTCACCCGTGATTAAGAAAGCGATGAAAGGCGTTCATTAAATCAAAAAAGAAGCCCCCCGACTGGGTGGGCTTCTTAGATTGTTGA
>NZ_NKHG01000255.1 GCF_002744245.1 Bacillus pumilus | reverse complement strand
GTTGTTTTCAATATGAATATCAGAATACCAATAGCTATCGGTGCTAGTGTGCGAATCCACTCCGCGAGCATATCCCCCTAGATTCTCTGATCTGCTGAAATAGCAGTCTCTGATAGTGACATGCTTGCTGACGGTTTGGTCATAAGCTCCAAATGCGCCGAAGTTGCCCGCCGATCTCATTAAGTCTAGCTGAATCGCAGCAGAAAACCATCTGTCTCCCTTATAATCCGCGAAACCTTTGAACCAGACATTTTCTATTAATACATGTTTATTACCTGCACAATCAAATCCATGGCCGCCGCACACATCTTTGACCGTAATGTCACGAATGATAATTCGCTCGGCATGTGCAAACCCTATGGCTGAACATTGTTCTTTGATGTCTCCGCCTGCGCTATCGAGCATCCCCTGCCCGTCAATTAGTATATTTCCGTGTCCGTTATAACCTTTTGTCTGATCGTCTTTATCACCATTTACAATCATTGATCCTACAAATCCGCGTCTAATAACTGCGCCAGCTTGTAAGGTTAAGTGAGTGTTTTTATAGATGCGTGCTGTCTCCATTAATTTGTATTGTCCAGGAGGAACAACAATGTGCACAGGATATAATTTTGCAAGACTAAGAGCTGCCTTGAATCCTGCAGTAAAACTTCCGTACTTTTTAATAAACCTTTTTAGATTCAGGGAAACTGTAGCATCTTCTATTTCCTGCTCAAGAATTTGAAAGTCATAATCAAGACGATCTTTTGCAGTGGGATGAATAGTTGCATCTCTAGCGACACGAATATCAACGACTTCCTTTACGTCTTTTCCATCGTGATTCAATACTAGATTGATAATCCTAGACCACATGTTGTCTATTCGATTTGCAACTGAATACAATCCGTGTTTGATTTGATTTGACGTATGAGCTATATCACTCGTTTTATGTCGTTTCAAATCATCTGCATTCTGATTCAAATGATTTTCTATAGACTGCATATCTTCACGCAACTGCTCTGCGTATTTCGAGTTTCGTCTAGTGTCATAATCCTTTCTAAGCCTTACCATGTTCTCACTCCTTTTCGGCAAAAATAAAAAGACCCTATCTAAGCGTCTTGAGCATGTCATTTATATACCGTTGTAAGTTTTTCACTTGTTTTGCTTGATCTACTGTTATTCGTTGTATGTCCTTGCGAAAGTTCGCAAATGTTATCGTTGGGCTGCTATACGGATTGAGAGGGTTATGTTGTATTGATACAACCCTCAGATCGTCCTCAAAGGTTATTCCATCTGCAGTGTCGGCGATGACATGGATCGTGTCACCTAACCAAAAATCTTGTTCAATTTCCCGCAATTTCGGTTCATAGATTTTCTGAAACTCAACTTCTACCGTCATTTCAGGATATGGATTTACATGCTTCTTTAATGCAGAAATGATGCTGCTTGCTTTCTTGTACCTCTCATCTTTAATCGGCTCCGCCCAGCGCGGTTTACCTTCAATGAGAAATTTATCTTCATCGGGATGAATATAAAGAACTGGCTCAAATACATATTCAGGCTCACTCTCTTCATCTTTTGATGCTTCTTTTTCATCTTCTGTTATTTTGCTGTCATTCTTTGATTTAGAGACAGATTCCGTTTCTTTTTGGGCACCATATCCCCACGCACGAGTGGTGCAGTTTTGGGAATCTGTAGTGATTGTGATACCAGGCATGTTATAGCGACTATCAAGCACAAAGTCTATTTTTTGCCCCATCTTTTTGTAAACATGGATTTTGTAATTATCCACATCTAACTCTATGTCATAATCTTCAATGATTTGATCCATAAGTTCTGTAGAATTTTTCTCACCGAAGTTTTCTTGTTCTGCAGAAGAAATTTCTCCATCTTTTGCATGAATGACATATTTGAAATCAGTTCCTTTAAGAGCAATATCAAGTGCTTCCTTGATGTTTAGCTTCTTAGAAACTGTTTTTTCAATTCTGTTATTAATTAACAGGACTGAGAAGATATGCGCAGCTGTAACCGTTTTTGTCAGCATTCCATTTTCCTGATGCAAACTCACATTGGTAATATAGTATTTTTGATGTTTATATTTCTTTTCATCGAGGTATAACACGTTATCCACCACTAACAACTCAAATTCTGCAGCATTTTCTTGCGTGCGTGGCAACGTGAAACTGAATGATTTTTTACCTGTTGGATCAGCCATAAAATCAACAGACACACCCGTTATTTCTATGACTTCCTTTCCGTCTTTACTTGAAACATGCAGCTGTGGGAAATCCACATCAGACGGCAAATTTTGATTGAGTGGCATATCCTTTCCATCGTATTCTTTGCTTGGATATTCAGGTCCTGTTGGTGTTTCTGGTATGCTTGGTTCATCGTCAGGAACATTATCTAAAGAATCGTATTGAGTAAGATTGTAAGTGAAAATGATGCTGTTCAACTTTGTTGCATAGTTGATGTCAGTAGCATAACCTGCCTTCGATACTGCTGCCGTTGCCTTTTGATAGTCTTTTTCCCCTACCACTGCATTATAACGGCTCAGACGAGTGTATAAGCTCCCTAAATCCGCAAGACTTTCAGCATATGATGGATATTTTCTAAATTTAGCTTGTACTCTGGTGACGTTTCCCTTTTTATCCTGTTCATTGGTCCACATCAATACGTACTTGCCGTTATAAGTCCCTTTTATTCCAAAGAGGTTATTGGCTTGCTGGGATAGGCCACTTGATCCAAATCCACTTTCTAAACATCCTTGAGCGATAACAAGGCTTGCAAGCACATTATATTTTTTATAGACCTTTTGCGCTCCCGGTGCTAGTTTTTTGATAAAGTCAGCCGCAGCCATGTCATCCCTCCTTATGCATAATAAAACCTTGTGTCAAACACAATTTCAATATCACTTGCGTTTTGAATTTCAAAGTCGTTTCTGCCAATATCAAGTGATGGAAGCCTACCAGATGTCTTGAGGCGTTTCTTGTTAGCAACGGTGTACTGTTTAATAAAAGAAACTTCCCGTGACTTAGTTAGTTCATCTTCAATTTTCAGACGTTCACCGTTTGTATGGTTGATGATTGTTACACCTTTTCCTTTAGCTTTCAATGTCACTTGGTAATCATGACGCAGTGGGTTGATTCTAAAGTCTCCAATGTTATAGATACTGAACATTTTTTTGTTCTTGAATGAATACTCTAGGTCGTCACGCATTTCTAAATTCATTCCAGGACTCCATCGTTCCCCCTCGAATGTTTGAGAGTTTAGTGATGTGCTTTTTGATTCTGCAGCCCCTAAAATATCCGTAAATTCTACAGTAAACACTACATGATTTTTTTCTTTTTCTTTCGGTATAGAAAAATTCCCATCACATGTCACTAAAAATCTTCTGTTTGGAAACAGGTCACATGAAATGTAGTATGGGAACGGTTTAACTAATAAAGCATATAGTTCACTTCTATAGCTGTAGAAATTTTCAGCAATGATTGAATTCATGTATATTTCAACTTGAATTGATCTCTCTTTGTACTTCACATCCCGCGGATGTTGCGGCAGTACAATGCCGTTGATTCGCGGTAATGACACTGTCTCAAATTCAACAATTGGTGAGGCAGGTGTCAGACTCAACGGATGAAAGTGAGGAAGCAAGTCATTAAGACTTTGCTCACCCAATCCATTGTGAAAATCAATATATAATTCCATCTACCTCACCCCACTCATAAATGCTTGTTGTCTATAACGCTCACCTGTCGTTTGATCAAGCTTGCGTCCATCCATATAGTTGTTGCTATCTTTGGAGATTAATTGCTCAAACCCTTTTTGCATCATCATTAATCCTTGAGATAACAGGTCTATTTGTTGGGCCATAAGACCAATTTGCTTGTTTTGGTTCTCGATCATCTGTCGCATGTTAGGAGCGTCTTGCTGCCTGCTCTGAGGCTTGTCTCCTTTGTTACTAATGCGATCAAGCATCTGTAAAGCCGTGGAGATCATACCATCCCCAAAACTAGGCACTCCAAGCTCTTTGCCAAGGTTAGAATACAACTGTAAAGAGCGTTTGCGGTACTTCGGCTCAGTGGTGATTGCATATTCGCGCCAGCCGTTCTCCCCTAGCTGCGCAATTTGATGATTGTCAATGACACCACCAGATGCATAACCGATGTAAGGGCCACCGCGCGCCATAGATTTTAATCCCGGATGGTTATAGATACCGCCATAACGCTTGTTAAGATAGTTAATCGCGGCAACAATTTGGTGTACTGGATGTTTGATGTTTCCGTATCCGGGCTTTTTGTACGCGGCGAATGTTGTCGGAATAAACTGCATGAGTCCTTGTGATGGATGACCAGCTTTCCAGTTACTATCCCACCTATTAACTAATGTCGGGTTTCCACTTGATTCCTTCATGGCAATGGTTTCTAACGCTTTTGCATAGGATGGAGAAATTCCAGTGATGCTGATAGCTTGTGCAACCCACTTTTTGACTGCTGCACTACCACCTACACCTTTGAATGATCCCCCGTCGCCTCCAAAATCACCTAACGATTTTGTTAGAAATCCCAAAGCACCTTTTTGGATTGTCTTTAAAATACCTGTTCCAAGTCCGTTTATCCCTTTGCCAGTTTTAAACGGGATGAGACCGCCAAATATATTGCTGATAATTTTCTTTGGTCCGGCCATAACAAGATCAAAAATATCTGACCCAAAATCTTTCACCTTGCCGACTACTTCACCAGCTTTTTTAACGCCTTTTTTAAAGAAATCGCCAACGCCGCCAGCATAACCTGGTAATCCCTGTGATGTGATTTTTTTGGACTGATCATGAGGCAGGACTGATGTTCCGCGCGGTAAATCCCAAATTTGAGGACCACCAACGCCAACCATATATGTTCCAATACCCGGAGTATGAGCAAGCTCATAACCTTCCTCGCCGACCAATGCACGACCGCCCGGATGGTAGTCTGTACCTTTGGCATATGAATGTTTTGCTGCGTCCTTTTTACTTCCGTATCCTTTAGGTTTCCACTCTGGGATTGTAGGAATATGCATAAACTCAAGAACTTTATTAATACCATCAGTAATTGTGTTAACGACACCAGCTAAATCAACAAGGAATGTATTCCATCCATCTAGCACTTCGCCAGTCTCCCAATCAACTTGATCGATATGTCCTTGTGCTTGTTTCTTGGCTTCCTTCACAACGCCCTTATGAGATTTTTCAGCCTCTTTGATTGTTTTGTCTCGTTGGTCTTTTGCGGCTTTAACTGTCGCATCGTGCTCTTTCTTTGTAATAGTACCTTTGACGTAATACTGGTCATCTGCAGCTTTCACAACTGCATTGTATTGTTTTTTAGCATTGCTAATGACTTTGTCTTTTGCTGATTTACTATTTTTCACCGTTGCGGCAGCTTGCTTTGCAGATAAGTTAGACGATTCTTCTTTTAACTTTTTAGAAATGAGCGTTTGCTCATCCTTGCTTTTTGTAAGAGCCGTTTCGATTTCTTTACTCATCTTTTGGGTAATGCCTTTGACCTCATCCCATTCTTTCTGGGTGAGTTCACGATGTTCTTTTGCTGCTTTGTCATATATTTTTTTGACTCGGCTCTCGTACTTTTCTATTTGCTTCTGCTTCTTTTCATTGCCTGTTTTGATTTTGTTGAGTATGTTTTGCTCGTCTTTCTTTTTTAGAGAATTGTTCTTCGAATAGAAATCCCCTAAGACTTCAAGAGATTTGTCAGCACTATCTTGATAGCCTTTTTTTATGGTGTCCGCCATTTTTGAAAATCGCTTATTCATGTTGTCAGCTATCTTATCTGTGATCTTTGTTTGATTGAGGTAAAGGTTGTCTAGCTTCGCATTGGCTTTTGTCTCCATATCCGTATAAGCATTTACAGCTTTAGAAGTAGATTCAGATACTTTATCACCAAAATCAATCGTTGCTGGTAAGACCCGTTTTTGCAGGTTGTCATAATACTTAAACCCCGCTTCACCTAGAAGCGTGACCCCCGTTATTAACATCCCTACAGGACCACCAAGCAACGATAAGCCACCTCTGAGCAAACTCACAACGCCTGCGCCTTTTTTAAGGATGTTAAACAGGCCAAAACCGCCTTTTGCAAGTTTCAAGAATCCACCTGCGCTTTTTACGGCGTTTACTCCCGCCATGACTATCCCCTTACCGAATTTAAGGATTTCAGGTAGGAATGAGAGTGCAAGACCGCCAATCATACCCATTGGACCACCGAACATCATTAAACCACCGCCAGCAATACGAGAGGCACCACCAAGACCACGCATTGTCCTTGATGTTCTTGTTGCTGTTTGATTTAGACGCCCCATGCGAGTAGTCGCAAGACCCGTGTTTTGTTGTAAACGACCCATACGAGTAGACATAACGGCTGTTGATGCTGCAGCTGTGTTAATACCTGTTGCAGCAGTTCTTGAAGCAACACCCGCTGCAGTAACTTGTGTCGTGTATACTCCTAGACTTGCTGATGATCCTCTGACAGTGCCTGTCAGATACGTGCCAGCAGTACGGAGGACTCGCCAGCCTTCTGCCATTCGTGGGATGAGACTTAATAACAATAATGAAGCCCCGCCTATTAGACTAAAAGCTGTTACGGCTGCACCAGTAACCGCAATTGTTTGCATAACAGATGGAGGAAGATGATCAAACCAGTTTACGATCTTTGTTAATCCGTCTGTAGTTGCACGGATAACTGGTATAAATTGATTACCTAGCGTAATAACTGCGTTGTTGACAGCTGCACGCAGGTACTCCATAGACCCCGCAAGGTTATCCATTTGATCATTTGCAACTTTTTCAGCAATACCGCCACTGTTTTCTATTTGTTTCGTGAATTTGTCGATCTTATCACCGCCCGCATGAAGCAAGGTGATAAAACCAGATAAAGCATGCTGACCAGCCAATTGTTTTGCGATACGGATTTTTTCTGTTTCCGTATAGTTTTTCGTCTTTTCGTTAATCTGATCAATAATGTTCGATAAAGGTTTCATACGGCCGTTTGCGTCAGTAATGCTAAGGCCAAGTTCATGAATAGCGTTGCCAGCTGGCTTTGGAGGTGCCGCAAGCCTTGTTAATGTGGATCGCAACGCAGTACCTGCCATATCTGCCTTGATACCGCTGTTAGCCATGATTCCTGTCGCGGCTGCTAGTTCCTCCATGCTGACACCTGCTGTTTTTGCAGCTGGTGCCGCATATTTCATCGTTTGACCAATCTGTTCAAGCGTGGCGTTAGAGTTTGTAAATGTGTAAGTCATTGCGTCAGCGACCCGATTTGTATCTTCTGCGGCAATGTGAAACTCTGTGAGAATGTCAGATACAATATCTGCCGTTACACCTAAATCTGTTTGCCCTGCTGCCGCAGTAGCAAGCAAGCCCGGCATGGCACCGATAATGTTATTTGTCTTATAACCAGCCATTGCAAGATATTGCATGCCTTCTGCTACTTGACCATCTGTAAATTGTGTCGTAGCCCCTAAATGACGCGCCGTTTCTGTGAGACGATCCATTTCGACAGAAGAGGCGTTTGCCACAGCACCGACCCTGCTCATCGCCTTTTCAAAATCCGCAGCTACTTTAACTGCGCCACCAATTGCAACGGTGCCTGCTACACCGATACCTGTTAATGCCTTCCCTGCCATTCCCGCAGCTGAGTAGACAGATTGCAACTCTTCTGATACTTCCCCAGCGTTCTTCTTAAAAACAGAAAAAACACCAGCTGCTTTATTGCCGGTGCTTTGCAAATGCTCAAATTCTTTAGATACATCTCGTAATTCTTTTTCTAACTTTTGATGAACAGCGATGGAGTCATTCAGTTTGCGGGCATGTATTTGTGTTTCTCGCGCATCACGGCCCTTTTCTCTTACAAGTTGTTCATATCGTTTTCGATGTTCCTGAACAATTCGACCCTGAAGTCGATATTTGTTATTAAGTCCCTCTACTTGTGATTGTAATTGCTTTGATTTATCACCAGTATTTTTATAAATGGCCGCAGATGCCTTCATTTCAGAGTTGGTCAACCTCAATTGCCTTTGAAGCCCTGTTATACCTCTATTAAAACCCGAATCATCCAGATTGACCTTAGCGACCATATTGCCAATTGCTTGAGTCATTTATGTACCACCCCGCTTTCCTGACGAAGATTTCAAGACTTAGAATATTTGATCAATCGTTACTTCTTTTGTTTTGCTCGATTCAGCGTTCAATTCTAAGAAATGATAAATATCCATTTGATCAATCTCATGCATCTTCCAGCCTTGCTCAAGTAAAGTGGTATAGATTTTATTTAATTGATCTTTGCCGTTTTTAAATGGCTCATTTACGCCTTCATGTCGGGCAAAAAATCTTTTTCTTCCTGCGTTTCCGCCACTTTAATTCCCATGATTTCCAACATGACTTTTCTGACTGCATTCGCAATTTCAAAGGATTGGAAGCCTTCTCGAAATTGGTCAAAAGTAAATTGATTTTGAAATACACGCACAATGAATTTGATTCGTTCGTCCATACTTTTGACAAGTTCTTTTGCATTCTCCGCCTCTGTTGCTTTTTCATCTAACTCAAAAGCCTCATAGAGTGTTTTTGCGTTTGTTCGTGGCGCAATAAACGTTTTGTGTTTTTTCTCTTCTTCGAACCAAATAGAGATAGAAATTTGTTTTTGAGTCATAGTGACTCCCCCTTATTTTTTATTTTCCAATTAAAAAAGAGAGCTTTTCAGCCCTCTTAAGCACCTTTTCCAATATCAACGCTGCTGCTGTTTTCTGTATCTTTGTATGCATCGCCAAAAACTGATTTGTAAAAGGCATCAAGATTAAAGTTTTCAGCATCTTCATCTGTGACCACTTTAAAAAGGTCATCCTGCTCACGATCAACAAATTCCGCAGACAGTTTAATGGTTTGAAAATCTGTCTTATCTTCCTTTGTCTTCCACTCGTCGCCCGGCAGGGAAAAGCGCCCTTTTACTAAACCAACATGACGAGACTTCCCGTTTGCTTTTGGACCTTCAAACGTCATTGCGACCCATGGTGGGGTAATGTTCTTTTTGAACAGGTATAACCCGTTGTTGTCCTGTTCAATTCCTAGCAGCTTCGCAAGAATTTCCATAGGAAGATCACGCATTTCAATTTCTAGCTTTGTAGAACCAGTTGAAACCACTAAATCGACCAGTTTGTTATCTGCGTACTGCTTCTCGGTTGATGTCTCAGTTTCCACCTTCATATTGATTGCATATTCATATTTTAAAATTTCAGTAGGCACAAAGAATTTACCTTTCTTTTGCAATGGTGCAAACTGAACATTTTCCAACCCGGTTACTGAACTGTACTCAGCCATAGTTAGCCTCCTAGTATTATATTTTTTTCAAAACGATACCCTTTTCTTATCAATCTCTCTTTCTCTAAAAAGTCATTGATGGGTATAGTTGGCGCAAAATCTAAACGCTCCATCACATCCCCGATTGCAGCCATGATAGATTGTGGATCGGCATTGTGATAAACATCAATTTGATAGGTTGCGCTGTCTTGTATGGGCCTGTTATCAGCCCATTTGATCGGTTTGTAGATGATTTCTTGCAGCACAACATACGGCGGACTCGACTTTGTACCCTCTGGCACTGCAAGCTCATAGATGTCACCTTCGTCTATTAAAGACAAAAGCGTTGGATCATTCTCCAACGCTTCAAAAATGGCAAATTTGCAAGAAGCTGAACGCCTTATTAAATTTTGATTGATCATAGTTTGCTCAACGCCTGTCGGTATTTATCTGCTACTTTACGTATAGCTTCGTCCCATTTTGCATCAATAGTTCTTGTGAAGAATTTTTGTGCCGGCTGATGTAAAGTACCGAATTCAGGGAAGTGGATTCTCCATTGAGTATCCTTCCGAGACTTCGATTTAGGCCAACCGACTGCTACATATTTCCCCCCGTCACCATCAGTGCGAAGCCGTGTAATATCGAGATCATCCTGCATGTGTTTTTGGGCCTTGTCTGATCTTGGTGTGTTTGGGTAAAGTTCATCCTTTATGACTGTTGCGCCAGCTGTAAGAGCTTCTTTATGCATCTTACTGACTTTTCTTTGCATGTTGCCAATTGCGTTTTCTAATTCCTCTAAGCCGTCGATTTGTAGATTAAACATCACTTCGCCGCCTTTGCTCTAGCTCTAATCGTGAGGAAATGAAGCCTTGAATAATTGGGTGTTATTGACTCAATTTCGTAAGTCTTACCTTTAAATAGAAGTCTCATATGTTCGTCAATATCTTCTCTATGACGAATGGTGAACTTAATTGTATGTTCCTTTTGAATGGCAGCTGCAGCATAATATTCAGCACCTTTTAATCCCTCTGCTTTAGCCCAACACTCAATGACAGTTTCCCAGCCACTGTCACCATCGACAGGCAAACGACTCTTTTCTTTTTTCTGCTGAAACTTGATGCGGTGCCTCATATCATTCAGCATCTTTTTCACCGTCCACAACCAAGTATTTGAGTTGATTGACCATTGTTGTGAGCACCCCGTCAAGATTTGATGTCGTGCCTGATATTTGCCTATTCTCATACCAATGAGTTGTAAATGACATGACCGCCAGCTCTGCTTGCGCTAAATTGTTAGGGAATTTTAGACCCGTTGCATTCGTGATGTACTCCTTTGCTGCAGCGATAAAATGTAAAATCAAATCATCCTCCGCATCACCATCAATGCGAAGGTATTTTTTCGCTTTTTCAAGCTCTTTTTGTTCTGCCTCTGTCATCCGGCATCACCTTTATTCAGATTTTGGGTTTTCTAATGCTTCGACCTTATTTTGCAATTCGGTGATCAAGTCTTTTACAGCAGAATTGAGATTTTCCCACATGACGCTGCCAGTACCAATAGTACGAGAATTGACAGATTTATCAGCTAGGTGTTCATTTTTAATAGTGCCTTCCTCAATTACAGCAGCTTCACCCTTATCACCTTTCGGCCCCTGCTCTCCTGGATCGCCTTTTTCTCCTTTTGGACCTTGAGGACCAGTATCACCTTTTGGTCCTTTTTCACCTTGCATCCCTTGAATGAAGAGAGGGTTTTCTTCACTGTTTCCTTTTAAATAAACAGGCGTGATAGGTTTACCGTCTTCTCCCGCCTCTGCAGATGTGTATACTCCATTACTTTCAAACAAATAATCTTTAGCCATGATCGATCAATTCCTTTCAATTTTTTTATTTTCCAGCGTCTACGGACTTATCTTCAGAAGGTGTTTCAACTTCTGCTTCTTCACCTACAACTAAATCAGTAACAATTACTGCGGCTTCTGGATCAACTACTTTTCCGTCAAATCGTTCAATACCTCTGAAATATGTTTGATCTGTTAGGAATGCATCTGAGCCGATGTCAGTTGATTTGATCTCGAATTTTTGACGATCAAATATAAAGTATGCATTTTTAAAATCACCGAATAGAATATGAGTTTTTTGTTTATCGTCTGTGACAATCTCGTCATACACTTCAACAGGTCTTCCGAATAAAAGGAAACTATCCTCATTGCGTGGGTCCTCGGCTAAAATCCCGCGGCCGTTTTTATCTTCAATATTTGCCAATGTTTCAAATGCCTCTGTATTCATGACCCATTTTGCATTTTTGCGATAGCCTCTTTTGATTTGATTTTTAACTTTTCTCAAGAACTTAATTGTAATTAGAGAAGGGGCTTTGAGAGATTTAAATTTTTTGCTTGTGATAATCCCTTCTACGTTGTTTTCTCCGCCTTTTCCATAGAAGACTTCATCATTTTCAGTTACAGTTGCAGATTCAGAGAGCCATTCAACAATCTCCCTCACAAAATTAAGGAAAGAATCATTCAATAATTCGTTTGGGATAGGCAAAAAGCCGGCAAACTTTTTGACGTTATATGTGATTTGGTCAAACTCCATATTTTTGAGTTCTTTGATCGCTTCTTTTTCCGCAATGTTGTATAACTTTCCAGCAGCTCCCTTTCTTACTGGATAGCTGCCTCCTGGTGCCGTCTTTGGTACAACCCGTACCAAGTTACGTACAGAATTTAATTCTTGAATGGACTTAATAATCTGTTTTGAAATATCATCCGGTACTGTATACCCGCCATCCTTATCATTTGTGGATGAAAGTTGTCTATTTTCTTTTAAAACTTCCTGCAGCATTTTTCTTTCTTCGTTACCTAATTCATCATCACGACCAGTCAAGACCTTGAACCATGCATTTCTATATTCTTGCGTTCCTGTTAAGCTGCGCTCTTCATCAGAAGAATCAGATTCAGGATTTCTTTTCTGTTCTGGGACATAATGTCGGTCTTCAATTTCTGGTGCATCGAGTTCTCTTTCCTCCGACATCATTTCAATTCTCTTTTGCAAAGACTTTGCTTCATCCAGCATAGAACGTGCTTCTTCGTCTTTTCCTTCACTTAGTAAATTTCTAGCTTCTTGTTTTTTCTGTGTAAACTGCTGGCGCAATTGACGTTCCTCTTTACTCATCATTACTGGCATAGATTTTCCTCCTTGATTTTGAGCATAAAAAAAGACCCACTATATAGTCAGGTCTAATAAGTCTAGTTCCAGCCCAATCCTCTTATTTGATGTGTTTTTTTGTCTTTTTAAAACTTCTACTTTTTCTAGACTTCTTTCTCCTACAACAGCTTCCGTATCGCTATATGCAGGAGTTGTGACAAGTGAAATGTCAAAAATGCGATTGATTCGATTGATTCGGCGCTCATATAACTTTTCTTCTTCATTTCTTGTCCATTCATCAGGTTCTTCATCACCTGAATGATCAAGAGAAAACGAAAAAGAACATTGATTGATCACGCCTGCTCTCAAATTCTTCATCAAATCTTGTCCGTAGGTGGTGTCTGTTGGCTCAAATCTAAATTTCAGCCCTATTGCATCAACAGTTAATTGGAGACTACCAGCACCCGTTGAAACAGTGTTTCTCGCTAATGGATAATCAATTTTATGATTAAATAAAGCAATTACATTAGTCATATCTGCTTCGTCTAACGCTCCACGGCTGATGATTTCCTTAAACCACCCAAGACGCTCAGACCATTTTTCAAATTTAAGGGCATAACCCTCTACATATTCACTTTTGTTTTCATCATCAAGTGACCTAACTTCAATTTCTGTCGTTAGCTGTCTGATTTCCTTCGGCATTATTCGGATCACCTCCTTTATGGCCTGCTTTAGCCATCTGATATTGATCTAACATATCTAAGAAAGTGTAATTCAATGAAACTAGGTGTCTGTCCCCATCAGGAATAGCATTCTTCGATTCAAGAGCACGAATTTCATTTATATTCATAGCTCCTATTCGTTCCATAATTTCATAGAATTCAGCTCTTGATTTTGAATCACCACGCAATTCACTATTAACATTAAATTGAACATAAAGCCCTTGTCCGATTTCAGCATCAGTAAACAGCTTTGTATTGATTTCTTGTTCAAAGGAAACGATCCACGGCTGTAAAGTGTTCTTCACATATTCAATAGATTGATGTTCGATGTTACTGAATGTAGCGCGGTCCAATTCGTTTATCTTATGAAGAGGTACCTTGAATATGGAAGCAATTTGAGCCTTATTGAATTTCATAGACTCTACAAATTCGGCATCTTTTAGAGGCATTGAAATAGATTGATAATCAAGTCCAGCATCTACAATTGCAATGCTTTCTCCCGCATTTACTCTCAGCCATTCTTTTCTTGCAACCTCTTTGGCCTCTGGTTTTAACAAGGTTGGGATTTTCAAAATACCTCTTGGTGTTGCATCATTTTTGTACAATTTTGCATTAAACTTTGTTGCGGCAGATTGAGCACCAATATGTTCCCTTGCAACCTGAATTGGACTGAGACCAACCATCCCGTCTTCGGTCATTCCTTTAAAGTGCAGAACTTCCTCCGCATGTAATTCAGCTCGTTTGTTATTGATTATTGTTTCGTACCACAATTCCCCTGTGTTTGGATCAAGATAAGGATGTGTATTCGCTGGATTTAGAGGGATTAATGTTGTGATATCACCTGTTTTATCTGAAAGAATCAAAGAATATGCATTTCCCCACGTACAAACATGCGTCATCATTAATTTTTTCCAAGTAAAAGCCGTCATATATTGATTGGGCTTTAAATAGAGCAATTTAAAAACAGGATGGTCACGCTCTCCTGAAATATTCTCTCCCAACCTCCTAAACATATGGACAGATAGTTTTGCTATATCATCTGACAAAACATTGATACAAGAAAAAACGTCAGGATGTTTTAATGAGGTCGATTCACTCACTTTCTCACCACTTGCTGTTTTACCGCCACCGAAAATATCAAACACCCATTGCGGGACCTGTGACATCCCCCAACCACTGTCTAAATCTGCTGATCTTTTAGAGAACATACCTTCTAATAACAATTAATCACCTCCTTCGGCTCATTAAAATTGCTGTAAATATAAAAAAACCACCAGTCACTAAAAGACCGATGATTTCATGTATTTTATAAGCTGCTATTGTAATAAATATTGCCCCAGCGAAAAAAACTAGGTCATTTAAGATAGAGTACAGAAAAATCACAACTTGCTTAATGATATTTTTCATTAGAATGAAAAACCTCCCGACAAAATATACTCATTTAAATCTAAATGATCATCATTTTGATTAGCTCTCACATGAGCGTTTATGAGTGCAGCTGCTGGGTCAATACGTTGTGACGATTTTGATTTATCAAGCATGATATTCTCTTGCGCGTCAATCTTTGTCACAGCGTTGCCCATCGCCCAAGTCAGAAGGTCATTATTATCATGAATGATCTTTCGCGCTTTGACTTTCTCTCGGAAATCTTTTGTCGGCTCGGACAAGGTTTGCACCCCTTGCCTAATCTCAATCATGACGTATCCATCAGCTTCCATTTGCTGAGCAAACTGCGTAGCATTATATGGATCATAACCAATCTCTTTAATTTTCCAACCCTTTTCTTCTTCAAGACGTTTGATGTAAGCACGTATATAATCGTAATCAACGACCGCACCATCAGTAAGCGTGAGCCAGCCTTTCTTGACCCACAGATTATAAGGGACTCGGTCTGTTTTCATACGCTCATGAAATGTGTCTTCAGGCATAAATCCATGTGATGTCACAAAATACATACCGTTTTCAAGTTGGAATTCAAAACTTGCAGCAGTTAAGTCGATTCGTTTTGACAAGTCGATACCTACATAGCACTCTTTACCATAAAGATCAGGAAGACTCTCCTGTTTCCCGCAATCAGACCACGCTTGCATGTCCATATATCCGCCATCACGCATATTGACCCAAATATTCATGTTTTTAGTTAAGAAACTACGCATTTTTTCTGGAACTGCAAGGGCCACCTCTAACTCTCCGCGCAAGAAATCCAATCCATGTTCATTTGCGGCAACAATCGGATTTGCTTTAATCCAATTTCGTTCATCTTTAATGTCATCATCTGGATCGAGTTCATTAATCATGACAAAATATTGATCGTTTGTTTCAACATTGTTTGGATCGATAATTTTAGTAACGTAAGGGTATTCTACTCGGTATGCAGGATTATTTAATTCAAATCCAGCTGTCGTAATAATCATCATGAGTGGTTGTGTTCTTGTTGCCATCCCTGATGCAAGAACATCATATATTTCAGATGTTTTATGAGCATGATATTCATCTATAATGCCGCATTGAGGGTTAAAACCATCACCTGTTTTCCCTGCATCTTTTGATAGCGCCTCAATTTTTGACAACGTTTTAAGGTGTTCTATTTGTCCATAGGCGACCCGGTATTTTTTTTCAGGAACATTAAGCAGCTCACACTTGCTGATTTGAGCTTTAATTTCATTCCAACATATCTTGGCTTGCTCCGTTTTTGTTGCACCTATATAGACCTCAGACATGTATTCGTCGTTAGCAAACGCCTCATATGATCCTACACAAGCAAGGCTTTGTGTTTTGGCATTTTTACGACCGACTTGCCAATAAGCCTTTTTAAATCTTCTGTACCCTGTATCCTTATGGACCCAACCGTAAATATTACCGAAAATAAAAATCTGAATGGGTTCAGGTACAATATTTTCACCTTGCAAAGGACCTTTTGTATGCTTGAACTGTGTCATCCAAAATAGAAAGCGCCTCGCCTTCTCATCATCAAAGAAATAAGGGAAATCTGCTGTCCCTTCTCTTTCAATATCTTTTAGAAAACGTTGACAAGCCCATTGGTGTTTTTGGCACGCCACAATTTCACCTGATAGCACATCACGCGAATAGTCAATCATAAATTGTTTGATAGTCTTCATATATTAAACTCCTTTTCCGCTGCCGTCTTTTCCCTTATCTCCTGTGTTTTAGTGATAGCCAATTTTGCGCGTGCTGACGGAGTAAGTCCAAAATCATTTGCAGTTGACTTCATTTGATCAAAAAAGTTTTTCTGCCGTTTCAATAAAGGATGTTCTTCTCCAATTAATTCAATTGGATTCCCCTCATCATCAAAACCATCCTTATGAACCATGATTCCATCTTTTTCAATCACCTTAGTAATAGAAATGTATTGTGAATAGGCATTACAATAGGCGGCCAACATGCTGATATCTGCCTCCGTTATAATGTCCACTTCTTTTAATAACGCAGCGATCCGTTTAAATTCTTTCTTGGCCACTTTATCCAACCAGGATGGAGGTTTAATATTGTCAGAACGCATTTTCATTTTCTGTTCTTGTTCAGCACGCATTGCCAATTCGTCAGTATTTTTCTTGTTTGGGTTACCTTGTATTAATTGAAGTGTTGCGGATTTTGCAGGTCTCGGCATATTTTCCACCTCATTCCGTTTCAGTTTTTTATAATTTCTGCTTGTTTTTGAGCAAAATCATGCTATGATCGAATTAACAACAAAACCAGTCGTATCAAGCCCTCTCGGTATTTTCTCCGAGGGGGTTTTTCGTGTTTTCGGAAACTTTGAAAAGCGGTGTTTGTTTGTAGACGACGGCTCACCGATCTTCACAAAGCCGTTTTCTAGGGATTTAACGCCGGGGGTACCTATGACCCTCGCTTACCATGAACCTTGTTGTGACAGCTATTACACAGGCTTTCGAGGTTGTTTAGGTCTAATCGCTTGCCCCAATCTTGTTTAAGTTCGATCTTGTGATGAACCATGTCAGCAGGTACGACACGATTTTGTTTTAAACAGCTTTGACAAAGGTAATTGTCTCTCATTAGAACAAGTTGTCTTGTCTGTTTCCATTCTCTTGATTTATAAAAACTTGTTGATTGTTTATCTCGAACATGTTTGTTGTAATACTTCGCTTCCTGCTGCTTACCATCAACATGAGTAGGACAATAACCATCCCTTGTTAACTCTCTGCACCCTCGCACCTTACACTCCCTCAATGGTTTAGGTGGCATCTGATTCACCAGCTTTCCTTTCGCCCATCATCGCAAACAAAACAAACGCATGAAGATGCCCTACTTTCTGAACGGCATAAAACTCCCTGTACTCACGTTGATATGATGCTAGATAGGATCGAGCTGCTTCATAGGACAGAGTTTGACTAACATGTAGCAGGCTATCTATAGCGTGCCTACCCCTCACACCATAAGACCCAAGCATGCCTAACCCCCTGATGATCTCCCCATCCGCCCATATGCATCCCCTTTTATTAAGGGCTTTAAGGCCGTTATACAATTGGTCTGTCCTTATTGCGTGTCCAATTGCTGTGTTAATGATTAGTTCCCTGAGTGAGTTGTCCACGTGGTGTCCCTCCCCAAAATAAAAAGCACCCCGAAGGATGCTATGAATTATTCAATCTTTGTTTCGCTTCGAAGCATAAGGCGTTTGACGCTTTCGTGTAACTGCGTATACTTTTCAAAACGCCGTTGTGCGCTTCTATGTGTCGTTGCTTGTTCATAAAAGCTGCGTGCCTTTCTCAATTCTCTTAACTTCTGTCGAATGGTTTTATTTGTAGCAGATACAACATTTGCATTCCCGCAGTTAGGACAGGAGAAGAATTGGATTACAATGCCTTTCGCTTCTTTTTTCTCTCTCACTTCCACAGCATAATATGTTCGGCACTTCTCACATAAGACATCATTCATTTCATATGACACCACCATTATTTCTTCACTTGGTGCTTGATGAGGTTGTTATACTCTTCAAACCACTCAAGGGGAATTTCTAATCTTGCTGATATTCTTCGTTCAATAGCTGCTGCCAGATCTTCTGCTCTACGCTCATCATGCATCCACTTAGGAATAACACCTAAAGGTGGTTCCGTTGTCATGTCATTCACCCCTTTGTTTTATTCACTATTGATATGAATCACTTCAATGGCATTGTCCTTCAACCATTGGAATTCAAAGTGTTTGACTATTGGGTTTTGAGAATAGCCTGGCAATAAAATTAAAATTTTCCCACTAGGATTTACCCCGTCCAATGCTTCTGGGTTCCTAGAAATAAAGTACGGATTTTTATGCTGCGGGAATTTCTTTTTAAGATTTCGCCATAAAGATTCGGCTTCCTTAACCGTTCTCCCTAAAATTAATGCAGTTGTCATTACACCTACATCTTGATTAGAAGTTTCTTCTAAAATCCCTAATCTCACTTCCATCAGTTATCACCATCCATTTAAAAAGCACCGCCCTATTGGAACAGTGCTTTCAGTCATGTTTTTTCCAAGGACGAATGTAAACGCCTCGTTCTTTATCCCAAACTAGATCATCTTTTGTCGTCAGCTCATCCATT
>NZ_NKHG01000110.1 GCF_002744245.1 Bacillus pumilus | reverse complement strand
CTGACAAAGAATGCGAGGGTTTGTCTACACGCTGAAGCCTGCTTTTCAAGCAGGCTTGTCCACTCAATCTTCTTTTGCATTTAATAGCAGCATACTGATGATGATGAGAATAAATGCAATAAGTGCTAATAATGGAATGGTGATAAAACCAAACCAATTCAAATAATCAAAGGAACAAGGAATGCCGCTCAGGCAAGGGCGAATGGATGCAAAGCCTGGTATCTTTTGTTCCATATAATGATAGATAGAAAAACAAGCACCAATCACGGCTAAAGGAAGAACGTAATATTTCACTTTGACATCACCGCGGAATGTAGCAATTCCAAGTAAAAGTACAAGGGGATACATGAAAATGCGCTGAAACCAGCATAGGTCGCATGGGATAAACTTTTTCACTTCACTTAAATACAGGCTGCTCATTGTAGCAACGATGGAAACGATCCATGCGCTGTATAAGTAAACTAGCTTATTTTTCATGATTTTTTCCCTTTAAGTTCTTGATCAATTAATTCTTTCATTTCATCATAGTCATAAAAGTTTTGTACTTGTTTATTGTTAATGAAAACAGTTGGTGTTGCGTTCACTTTGAACTGATTGACCAATTGATCATCCGTGTTCAACTGGGATTGATACGTTTTCTTTGATAAGTTTTCTTTTAGCTTGTCCGTATCGATTTTTGTTGTCTTTTTCGCTAATTCAGTGAGCTTAGCAGGTGTTACCCATTCTGCTTCACTATCTGGCTGCGCATCATAGACAGCTTCATGAAAGGCCCAGAAGTTTTTTGGGTCCTCTTTCCACACTTCTTCAGAAGCAAGTGCTGCTAACACCGCACCTTCTCCATGTACAGGGAGTGGAAAGTTAATAAATGAAAATGATACATCGCCTTTATCTATGTAGTCTGCTTTCAGCTTTGGGAAAATGTCTGTTTCAAATGATTTACATGATGGACATTTATAGTCCCCAAACTCGACGATTTGCACCGCTGCCTTTTTGTCTCCCATGACAGGTTGGCCTTTAATGGAAGGCTTGCTGTCAACTGTTTGTGCTTCTTGGCTGTTATTGTTGCCAATCACAACGAAAATACCAATGAGAAGAGCTGCAATGATGGTTAAAATGACGGCAAACTTGATGGATGAAGATTGATTTTTTTTACTCACAAAAGCACCTACCTTATCTTTTTCAGTCATTCCTTAAAAGCAGAAAAAGGATAATAGCTTAGAAGATGCCATTATCCAACTTCTTCTATTTTAACAAGAGGGGGTCTATTATAAAAGACACTATCGTGAATTTTTCCTTACAATTTTATTTCATGACCCTCATCGCATTTAAAACAGCGAGTACTGTTACACCAACATCAGAAAAGACCGCTTCCCACATGGTCGCAATACCGAATGCCCCTAGTAATAGGAAGACCCCTTTGACACCAAGAGCAAACGCGATGTTTTGCCAAACAATGGCTTTCGTTCTTTTAGCGACAGTGATGGCTTCTGCTACCTTTGATGGCTGGTCCGTCATAATCACGATATCAGCGGCTTCCACAGCCGCATCTGAACCAAGTCCGCCCATCGCAATGCCTATATCTGCTCTTGCTAATACTGGGGTATCGTTAATGCCATCCCCCACAAATAATAATTTTTCCTGAGGTGCTTTTCGCTGATCAATGTCTTCTATTTTCGTCACTTTATCCTGTGGCAATAATTCAGTGTGAACTTCATCAATGCCAATTTGCTTTGCGACCGCAGTCCCTACTTGTTTGGCATCACCAGTGAGCATCACTGTTTTAATTCCAGAGGCTTTTAAAGCAGCAACTGCCTCGATGGCATCATCCTTTAATTCATCTGAAATCAGGATAGAACCGGCAAACTCACCGTCTACTGCCATGTACACTACGGTTCCGCTTCGTTTTTCTTTTTCATATGCAATGCCCTCTCGTTCCATCAGGCGATGATTTCCTGCTAATACATGGACACCGCTGATCGTGGCTTTAATTCCATGTCCTGCAATATCCTCATACGCTTCGATTTGGCTCTCATCCAGCGGCGAACCGTAAGCAGCTTTAATCGATTCTGCAATTGGGTGCGAGGAATGCGCTTCTGCTAGAGCCGCAAAAGAAAGCAGCTCCTCTTCCGACCACTTGTCATGGGCTGTGACGATATTGGTGACCGTAAAATTTCCTTTTGTGAGTGTGCCTGTTTTATCAAAGACAGCATAACGTACAGAGTGCAGTGCTTCTAGGTAGTTGCTGCCTTTCACAAGGATGCCTCGTTTAGATGCTGCTCCAATTCCCCCAAAGAATCCTAATGGAATGGAGACAACGAGTGCACAAGGACAAGAAATCACGAGAAAGACGAGCGCCCGGTAAACCCAGTCAGACAATTGTGCTGATGGAATCAATAGAGGCGGCACAAAGGCAAGCAATAAGGCAAGCACGACGACCGCAGGTGTATAATATTTCGCAAACTTTGTGATAAAGTTTTCTGTTTGTGCTTTTCGGCTACTGGCATTCTCAACTAAATCTAAAATCTTCGTCACAGCGGATTCGCTTAGTTCTTTTTGTACTTCTATTTCAAGAATGCCGTTTTGATTCACAAATCCAGCAAGAACCTCTTTCCCTGCTTCTACATCTCGAGGAACAGATTCCCCTGTTAATGCAGAGGTATCGACGAGTGAGAAGCCTTCAATCACGAATCCATCAAGTGGAATTTTTTCACCTGGTTTCACGACGAGACGGTCTCCAGCTTTTACTTCTTCCGGCTTCACTTTTTTTGTTTCATGCCCTATTTTGAGATTCGCATATTCAGGACGGATATTCATTAATTCACTAATAGACCGTCTTGAACGATTCACTGCCGCACCTTGGAAGAGCTCTCCAATTTGGTAAAACACCATGACAGCCAGTGCCTCTGGATATTGCTGAATGAGAAAAGCACCAACAGTTGCAATCGTCATTAAGAAGTTTTCATCAAATACTTGACCTCGTACGATATTTTTCAGCGCTTTAAAGACGACATCACCGCCGACTAGTAAATACGCTGCGAAAAACATGACAAATTTCAGCCAGCTATCTTCAGGTATAAAATAAGCAGCTGTTCCAATTACAGCACCGCCAATTAATTTCAGTACAATTGTTTTTAAATTCTTTGCCCCATGATCGTGGTGATGCCCTTCTTCTTTTGGTGACACACTCACATGAGGTTCAATGGATTGAACGGTTTTTTCAATACGTTTTGATATGGCTTCTTGTGTATCTGCATGTGTCACAGTTAACGTGCCTGTCGCAAAATTAATAGTACATGCCTCAACACCATCTATTTTGTTGACACCTGTTTCGATTTTTCGCGCACAGTTTCCACAATCAAGACCGTTTAATACGTATTCATCCTTTGTTTTTTTCATGCTCTCACCTTTTTCTATATAAATAGCTTTCCCTGTTTCAAACAAACCTATCAGCTGCTTTAAATATTATATATGAGCACATATTCATATATTGAATTACCTTTATTATATGAGGAGTTCTGATCAACTGTCAATCATTTATGAGCAAATGATTTGTTTTTTTGTGGTCGTGCTGTCACTTTGATTTTCAATAACCCATGCTCATGTCCCTTCCTCCTTGCATAACATGAAAACAATCGTTTGCTCTCTGACGAAAAATATACAGCATTTCTCTTTACAAAAGAAGGACATACGCTTAGAATAAGATAAAAGTTTCCCACAGGAAACAAATTAGCGTTAAAGAATCATTTCAACCTGTAGTCAAAATTATTTAATGTGTGCATATATTTTTAAGAAACGCAATGATGATTGAAAGGGGCCTCAAGAGATGTCAAATGCTTTAACAATCGACCGACTTTATGTCTCATATCACGGACAGGATGCATTAGAAAACGTCTCTCTTTCTATACAGGAAGGGACGATGACAGGAATCATTGGTCCGAACGGTGCCGGTAAATCGACTTTATTGAAGGCTTGCTTGGATTTAATTGAAAAAGACCAAGGGGATATTCACTTTTTTGATCAGCCCTTTAAACAAGTCAGAAAACAGATCGCATATGTCCCGCAGAGAAATGATCTAGATTGGACATTTCCTATCCATGTGCTGGATACCGTTCTACTTGGAACATATCCGAAGCTTGGACTCATGAAACGACCTAAAAAAGAAGACCGGGCCTATGCATACCATTGCTTAGAAAAAGTCGGGATGCAGGACTTTGCGAAAAGACAGATTGGAGAATTATCCGGCGGCCAGCAGCAGCGTGTCTTTCTTGCTAGAGCACTTGCTCAAAACGCCCAGCTCTTTTGTTTGGATGAACCTTTTGTTGGGATTGATATGGCAAGTGAAGAAACGATGATACGCATTTTAAAAGAATTACGAAATGAAGGAAAAACCATTCTAGTCGTACACCATGATTTAAGTAAGGCCAATGATTACTTCAGCCACCTCGTTCTTTTAAATAAAAAACTGATCAAAGCAGGACCTGTACACGATATCCTTCGTCCAGAAGTAATGCTGAAGGCCTATGAAACGCAGCTACCATTCTTAAAATCAGCAGGAGGAGACGTGTAATGGAATTCTTAACCGGACTCTTTGAATATGCGTTTTTACAAAAAGCGTTATTTACATCCGTCATGGTGGGCATTATTTGCGGCGTCATTGGCTGTTTTATCATTTTACGGGGCATGGCTCTGATGGGAGATGCCATTTCACACGCCGTACTGCCTGGTGTCGCCATCTCTTATATGCTTGGGATTAACTTTTTTTTCGGGGCCGTCTTAACTGGGGTGTTAACAGCGATTGGCATCGGATATGTCAGTCAGAACAGCCGCATTAAAAATGATTCTGCCATCGGCATTGTATTCACTGCCTTTTTTTCAATCGGGATCATTTTGATTACATTTTCGAAAAGTTCAAGCGATTTATATCATATCTTGTTTGGAAACGTACTAGCTGTTCGTTCGTCTGATATGTGGATTACGCTTGGAATCGGCATTTTTATTTTGCTGGCGGTGATCGTTTTTTACAAGGAATTGCTCATTAGTTCATTTGACCCCGTGATCTCTTCTGTTTACGGTTTACCGAACCGAATGATCCATTATTTTCTCATGACATTACTCACCCTTGTCACCGTTGCATCGCTGCAAACCGTTGGCATTATTCTTGTCGTTGCGATGCTTATTACGCCGGCAGCCACCGCTTATCTCTTGACTGATCGGTTATGGATCATGATTTATTTATCCGCTTTTTTCGGGGCCGTTTCTGCTGTCGTGGGACTTGGGCTGAGCTTTACGTATAACCTGTCGTCTGGTGCTTCCATCGTGCTAGTCGCAACCATTTTATTCGGCAGTGCCTTTATTTTTTCACCGAAGCAAGGTATTTTGTGGAGATCATTAAAATCAAAACGAAAACGAGCGCAGTTAAAAAAGGAAGCGTCTATGTAAAAGGAGGACATATATGAAGAAGGTATTTGCAATCCGTTTGATCGCAGTATTCATTGCCCTTATGGTCATCGCAGGTTGTTCTACTCAACAAAATAATTCCGGTAAAGATGATGGCAAATTAAAAGTTGTCACGACCTACTCCATTCTTTATGACATCGTGAAAGAAATAGGCGGACAGCATGTCTCTATTCACAGCATTGTTCCAATTGGTACAGATCCACATGAATTTGACCCCCTGCCAAAGGATGTTCAGCATACGACGGATGCAGACCTTGTTCTATATAATGGCTTAAATCTTGAAACAGGGAACGGCTGGTTTCAAAAGCTGCTTGAATCGAGCGGCAAGGACGGGGATGATGCACCGGTAGCCGAGCTGAGCAAGGGCGTCAAAGTGAAGCATTTATCTTCCAAAGGGCTGGAAAGTCAGCAGGACCCCCATGCTTGGTTGAATGTCGAGAACGGCATTCTTTATGCCCAAAATGCCCGGGATGCGCTCATTCAAGCGGACCCCGAGCATAAAGAGGATTACGAAAAAAATGCAGATGCCTATATCAAGAAGCTTCAAGCTCTTCATGATGAAGCAAAAGACAAGTTCAATCAGCTGCCAAATAACAGAAAGCTGCTTGTCACCAGTGAGGGAGCCTTCAAGTATTTCGCAGCTGCATATGGACTGAAAGCCGGCTACATTTGGGAGATCAATACAGAAAGCGAAGGAACACCTGGTCAAATGAAACGCATCATTCATTTTGTTAAAGATCATCGCGTTCCTGCGTTATTTCTTGAGACAAGTGTAGATAAACGCAGCCTTGAAAGCCTTTCTGAGGAAACTGGGGTTCCGATTAAGGGGAAAGTCTTCACTGACTCCATTGGAAAGAAAGGGGAAGATGGAGACAGCTATTACAAGATGATGAAATGGAATATTGACACCATTTACAAAGGGTTGTCATCATGAGAAAAGACAGGCGGAGTGAGTCCGCCTGTCTTTTGTGTTAGCCTGCCATATTTTGTGGATGTTTTTTCGGCCAGATCACATAGCTGATGCTAATAAGGAAATCAATGATTAAGACTATCCCCCACACATATGCAAGCTGCATCAATGATTCTGTTCGCTCTGGTGCTTGGATAAAAAAGGTTAGCCCAAAGAGTAAACCGGCTCCGATAATCCAAGATGCTAAATGCCGCACCCAGCCGACCATTTCATACATAGACCGCTCCTTGCCGTACTTTGGTTTTCCCTTTGGTTTCCGGCCTCCTGCAAATCGATAAGCAAACCGAGCATCTGCCCATTTCACCATTTGATGTCCAAAGCCCAGACTTACGCCAATATAAACAGCAGCAAGCCCGTGGACAACACTCGCCACTGCCCCTTGTTTTAAATCAATATAGGTAGCCGCAAGAAGGACTAAATCCAAAATCGGCGTACAGATCAGGAAGAAGGCCCCCCACTTTTTTTGTCTAAAAACATATCGCAGCGTTAAACCCATCAGAATAAACAGCCAAAAGCCAATCTCACATGCCACAATCAATAACCCAATCAATTTTCCCACACCCTTTTTGATACAATTGTATTAAATAAAATTTAACACAGTCGTATTAAAAAAACAATGGTTGTGTTAAAATCAATGTATGCCAAAAATCGTCGATCACCATAAACAAAAACAAAAGGTCGCTCAAGCTGCAATGAGAGTGATCAAACAGGATGGATTAGAGAATGCTTCTGTACGAAAAATAGCTGTTGAAGCGGGGATTTCTGCCGGCTCCATGCGTCATTATTTTTCCACACAGCAGGAGCTATTTCTTTTCTCTATGAATCTGATTCAGGAAAGAATCAAAGAACGAATTGCAGGGCTTCCAATAAACGGTTCAACTGAAGAAAATGTCCTCACTTTATTGGAGCAAGTCCTGCCGCTTGATGAAGAGCGAAGATTTGAAATGGAGGTGTGGCAGGCTTTTACGATTAAATCGTTGACTGAATCAGATTTACAGCCGCTCAATGCAGAGATGTATGACGAACTTTTCCAAACCGTTCATGTTTGTTTAACGAAACTAAAAGAGGATGAGCTGCTGCTGGATCATATCGATCCTTCACTAGAGACTGAACGGCTTTATGCGGTCGTCAACGGGCTTGCTTTGAATGGAATCTTACAGCCTCACCGTCTCCCCCCTCAGCTCATGCGCTCCGTTCTGCAGATGCATCTTCAATCTATCACAAAAAAAGACATGCCTCCGCAATAGGAGGGCATGTCTTTTTTTAATCTTCCATAAAAATGCGCTTCGCTTCGTAATAGAGTACCTGCACAAATTTTTTTACATTGATGCGGGTGTGTTCTTCTCTTCCGCTTGTCTCTTTTGTCAATTCACTCATTTTCTTTCGCACAATGGTGAAATCGAAAAATTTTGATGCATAGTTTTCAAAGGTTGGATGGGAGAAATCCGTTAACCCGAGCGATGCGATGTGTTTCAATGATTGGTTGATCGCACGCCTGACCCGCTGTTCCGCTGCCTTCGCTTCTCTTGCGATGTCTGCTGATGTGTAAGGCTCTTGTAATTTATCCTCCGTGATTCCGGTGAAAATGACCTTTAAAGAAGGAAAGGAATCGTGCTGTTCGACATGTAACGCTAGATACTGATCTGTAAAGAGAATCATATCTAATAAATCCTTAGACCCCTTCTCGCCGACAATCCCAAGCTCCGCCAGCAAGAACTGACCTGCCTCTGCGAGACTTTTCCCCCGCTGCTTCGTTTTTGTCTGACCGCGCTGCTGGAACTGCATCACCGATTTGAGTGAGTGTTGAATATTTTCAATGGAGTGCTCTAAATGAAGACGTTCAATCATGAGATGGAGTACACTTAAGACTTCTACACGATTGATCGGCTTTGTTACATAATATTCGACGCCGAGCGTATATGCCTGTCCGATTAATTCCTTTGTTTCTACCTGTGACAGCATTAAGTATTTCCCATGAAACTCATCCTTGATCGCTCGAATCGTTTCAAGTCCATCCCTTTCAGGCATCAGAAGATCCATACATAAGATATCAATGTGCAAATCATTTAAATATTTCGCTGTCAATTCTCCGCCATCCTCTGCTTCTCCAGCTACAATACCAAGCTCTTCATCTTCAATAAGCTGAGCCAATGAAGAACGAACAGCTTCATCATCATCGACAATAAAAAATCTCATCTCCCATTCCCCTCTTTTCTGCTGACTTGATCAATTGGTATCGTTAAAGTGAAAATCGTTTGTTTATTTGGGATACTCTTCATCTCAACACTTCCGCCAAGCTTCTCCGCTGTATCCTTCACATAGGAAAGGCCGATCCCACTTGATGGATTCCCAGCCTGGTCATATTTTAAAGTAAAGCCCGGTTTAAAAATGACATGATGATTACGCTCTTTAATGCCAGGCCCGTTGTCGCTGATTTGAAAGATCACATCTTTCTCTTCCCGTGAAATAGATAGTGACACCTCTCCATGGACTGAAATGGCTTCAACAGCATTGGACACAATGTTATTTAACAAAGATAGAATGGTATACACATGATAGGTCGGATGCTGCCCTTCTTCATCATAATGAAAGACAATGTGTTTTTTAAGTGATTCTGCGTAATTCTTATGGATACGGATCACAAGCCCAGCAATATGAGCGGGACTTGCATACTCCTGAAATTTTTCCTCATGAATCAGCTTTGATAAAGCAGAAAAAATCCGCTGATTATCCTTTTTGATTTCATGCACCTCTCCTGCAATTTGCAGGGCTGTTTTTCCGAGCTTTTTCAAATCTAGTGATTCCGCATTCTTTGCATGATGAAGAGATTGATACAATTGATAGGATGTGGCTGTAATATGCTCAGCATGGGCAAGTGTTTTATAAAAGTATGTAGATTCCGTGTAAAGGTTCGACAGCAGCATGAGCAGATGTTCCTTTTCCTTTTTCATCTGACGCTCTCTCGCCTGTTCTTCGTATAACCGAATCATTGTATAACAAGCCAGTACGAAAAAGCTTCTGAAAATCGCCAAAACAAATAGTTGAAATAGCGTTCGCACCGTCAAAATTTCATCCATGGTTCCCCGAAGTGTAATCATCTCTACAACGCTCGCGCATAGCTCCATGATGATGCCTGTCGCCCCAATAAGCCAGGGCTTATCACGAAAACGCCTGACCTGTAATACATAAAAAAGCGTACCATAGACCACATAATATAGAAGAGAAGGAAACCTTAATGAAACCGCCTCTTCCAGCGGGAGGTGACCTGTCACGGCTGTATCAAGCAGTACGCGAAAAGCAAAAACAGATATCCCTGCTATCATTCCGCTAGCCCATGCCGGGAATCTTTTCATTTGAAGCAAAATAAAGAAAAAGATAACGGTTCCAAAGCTGATCCGAAAGCTGTCCTCAAACGGATAAAATTTCAGCTCTCCGCCTATCGGTGTCAGTACAATGAGCATCACAATTAAATAAGGCTCTGTATTCAGCCATTTTTTCAGTAGATTCAAACGCAGTCACATCCCTAATAATTGACGATAGTATACTATGTGAACTTGAGAAAAACAAACAGTCCATGAAAAAGCGCACACCGGAACTTTGTCGGTGTGCGCTTATCATGATGCAGCTTAATCTTCTAAACGATCCTTTTCTAAAAGTGATGCACCAGCAATACCGGGTTTTGTCATTTCAAAAGGATTTAAGATGACATCAAGCTCTTCCTCTGTTAAAACATCATTTTGCAGACAAAGCTCTCGTACAGATGCGCCTGTAAGGATTGCTTCTCTGGCAATTCGTGCAGCAGCTTCATAACCAATGTGCGGGTTGACTGCCGTCATGACACCGGCACTCTTTTCTACATATTCTTTTAATCTAGATTCATCCGCTTTTAGGTCACGCAAGCAGTTGTCAACGAAGGACTCAAATACATTTTTCATCATGCTGAGAGATTGAAGCAAGTTGAAAACAAGCACTGGCTCCATCACGTTCAGCTCAAGCTGGCCAGCCTCTGATGCAAGGCAGATCGTATGATCATTACCGATGACTTGGAATGCCACTTGATTCATGACCTCTGGCATAACTGGGTTCACTTTCCCTGGCATGATAGATGACCCTGGCTGTCTAGGCGGCAAGTGCAGCTCACCAAAGCCTGCTCTTGGACCTGAAGCCATCAAACGAATATCGTTCGCCATTTTCGACATATTCATCATACATACTTTAAGCGCAGCAGATACTTCTGTATAAGCATCCGTATTTTGCGTTGCATCGACTAAGTCTTCCGCTCCAACTAGCGGGAATCCACTAATGTCAGATAGATAGCCAACCACTTGACGAATATATTTAGGGTCTGCATTCAGACCTGTTCCGACTGCTGTTGCGCCCATATTCACTTCATATAAATGCTGTCTAGACTGCTTGATGCGTTTAATATCACGAGCGAGAACCTTTGCATAGGCACTAAACTCTTGACCAAGTCTGATTGGTACAGCGTCCTGAAGATGTGTACGTCCCATTTTAATGACATGATCAAATTCCTGCGCTTTTTCCGTCATGACTTGATGCATGTTTTCCATCGTATAAAGTAGTTTTTCAATCATATTCAATGTTGAAATATGAATCGCTGTTGGGAATACGTCGTTTGTCGACTGCGACATGTTCACATGCGTGTTTGGACTTAGCTCAGTATAAGCGCCTTTTTCCTTTCCTAGTAGTTCAAGCGCTCTGTTTGCAATGACTTCATTGGCATTCATATTCATTGAAGTGCCAGCCCCACCTTGTATTGGATCGACAATAAATTGGTTGTTCCATTTTCCTTCGATGACCTCATCTGCGGCTTGAACAATTTTTTCTCCAAGACCAGAATAAAGTCGCTGTGTATCCATATTTGCAAGTGCGGCTGCCTTTTTGACAATCCCTAATGCTTTGATGAGTTCCTCATGAATACGGTAGCCAGTAATTGGAAAATTCTCCACTGCACGTAATGTTTGAATTCCATAGTATGCATGCGTGTCTACTTCCTTTTCACCTAGAAAGTCTCGTTCGATTCGAACTTGCTTGTCCTGTAGCTTCGTCATTTGAAAAGATCTCCTTTTTACGCTGCTTTTGTTTTTTGTTGTTTTAATTCTTCAATATACTTTTTCGATTTCTCTTGATCAAATACTTTTTCCCACTTAGACATGACAATGGCGGCAAGTGAGTTACCAAAGACGTTAACGGTTGTACGAACCATGTCAAGCACACGGTCAATCCCGACGATGAAGGCAAGTCCTTCAAGTGGAAGTCCCATTGCACCAAGAGTTGTGATGACAACAACGATAGATGCACCTGGTACACCAGCCATCCCTTTAGATGTCAGCATTAAGATTAATAGTAACGTAATTTGCTCATAGATGGAAAGAGGCATGCCATACATTTGTGCAACAAATATGGCTGCAATGGATTGATAGATTGCACTTCCATCTAGGTTAAAGGTGTAACCTGTTGGGATAACGAACGACGTGATCGCTTTCGGACAGCCGAACTTCTCCATTTTGTCCATCAATCTAGGCAGTACAGCTTCTGAACTTGCTGTTGAGAAGGCAAGAATAATTTCTTCTTTTAAAATTTTAAATAGCGTAAAGACACTTGTTCCAGCAAATTTCGCAATAATACCGAGGACCACAATCACGAAGAATGCCATTGTGCCGTAAACGACAAGTACAAGTTTACCTAGCGGGAGGAGCGCTCCGACCCCGAATTTAATCACCGTCACACTGATGAGTGCAAATACACCAAATGGTGCAAACTTCATCACTTTATTGGTGACCCAGAACATGGCTTCGAGTATGCCCTCAAAGAACCCTAACACTGGTTTTCCTTTGTCACCTACTGCGGCAATTCCTAATCCGAATAAGACCGTAAAGAAGATGGTTGGTAATAAATCACCTTCTGCAATCGATTGGAAAACGTTTGTCGGCACAAGATGCACAAGAGTTTCAGAGAAAGTGGCTTTTTCTGCTGAAGCCTTAGATGTC
The DNA here is from genome assembly GCF_002744245.1 of Bacillus pumilus. Classification (GTDB taxonomy): domain Bacteria; phylum Bacillota; class Bacilli; order Bacillales; family Bacillaceae; genus Bacillus; species Bacillus pumilus_M. The sequence continues at coordinate 75,144 of NZ_NKHG01000110.1, read as the reverse complement.
TCTTCATATTTAGAGATATCTCCTTTTTCCATGTTGCTCATATCAATGCCTGTACCAGGATGGAAGACGTTTGCTGCAAGCAGTCCCACTGCCAATGCAATCGTTGTCACAATTTCGAAGTAAAGGATCGTTTTTCCGCCGAGTCTTCCGATGGTTTTCATATCCCCTACACCTGCTACTGCTACAATCAATGCAGCAATGACAATTGGAAGAACGATCATTTTAATTAAATGGATGAATATATCGCCAATTGGCGTTAACACATGAATAACGGTTTCATTTTGATAAAACATCGCTCCTACGACAACACCCAGAACAAGTGCAATGAGTATTTGAGAAGCTAACCCTAACTTTTTCATACGTGAACCCCCTTTTTTGATAACGCTTTCTTTATCGCTTATCCGCATCTTAACGATCAACCTACAAAAAACGACAAAAAGGAACAAAACTAAATGAATTTTTCATGAAAAATATTTAAAAAGGTGGGTATTTCCACAAAATTGTTAAAAAAAGACTTCGCTCTAGCGAAGTCACAGATTGTTGACAAAGGACTAAAATGAACTTTATTTTAGCCCTTTGTCTTCTTTTCAGCGTGATAGAAAACCTTTGAAGTCTAGGAAGGACGAGTACCGGAGCGGAGCGAATGTGACATTCGTGAGCACCGGCACACAGGACTGACACCGAATGCGAGGGTTTGTCTACACGCTGAGACTTCGCTTTTGGCGAAGTCTTAATGATTTTGCATCTGTTCAGTTGGCGACTCTTGATTTGGATAAAATTCATCATAAATGACATACCCAATGAGCACGAAAGCAACATAGATGAATGCACTCAATGTCCATGTCCATTTGACATTCAGCTTCATTCTGCCACTCCCTCTCTGACAGGCTTCAACCGCTGTAATCGGAGTGCATTCAGCACAACCGACACAGAGCTAAAGGCCATTGCCGCTCCTGCAAGCCATGGCGCAAGGAATCCAAATGCGGCTACTGGTATCCCAATACAGTTGTAGGCAAGTGCCCAAAATAGATTTTGTTTAATGTTTCTCATCGTTTTCTTGCTAAACTCAAGCGCATCTGCAATGGCATGGAGATCTCCCGTCATGAGCGTAATATCTGCTGCTTCCATAGCAACGTCTGTACCCGTTCCAACCGCCATCCCAATATTCGCTGTTACAAGGGCAGGCGCATCATTGATGCCGTCTCCGACCATGGCGACTTTCCTTCCTTGTTCCTGAAGGGCCTCAATGTGAGCAGCCTTTTCCTCAGGAAGAACCTCAGCGATGACATGCTCAATGCCTGCCTGTCTCGCAATCGCCTCGGCTGTGCGCTTGTTATCCCCTGTCATCATCACGACATGAATCCCTTGTTGTTTCAGCCGGGCGATCGCTTGAGAAGAAGACGATTTGATCGTATCTGCAACCGCAACAATGCCCGCTGCCTCGCCGTCAATGGCAATGAGCATGGCCGTTTTTCCTTGCTCCTCCAGCGTAGTAACGGCTTCTTCTACTTCATCGTATCGGATATGGTGTTTCTTTAATAGCTTCCGTGTTCCAATCAAGAGCTGATGACCAGCGGCCTTCGCTTCAATTCCATGACCAGGATCTGCTTGGAAGGCTTCTACATCGACCGCTTCAAGACCTTGCTGCTTCATTCCCTCCGTCATCGCTCGGGCAAGTGGATGTTCCGAGTGCTGTTCTGCCGATCCCACTAGCTGAAGCAATGTGTCCTCAGTCCAATTTGCATATACTACCACATCTGTGAGGCTTGGTTCTCCTTTTGTCACAGTCCCTGTTTTATCTAAAACCACCGTGTCCACTGATTGGGTCACTTCTAAATGCTCTCCACCTTTAAACAGAATGCCTGACTCTGCCGCACGGCCGCTGCCAGCCATAATAGAGGTCGGTGTAGCAAGACCGAGTGCACAAGGACATGCGATGACAATCACCGCTATAAACGTTTCAAGTGCTGACGTCACACTTCCTGGATCAACGAAGAAAAACCATATGAGAAAGGTCAGAACAGCAATTCCTACAACAATGGGAACAAAAATCCCTGATATATGATCTGCCATTCTTTGAATGGGTGCCTTTGAGCCTTGCGCTTGTTCTACAACTCTAATAATTTGTGAAAGAGCAGTCTCTTTCCCCACTTTCGTCGCCTTCACTTTGATAAACCCATTTTTATTAATGGTTGCCCCAATAACCGCATCCCCTGCTGTTTTATCAACAGGCAGACTTTCTCCTGTAATCATTGACTCGTCTATCGCTGTTGTTCCCTCAATGATCTCTCCATCGACAGGAATTTTTTCACCTGGCTTTACGAAAACAAGATCATCTACTTTCACATCAGAAATAGGAACGGTCATCTGTTTCCCATCTCGCTGAATAACAGCTTCTTTCGCTTGTAAGCCCATCAGCTTTTGAATCGCTTCTGAGGATCTCCCTTTCGCTCTTGCTTCCATTAATTTTCCGAGCACAATCAACGTAATGAGCACAGCACTTGTTTCGTAATAGAGTGCCGCCTCATGTGTGCCTTGAACAGTTGACTGAATGCTTTCATATAAACTATAGAAAAAGGCGGCAGATGTCCCAAGTGCCACAAGGACATCCATATTGGCACTTTTATTTTTTAATGCTTTATAGGCACCTACATAGAAGGGCCAGCCGACAATGAACTGAACCGGCGCCGCTAATGCAAGCTGAACCCATGGATTCATAAACGCTTCTGGCAGCCAAATAAAAGATGTGAAAGAAAAATGGCTGACCATTGCCCAAAGGAGAGGCAGTGACAAGATCATTGAGAACAAGAAACGTGCCATTTGCTTCTCAATCGCTGCTTGGCGATGATCTTTTTTCCCTGCCTCTGCTAGATTGCCGGCCGGTTCCATTAATGAATATCCAATGGATTGCACGGCATCTTTTATGTCGCTTGTAGAGGTTTGACCCGGATGATATGTGACCTGAAGTTTCTCAAGTGCAAAGTTCACAGACCCGTGATCAACCCCATCGATCCGGTTGATTTTTTTCTCAATTCTGTTCGCACAAGCCGCACACGTCATTCCCTCTATATCAAATTCTGCTTGTTCTATCACCACATCATAGCCGAGGGTTTGAATTTTTTGCTTCAGATCATCTGGTGAAAGTTGCTCCGTTTCATAGACAATATGGGATGTTTCAAGCGCCAAATTCACATTGGCATCATCCACGCCATCCAGCCTGTTCAAGCCCTTTTCGATGCGTCCTGCACAGGCAGCACAGGTCATCCCCGTAATTTGAAAGTCGATTTCCTTTTTCATTTACCTCACCTCTCCATATACTCCATGGGGGTATTATTTTTTGAAAAAAATACGCGCTGTCACATGCAGCACGTATATCATTTATACGACATCATATCCCTGTTCTTCAATCACATCAGAGATACGGTGTAACGTGACTTGATCAGGATGAAAAGAAACCTCCACCTGTCCCTTGTCTAAATGGACTTTCACAGATTCAACACCTGCTAATTCTCCCACATTTTCTTCGACTGCTTTCACGCAATGTCCGCAAGACATGCCCTGTACTTGAAGTGTTGCTTGTTCCACGTCTCATCACCTCCATCAAGCATTTTCTACATTTTACTATACCCTAGTAGGGTATATTTGTAAACATAAATGATATGTTCCGTGCTACGATTTTGTCAGTTTCGTGAAGACGTTCATTAACTCTTCAATGGCTTCATCCCCATTACCGCTTTTAATGGCATCAGCTACGCAGTGATGTGTATGCTTTTCCATCAATTGAAGACTGACCTTTTTTAAAGCCGCATTGACAGCAGAAATTTGATTCACAACATCTATACAATAACGATCGGTTTCAATCATTTGCTGAATCCCTCGAACTTGTCCTTCCACTCGCTTCAACCGATTGATTAATTGGTCTTTTTCCTTCTGGGCTCTAGGCGAAGCAATATGTCTTTCTTCATGTTCTGTCATGTGATCACCTTTTTTCTATAGAACTTGTCTTTCACTAAATTAAAGCATATCTCCACCGGAAAAGGCAAAGATATGCTGAATATCCTTCTGAGAGCTGTGCTTGCTCTAGTTTGTTAATTGTTCAATATCCTGCAAAAGGTTGACGGACTGCTGGAGCTGCTTGATTAGCCCTTGCTGGTTCTCCAAAATGGCTGCAACATCGAAATTGTCTGTTTTCAATTGCTGTAAATAGGTTTGAATTTCCTCTGACAGCAGCTTATTTTTTCCATGATTTGCCTATGCAGATCTTCTGCTATTTTTGGGGCTGTTAGTTCATTAAATTCTTGGATGTCTGCCTTCAATGATTCAAGCTGCTGCATCAGATCTGCTTTTTTTGCGGCATCTTGTACAGCTTCTTCCGCAAGCTTTGGAAATTCCTCCGTAAATTGCTGAATGTCATTCACATACTCATGTGCCTCTGTGACATACGTCGTTGTATCGCTTACTTGGTCAAGCAAGCCGGAACATCCGCTTAACACGAGTGTGCCGGAAAATAGGAAAGCCATCACATATTTTTTCAAGATCGATCATCCTTTCATCTGTTATGTTGAAAGCAAAACACTCATTTGTTCCGCTCCTCTATCATACTGATGCAAAAAGACCTTAAAAAAAGCCAGACCTTTGCCTCATATATCATAGGCAAAGGTCTGGCTAACATGTTCATGCCGGAATGACCGAGAAACAACGGATGTTTCTGTAATGACGACCAAACCGTAAAAGCTACTCCCCTTTAGGAAACCGTTCAAATGTTATGTTTATCATATCTAAAGTCAGAACAACAGTCAATGAGAAGCTGGCGGAAGATCATGTTCCTGATACAGCATGTAGCCTGCACCAGTTGACGCATAAATCCTATTCCGCCCTTTGCGCTTTGACATATACAAGGCTTGATCCGCCTCAAACAGAAGCTTTTCTAGTATATGAGAATCATAAGCTGTATGAGCGATTCCGAAGCTCGCTGTCACTTGTACCGTTTTCCCAACAGTCTGAAGGAAACTTGTTTCAAACGAATGCCTCATCTTTTCAGCGATATGACATGCCTCTTTTAATGAATGATGAGGCAGACAAATGGCAAACTCTTCTCCGCCATATCGTCCAAATACATCATCCATCTTTAAATGCTGCTGACAAATGGAAACAACATGACGCAGCGCCTCGTCCCCGATATGATGGCCATACGTATCATTGATTTGTTTAAAGAAATCAATATCAAACAGCAAAATGGCGGTATCACGCGCATCCTCTTCCAATATCAGCTGTGTTCGTTCAATGAAAGAAGAACGATTGAAGATATTCGTCAAACCATCAATATACGCACGACGCTCCAGCTCTTCCTGCAGCAAACGCTGCTCTGTGACATCACTGATCACAATTTGCCTGCCCTCAACCTCACCTCTTCTATTAAATAACGAAGAAGCGGTCAGGTGATAATAGAAGGGCTGTTCTTTTTCCCACATCAAATCATATTGCGAGTGATCCTGCGGAGAACGCAGCCACTGTATAAACGCCGTCTCTTTGATGACCCCTGAGAAAATATCGTCGATTTTATAGCCAATTCCCTTTTTCGCAAGAGCAGGAATGATAGACGCAGCCGCAGGGTTATAATCAATGAGTGTCCGATATCGATCTAAAATGAGAACCCCTTCGGGCATATGCTCAAACACACGCTCCATCGCAATAGGAGAGAGCTGAAAGAGCTGAAATGACATAATTGCCCACAAGTATAGCGCATTGGTTAAAAACATCACCACAGGTACCGGATCAATGTGAAGAGGGGTTACACCTAATAAATAGATAAAAGAGGTGGTGATCGGCAATAACATCCCAACGAGCAAGATCAGAATCTGCTTGAAATATTCTTTTTTCGTTACCCGTAAAAACCAAAGCAACATAAAAATAGCGAGCATCGAACAGCCAAATGTATAGACTATATGAATGATATACCAATAGCCAATCGTAAAATCAGCCAATAAAAATCCGTCTACTGAATTCATCGTGATGCTTCGATAAAAGAGTGAATGAAAAAAGTTGGTGAACACCATAATGGTTGTGAGAAATGGAATCAGTAAGATGAGAAACACGCGGCGCTTTGTAAAATATTGATGGAAACCCGTAAATTGCAGCACAATCATGAGACTGAACGGTGCAATAAATGGAAGACCTATGTATTGAAAACAAACCCAGAACTTGATTTCTTCAGGGGTACGCGCCAATAATTCAAACGTATGCCCAAAAATATAAATCGCAGTTGCCCCAGACATGTACATAAACAATTGACAGCCAATATACCGATGGCGATTTGCATGAGCAATGATTGATAATATCACGGACAGAATGCCAGAAACACTCATGATCACAATAAAATGTAAAACAATCGAATCCATGTAAACGCCCCAATTTCAGTTATTTAGAACTAGTCTAATCTTACTATATATGAGGACGTCATAAATGGGAAGATGTGATTTTGAATTGGTTGGAAGTTTTTTATGTAAGCTAGTTTTAATTTCTACAACTTTTTGCTCAAATTGATGGAAAAGCATGTTGCAGCAGAAGAATTATATGTACAATTTGGGGATCAACGCGGAGGAGGCTCGAAAAGATATGACTTTTTTGATCATCATGGCAGGTTTGTTTATGCTGATTTTTTTAGAGAAGCCATTTCAAAAAAGTCGATCTGGGTTGTTCTTTTTGGTGAGTTATTTGCTGCTGATTGCGGTTTATGTGACTCAGACAACGTTTGTGGAAATTGTGTCGGATCGGCTTTTGATGATCATTGCGGTGATTGTGGTTTGTCCTTTGTTTGTTCGGTTGGTGCAGTCTTCCTCGAGGAACTTACATGAGAAATAAAAGAGACGCCAGATACCGGCATCTCTTTTATGCTGTGAACTAACCTCGGTTTTATAATCACTCGCAGGGCTTTTGTAAAGAATGAGCGTTGTTCTTTTCACACTCATGAATTTGATTTATCTTTTTGTTCTTCATTTGCTTTCTCATCTTCAATTTTACTGATTTCTGCTTTTGCATGATTCATTTCTTCTAAGGCTTTTTTCATTATAGGGTTTATAAATTTTAAATCATCATCGCCGACCTTATCTTGCTTTGTTACTTTTAAGATATCTTTGAAAAGCGGTTCGAATTTTTCATCTGTTTTTATTAAGTAACCATTTACTTTTTTATACGTATCAGGTACTTTGTCTTCTTTTTCTTTGGCTTCGCTGAATAATTCTCGCATGCTATCGATTTTTGTCTCAACGTCACTAGCCCATTCTTTATTGTAAACCTCATCCAATGGAACTAACGATAAAGCAAAAGCCATAAGTCTAACTTCAAAGCGTTTTAAATACTCCTTATACCACGATGCATATTCGCTATCGGTCATTTTTTCTTGTTTTTCTGTTGCTGTGTTTGACGATGAACCGTTTGCTGCTTCATTTTTACCGCATGCTGTGCTCATAATCAATGTAAATACTAGAAGAAATACTGCAATAATTGTCTTTTTGTTTTCTTTCATATGTGCTAATTACTCCTTATCCTTTGAGTCTTTTTGTACACCATGAAGTGACCTCTGAACAGATCCGAGCCATTCATCATTACCTGCATCAATTTCCACACCTTTTTAGCAAACACAAGCATTGTCTTCGATAACACTTCTGTAATTCTCATACCACTCGGCTTTTTCATTGCTGCATGCTGTATCGAATACCATCAGCACAGTAACCATCATCGTAATTACAATTAGTGATTATATCTTTGCTTTTTTCACTAAGTTGAACTCCCTCTGCATTCTCTGCTGTTATTTTCAAAAAACTGTTGTCTAAATCAATACTTAAAATATCCCCCAGATGAATATGGTGAAATATCCCTACATTTCATCATCGGTTAAAAAGTGGATATATTTAGATAATCCCTCTATTTTTCTAACAAAAAAAGACTTCTGTTGGAAGTCATCTTTCGCTTTTCATTAAAAATTGCTTGCTTTAAGTCACAATACTTTGCATAAACAATTCGTTAAATAGCAACCCAAGTATCAACCTATTTTTCCACTAAGTTCAAAAAGCCAATTCTCTTTATGTCATGTTTATCAGAGATATTTAAAAGAGTAAAAAAATGTGCTATCAATAGCATCATTTAATATAATAATTTAGTTTTTTCATATTGGCAGACCCACATCAAGGGCTAAAAGACTCTTGATACGACTGCTTCTAAAAGTTTTGATGGAGACGGCGGAAGTCGAACCGCCGCTTCTTATAGAAATGTAATTATAACGTTTAGCAGTGGATTTTTGATATTAAGTTAATTCGTTAGCTTCGATACATTAAAAATATGCATTGTAAGAGCGATTTAGAAAGTTGAAGATTCACCTTCTTTTTTATTGTCCCTCTCATAAGAAGATAAAAATAAACCTTTACACAGAAGCTCCCAAAACTTAAAAAATTAGTAAAATTAGATAATTTTTGAATTTTGAGTGTGAAATAAATTATACTTCGATTAATGCTTCTAACAAAAAAGACTGGAAATTAAGGAGAGCTGACCAATGACTTTTGATGAATTAATGAAACTATCTGAAGAAGAATTTATAAACTATGATTTCAAAAAAGAAATTTTTAATTTGAGACATTTAAAATATGATGAAAACAACCCTATTGCAAATATAATTCTATATAAAGGTAATATTTATGGTTCCCTATCTGATTGTGATAGATTACCTTTGATCCTCGAAATATACAAACGTTTATGGGGAAATGAATTTGAATTTTGGAATACTAAACAAACAGATTTTGTCGAGGCAAATGGAGAAACAATGAATTCATTTGTAACTCCTTATAAAGCTTTATACAAGGAAACTTATAATTTATCCAATCCTTTATTTAATGAATATGCCATACTAACACACACAGTAGGTAATTTTATACCTGTATATGCTATTGAAAAGGACAAGAATTGGTCTTCTCCTTTTAACATTAAACGTTACAGCTCTACCTATGATTATTGGGATATTACGTTGAACCATATTAAAGTAATTTTAAATGATGTTGAAGACAGTAATGAGTCTATTGAGAATTTTTTTAAAATTCTACAGAACAGTAACAGTGTTAAGTATAAAAAATATATTATTGAATCCGCTAAATGGATTTTAAGTTTTAATACTTGGCCTAATTTTGTGGAAAAGAATTTTTTACAAAGCTTTTTAGAAAACCCCAAAGATTTAACCAGTGAACCCAAAGAATTTTGGAGAAAGCACTTTAAAGAAACAGTTAGTACTAAAGATGAAAATAATCTGATTGAATTTTTAACTTTTGTTAATAATGCCATTAAAGAACGAAGTTCACTTATATATAAACAATTACATTCGAAGAATACCTAAGCATTTAACTCTCAATATTTACTCATAGCAGCTAAATCTTTAGCTACGGTGCTTGTCACTAGATAAAATTCCATGAAATTAAAAAAGTGCCAGAACCCTTTTCTATCAAGGATTTTGACACTCATTGAAATCCTATGATTTCGTAATATGGAGACGGTGGGAGTCGAACCCACGTCCAGAGACATCGATTACTTAAGCGTCTACGAGCGTAGTCAACATATTTACGTGTTCACTCATCCTCATGCCTGCTGACGGGCGCTTGGAGAGCTAGTCTGATGGATCTCTTCTTACGTCCTCAGACGAAAACGTAAGCGTAGCCTACTTCATTGGGCTCCTCACAGACACATAGGCAATGTCAGGAAGAGCTCGCTGCGCTTATTAGGCAGCTAGTGCTAAGTTTTGGTTAAAACTTTTAGTTTTGCCAGTTACATTTAAGTGCGTGTTAACGAGATCGCCTCTCGGCTCGCAGCCTAAGCTCGAACCATCCCTGTCGAATCCGTAACGTCCCCTTGTAAAAGGGATATACGGGATGGAAACGTTCTGCTTAACTGCTTCCGTATATAACTATTATAACAATCTTATCGCTCGAAACAACTGGAGGTTTCTGTAAAAATACTGCGGTGATTGTTTACTGCATGTCATATTGTAGCATAGTATTGTTGCTCTCAGCAAGCAATCCGCCCGCGACTAGAATTGCTTTTGCCGATCACGGAAGGCACGTTCGATTTCACGTTTTGCGTCTTTTTTCTTGAGATCTTCACGCTTATCGTATTTCTTTTTCCCTTTACCGATTCCGATGAGAACTTTGGCAAAGCCATTTTTCAAATATAGTTTAATGGGAACGAGTGAGTAGCCTTCTTCCTTCGTTGCACCAATCAATTTGCTGATTTGCTTGCGATGAAGCAGCAGCTTTCTCGTTCTCAGCGGATCATGGTTATAACGGTTCCCCTGCTCGTACGGGCTCACGTGCATGTTGTGAAGAAATACTTCTCCTCGTTCGATTTTGGCAAAGGAATCTTTTAAATTCACTTTTCCTGCACGAATCGATTTGATTTCAGTTCCTTGTAACACAAGGCCGGCTTCGTATGTTTCTTCTATAAAATAGTCATGGTTCGCTTTTTTGTTTTGGGAAACAACCTTTCCCTCTCCCTTTGGCATTGGCGTACACCCTCCTTTTGACACAAACACGGTTCAAATCGTACGGATTATTTTATCAAACAATCCAGCTTTCGACAATGCTGACGCCATGTGGTCAAAAAGCAAATAGAGCATGATGCCCTATTTGCTTTTTTGACACGTTACTTTTTCTTTTTCCGCTTTTGTTTCGGTGCGTTCTCAAATACGCGTTTTTTCTTTTTCTTCTTTTTTCGACCTGTGAACCAGTCGCCGCCTTTATCATCTTTTGCCTTATCCCCAGACGCCTTCTGACCCCCGTTCCCTCTTTTTGCAGGTGGATCCGTCCGTTTTTTGAACTTGAAATCTTTTGGTGATTTACGGCGAGTGCCTTTCATGCCGACGATTTCAAAATCAATGGAATGCTCATCTTTGTTGACATTCACCACTTTGACAGTGATTTCGTCACCGATACGGTATACATTTCCCGTCCGTTCACCGATCATGGCAAAGTGTTGTTCATCAAAGCGATAGTAGTCGTCTGTCATGTAGCTGACATGGACAAGGCCTTCTATTGTATTCGGCAGTTCAACGAATAGTCCAAAGTTCGTGACGGAACTAATCATGCCATCAAACTCTTCACCGATTTTATCAAGCATAAACTCTGCCTTTTTCAGGTCATCTGTTTCACGCTCTGCATCGACCGACCGGCGCTCCATCGTAGAAGCGTGGTCTGCGATTTCTGGCAGCATCTGTCCCCACTTCTCAAGGGTCACTTCATCTGTCTTTTTCTGAATTAAATAGGTTCTGATCAGCCTATGCACGATTAAATCCGGATAACGGCGGATCGGTGATGTGAAGTGCGTATAAAATTCCGTTGATAATCCAAAATGGCCGATGCTTTCTGGGTCATACTTCGCCTGCTTCATAGAGCGAAGCATGACAGTTTGAATGACCACTTCTTCTGGTTGATCACGGACGGCATCCAGTACACTTTGAAGTGCACGCGGATGAATATTTGTCGACGTACCTTTTACAATGTAACCAAATGTTGTCACGAACTCTAAAAAGCGCTGAAGCTTCTCTGGATTTGGCTCTTCGTGAATTCGGTAAATAAACGGAACATTCATCCAGTGGAAATGCTCTGCAACCGTTTCGTTTGCAACAAGCATGAATTCTTCAATTAATTTCTCAGCGACTGAACGCTCACGAATGACAACGTCTTTTGCTGCTCCTTCATCATCTACAAGCACTTTCGCTTCCTTGAAGTCAAAGTCTACAGCTCCACGCTCCATCCGCTTGTCACGAAGAATTTCCGCAAGCTTCTCCATCTCTTGGAACATTGGCACGAGTGGCTCGTATTTGTCAAGAAGCTCTTGGTCTTGGTCCACTAAAATCTTATTCACATCTGAATACGTCATTCTCTCCGTCGTTTTGATCACACTTTGGAAAATCTCATGTTTGACGACCTTACCATTGCGATCAATGACCATTTCACAAGACAGTGTGAGACGATCGACCTTCGGATTTAATGAACAAATGCCGTTTGACAGGCGATGAGGAATCATCGGAATGACGCGGTCTACAAGATAAACACTCGTCCCGCGTTCATAGGCTTCCTGATCAATTGGGGAATTCTCAGTCACATAATGAGAGACATCCGCAATATGCACCCCTAGCTTATATTTTCCATCATCCAGCTTTTGCACAGTGACGGCATCATCTAAATCCTTTGCATCTGCACCGTCAATTGTCACAATCGTTTCGTTGCGCAGATCACGTCTGCCTTCCAGGTCCTTTTCATCGATTGTTTCAGGTGTGTCTACCGCCTGCTTTAGCGCCTCTTCTGGGAACTCACCTGGCAGGCCGTGTTTGTGAATAATCGACAAAATATCAATACCAGGGTCATTTTTATGACCTAAGATTTCAGTCACTTCGCCCTCTGCGCTCATTCTACCTTCTGGATAGCTTGTCAGCGTCACAACAACCTTATGACCTTCGACCGCTCCGTTTTTGGCGGATTTCGGGATAAAGATATCATGTGTGATCTTTTTATCATCAGGAATGACAAAACCAAAGCTTTTCGTTTCTGTATAGGTACCGACAACCGTCTGAATATTACGCTCCAGAATGCGGATGACTGTTCCTTCTTTTTTGGTGCCATTGGATTTATGGCTGACACGAACCATGACCGTATCGCCATTCATCGCTGTTCCAAGCTCTGTAGGCGGAATGAAAATATCATCCTGTCCAAACTCTTCAGGTGTCACAAAAGCAAATCCCTTCGCATGAGCGGATAGCTTTCCCTTCACCAAATTCATTTTTTCAGGCACACCGTAGCGATCACTGCGGGTACGGACGATGAGTCCCTGATCCTCTAATATCACAAGTGCTTTGATGAGCTCTTTATAATCATCCGCATTGGTGATTTCCATCATGACTTCTAATTCTTGTACTGTTAACGGTTTGTACGCCTCTTCTTGCATAAAAGCGAGTAATTCATTCATAAATTCTTCTTTTTGCACACTCTAACCCCCTATATAGTTAATTTGACCAATCGAGTGATTCCAAGAATGCATATACATCCTGATGAACCTTCTCCCGCTCTTTATCAAGCGTGATGACATGGCCCGATTCTTCATACCATTTCAAATGTTTTTCATCTGTCTCTACTTCGTTATAAATAATATTGGCACTGTCTGTATTAATCATATGATCATGACGTGCCTGAACAACAAAAGTAGGTGAATAAATCATATCAACATTACTTCTGACATCTGCAATCAGTTCTTGCAGAGCCTTGAGCGTACCCATTGGTGTTTTCTTAAACTCTTCCATTTCTTGTTCAATCTGGTCCTCTGACTTACCCTCGAATTTTTTATAGTTACGGGCATAATCTAGTACACCCTGGTACATGACTTCTTCACTTTTTATGTACATAGGTGCACACATAGGTACAATTCCCTTTACAGGTACAGTGTAACCTAATTTCAATGAAAAAACTCCTCCGAGAGAGAGTCCGCACACAGCAATTTCCTCATAGCCCTCATCTTTTAAAAATTGATAGCCTTCTTCTACATCTTTCCACCAATCTACCGGGCCTGTATGAACAAGCTCCTCTGGCGGCACGCCGTGTCCTTTATATTGGGGTGCGTGGCATGTATAACCTCTTTCATTCAAATACCGGCCAAGCATTCGAACATCTGCTGTATTCCCAGTAAAACCGTGAAGAAGAAGCAACGCCTTTTCTCCACCTTTAAACGTAAATGGTTTTGGTGTAACAACTTTCATGATGTGACTTCCTTTCCTTCAGATATGGTTTATATTTTCCACTTGTATGTATGAAACAAACACAAAAGAGTGCTGATAATAAAAAAAGGTCTGAAAAAAGATCAGACCTTCTGTTACTCGCGCCTTACACGCCTAAATATGCCAATGCAAGTGTTAAGATGAAGAAAAGCACTGACAAAATGACAGTTAATCGGTGAAGAATCAAGTCAAGACCTCTCGCTTTTTGCTTACCGAAAAGCTGCTCGGCTCCACCTGAAATAGCGCCTGACAGTCCAGCACTTTTACTTGATTGTAATAATACAACGATGATAAGTGCGATACAGACAATGACGAGTAATGTGATAACAAATGCGTGCATGAAAACACCTCCAGACAAACTGGTACACATAACTTTATTTTACATGAAAACAAGGTCCATGTCACGAAACATCAAAATAAAGATTTCCTATATATTGTCGACTTTATTTGTCATTTTGATTCAATTTCGTTCCAAAGGTTTTCATACAGCATTTTTTATATATTATTTTTGTTTAAAAAAAGATTTTAACGAGTTGCTTCTTCTTTCAATAGCTGTTTTAATTCTACTAACAACCGTTCAGCTCCTTCAGGACTCAGCACCACTTTGCCATTTCCGTAGCTTTTGTTGTATTTCGTTATTTGACCAGTTAACAGGCAGCTCTTATCTGCATCATATTTTTTCAGCATAATGGTTTGATCTTCAATGAAAATTTCTAAAAGCTGCTCTTCTTTGATATTGAGTACCTTTCGCATTTCTGAAGGCAGAACAATTCTGCCAAGAGAATCAATGTGTCTGACCATCCCAGTCCTTTTCAATGATATTGCCTCCTTTAGTTATAATACGCTGATTTTCATTGACTTTTGTCAACATTTTCATAGTAAAATAGATCTTCAAATTTTTTATCAAAGTAATGAATCATTTTGCCAATGACAAGCTGCCCTGGTTTCCGATGACCATTCAATACCCTGCTGAGCGTGGCAGGAGAAATGCCAATTTCATCCGCGAGCTGATTTAAAGACATATCGTTTTCGATCATATACTGCATCACAAAAGTTCGCCTGATCTGAATCTTTTCAACCATCATTACAACCTCCTATAGGATCAATATGTACAGAATGTAAGACTCTCACATCAAACAGCTCCATTTACTTATGTCAACACTTTTACGCCCTTGCTATTTCCTTTGGTCAATGATCATACTAAAATAAGTCATATACTGAAATGTGAGGTTCGATGACATGAATCACTTTGGTGAACAATTACGCTTTTTAAGAGAAAATAGAAAGATGTCTGTCAATCAACTCGCCATGTATTCTGGTGTAAGCGCTGCTGGTATTTCTCGTATTGAAAATGGAAAGCGTGGTGTGCCAAAGCCTTTAACCATAAAAAAATTAGCACACGCTTTGAAGGTGCCTTATGAGGATTTAATGCTGCTTGCCGGTTATATTGAACAGGAAAAAGTTCATGAAATGAAACCAAAATATGAGTCCATGTTGAAAATCTATCAAACGGCGCTTCAAAAGGATGTAGAACATCTCCCCATTTTTGATGGAGGCCAATGGGAAACACTCACCACACAAGACATCAGACAGCTGAATCAATACTTTCTCTCGCTCATCAACCAAAAAAAGGCGAACAAATAGCGGGGCATAAACTTAAGATACATCCACCATTAACTAATGTCAATATTTTCATGGTCCACTTATTGCCAATAGTCAACAAATGAGGTAAAATAGGAATACCTAATCTTTAACCATGTGAGGTTTTGAGTTGATGAACTTCGGTGCATATTTAAGAGCATTACGTGAGGAAAAGAAACTATCTGTGAACCAATTAGCCATGTATTCAGAGGTTAGCGCTGCCGGTATTTCTCGGATTGAAAACGGGAAACGCGGCATTCCGAAACCTCCAACGATTAAGAAACTTGCAGGTGCATTAAAAGTACCCTATGAGGAAATGATGCTGGCTGCAGGTTATATTGAGGAAGCATCCCCTGCCCCTCTGATCAAGGAAGAGAAAGTGGCTTTGTCCAAAATAAGGGAAGCAGCAGAGCAATATAAACTTGGAGATCTCGAAATATTTGATGGAGACATATGGTCTACCCTTTCAAAAAAAGAAATTGAGGATTTAAACCGCTATCTTTTATTTATGTTAAACAGTCGTTCGTCATCATAAAATGTTTTGATCAATGACAAGCTTTTTGCGCTGATTTATAACAGAATTACGGTATAATGGGGTCAGATTGGAGTGAAGAAAGATGAATCAATCTGACATGTGCCCGCGGTTTGAAAAAGCAGTCGAGTTATTAAGTAAACGCTGGGTTGCACTGATTGTTTTTCAGCTTCTCTCAGGTCAGCAGCGCTTTAGTGAAATTGAGGCGGCTCTGACAAATTTAAGCGGAAGAGTATTATCTGAGAGATTAAAAGAGCTTGAAGCAGCAGGCATTGTAAAACGGGAGGTTTTTGCTGAAACACCCGTACGCATTGAGTATTCTTTAACTGATATGGGGCGTTCACTTGCACCCGTTTTTGAGGAAATTGCAAAGTGGTCCTCTGAATGGATCACGCTTGAATCATAAATTTTCTCATGATGTGAGCCTCCTGACGATCATAAAACGACCTCCCTTTCATATGTAAGGGAGGTTTTGTCTTTTCTTTACGCCTCGAAATGCTTAAGCAGAGGTGATCTTTTTTTCAGGTAAGGCTTTTCTTTCTTTTTTCTTGTTG
The DNA here is from genome assembly GCF_002744245.1 of Bacillus pumilus. Lineage (GTDB taxonomy): Bacteria > Bacillota > Bacilli > Bacillales > Bacillaceae > Bacillus > Bacillus pumilus_M. The sequence continues at coordinate 58,616 of NZ_NKHG01000110.1, read as the reverse complement.
GTCGGGCTTAAATAGCGTTCAAGCCAGCCCATGACAAGGTCGGCAATAATGGCCATGAGCGCAGTTGGAATAGCACCTGCTAAAATGATGGCTGTTCCGTTTGTGGCGTTTGATCCTCTGATGATGATATCACCAAGTCCTCCAGCACCAACAAATGTCCCAATCGCTGTAATGCCGATTGCAATGACTAGTGCGGTTCTTAAACCAGCCATAATGACAGATAAAGCAAGCGGTAATTCAACCATTCTCAGTACTTGCCATTTCGTCATGCCCATTGCCTTACCAGATTCTAAGTAGGCGTGCTCAATGTTGACAATCCCTGTGTATGTGTTTCGGACGATGGGCAGGAGCGAATACAGAAAGAGTGAGAGGATCACTGTATTTGCGCCAAGTCCTAAAACAAGCATCAACACAGAAAGCATCGCTAACGCTGGTATCGTTTGAATGACATTTGTAATGGCGAACACCCAATTGCTCAGCTTGCGATAATGTGCCACGAAGATGCCTACGGGAATTCCGACAATCGCCGCAAACAACACCCCATACGCTGACATGAGAAAATGCCGATAAAATTCTTCTAACACATATGAACCGTTCTGCTGATAATACGCCCATAATTGCTGCAGTGTGTCCATCAGCTTTGACACCTCCCAATCTTATTCAAAATAATTGTGTTTTTTCAAGAAATTCTTCGCAACGGTCGCTGGTTCTTTTAGTTCCCCATCGACTTGATAATTGAGCTCTTGCATTTGTTCTGTATCGATATTCCCAATCAGCCTGTTGATCACCTTATCCAGCCCTGGATTTTCTTTTAACACCTTCTCCGGGACAACTGGTGATGCATCGTACGGCGGGAAGAATCGTTTATCATCTTTTAAAATTTTAAGATTGTACGCTTTGATCCGTCCATCTGTTGAATAGGCGAGCACAATATCCATTTTTTCATTTTTCAATGCATCATAAACTAAACCAATTTGCATCGGAAATGTGCTTCCAAATTCGATGCCGTATGTTTTCACAAACCCCTCATAACCGTCGCCTTTCTTTTTGAGCCAAATATTATCGACGCCGAAGCGATAATTTTTCGCATTCTTTTTCAAATCAGAGACCGTTTCTAAATTGTTGTCCTTCGCCATCTTTTGCGTCACGGCAAAGGCATAGGTATTATCAAATCCATAGGAATCAAACCATTTGTAATCGTAGCGTTTTTTGAATTCTTTCTGGACCAATTCCATCGCACGCTTTGGGTCCTTTTCCGCATCCATTCCAAGCGTACTTGTCAAATCCGTGCCTGTATATCTTGTCGCAGAAATGTCGACATCACCGTTTTCCATCGCTTTCTGCTGTACGGTGTTAGAGCCTAGGTTTTTCACAATGGTCGTCTTTTTATCTGTGTAATGCTCAATAATATCCCCAACCATATAGGCCATAATTTCTGATTCGGTAAAGTTTTGTGCTCCAATTCGCAGCGTATTGCCTGAGGAGCCAGCTAGTCCAGGAAGTGAACAGCCACTTATCAATAGCAAGCATCCGGCCAGCAGTGCACTGATCCATTTTGTTTTTCGTTTCTTCACATGAGCCAACTCCTTATGAAACTTCCTTCAATCCTTTTAAGCCTTCTGGTGTTACTTTTTTCTCAAGCTTCATCAATGTCAAATCGATGATCACCGCTAAAATCGTGACTGGAATGGCACCAGCAATAATGTATTCCGGCTGATATAATTGAAGTCCAATTAGAATATAGTCACCAAGACCGCCTCCACCGATAAAAGCGGCAAGTGTTGTCCAGCCAATCAAATAAATCGTTGACGTTCTAACACCTGCCATAATCACTGGAACGGCAAGCGGCAGTTCAACAAGACGAATTTGTTCCCATGTCGTCATGCCGATCCCTTTACCAGATTCAAGCAAGTTTTTGTTCACACCTTGAACACCGGCATACGTATTTCTCAAAATAGGCAAAACCGAATAGAAAAATAGAGCAACGATCGCAGGTATTTTCCCAACTCCCAAAATAGGAATAAAAAATGCAAGAATCGCTAAACTAGGGAGTGTTTGAAAGACATTGACAACACCGATGACAAAACCTGCGCCTTTTTTCATTCGTGTGAGAATGACACCTAAAGGAACGGCAACGATAATGCCTAGCACGACAGCAATTAAAGAAATATATAAATGCTCCCACATTTTTGTGAGGAGTTCCCCACCATTTTTCTCTAGAAAATTGATGATTTGATCCATGTGTACACCTCCCTTAGTTCATTTCAGTGACAGCCACAGCCGGTGTATCTTCTCCCCAAATGGAGTCGTACACAACATCAACAAGACTTGCACGTGTCACAATGCCTTTTAAATGTCCTTGTGCGTCCACTACCGGTACATATTTAATGCCGCGTATTAAGATTTTTCGGACGGTGTCTCTTAGCAGTGCGCCTTCTTGTACTGTATAAAACTCTGTATTTAAAATATCGCCAACGAAGGCTGCTTTTCTGCGGTTCGCATCGATCGTTTCAATATCGATATAGCCTTTTAGCACATGATCTTCATCCACCACAAGCAAGGAATCAACCCGCTTTTCTCTCATGATATAAATGGCATCCGTCAGTGTTTTTTCAACTGTAATCGTTACTGGTGACGTATTCATCATTTGCTCCACACGTTCCATATTCGGATTTGATTGAAGCAGACGTTCTTTCCCGATGAACTCTTCTACAAACTCATTGACAGGGTTACGTAAAATATCATCTGGCGTGCCTACTTGGACAATCTCTCCATCCTTTAAGATCACGATTCGATCAGCGAGTTTGATCGCTTCATCCATGTCATGTGTGACAAATACGATCGTTTTATTTAACGTTTTTTGCAGCTTCTTAAATTCTTCTTGCAATGAATCTCGTGTAATTGGATCAAGTGCACCAAATGGTTCATCCATGAGGATGAGAGGGGGTTCTGCTGCTAGTGCGCGTAGAACGCCGATTCGCTGCTGCTGTCCTCCACTGAGCTCATGCGGGTAACGCTCTAAATATTCCGGCCCCATATCCACTAGCTTGAGCAGTTCTTGCGCCCGTTCTTTTCGTTTTTCTTCCGGCCATTTTAATAGTTTCGGAACAAGTGAAATGTTTTGCGCAATGGTCATATGGGGGAAAAGTCCAATTTGCTGAATGACATAACCAATCTCTCTTCTTAATTGAACTGGATCTTTTTTCATAATGTTTTCTCCCTCGATCAAAATGTTTCCTGAGGAAGGTTCAATAAGTCGGTTGATCATCTTCATGGTTGTCGTCTTACCACAGCCACTCGGTCCAATAAAACAAATAAATTCTCCTTTTGCTATTTCTAAATCAATATTTTTGACAGCTTTTTTTCCGCCTTTATACGTCTTAGATACATTCTCTAGTTTCAGCAAATGAGACACCTCCAATTAGTGGGATATATATTTTCAGAAAATTTTCACCTTATTTATTATAGTGCAAACTTTATAAAATAAAAAGTTTACAATGTGTTTGTATTGCATAAGATTTATTTAAAATTTTCAGTTAACGGTCTGATATATAGTAATCCCTCCTTTTTCCTCCAAATTACTAGCAAATACTCAATATTTATTGTTTTCATCAACAAACAGGTATATGATATATTGTGTTACAAATTGTTAGTCGTGAAGGGATGAAGCGGGGAGTGGACAAGCTAGCGTTAGGCGCCATTCAAAAAGCACAGGATCATTATATTGAAAAAGCTGCCGAGAACATGAATGCCTTTGGTCTTTCTGCTACAGTGGGTAGAGTGCTTGGTATCATTCACATGAACCGTAAACCGATGACGTTAGGAGAGCTATCAGAGGAGACCGGCATGAGCAAAACGAGAATGAGTCAAGTCGTTCGAGAAATGCTTGATTTGAATATTGCTGAAAAGGTTTATGAAAAAGGAATACGTAAAGATCTGTATGACGTTGAACAGGATCATTATCAGACGTTTATTTCGTTGTTTGCAGCCAATTGGTCACGTGTTGTCAGCAAAAATCGCAAGGCGCATAAGAAAACAAGCAAGGAATTGTTGGAGCTGCTCGAACAGGACGACTTACCAAAAGAGACAGAGGATAAAATCAATCTTCTTCTTTCAGAAATTAAGGAAAGTCTTGATTACTATGATTGGATTAGCCGCTTAATTGAGTTTTTTGAAAGTGAAAAAGTGTTTAAGCATGTGCCAAAACCTTAAAAAAAGCTGTTTTATTTTACATCTTGTAGAAAAAACAGCTTTTTTATATACACTTATGACATCAACATTGGGAACATCCCTTTTATTCCTGCGCCAATCATCTCTACTGCTACTACAGCAAGAATCAAGCCCATCAAACGAGTTACGACATTCATCTCTGTTTTCCCCATTTTTCGCATGATGAAACTTGAATAATGAAAGGCATAATAGGTCATGGCAAGAACGATCACCATGCCAATCAGAATCGCAAACATATGAAGCGCCACCTGACTTCCTGGGGTTAAACTCATCACTGTGGCAATCGTACCGGGTCCGGCAATAATGGGGATCGCTAGCGGTGTAACAGAGACATCTGCTTTCTCTTTGCTTTCTGCCTTTTCCTCAGAATGAGGGTTTTGAACATGTGATTCTTTTGCATTCAGTAAATTGTAAGCGATACCAAAAATAAAAATACCTCCGGCGATGCGGAGTGCATGAATATCAATCCCAAATAATTTGAAAATGAGCCTGCCTGCCAGTAGAAAAGCAATCAAAATGATAAAAGACACGACAATGGCTTTTTTGGCCGTTTGGGTGCGTTCTTTCTCTGTATAGCCTTCTGTTAAGGTGATAAAAAGAGGTACGTTTCCAATTGGGTTTGACACAGCAAATAATGACACAACGACATGAATTATAAAGGAAATCAACAGACACCCTCCTTTTTTCATAGTGTCTGCCAATACGACGTGATTATTCCCTTGATCTTCCTGCTTAGATCAAGCGATGCGAATAGAGGTTTATTGGAGGGGATAGATCAAGATTCCCCTGCTTTCTGTTGCCGTTTTAGGCTAAGCTGATTCCGAATGTTTGGCATCAACCTACGATCAGGGAAAAATAAAGCATACAATTAAGAACTTGCGCAATGAAAGTCAGAAAAAGCTGATATAATACCACATGTGAGATTCGACGATCAAAAACAGGAGCTCATGATAATAACAAATAGGCTGAAGAAAAAGAATGAAGAAATCCTAATATCGTCAAACAACTTGGGATAAAATGAATCCGTTTCAAAAACAAAGAGACCACAAGTCAAAAAGCCCCTTATGTTACGCAGTCCCCTATTTCGATGGATATAGGATCAGTGAAGCGTCAAACGGGGAGAACCAATAGAGAGGATGGAACGAAGTGATACAGATTCAACCGCTTTCTAGCGACAATGTTGTACCTATGGATCTCTTATTATTAGCTGATCCTTCCAAGGAACAGATTCTTTCATACTTACAATCTGGCACTTGTTATGCTGCCTTTCATGAACAGGACATGATTGGTGTCTATGTTCTTTCATCTCGATCTCAGCACACGGTAGAAATTATGAATGTTGCTGTGAAGGAGTCATGGCAGGGAAAAGGAATTGGGAAGCAGCTGATCCACCATGCCATTGCTGAAGCTAAAACAGCCGGTGCTCACACAATTGAAATTGGCACGGGAAACTCTAGTATGCATCAGCTCGCACTTTATCAAAAATGCGGCTTCCGCCTGACATCCATCGAACATGATTTCTTCCTTAAGCATTATGATGAACTGATCTACGAAAACGGTATTCAGTGCATGGATATGGTACGGCTTTCGCTCGTTCTTCAAGCAGACTGATTTCATATTCAGCCTGCTTTTTTATGATCTGCGTTTTTTCACCAGATGAATGACATATTGAATCAATAAGTACAACACGGCGCCAGCTAGAAAGCAGACGGCACATCCAAAGAGGGTCGCCTCTGAGCTGAATTGATACTTTTCAATTTTCATGATATAAAATGGCATACCAAACATCGTCGGACTTGATTCAACATGATTGACCTCTAGCAACAGTAAAAATACTGGGGTCATAAACACAGCGAATACATAAAGCATCGCTAGCGTTAAGCCACTAGAAAAAGAATGAAATACTTTGATCATCTATTTCTCTCCTTTCATCTCTTTTAAGCTGGCAGTGATATTTCTCCCATCTGGGCATGCTGGATGCAGCATCACAGTGTTGAGTAAAGAAAAAAACAGCAATTGATGACTCATCGGATGATTCCACATCAAAAAAAGTACACCCGAACAGATCACAGGAAGCAGTGGACCTGCAAGTGCCACCATCACATTGAAGCTCGGCCGGGCAAATTTTTCATGTACGATTGACACGTGCTTCCAATCTACCGTCACCACATAATCAAGAAGTGGTCTATTTTCGATTTTGTTACACACCATGACCATCAGCATATGACCGAGTTCATGAATAAGTACAACTGCTATCAAACTGATCAAAAGGCCCATCATCGCAATATTGGCCTCTTTAATAAAACAGCATATATACAGCTGAAGAATGCGGCTGAGCAAGCAATATAGGCGATTGAAAGAAGCTGGATATCTGCTGAAAGCCACTCTAATAAAAACATATCCATCAAGCTGAACACAGCAATCATGGTGACGATGACAAACAGCTTATTAAACTCACTGATTTTCACTACAAACCCTACACATGCAGCCATGACGGTGATCAATAAAATGGACAAACTCGCCAGACCATGACCTTCACTTTCAATACCTATCACCACATAAACAAGTCCAATATAAACAAAATAGATCAGCAAATTGATCGCGTAATAAAATAACATTCTCGACAATAAATAAGCGCCCCTTGATGTATTTAACATAAAGATGGCTCGCTGATTCATATGATATTCCCTGCCAATCATCAGCGGAAGCATGATCAATATCTCCTTTAGCGCAAACTGCACAATAAAGGCATACAGCCAGCCAGTTTCTACCGGAGTAAAAACAAATGGGAGACCTACCGTGAAACAAACAAGAAATAGAAACAAAATGCCTTGTTCTTTAAAAACAGCTGAACGACTAAAATAAACAAATTCCTGCCGCAGATGGGTCAAAAATGAAGAATGCGTTCTGATTTTCTGATAAGAAAACGACTTCACCTCTACTTTCAGCTGCAAAAACATTCGATTGACATAACGAGCCGCCAAACCTTTAAGCCATAGCCATCCCGCGCATAGTAAGATCATAAGAAACACGAGATAGACGGAAGGCCATACGGGAATCATCTCAACCGCTTTCTGAAAAAAAAGAAATATTAAAACGTTGAGCGTCACAAATCCGATTGTTTGCAGCAGCAAATGCTCTTTTGTTTTTGATACAACATCACTCACACCTATTCGAACCAACATCCAAGAAGCGAGTGCATACAGAGCCAATACACAGCATGTGATCCATACAATAATGACCCAATACACAGATAGTGTAACGCCACTAATCAAAAGCCCTAAGACGATCGGTAAAAAAAGTAGTCCAACCATAATGAAACAAAAGAGCACTGGAAAGACATTCACACAAAGGACAAATGACACACTTTGAATTGCACTGTTCAAAAAGTAGAATTGATACTCCTGACGCTTCATTTTATTGCGGGAAAAGACAAGGCCTGCACCTAAAAGTAAGAGTGACATTTTGACAAATTGGAGGTATAAAGCAGTTGGCTCGCTTTCCCCTGTCTGCATGAAAAAGCGCAGGCTCATGACGACGTATATTGCATAGATCAGCAAGAAAAAAGCGGCGGCTGCGAGAAGCTGTAAAGGATACTTTTTACCGAGCTGCTTTATTTTTGTTGTCAGCATGCCCCATTCTATTTTATGAAGAACGTGTCGTGTCCAAATCATTGAGCAACCTCTCCACCTGCATATAGTAATCTCGATTTACTTCTTTATAAATGTCCTCAAGTGCCTGATGAGGAAATGTCTGACTTGTTTCTTGACGAGACATATCCAGCTTTACGTCACCATTTCTTAAGATCATGAGGTGATCATACAATGTCTCACCAAAGCTCAAATGATGGGTTGAAATGAGGATACCAGCGCCTTGATCTCTCAGCTTTATGAGCACCTTTTTTAAGATGATCATCATATCTGGATCAAGTCCATTCGTGGGCTCGTCGAACACATAATAATCACAGGGCCGGAGGAGCTGTGAAATGATTTGAGTTTTCTTTTGATTGCCATGAGAGAGCTGAGCGATTGGCTGATCCATATACGGACTCAGCTCAAAAAGATTGATGAATGTCTCTTCTCGTGTGACATCTTGCTCATTTGGAAGCTGTAGTAAATGAAAATATTCTCTCGGCGTTAAATAGTCAAACAAAGCATGATCGTCAGGAATATAGGAAACATGTTGTTTCAAAAGGGAGATATGAGCTGAGGATTGAAAGTTCAACTGTTCATCATGTAAGGATACGCAGCCTGTAAATGGTGTCAGCCCAAACATAGATTGGATCATCGTCGTCTTTCCTGCACCATTATGCCCTAAAAGAAGCATCATACGTCCTTTCTCCACATTCAACTGAATATTGCGGAGAGAGAAGGTGCGGCTATAGGTTTTTTCTTTTAATTGTAATGTCAGCATCATGTCCCTCCGTTTGTTTCAAATAGAACAGATGACTGCGCATCTGTTCTCATCACCTGCTAGAAACCACATTTGATTTTAATGTACATGCCTAAAAACTTGAACTCTCCTAAAAATTTAGAGCCTTTTCCAAATGTTTTGCATGCCCAAATCAATGCTGCAACGGTCACAATGCCTAAAATAGCGCCAAGGATATAAATCCAAAATGCATTTTTCTGTACGTTCTTAGAAGTCAAAATTCGTTGCTTCCTTTCATCATAGGCCGCCAATAGATGAAGGACATACATATACACACCTACTGGAAAACGAAGGCTAAAAGGATTCAGCATCTCACCACCCCCTAATATATGTAAAATGATACCATCACCCTCTGGAAAGCATAAGTTCAATTCAGATCATATTTTTACTAGAGTTTTCATGATTTATTGCTTATAAATTGGGGGGCTGCTGGCTTCTCCTCTGACAGAAGGATGATTTTTTACAAAAATAGGATGTGCCAAATGGAACAAGCTGACTAGAAGAAGTCAGCCTCGGGGTCCCGATCAACATAAAAAACGCTGCGTATCGCTCTCATGAAAGAGCGGCACGCAGCGCGTTGTTAACATTATTTATTCAAGTTATAGAATGTTGCAATGCCGTGGTATTGTGCTGTTTCAGCCAATTGATCTTCGATGCGAAGTAATTGGTTGTATTTCGCCACACGGTCCGTACGAGACGGAGCACCTGTTTTGATTTGTCCAGCATTTGTTGCCACTGCGATGTCTGCAATTGTGCTGTCTTCTGTTTCACCAGAGCGATGAGAGATCACAGCTGTGTATCCTGCGCGTTTTGCCATTTCGATTGCATCAAATGTTTCAGTTAATGTACCGATTTGGTTTACTTTGATTAGGATAGAGTTACCGACACCATTTTTAATACCTTCAGAAAGCTTTTTCGTATTTGTTACGAATAAGTCGTCTCCTACTAGCTGAACCTTGCTGCCAAGGCGTTCAGTTATTAGCTTGTGACCTTCCCAGTCGTTTTCATCAAGGCCATCTTCGATTGAAATGATTGGGTATTTCGATACCATATCTTCATACCAGTCAACCATTTCAGCCGATGTTTTCACAACACCTTCGCCTGATAAATGATATTGACCGTCTTCTTTGTTATAGAACTCAGAAGCTGCAGCATCCATTGCAAGTTTCACTTCTTCACCTGGTTTGAAGCCAGCTTTTTCAATCGCTTCTACGATGGTTTGAAGGGCTTCTTCGTTAGAACCAAGGTTTGGAGCGAATCCACCTTCGTCACCTACAGCTGTGTTTAAGCCTTTTGCGCTTAGTACAGATTTCAGGCTGTGGAAGATTTGTGCGCCCATACGAAGTGCTTCACGGAAGTTCGGTGCACCTACAGGCATAATCATGAATTCTTGAATGTCTACGTTGTTATCCGCATGCTCTCCGCCATTGACGATATTCATCATTGGCACTGGAAGCGTTTTGGAGTTGAATCCACCAAGGTATTGGTAAAGTGGAATTTGTAAGAAATCAGCAGCCGCACGTGCTACAGCGATAGATACGCCAAGGATTGCGTTTGCGCCTAATTTCCCTTTGTTTTCTGTTCCATCAAGTTCGATTAACAGCTTGTCAATCGCTACTTGTTCTGTGACATCAAAGCCTAAAACCTCTGGTGCAATGATTTCGTTTACGTTGTTTACAGCTGTGAGAACACCTTTTCCAAGATAACGGTCTTTGTCACCGTCACGTAGTTCTACTGCTTCATATTCACCAGTAGAAGCACCACTTGGCACTAATGCACGGCCAAAGCCGCCAGATTCTGTGTAAACTTCTACTTCAACTGTTGGGTTACCGCGAGAGTCTAATACTTCGCGTGCATATACGTCAACAATGTATGGCATGGTTATTTCTCTCCTTTTGAATCAATTTGTTATTTTTGAATCAGTGATGTTCCTGTCATCTCTTTTGGTTTTTCAAGACCAAGTAAGTCTAAAAGCGTTGGAGACAAATCGGCTAAAATACCGCCTTCTCTAAGCGTTGCACCTTTTTTCGTCACAATGACTGGAACAGGGTTTGTCGTATGTGCAGTATGCGGCTTTCCTTCTTCGGTAATCAGCACGTCTGCGTTACCGTGGTCTGCCGTGATGATGGCGTGTCCGCCTTTTGCTAGGATTGCGTCGACTACAGCTCCTAAGCACTCATCTACTGCTTCAATTGCTTTAATGGTTGGCTCGAGCATCCCTGAATGACCAACCATATCTGGGTTAGCAAAGTTCAGAATGATCGCATCATGCTTGTCGGCATTGATGTCTTCAACAAGAGCATCCTTCACCTCGTAAGCGCTCATCTCTGGCTTTAGGTCATAGGTTGCAACTTTTGGTGAATTGATCAGGATGCGGTCTTCACCAGGAAATTCTTCTTCACGTCCACCACTCATAAAGAACGTCACATGAGGATATTTCTCTGTTTCAGCAATTCGCAGCTGTTTCAATCCATTTTGAGAAATCACTTCTCCTACTGTGTTATCCAAATTCACTGGTTTGAAGGCCACATAGCCATCTACCGTTTCACTGAAGTGTGTGAAGCAGACGAAGTGTAAATGCTTCGGATGTGCTTCTCCGCGGTCAAACGAGCGGAAGTCTTCATTTGTGAATGTGTTCGAAATTTGGATTGCACGGTCTGGACGGAAGTTATAAAAAATCACAGAATCACCGTCGCTTACTTTTCCAACAGGTTCACCATTTTCTCTTGTAATGACAGATGGAATAACGAATTCATCGTAGATTCCATTTTCATATGAGTCATCAACGACATCATAGATGTTTTGATAACTTGGGCCTTCACCATACGCCATTGCGCGATATGCTTTTTCCACACGATCCCAGCGTTTGTCACGGTCCATTGAGTAATAGCGTCCAGAAAGTGTTGCGACTTCACCGACACCAATCTCTTTGATTTTTTCTTCAAGCTGTTTTAAGAACACTTTGGCTGTTTTCTGACCTACATCACGTCCGTCCAAGAAGCCATGAATGTATACCTTTGTTAAGCCTTCTTTTTTCGCTAGTTTCAACAATGCAAATAGATGCTGGATGTGACTGTGCACACCGCCATCAGACAATAGACCAAATAAATGAAGGGCTTTGTCATTCTCTTTTGCATAAGTCATTGCGTCTAGGAACGTTTCATTTTCCTCAAATTTCCCGTCACGAATGGCAACATTCACTCTTGTTAAGCTTTGATACACAATGCGTCCTGCACCGATGTTCAAATGCCCCACTTCAGAGTTCCCCATTTGACCTTCTGGAAGGCCAACTGCCTCACCTGAAGCCGTTAAGGTTTGATGCGGGAATTCGTTCCAATAGCGGTCAAAGTTCGGTTTCTTTGCTTGTGCAACAGCGTTACCGACTGTTTCGCCTCTTAAACCGAACCCGTCTAAGATGATTAGTGCAGCTGGTTTCTTACTCATATTGACCTTCCTCCAATAATTGAACGAAAGACTGAGGTTCTAGGCTTGCGCCACCCACCAAAGCACCGTCAATATCGGATTCTGCCATATATTCTTTAATATTCGCCGGCTTCACGCTTCCGCCATATTGAATGCGAAGGCTGTCTGCCGCTTCTTGACCAAATTCGTTTGCAACGGTTTGGCGAATGTGTGCACAAACATCGTTTGCATCTTTCGCTGTAGAAGATTTCCCTGTACCGATGGCCCAGATTGGCTCATACGCAATGACAGATACAGCGACTTGCTGCTTTGTTAAACCAGCTAGTGCTTTCTTCACTTGATCAGCGACAAGTTCATTTGTTTTGCCTGCTTCACGCTCTTCAAGCGTTTCACCTACACAGATAATTGGAACGATGCCATGCTTGAAAGCTGCATGTGCTTTTTTGTTCACTGTTTCATCTGTTTCAGCGAAAAATTCGCGGCGCTCTGAATGTCCAATCACTGAGTAGCCGATGCCAATATCTTTTAGAGCAGCAGGACTGATTTCACCAGTGAATGCACCGTTTTCTTCAAAGTGCATATTTTGCGCCCCAATTTTTAGGTCTGTTCCGTTTGAAAGGCTGTTTAGCTTTTCAAGGAAAAGTGCTGGCGCACAGACAATAGATTCCACTTTGTCAGGAGATGGAATAGATGACTTTACTTCTTCAACGAAGCTAACCGCTTCACCAAGAGTTTTGTTCATTTTCCAGTTCCCAGCTATAATTGGTTTTCTCATGATTGACACTTCCTTATAGCAGTTTTGGTCTTATTTATCGTTTAATGCAGTAACACCTGGAAGTTCTTTGCCTTCCATGAACTCAAGTGAAGCGCCGCCGCCTGTAGAAATATGGCTCATCTGATCGGCAAGACCAAATTTCTCAACTGCTGCTGCTGAATCTCCACCACCAATGACAGAATATGTATCTTTTGCTTCTGCCAGTGCTTCTGCGATTGCTTTTGTTCCTTTGGCGAATGCATCGATTTCAAATACACCCATTGGTCCGTTCCAGACAACAAGTTTGCTCTTTTTAATCACGTCAGCATACATGTCTCTTGTCTCTATCCCAATATCAAGTGCTTCTAGATCACTTGGAATTTCAGAGATTGGCACAATGCTTGTATTCGCATCATTTGAAAAGTCGTCGGCTACCAGAACATCTGTTGGAATCAGGAAGTTCACGCCTTTTTCTTTAGCACGGTCCATAAAGGATTTCGCTAAATCTACTTTGTCTTCCTCTAATAGAGAGTTCCCTACTTCGTGGCCGAGTGCTTTCACAAATGTATAAGCAAGTCCGCCGCCGATGATGAGATTGTCCACTTTATCAAGAAGACTTTCAATCACACCGATTTTATCCTTTACTTTTGCACCACCGATAATCGCTGTAAATGGGCGATCGGGGTTTGAAATGGCTTTTCCTAGAACTTCAAGCTCTTTTTGCATGAGGAAGCCCGCAACAGCCGGAAGGTATGCTGCAATACCAGCTGTCGATGCATGTGCACGGTGTGCAGCACCAAACGCATCATTGACATACACATCCGCTAAATCAGCAAACGCTTTTGATAATTCAGGATCGTTCTTTTCTTCACCAGGATAGAAACGAACGTTTTCAAGCACTAGCACGTCTCCTTCTTTTAAGTCAGAGATTTGCTTCTTCACGTCATCGCCGTAAGCTTCATCTGCTTTTTTCACTTCTTGTCCAAGAAGCTCTTGCAGACGTTTCGCCACAGGTGTCAGACGCAGTTCTTCAGTAACTTGACCCTTCGGACGACCCAAATGACTAGCTAGTAGTACCTTTGCGCCTTGTCCTGTTAAATACTCAATCGTTGGTAATGCTGCGCGAATACGAGTATCATCCGTCACTTCTCCGTCCTTCATTGGCACGTTAAAGTCTACGCGGCAGAACACAACTTTACCTTTTACGTCAATGTCTTTTACTGATATCTTATTCATGCTCGTCAGGAGATCCTCCTTTATTCTGGTTTCCTTACGCATTGGACAAGTCTCTCTTTATCCTTTTCCCATTTTGCCCTCATCAAAACGAGAAATCGTGCAGAACAGATAAAAATAGAGAAAAAGGGAAAGGGAAAGGGATGCTTCCCCTTCCCTTGTCCGTCTTCATTATATCGTGTCTCTAGGAAAGAACCAAGTGAGTTCCTTCATTGTGAAAAATTAAAGACCTTGTTTTGCAATGTAAGCTGCAAGGTCAACTACGCGGTGAGAATATCCACTCTCGTTATCGTACCAAGAGATGACTTTCACCATGCTGCCTTCCATGACCATTGTAGAAAGAGCATCAATTGTAGAAGAGTTTGCGTTACCATTGTAGTCACCAGATACTAATGGCTCTTCACTGTAGCCAAGGATTCCTTTAAGTTCTCCTTCAGCTGCTTCTTTTAGTGCTGCATTTACGTCTTCAGCTGTCACATCTTGGTTTAATTCAGCCACAAGGTCAACTAAAGAAACGTTAGGTGTTGGAACACGCATTGCGCCACCATTTAATTTGCCTTTAAGTTCAGGCAATACAAGTGAAACTGCTTTTGCAGCACCTGTAGAAGTTGGGATGATGTTTTCCGCAGCTGCACGAGCACGACGGTAGTCTTTATGCGGAAGATCAAGAATTTGCTGGTCATTTGTGTATGAGTGAACGGTTGTCATCATACCGCGTTTAATGCCAAATTTATCGTTAAGTACTTTTGCAAATGGAGCTAAGCAGTTCGTCGTACAAGATGCATTAGAGATGACATCGTGGCTAGCTGCATCGTATTTGTCTTCGTTGACACCCATAACGATTGTGATATCTTCTTCGTTAGCAGGAGCAGAGATGATCACTTTTTTAGCGCCAGCTTCTAAGTGTTTTGCAGCGTCTGCACGTTTAGTGAAGAATCCAGTAGATTCAACAACGATTTCTACGCCTTGTTTACCCCAGCTTAATTTTGCAGGGTCACGCTCAGCTGATACTTCGATTGTTTTACCGTTCACAACTAAGTTTGTACCGTCTACAGAAACCTCTGCGTCTAGTTTTCCGTGAACAGAGTCATATTGTAAAAGGTGTGCAAGCATGTTAGCGTCTGTTAGATCGTTAACCGCTACTACCTCAACCTCAGGATTGTTTAATGCTGCACGAAATACGTTACGTCCAATACGTCCAAATCCGTTAATACCGACTTTTACTGCCATGATGTTTCCTCCTTTTATAGGTAACAGAATGATTTATATTGAGGGATCAATTGACTCCCTTAATAACTCTTTTGCGGCTCCTTCGTCTGTGACAAGAACCGTTCGGCGGGGTTTTTTGAAATAAGCTTCAATGGCCCCTGCCTTTGATGAACCACCTGCAACAGCAATGATGTGTGGAATACTTTCTAAATCATCTAGCTGCATGCCGACGGAGTGAACTTTGTGGACGACCTCACCATCACGATTAAAGTAATAGCCAAAGGCCTCTGTTACTGCGTCATGCTCATCAATCTTTTTTAAATCTTCAGCTGGTGTGTTTCGTCTCATCGCCATTGTTTTTGCTTCACCGATACCATGTATGAGCATCGTGGATGATTTAATCGTTTGAAGCACTTCTTTGACGGACGGCTCTTCAATAATCGAAGAGTAAGCACCTTCTGACAGCTGTCCTGGAACAAACAGCAGCTTGTAAGTACCGGAAGCTTTTTCAGCCATGTGGGCACAAATGGTGTTTGCCTGATTTTTTACATTCTCCCCGAGACCACCTCTTGCAGGGACAAACATCATGTCGCGATTTTTAGCATCAGGGGTCATCATTTCGGCAACGGCTTCCATCGTCGTTCCGCCAGTGACGGCGACGATATTATTTCCAGTAAACCTTTTTTTCATACATTGGACAGCAGCTCTTCCCATTTCTTGCTTTACCCACGGGGATTCGTCACTGTCACCAGAAACGATCATGACTTCTTCTAGGCCTAACGTTCTCTTTAATGTATTTTCCAAAAAGGTTAAACCTAAAACGTCCTTCATCATTCCTTCTAGTAATTCCAGCAAAGCATGACCTTCACTTGTCAGCATCATACCGCTCGTTTTGACATCCAGCAGGTTTTGTTCTTTTAAGAATTGAACTTCAGCTCTTAATATACGCTCACTGAGACCAAGACTAGTCGCAAGGCTTCTGCGGCCAATCGGTTCAGCTAACCTAATGTACTGCAAAATGTCGTAGCGTTTTTGCATAACTGTGAGAAGATCTGGCAATAATTTTTTTTGAGCTTCCAATAAACGATTCATGGCAAACGACCCTTTCTTTTCACGTTGGACTTAAAACGTCCCACTGTGACAAAAAACGTCCCGCCACAGCCAAAAAAAATCAATCCCTGCTTTCTTTAATTATTTTAACAGGATCATCTTGCATTTTCAACTCTTACAAGCACATTTAGACAAAAAACGGACACATTTTCACCGTTATCCTGCTTGTCATCAGGCTTTTCGCTATGATATTTCTTTCAAAATATTTATAACTCTCTATATTGAATGAAGTTGCCATTGAAAAGGTGCAGGCGGATATGATCCGCCTGCTTATGTTTTTGATATGGGCCCTTCCTCTTCAGCAAACCGTTTTGCATCTTCCTTTGGTTTGATTTTGAGGTAATAAATGATGTAGCAAGCGGCCATGAACGGAACACCGCAATACAGACCAATCCGCTGATCCTCAATAAAGAATAAACTGATGAGGACAATACCGAATGCGATAAAGCCTGCTAATGGCACAAACGGATATAGGGGTGTACGGAAGACGAGATCCTTTACATCACCGCCCTCTTTCACAAAGTGCCTTCTAAAGAAATACTGAGATAGACAAATGGACATCCACACAACCACAAGCACCATACCTGAAATTGAAATCAGCCAGACATAGACCGTTTTTGGTGCGACAACACTCGTAAGCAGTGATAGACCGGATACGCCCATTGTCACCAATAATGCATTGATGGGAATTTTACGCTTGGACAATTTTCTCGTAAAATCAGGGCCTTTCCCATCTTTTGAAAGTGACCAGAGCATACGTGATGATGCATATAAACCAGAGTTCGCTACAGATAAGACGGCTGTGATAATAATAAAATTCATGATATCTGCGGCGTATGGTATACCGACCTTGTCCAATACCACAACAAACGGACTATCCACTGTGCCTGCTGTCTGCCACGGAAGAAGTGCAGCAAGAACCGCAATAGATAAGACGAAAAAAACCATCGTTCTCCAAATAATATTCCGAATCGATCGAGGCAATGTCTTCTCTGGATTTTCACTCTCACCTGCTGCGATCCCTACAAGCTCTGTTCCCTGGAAGGAGAAATTGACTGTGACCATGGTTAATAAAATAGCAAAAATTCCATTTGGAAAAAGTCCGCCATGATCCGTCAAATGGCGGAATAGAGGGGCCGGTTCTCCGTCTTTCAGATGAATCATTCCGAAAATTGCGCCAATTCCAATGATAATAAACAATAAGATGGCCGCTACCTTGATCGCTGAAAACCAAAACTCTGTTTCAGCAAAACTGCGCGCTGATATGGCGTTGATCACAAATAAAATCACACTAAATGCAAGACACCAAAGCCAAACAGGGAGATCTGGGAACCATCTTTGGAGTAAAATACCTGCCGACGTAAACTCCAGTCCAATCGTACATGCCCAACTAAACCAATAGAGCCAGCCAATCATAAAGCCTGTGGACGGGCCAATATACTTGGTTGCATACTCTTGAAAGGAACCTGCTGTCGGCATCGCCACTGCTAATTCACCAAGACACAGCATCACCAAGTACATCAACAGTCCGCCAATAATAAACGAAAGAATGGCTCCCCCAGGTCCTGCCTGGTGAATAATGAGTCCTGACCCAAGGAAAAGGCCTGTGCCGATGACGCCACCTAAGGCAATCATAAAGAGATGTCTGCTTTTCATGGAACGCTCTAATTCATTATGCTGTTCTAGCTTCAAATCCGCTTCCCCACTTTCACTCTTTTATTCATCATCCTTTGACAAAATTCGCGTGTGCCTGAAAGAGAAAGGGAGAATTCTAAGGCTTCTCCCCTTTTGTATTTATGCTTGGAACAAGGCTTCAATATGACCGATTGCCCAGTCTAAATCTTCTTTCGAAATAGTGAGCGGCGGTGCAAAGCGGATCACTGTCTCATGCGTTTCCTTACATAATAGCCCAGCTTGCTTGAGCTTCTCACAATATGGTCTAGCTGCCTCTGTCAGCTCCATGCCAATAAATAGTCCACGCCCGCGCACTTCCTTAATAACAGGGCTTTGAATACGTGACAGTTTGTCTTTGAAATAGTGTCCAAGCTCCATAGAACGCTCTGCAAGCTTCTCGTCGATTAAGACATCCAGCGCAGCAAGCGACACCGCACAGGCAAGAGGGTTTCCACCAAAGGTAGAACCATGAGACCCAGGGTTAAACACGCCTAAAATATCACGGTTAGCCACGACACATGAGATCGGGAAAACACCACCGCCTAATGCCTTACCGAGTATCAGCATATCAGGCTCAATTTCTTCCCAGTCGCATGCAAACATCTTGCCTGTTCGCGCTAATCCCACTTGAATTTCATCTGCAATGAATAAAACATTTTCCTGCTCACATAGCGCCTTTGCTTCTTTCAAAAAGCCCTCTGGCGGCATGACAATGCCCGCTTCTCCTTGAATCGGCTCAATCAGAAAAGCCGCTGTCTGCGGAGTGATGGCTTCTCGTAACGCAGCAATATCGCCATAAGAAATGAGCTTGATTCCCGGAAGCATCGGCCCGAAGCCTCTTTGATATTCTGCTTCAGAAGAAAGTGAAACAGCCGTCATCGTGCGCCCATGAAAATTTCCGACACACGCAATGATTTCAGCGCGATTCTCTTCGATTCCTTTGACGTCATAGCCCCAGCGTCTCGCTGCCTTTACAGCCGTTTCTACAGCCTCGGCTCCTGTATTCATCGGCAATGCCATATCTTTATTCGTCAGTTTACAAATCTTCTCATACCAAGGACCAAGCTGATCATTGTGAAAGGCTCTCGATGTGAGCGTCACCCGGCCGGCCTGCTTTTTGAGCGCATCAATAATACGGGGATGGCGATGCCCTTGGTTCACTGCGGAATACGCACTCAGCATATCCATGTATCGATTGCCTTCAGGATCAGTCACCCAAACCCCCTCAGCCTCTGAAATCACAATTGGCAGTGGATGATAATTCGCAGCACCATATTGCTCTGTTTGTTGAATCAATTCATTTGTCTGTGTCATCTTGTTATCCTCCTTCGATTAGCTTGCCTCTTCAATTGGGTTCATCTTCACTCATATGTTATGCAAGAATTGTGCCAACTTTCTGATCGCTTTAATTCAAGGGTTTGCTTTCTCTTTAATGCAAAAAAATTTTGCATGCGCCAAATTTTTTAGAGGAAACCGCAAAATTTTTCATGTACAATGGAGGTAAGGTCTGGAGGTGGCGTAAATGAAAAAAGACCCTCATGTCACGAAGCTGGAAAATGAGATTGATCTATATAAACAAATGCTTGATTTAATTGACGTCGGTGTTCATGCCATTGACGAAAATGGCAATACCGTTGTTTATAATAAAAAAATGATGGAGATCGAATCTTTAAAGCGCTCTGATGTTCTCCATAAAAATGTACTAGACTTCTTCGTATTTCAAGACGAGATGCACAGCACGCTTGTCCAAGCGCTGCGAACTGGGAAACAAACCGTTCACGCAAAACAGACGTATCATAATTACAACGGGAAAGAAATCACAACCATTAACCATACATACCCGCTCGTTCGAGATGGCTTCATCCAAGGAGCGGTTGAAATCTCGAATGATGTGACCAAGCTGGAACGGCTTATTCATCACAATATGAAGAAAAAAGGAAACACACGCTTTACATTTGATTCGATTATCGGGAAAAGCCCTGCATTTTTAGAAGTGATTGAACATGCGAAACGGGCCACACGCACCTCTTCCTATGTGCTGATTGTTGGTGAAACAGGGACGGGAAAAGAACTATTTGCACAAAGCATTCATAATGGCAGCAGTCGTTCATCTGGACCATTTATTACCCAGAATTGTGCGGCACTGCCTGATCACCTCATTGAAAGTTTGCTTTTTGGTACGCAAAGAGGTGCTTTTACGGGTGCGACGGATCAGCCCGGTCTATTCGAACAGGCACAGGGAGGCACACTGCTTTTAGATGAGATCAACTCATTAAATCCTGGTCTTCAAGCAAAACTATTGCGCGTATTGCAGGAAAAACGTGTAAGACGGTTAGGCAGCACAAAAGAAATCGCCGTTGATGTCAGAGTAATTGCCAATATAAATGAAGACCCTGTAGATGCGATTGCAGGCGGACGCATGAGAAAGGATTTATTTTATCGATTAGGAATTGTCACCTTATTTATCCCCCCGCTTTCTGAACGAAAAGAAGACATTCCTATGTTTGTCGAACATTTTATTCAAAAATATAACGAGCTGTTTCAGATGAATGTGAAGGCGGCTGATGAAGAGGTACTTGCTCTCTTTCAAGCTTATCATTGGCCAGGCAATGTAAGAGAGCTGGAGCATGTGATTGAGGCTGGGATGAATATGATGATGGATGAAGCATACTTAAGCCTGCATCACCTTCCCTATCATTTCAGGTTCAAGCACGGGGAAGGTCGTCCTGCTGCACAAATGCAGGCAAATTCTTTGCAGCAAACAGCGGCGGCTGACACCTTTATCTACACAAGCCAAGAGCATACGACTGATTTTCAAACCCAGTTGGAGCGATTTGAAAAACAATACATCGTCCATTACTTAGAAAAAATGGACGACAATATTTCACAGACTGCAGAGATATTGGGCATGAGCAGGCAAAGTCTACAATATCGAATGAAAAAGCTACATATTTCTCGTCAATCATAGAGCTGTGCCTCATTCGGCGCAGCTTATTGTGTAACTGACTGCCCTACCGGTTCTTTCAGCATCTCACTTAGCCGTTTTTCTACATGTTCTAAATGTGTGATCATCGCTCTCTCCGCTTCCTCTGACTGCTTGGCAATGACAGCTTGATAAATTTTGTTCATGTTCTTTGTAAAGCTGTCGAATGGAAGCTTTTCGTGAAAAAAACACGACTTTTCTCATTTCACGCATCGTTTCTACTAACAAGGTTGAGACCTGATTCATTAATGCCTTGAATAAATCACACGTCTGCCCATTTCTCAATTTCCAAGAATTCTTCGGGGCCTCCCCTTATCAAAAAGAAGCACCTGCCATTTTTCTGGCATGTGCTTCTTTTTAATCATAACGCTTCCTCAGCGTTGATGATGGAAGATTCATTTGTTCACGATATTTTGCAATTGTTCTACGTGAGACACGGATGCCAAAGGTTTGCTGAAGCTGAGTCATGATTTGCTGATCTGAATACGGCTTTTTCTTATTTTCCGTTTGAATCAGCTCAGCGATGTGGGTCTTGACTGTGTAGCTGGAAGCCTCTTCTAGCGAATACCCCTCTAATTTTGCTTGGAAAAATTGTTTCATTTCCATTAATCCATAAGGGGTTTGCACCATTTTTCCTTTTACGGTTCGGCTGACTGTCGACTCATGCACTTGCAATATATCTGCTATCCGCTTCATAGTAAGCGGTTTCATTTTGTGCTTCCCTGTGAGGAAAAAATCTGTCTGATGTAAGATAATCTCACGAACAACATGGGTCATCGTTTGTTTTCTCTGCTTCAGCGCTTGGGCAAGCCAATTGTACTGCTGCTCTTTCTCCTTTAAATACGCATGCGCTTCATGCTGTTTTTGGTCTTGAATCATGGCGAAATACCCTTCATTCATTTCAATATCAGGAAAGGCGCGCTGATTCAGCTCAAATGTGATATGATCCTGCATCACAGTAATCAATACATCAGGCTCTATATACACATGCTGTTCTTCATAAGAGAAATGAAGGCCGGGTCTTGGTTCAAGGAGCGACACCTCATCTTGTATCGCTTGAAGTGTTTTCATTGAAACGCCTGTTTTCCCCGCAATTTCCTTCCAAGCCTTCCTTGCAAAAAGAAAGAAATGCTTTTCAATGATCAGCTCGGCTTCATGCCAGCGCTCCTGTTTTCTTCTTAATTGCAGCAAGATGCACTCTTGCAATGATCTTGCGCCAATACCGGCAGGCTCTAATGATTGAAGCTGATGAAGAACGGCCTCTACATCTTCCGCCGAAACCTCTAAAACAGCGGCCATTTCGTCAACTGATTCATTTAAATAGCCATTTGAATCAATGGATTCAATCATAAATTGAAAGATCCTTTGATTCTTTTCACTTAAGGACAAATCAATTGCCTGTCTTTTCAAATACATTTGCAGGCTTTCTTTTTGATGCGTACGATACGGCTCTGTCATTCGATCTTGTGATCTTTTATGATACACTGGTTGATAGCTGTCCGTGTCTTTCCGCTCAATCAGAGGGTTCTCAAGCGCTAACTGGTCAAGATACTCGCCCAGCTCTGCACAATTCAATTGCAGCAGCGTAATGGCCTGCCTGAGTTCTTGCGTGAGCACCTGCTTTAATACCTGTTCTTGTTGCAGTTTAAGGCTCATTGTCTCCCCTCCCTCTCATCATTTTACATGAAGATTGACGGACCGTATATACGAAATAGGAGTGATTTCCATGTCTGAACTTTTTTCTGTTCCATACTTTGTCGACAACTTGAAACAGCATATCGCCATGAATCAAAATGAGGACAAGGTTCACGCAATGAATGCTTACTACCGTTCAGTGGTTTCGACACTTGTTCAGGATCAACTGACCAAAAATGCTGTCGTACTGAAGCGAATTCAGCATCTTGATGAAGCCTATCAAAAGGTGAAAAAAGAAGGCGAATAAATGGACGAAAAACAACACCCTTTGTCACGATTGCAAAGGGTGTTTGTCATGTATGAAAAGCTTCTGATCTAGCTTTGATTTGTACATCATCAAAAACCCAGACCGTCCCACAGTATAAATGATAAAGGCAAACCATAGTCCGTGATTGTGCCAAATCGGGGTGACCGCCACTTGAACAACGACAAACAGCAGCATCGCAAACAGCATCGAATTTCTGACAGGGGCAATTTCTGTCGCACCTGTAAATACACCGTAAATCACCAATCCAAAACAAGCGGCGAACGGATAAAGAACAAGCCAGTCTGCATAGTCCAATGTGACGTCAAGAAGCTGTGGCAGATTCGTAAACACACTCAAAATTGGCTCTTTTAACAGAAAATAACTCACCGCAATGATACTTGCCATCACGAGTGCCCACTGCCTTGAAAGGGTCAATGTTTTTTCATAGAGTGTCCGGTCATTTGCACCAACTGATCTACCAACAAGGATGCTGGACGCATTGGCAAAACCATCGAACAAATAGGCCATGATATAATGAATTTGAAATAAGATGGCATTGGCCGCCAGCAGCTCCGTTCCAAAAGAAGCTCCTTTTGCTGTAAACATATTGATAACCACTAACAGACAAATCGTTCGAATAAACAAATCTTTATTGACATGAAACATTTTCCGCACAGCCTGTGTGTCCATAATTTTCTGGACGGAAGGCATCCGAAATCCGTTTGAGGAATGCTTGATAATCATCCATGCCCCTAGTACAAAGGCGGTTAGTTCAGAGATCAACGTCGCAGCCGCCACTCCTTTGACTGCAAAAGAAAACACATGAACAAGCAGAAACGCGAGGGCCATATTCATCACATTGATCAAAATTTGTAAAGAGAGGGCTTCTTTCATTTTTGCCATCCCCATCAGCCAGCCTAGTATCACATAATTCATCAAGGTAAATGGAGCTCCCCAAATCCGAATATGAAAGTAGTCTGCTGCAAATTGACGGACATCAGCAGCAGGAGAGATCACCAAAAAAGCAGATTGAATAATGGGCCATTGGAGGGCAATAAAACAAAGCCCAACCAGAATAGCTACCAAAAAAGGTCTTAGAAAAGCAAGAACACCTTGCTCCTCGCTCTGCGCTCCGTTTGCCTGGGCAGCAAAAGCAGATGTACTCACCCGCAAAAAGCCAAACAGCCAGTACAATGTACTGAAAATGAGACTGCCGACCGCGACGCCTCCAATATAAGCCGAGTTGGCCAGTTGACCGACAACCGCTGTATCAACGGCTCCGAGTAATGGGGTGGTCATCGTTGAAATCGTTAAAGGGATCGCCAAAGCTAAATACGCTCGATGGTTCACACCGCCACCTGCCTTTCATGAAAAATAGCCTCTCCTAAAAGAGGCGTTGATGGAATAAAACGTTTTAACGAACCGGTCTGCCAATCGTTCGTGACAAAGGATGGTCTGCGAGCATCGCATCTCTCATTTTCAGAACAGCTTCCTGCTCAGATGAAAAGAAATCATCCTTCGATTGAAATTGGGCGACAAGCTCTCCTTGGTCAAGAATGGCCAATTGATCACTTAAATGATAGGCCGCTGTCATATCATGTGTAATAAATAAATATGCCAGCCCTAGCTCTTTCTTTAAATTTACTAATAAATCTAAAATCACAGCCTGCGTGACCATATCTAAGCTGCTGACCGATTCATCGAGCACAATGAGCTTTGGCTGTAACAATAATGCTCTCGCGATGTTGATCCTTTGCAGCTGGCCGCCGCTGAATTGATGTGGGTACTTGGACAAATCCTGCTCACTGAGCCCCACTCTTTCCAGCCAGTGGATCAGCATTTTCTGGCGCTTGTTACGGGTCATTGTTTCATAGTTTTCAAGCGGCTCAGATAGGATTTGTTCAACTGTCCACCTTGGATTCACCGCTGAATATGAATCTTGAAATACCGCTTGCACATGCCGGCGAAAATGTTTACGTGTCCGCTGATCTGCGCGATATACATCCTGACCTTCAAACAGAACTTGCCCGGCGCTCGGCTTCTCTAGTCCAAGGATGATGTTCCCTAGTGTACTTTTTCCTGCGCCGCTTTGCCCTAGTAACCCGAGGCAAGTGCCTTCTTCAATGGTCAATTGGACGCTTTTCAGGACAGGGGACGCGCCCTTTTTTCTCATAAGGAGCGACCGGCTGTTGTATGCATGACTGACTGCTTTCACTTCTAATAAATGCAAGGCATTCTCACCTCAAATCGGACAAACAGCTGGAATGGATGGACGAGCTGCTAATAGTTTCTTTGTATAATCATACGTTGGGTTTTCAAAAAGCTCAAGAACCTCTGCCTTTTCAACAATTTCTCCTTGTTTCATGACTACAACCTGATCCGCCATTTCCGCAATGACACCAAGATCGTGGGTAATGAGCAAAATCGCTGTTCCATAGTCATGACGTATTTGGTTCAAATGCTGGAGCACCAGCTTCTGATTGTGCACATCTAAGGCCGTTGTTGGTTCATCTGCGATGATAAGAGGCGGATGCATACAGGCAGCCATGGCAATCATGACACGCTGCAGCATGCCACCACTTAATTCAAATGGGTACTTGTTTAACAATTGGTCTGGGTGAGACAAATTCATTTGCTCTAAAGCATCGATCGCCTGCGCCCGTGCCTGTCTTTTGCTGATAGCTGTATGCCGGCGGATGGTTTCAATCAGCTGATGGCCGATCGTCCAGACCGGCGTAAAGCTGTTCATTGGATTTTGCATAATATACGAGATATCTTTGCCGCGAATGGACCGCATATTCTTTTCACTCACACCGATTAATTCTCGTCCCTGTAATGTGATACTTCCAGTGACTTCAGTTGTTTTTCGATCAAGCATGTTTAAGATGGACATGCTTGTCACCGTTTTTCCGCAGCCGCTCTCACCTATTAACCCAAGAATCTCCCCGCGCTTGACCTCAAACGCGACTTCCTGAATGAGAGAGGTTGTCCCTTGAGGCGTTTTTGTATGCACATGCAGGTTGTCTATTTGTAAAATGGACTCTTCCAATTTGCTCATTCCTTTAAATGCGACGTTTGATGCCATATTTCTCTGAAAGGGCTTCTCCTAGTAAATTAAACAGGACGACAACAGCCATGATCACAAGACCTGGGTATAGCATCAATTGAGGATTTGTTTGGATGTACGACTTCCCTTCATGGATCATCGCTCCCCATTCAGGCATAGGAGGCTGAACCCCCAAACCGAGAAAAGACATAGCAGAAATGTCCATAATCGCCCAGCCCATTTCAAGTGTTCCAATTACTGCTAAAGGCGGCAGGACATTTGGAATCATATGCTTTCTCATAATGTTCCAGTGGGAAGTTCCACTGATTTTCGCAGCTGCGATAAAATTCTGCTCCTTTAAACTTAGCACCATCCCTCGAAAGACGCGGGCGTAATACACCCATTGTACAAGCATCAATGCAAGCACGACTTGAGAAAGCCCTGGGCCAAAAATACCCACTAGCCCAAGGATCAGCACCAAGTTCGGGAATGCCATGACCCCGTCGCAGATTCTCATCAAGACGTGATCGATCCAGCCGCCTTTATATCCGGCAAACAATCCAACAATTAAACCAATAGATAGCGATGAGAGAAAGATGAGCAAGGCGCAGCCTAACGAAATACGTGCCCCATATAGAATGCGAGATAAATTGCATCTTCCTAATTGATCTGTGCCAAGAGGATACTCCCATGAAGATCCCTTTAGCTTCATTGCAAGATTAACAGCCGCCGGATCATGTGGAGCGATCCACGGTGCACATACTGTCACAATGAGCAGGAGACCGAGCAGCAAAACGCAGATCGAGATCACCTTTTGATGATAGAAGAGATGTTTTACTTTTGTTATCATCGCTGGCGGCCTTCCTTTCTCGAAATACGTGGGTCAATGATCAGCTGAAGGAGATCAACAATCAAACTGCTCAAGATAAAGATACATGCTGCCATCAACACATAGAATTGGATGACCGGTAGATCCCGGTTAAAGATCGCTTCAATAAAAAAGCGTCCAAACCCTGGCCATGAAAAGACTGCCTCTACAATAATGGTTCCTGTCAGCAGCTTGCCAAGATTTACCCCAAGTCCTGTCAGCATTGGCGAAATCGCGATTCTAAGTACATGCTTGAACATGATCGACTGTTCCTTTAACCCTCTAATTCTCGCATATTGAACGAAAGGCTCTTGAAGCGCCTCACTCACACTTGCCCGTAATAATCTCGTATACATCGCAATTAAAGGCACTGCCAGTGTGATCGACGGCAGCACGAGATGCTCCCACGTACCCACACCTTCAACTGGTAAGAGATCGAGCTTGACTGAAAAAAAGAAGATGAGCAAATACCCCAAGACAAATGTCGGGATAGATGCCCCTAAAAAAGAAATGAGCCGGCTCACATGATCAACAACGCCATTTTTTCTCATGCCGCTGAAAAAGCCCAATGGAATGCTGACACAAATAGCCATCAGCAGACTGGTGAGCGCCAGTTGAATGGTCGCCGGTATTCTATAGATCACCTCATCGAGCACAGGTTGATTTGACATATACGACCGGCCAAAATCAAGGCGAATGACTTTTTCAATTGTATGAAGGTATTGCATATAAAACGGCTCATCTAAGCCGAATTCACTTCGTTTTTGCGCTAATATTTCATCAGTAGGCTGGATATGAGCCGCTGCTAAATATGCTTCAGCCGGATCAACTGGCGAAAGGTGAATCATACCAGTTGTGAAAAGTGTAGCTAATAGAAATACAGGAATGATTGAAAGCATTCGTTTGATCATGTAGCGGCCCATTTCCTTACCTTCCTTCTGTTACTTCAACGTGATGCCTGTGAATGGATGTTCGTCGCGATTCGCAGGAAACTCAAAGTCCTTCACATTTTTTTGATACACAGCTGTCTTTTTAAAATAAGAGATTGGCACAATCGCTCCTTGATCTTGCAAAGAAGATAAGATCGACGAATAAAGTGCTTGTCGTTTGTTTTCATTTGTTGTTGATGGAATTTCGTTCATTTCTTTGAGCAGCTTTTCCTTATTTGGATACGCTGAGATGGCCTCTTTGAATCCAAAACCATCTGACGAGACGACGTTTATAAATGTATGTGGATCATACGGTGCTCCGTAGTTGCTAAAGAAGTTCATATCGAACTTATTGGCTTTAAACCGTTGAACCTGCGTCGCCAGTTCTACTCCTTCGAGTTTAACGCCAACGCCAATTGCCGCCCATTCTGCCTGCAGCGTTTCAGCCATTGCTTTTTGAATCGATTCTGCAGAGTCATACATCATACTAAATTCAAGCTTTTTCCCATCTTTTTCACGAACGGATTTACCTTTTGGAAGTGTCCAGCCCGCTTCATCTAGCAATGTTTTTGCTTTGTCTACATCATATTGGAAAGACTTCACCTTAATATTAGACGTATATGGCATGTTTGTCGGCAAAATGTGATCTGCTTCCTCCTCTAAGCCAGAGGTCACCCCTTCCACCATCGATTTCTTATTGATGGCATATTGAAGGGCATGACGGACCTTCTCATCTGAAAGCTGATCTATTTTTGTATTCATGACAAGCTGTCTCGTTGCAACAGGCTCTGACATGTTGGTTTCATACTTGCCGCTTGCCTCTAGCTGTTTGAATGCATCAAGACTAATCGTTCCTTCTCCATAAAGTAAATCCACATCGCCTTTTTCAAAGGCCATTACTCTCGTTTCAGCATCAGGGATGACCTTCACTTTGATTTCCTTGACCTTTGGTTTCTCTCCCCAATAGTGATCATTTCGTTCGAAAATCGCATAGTCATCTTTTTTATACGTTTTTAAGACCCAAGGGCCTGTGCCAACTGGTTTTTCAATTCCTTTTGACGTATCTTCATTTTTAGGAAAGCCTGCTTCACCTAAGAAACGAACCGGACGAACGACTGCTAATTCTTGAACAGTTGGATAATAAGGTTCTGTTAATGTGAGTTTAAAGGTCAGCTTGTCCACGACTTCTGTCTTTTTGATTTTCTTAATAACACCTAACCAGCTATGTAAATCTTTGTTCTTTAGAATCGTATCAAAGTTCTTTTTGACAATGTTAGCATTAAATTCAGAGCCATCTGAGAATGTCACACCGTCTCTTAAATGGAACGTATACACTTTGCCATCTTTTGAGACATCCCATGACTTCGCTAATTCTGGTTTCAGCTTTCCATTTTTTTGGTAGCTGACCAATGGCTCATATATCATCGATTGGGCAAACAATTGTGATGGGTTATAAACATGCGGATTCATTTCACCAATATCTCTTGGCCATGCCATTGTGATCATGTCAGGATGATCCTTCTTTCCACCTGCTCCACTGTTTGCTTGAGAGCATCCTACTAGTAAGAAGATCAGTAGGAAAGGTAATATCGTATTTATTTTAATTTTCGGAAAATTTATCCAAACAGACATAAGTTGCTCCTCCTAATTGATGCTGATAATCATTTTCATTTTAAGGAGGAAGTACACCGTTGTCAAGATCATATTTGAAACGATATAACAATACATATTCCTTTATATTCCATAAATTGATGAATTTAATAAAAAGAGAGGCAGGCTGCTTATGAACGAGCAGCCTGTGATGAGGTGGATGTTTTTTCTCGCAGGACGTCACGTAGTGTGTCAATGATACGCTCCTGTTCTACTTCTGTCATGCTTGTTCCAGATGGCAGACAAAGGCCAGTTTGAAATAATAATTCGGATTCAGGGGTTCCTTTGGCGGCTGTATAAAATGGACAATCACGAAACAGCGGCTGCTGGTGCAGCGGCTTCCATACTCGCCTTGCTTCGATCTGTTCTTTTTCTAACGTATCAATGATGTCCACTGGATGAATCTGTGCATCACGATCAATGGTCAATGTGGTCAGCCAGCGGTTAGACTTGGTTTCTTGATATTCTGGCATAAAATGAAGGCCTTCTATTTCAGACAAAGCGTCCTTGTATCTCTGGAAAATGCGACGCTTTTGCTCCACACGCTCGTTTAATACATCCATTTGGGCGATCCCCACACCTGCTAGTAGGTTGCTCATGCGATAGTTGTACCCAGCTTCTTGATGCTCATAATGCCTGGCAGGTTCTCTCGCCTGTGAAGCAAGAAAACGGCATCGTTCGATGGCAGCTTCATCATCACTCACAAGCATTCCGCCCCCTGACGTTGTAATGATTTTATTTCCATTAAAAGAATAGACGCCAAATCTTCCCATTGAGCCGCTTTTTCTTCCTTTATACATAGCGCCTAACGATTCAGCAGCATCTTCAATGATCGGCACATCATACGCTTCACATAACTCCATGATGTCATCCATTTTCGCACTTTGTCCATATAAATGAACGACAATGACTGCGCGGGGCCTTTTTCCAAGACGTTTTGCTTCAACAAAGGCTTTCTCTAAAGCAAGCGGACACATATTCCATGTATCCCTTTCAGAGTCAATAAAAACGGGCATCGCCTGTTCATATAAAATAGGATTTGCACTTGCAACAAATGTGAGTGTGGAACAAAAGACAATGTCATCTTTTTGAACGCCAATTAGCTTTAAGGCAAGATGAATCGCTGCTGTTCCTGAAGATAAAGCCGCTCCTGCCTTCACCCCCGCATAACCCGCGACCACTTGCTCAAATTCATTGACAAGAGGCCCTAACGGCGCAATCCAATTACTTTGAAAGGCTTCCTCTATTTTCATATATTCCTTTCCACTCATATGAGGAGGAGATAAGTAAATTCTCTTTCGTTCCTTCATGATTTCCCACCCTCTCTCCGATCTTTGATCTCAATTGCAGGAACCCCTACTGCGACCTTCTGCTCCCGTATATCCCTGATCACTGCCGCTCCTGCGCCAATGACAGCCCAGCTTCCGATTGATGTTCCAGGTGTCACGACAGCACCTGCACCAATATGAGCACCCTCGCATACGGAAACACAGCCGGTAAGGACTGATCCTGGTGAAAGGTGAACAAAGGATGCAAGTAAGCAGTCATGCTCCACGACTGATCCTGTGTTGATAATCGCATGTTCACCGATGACTGCATCTGCTTGGACAACAGCCCTTGCCATCACCACACTTCCACTTCCGATAGCGGCTGATGGACTAATGACCGCTGCCGGATGAATGAGTGTGGCAAACGCCATGTTTTCAAACGAGAGACGTTTCTTGACCATCTGTCTTATCTCGTTTTGTCCAATAGCAATCAGCCATTTGGTGTGAGGCATGTCCTCACTCAGCTGCTCACTCATGGAGATCGGTCCATAGAGAATGCCGTTCTGAGTGACAGCCTCTTCAAATTGATCGTCTAATACGACACACAATGAGTAATCAGGGTGCGCAAAAATCAAATCCTGAATGACTTTGCTATGTCCACCAGCCCCAATTAAACCTATGGTTTGTTGATTAAGTATCGGTTCCTTTGAATTTTTCAGCTGTTGCATGATGCGGCTGCTGCACCCCCTCTGTTTTCATCACTTTCAACAAGGTCATCCATAAAATTTTCATATCCAGCCAAAACGATTGATGCTCAACATACCAGAGGTCATAGGCAAATTTCTCCTCCCATGAGAGGGTGTTCCTTCCGTTTACCTGAGCCCATCCTGTGATGCCAGGCTTCACAAGGTGCCGCCTTGCTTGTTCCTCTGTATACATTGGTAAATACTCCATCAAAAGAGGCCTTGGCCCTACAAGACTGAGCTCTCCTTTGAGCACATTCACTAGCTGCGGCAGTTCATCAAGACTGAGCTTGCGGATCATGGTGCCGGTTTTCGTTAATCGGAGATGATCTGGCAATAGCACGCCATGTTCATCGCGTTCGTCGGTCATCGTCCGAAATTTATACAGCATAAACGGCCGGCCATGCAGACCGGGCCGTTCCTGTCGAAACACCACAGGAGCACCAATTTTCCACCTAATCAGTCCATAGATGAGAAGAAAAAGAAGACTGCCTGCTATGAGCAGAGTCAGTGCCACGATCACATCTATCATTCTTTTCATGATTGAATCTCCTTTTCACACTAGCGGGAGACAGCTCGTTCAGCGGCGGCTTGTTTCACCTTACGCATCAGCTGCATTCGCTCTTGTTTTGTTCCTGCAAATTGGTACAAGTAGCCCATGTAGAGAATGAAACAAATTCCTCCAATACAAAACAGCTCCCACCATGAGGTCACGTCATATACAAACTCTATCGCCACGCAGACACCCCAAATAAACAAAGCCCCCAATAGCGGTACCACCGTATGTTTGTAAAAAATTGCGCTGTTCTGTTTCGTGATTTTGGACGTATACAATGGGAGAAACACGATATTTTTGATCAATAAAACAATCGCCCCCGCTGATGCAATGCCATATAAACCAAGCTGAAGCATATGCGTCAATCCATAGGCAAAAAGCACATTGGAAGCGCCTAAAATAAGCGTGACAACCGCTGGAATTTTAAATCGATTAAAGGCGGTCGGTACATATGTCAGTGGTAAAAACATCAAAGTCAAGCACAAGTAAGCAGCATGAATCATCAGAAGCCATTTCAGCTCCTCAAAGGCTGGTCCAAGCCATAGAAGCATAAGCGGGCCGGCAAGACCTCCTAGAAGAGCGGCTGGGAACGCAACAAATAAACCACTCCACTTTATGGCTTTGGCGGCATATTGAATGAGTCCCTGTTCGTCCTGATTCGAATAAAATTTTGTGATTGTTGGCGCAAACACAACCGCGAGTGTCCCTGCAAGTGTTCGCAATAATAATGGGAATTGTAAAATGGCGGCATACTGTCCAGTCGCCTCCGCACCAATCAGTAAGTTGGTCATCAATAAATCGATTTGTAAAAATAACAAGATCCCCATTTGCTCAAATGAATGCCATACCCCTGAGCGAACAAGAGTGAGACTAGATGATAACGAGACATGACGCCACTTAAACGAAAACCAAGGAATGAGTTTCTTAAAATAATAAAGGCCAACACCCATAGCCGCTAAACTCCCAATGACGGCCGCGAGCGGAATATGCCAAATGGTGGGTGTCGTAAATGTAAACAAAATCACAATGACGAACGCCCTGCAAAACATCTGAACGGCTTGCCCAGCACTTGATACATATAACTGATTCGCATAAAATGGTGCAGCGCCAATGCCTGACATGACGAAATTGAGCATAAATAAAAGACCCCCTAAAATAAAGGCGATCTGTGTATCTTTTGCAAGATGAACAGGCACATGGAGCCAATTGATCAGCTGCTGAGACAATAACAGACAAGTTAAAAAGAGACCAATTGATAAAAAAATGGAACTGACGAAATAAGAAGCGAGATAGCGCTGCGCCTTTTCCATCTCCCCTTTATGAGCCGCCACGGAAAAAAAACGCACAACAACAGCACTTAATGAAGCCGTAATGACCGATAAATAGTTGATCATATTTTGCGTAAGATGAATCAAGCCGAATGCTTCCACTCCAAGCGTATGGACAATATAAGGCGTTAAACACACCGACATAAGCATCATCAAGACAAAGGTCATTAGGTTCGCACTGACATTATAAAGAAACGCACGATTCATTGTGCTTTCACGCAGTATGTAAGGACCATCATCCAGCTTCCTCTCCCTTTTGACCGCTTGTCTTCATATACTGAAAAATTGCCTTTTTCACAGCTGCCTCATCTGGTTCTTTCAAAAGTGTCAAAAACGGAAGATGCGACACCCATTCATACCCTTCCATCACCTTATGATCAAACGATCTGAGGACCACACACGGTGTTTTCGTAATTGCACAAAAGATCATGCCATGTAATCGATCTGTCACGACGACTTGCGCTTGTCTTAATTGCGTCCATAAGGCTGATAATTCCTCGAAGCGAGTGGCTCGATCCACCCGTTTGCCAATTGTCGTTGTGATGAAACCGACTTGATCATATGTCTCTTTTACATGCTGCTGTAATTGCTGCCGCTCCTCATGGGTAAGGTAAGCTTCCTTATCTTCACGCAAACAAAGCAGAACCCCTTCACGTTTTTGCTCTTTTGATGATTCGTCTAACGTCAGAACCATATCAGGCTGTTTCCACACATCCTTATTAGGAAAATGTCTCTTCATCCAATCATATGTTGTTTGATCTCTTGCCATGAGAAGGAGCCGCGGGTGGTTTGCATATGTTTGAATCGCACGACGTTCTTCCCTTTTTCCTCTCTTTGTTTCTGTAAAATGAACTGTAGCGGGCAGCTGAATCATGGGATATGACTGGAAGGTGTTCATGATAAACTGTCTTGTCCATTCTTCATACCGGTATAAATCCCCCATATTGCCCCCACCGATGATACAGACGATGTCTTCCGGGTGCCGTGCGTGCTTTAGCGGGCGTGCTAGACGATACATCTCTCTCATATCCACTTCAACGATTTGATAGTCTGGAAAGTGTTTTTGTAAAAAACAGTAACTCGCATAGGCAATGGCATGATCACCTAAATTATCATGCGCTGGCAGCAGCGTGAGAATGATTTTCTTCTGATGACTCAGCTCTGGCAGCCTGCGGCGGCTCAGTCTATACTCAAGCGGATATTTGACCTTTAAGAGCAGCCACTCTGCGGCGTGTGTCTTCAATTGCTGCAATGTCAACCTCATCACTCCTATTTCCTCGTTTGATATTCGATCCATTTTTGATAGCTTGAAGCTGCGGCAGAAAGCGGATAAACCCACTGACACTTTGCAAGAAATAAAATCATTCGCTTTCGCACGGTGAGCTTCGATGGTTCCACTTGTTTGACTGCATGCTGAAAGGCCTCGTGTGTCACCATTTCCCGCATGTGATCAAGCTTTTCCTGAAAAGAGAGGGAATTCTGGCTCTTCCATTCATTAAGCATACAATGAAGCGTATGATTGACGATAAAAAAGTCTAAGGCCTTCTCATAAGTCTCCATCACTTCATGCTCTTTAAAAAACGAGCGCTGTGCATGATAAAACGTCAGTCCATGATGAAAATATTGCTTCTGATATCGCTGTACAATGGACGACAAATGAACCCGGTAATAGTAAAGAGGCTCATGTACAAAGGCAATGTTTTTTGATAAATAAAAGCAGCGCAGCGTGACATACTGATCTTCAATATTCTCAAGCTCACCTCGCAGTGGAAAAAGGATGTGGTGTTCTTTGATAAACGCACGCCGATACAGCTTATTCCATGAGAATCCCGTGATTTCTCCATGTAATAGCGCTTCTATTAAACTCGTTTTATGGGCTGATTGTTGAGATAAAAGATTCGTCGGTATGGTTCGGCTTGACTGTTCAAATTGAATCCAATACTCACTCACAACAAGATCTGCCCCGGTCATTTTTGCTTTTTCATACAAGGCTTCACAGTAATGAGGAGCGAGAATATCGTCTGAATCAACAAAGGCGAAATACGTCCCTCTTGCTTCTTCTATGCCCCGATTTCGCACAGCTCCTAACCCTTGATTGGTTTGATGAATCACCCGAAAACGCTTATCACGCTCAGCAAACGCTTCAAGCAATGCTCCGCTGTGATCTGTAGATCCATCATTGACAAGGATGACCTCTATATCTGAAAAGCTTTGCGCTGCAATAGATTGAAGGCATTGCTCTACATATTGACTCGTATTGTAGACGGCGACCAATAGACTGATTGCTGGCATTACGACATGCCCCACCTTTCTTCAAATCTACTTTGTAAAGATCGTTCTATATGGTAAAACAGAAGAATCGAATGGCATCAGCATGATGCTGTACAAAATATAGCAAACGGCAATTCCTATATATATAAAGACATTAGACCGCTGATCAAAAATGCGTGTGAAATATGGCAGTAAGATAAGCTGATACAGGCCAAAATAAATGTGAAACCTTGCATAAATCACATCTTTTGTAGCAAGAATGCCGAATAAGAAACCAAGCAAACAAAAATTCACAATGTAATCACTCTCTGGTGTCAGCTCACGAAGCCGTTCTCGGTAAAAAAAAGCAAGCAGGAGCGGCAGGATCAATACGCCAATTTTTGTTACATTCATTCCATTCGTATTCGTTGTGAGCCATTCCTCGTAATGACCATAAGAGCTCCCTTGTAGCATTACCACAAACACTGAGACAAAGCGATCATAAAGAGCCGTTAATCCTAAGAAAGCCATGCATAAAACAAGCATCATCCATGACCATGCCTTTGTTCTCACGATAAAATAGACAGGGATCATGATGAGTGCAGACGAATGAAACAATGAACACACAAGGACAAGCGGAAAATACAATTTCCACTCGCCTTTGATGACAAACTTGATGGCATAAAATAGAACCGCAGCAACCATATACTGACGCATCCCATTAAACGAGGCGTAGTAATGAAAGGTACCAAGAAAAAGCAGCATGCTGAGCTCAAACGGCCGTCCATATCGAACGAGTGTCTTGATAATAAAAAAATAGGTGATGACCCCGACTGTGATATACATGATTTGCGGCTCATGTGTCATTTGATTGAGCATCCATAAGAGGAACGTAAACCCCGGATCGGTTGCGGCCTTGTCCACACCTAATCCAAAAATATGCCAAGGCTTTTCATAGTTGACGGAGAACTCATACATCTGTCCATAGGTCACAAAATCGGTTCCCACTTTGTACCGAATACCGGCTACGATACAAAGAAATAAAAACGGAAAAAACACCAGAAGCTTGTTAGGCCGCCAGCCGCTTTGAATGGTATCATCACGCCTGCCATAAAATGCGGCAAAGCTCGACCATAAATAGACCATGATCATGTTCACCAAATAAACCGCCATTCGCCAAACCTTCCTTACAATCCATATACATTCATCACACGTGTGATGTTCTGTTTCACATCAAATCCTCTTTGTGCAAGCTGAGAGGTAATGGTCTCTTGAAGAGGAGGTTCTGCATGATAGGCTTCAAGAACCGCCTTCATCCATTCATGTGCTGAGTCCTGAAGTGACTTCCGTTTCACAAGTCCGCAGCCTAGATCAACTTCCTCTGTAATATGATCTGAAATCACACAAGGCAAACCAGATGCCTGCGCTTCCACTAGTACAAGCGGAAGGCCTTCAAACAAGGAGGGCATCACAAAAACATCAAATGCTTTCATATACTGCGGAACCTCCGATACAACGCCTGTAAACACCATGTCTTCCATCAATCCTGCTTTTTTTGCATACGATTCAATCTCTTGTCTCAACGGTCCATCTCCTACGAGGACAAGCTGAAATGAGACCCCCTGTTTTTTTAAAATCTGTGCAAGCTCAATGAAAAAAACATGATTTTTTTGCTTATGAAATCGACCGATATGACCAATCACCAGTTTCTTTTCATGAAGCTGGAGCTGTTTTTTCATCTGAATCTTTGCGTCTGGTTCCGACTGAAAAAAAAGGTCCAAATCGATCCCATTCGGTAACATCTCAACTTGTCCATTTTTCATTTTTTTCTGCCCAAATAAAAAGACCCCGGCATCTTCGCCGCATGCAACGAGCTGTGTAGAAAAGGCAAAGATCAGCTGACGAAACCCTTTGAGCATCAAGCCGTCAAGCCAGCTTGGCGACTGCTTCCAAGCGGTATTATGTGAATGACAAATGCGCACCTTGACGCCGGCCAGCTTAGCAGCAAGTGCGGAAAAGCCTGTTTGAAAGTCAGTATGCGCATGCACTGCCTGATAAGGTCCCGTTCGCTTTATTGTCTTCGCCAATGTGTTCACAAAAGTAAAAGGAGAGGACGCGCCAATACTCGGGACATAAAAGATACGTCCTCCGAGCTGACGAATTTCCTCATCGTAATCGCAGTTGTCCTCTCGGTGGGTAATGAAATCAAATTGAAGGACATTCCTGTCGAGTGCACGATAGAGATTCATGATCATGGTTTCTGCTCCGCCGCGGTTCATCCCGCCTACAATATGCAGCACGCGCTTTGGCTCACTCATCCCGAATCGTCCTCCTTTTCAACAGAGACGCCTGAAGCTTTCGGTGATGATAAAGTCTCATCAAATGAGGTGACAAACAAGCACGGATCACCGGCTTGAGGGCATATAGATAATCCAAAGGCGACAATTTGAATAGCCAGCATGCTTTTAAAACGAGCCAGGCATTATCCATAGAATATCGGAACTTCCGGCGCTGAAAGGCCGCTTCATCCTCTCTCACAAGGTATAAAGGTTCTTGTAAATTAAAGCCTTTCCTCCCAGCTTTAAAAAAACGAATCCAAAGATCAATGTCTTCCATACGTCTTGTTGTTTTCACAGATCGATATCCATTTAGTGATATGTACGCAGATGCCCTCATCATAATAGTCCCGTGACAAAAA
Organism: Bacillus pumilus; assembly: GCF_002744245.1. Taxonomy (GTDB): domain Bacteria; phylum Bacillota; class Bacilli; order Bacillales; family Bacillaceae; genus Bacillus; species Bacillus pumilus_M. The sequence goes on along the minus strand of NZ_NKHG01000110.1, from coordinate 20,291 downwards.
GGGGTTCCTCTTGCCAGCACCTTTCGATCAGGTTCTGATGTAAGTGACCGCACACCTTTCGTTCCCGACTCATCAAAAACTGTCATCGCCGTACCGACCACATCATATTCAGGGTGTGTTTCAAGGAAATGAACCTGTTTTTCTAAACGTGTGGACACCGAGAGATCGTCACCATCCTGTCTAGCGATCCATTCTCCCTTTGCTTCAGCTAGACAGCGATTCAGACTAGCAGCAAGTCTTTGGTTGTGTTTGTTTCGGATGAGGCGAATTCTTTCAGGATCATGCTTTGTATAAGGCAGCACTTTCTCATAGGTTCCATCTGTTGATGCATCGTCACATATGATGAGCTCCCAGTTTTGATAGGTTTGATGAATGATTGATTCAATGCTTTCTTCTACTGTATCTTGGCAATTGTATACGCCCATGATGATTGATACTTTCGGCTTACGCATGCTGCATCACCTTCTCTGCTTGATCCATATAGGTTGTATAAATCTCTTCCATGGCGTTAACCGTCTGCTCCTGTGCAAATGCGTGAGCTATGGAACGCCCCGCTTTTCCCATGAGATGCAGCTGGTCTTTTTTATGATAGAGCTGCTTTAAATAATCAGCTAAACCATTTACATCTTGCGGTTTTACTAAAAAGCCATTCACCCCATGTTTGACAAGCTCACAGTGTCCTCGATTTTCAGTTGCAATGACCGGTTTCTCAGCAGACATCGCTTCAAGAAGATTCATGCCGAGCCCTTCTCTCCTGCTGGTTGACACACAGACATCACTTAGATGCATCCATTCCTCAATTTGTTTACAGAAACCAGCAAATTGAACATGCTGCTCAAGATTCAACTGGCGTACCAGCTTTTCATAGAATGGCCGGCTGGTCCCTTCCCCTGCAAACACGATCTTCACATTCGGTATTTTCCTATAAAGCTGTGCACATGCTTTGATAAGCATCCCTTGATTTTTATTGCCGTTCAATTCGCCCGCACATAACACAATAAAATCTTGTGGAGTCAATCCATATTTTGTGCGAAGGCGCTGCTTTTCTTTGTCTTCGGCTGGTGAAAACCGCTTCATATCTACTCCCATGCCGGGAATATAATGAACAGATGCCCGCTCTTTTGACAGGCGATCCGCTCTTTCATAATCTTCCCCATTTATGGTGATGAGGACATCTGTATATCGAATGAGCCATCTCTCAATCGGGTAGTAAAGCAGCCAGTTTTGTAACGGCGCCCCCTTCCAAAAGTGAAACCCATGTGCGGTGTAAAGAACCTTCGTCCCTTTTTTACGCGTGCTTTTGGCTGCAAGCCTGCCGAGGACACTTCCCATCGGGGTGTGGCAATGAATGAAATGGTAATGCTCTTTGTCCAGTAGCTTTTTCAAATCCATATAAGCAAGCCGGTTTTGTAAATGAAAAGGGGAGCGCTGAATTGGAATAGAGTGAGATTGATCTACATACGGCAGCTCCAGCTGACCATTTGCCGCCGTATGCACTTCCCACCCTTGTTCCTGAAACCACCGAAAATACGGAAGGTGGAATGCCTTAAAATGATAATCAACCGTTGCGCAAAACAAGACTTTTTTCTTCATTGGCAAGCGTCTCCTCCTCTCTTTTCATCTGTTCAGACAACAAATCACGAGACTCTATCGCAGAAAATAACGCTTGTCTCAATTGATCGTCACTCATCATGTCAAATTCGTGGATAAAGCGGTTCAGCACATATGGATCACCATCCAGTGCATGACCGATATGAATTTTCGGGAAAATTTGCTCCTGCGCTTTTTCATGCTGATTGAGTAACTCCTCGTACATTTTCTCTCCAGGACGAATGCCCGTAAACGTAATCGCAATCTGGTCCGTGGTGTAGCCTGAGAGGTGAATGAGGTTTTCTGCTAGGTCGACAATTTTCACTGGCTCCCCCATATCTAAAACAAAAATCTGTCTTCCTTCTGCCAGTGCTCCTGCTTGAATCACAAGCCTTGATGCTTCTGGGATGGTCATAAAATATCTTGTCATGGCTGGATGCGTCACCGTCACCGGTCCACCTTTTTCGATTTGTTTTTTAAAGATTGGAATCACGCTTCCCCTGCTTCCGAGTACATTCCCAAATCGAACGGCCACAAATTTCGTCTCGCTGCTTGCCCCCATTTGCATGATCAGCATTTCAGCAAACCGTTTTGTGGCTCCCATCACATTGGCAGGGTTGACCGCTTTGTCAGATGAAATGAGGACGAATGTTTCGACTCCGTGCTCATGTGCGGCTTCTGCGACATTTTTTGTCCCAATGATATTGTTTTTCACCGCTTCTTTCGGACTGATCTCCATGAGCGGGACATGCTTATGTGCCGCTGCATGATACATGATATCTGGCTGAAATTGACCAACAATGTCACTCATTTTCTGTTTATCTTGAATATCCGCAATTTGTGGATAGAGGCTGATGCTGCCCTCATATAATTCTTTCAGCTCTAGTAAAATAGAATGAATGCTAAATTCTCCATGACCTACAAGCACAATCGCTTGAGGGGCAAACACACAAATTTGACGACAGATTTCTGACCCAATCGACCCGCCTGCCCCTGTCACCATGATTGTTTTTCCCTTTAAGTGAGCAGATAAACGACTTGTATCTAATTGAATCGGCTCTCTTCCTAGTAAATCCTCTGGCTGCACATCCCGTAATTGATTCAGCGCATGGGTGCCTTTTAAAATCTGCTCCATTTCCGGCATGATCTGTGTTTTGACCCCAGTCGCTACACACTCCTTATACAGTCCTTTTAATGTATGGCTGCTTTTGGATGGAATGGCAATGATGATCTTTTGAATATCCATCATCACGACAGCGGTTTGAATGTTTTCTTTTCCCCCAAGGACGGGCAGGCCCATGATTTCAAGTTTATGCTTCGTTTTGTCATCATCAATGAAGGCTACTGGCTCAATATGTACCTCACTCGACTGCTGGAGCTGACGAACGATAATCGTCCCCGCTGATCCAGCGCCAATGATTAACGCCCGCTCCTTGTCTTCCTGCAGCCGCTTTGCGCTATCATGAAATAATCTAGATGCCATCCGAGATGCACCGATGAACAAGACATGGAAAAGCCAGACGATGAATAAGAACCGGAATGGCCATGTCTGCACGAAGAGGTACAACATCGTCATCGAAAATAAAAAAGAACACACAAAAGTCTTCATTAAGGAAAATAACTCTCTAACCCCTGTATATGCCCATACTTGCTTGTACACATGAAAGATGTGAGCAAATAAATGGTGCCCAATGAGCAGACTGAGCGAAGAAATGACGAGCATTTCAAATGTATATACGGTTAATGCCGCCTCTTGGACAAATTGAAAGCCAAAAAAGACAGCAACTAAAATGAGATATGAATCTAGTGCCACGATGATTGATAATCTTTGGGCGTAAGTCAACGCTCCTCCCCCTTTTTCAACATCACTATTCTTACGTAAAATGGGCATCAAACCCGTCCTCACACCCCACCTTTGATGACGAGCATCTAAGGCATATCATATGCCCACAGCAGGATCGAGTGCCTCCGTTGTTAAAGATTAGGAGACATCACCTATCAATCTATTTAATACATATACAGTCTGCCCTTTTTTTCTTTCTTTCCATTTAGCATAGCCCCAAGCAGTTTCCCTGTTGTTCCTTCTAATACTTCTTTTGACTTCTTCACGGCGGCAATTTTTGTTTTGCCACTTAATACAACGAGGATGCTGCCATCTGTTCGGTTCGCTAGTATTTTTGCATCGGCAACAGGCAGCAGCGGTGTGGAATCAACAATCACCATGTCATATTGCTGTTCAATTTCATAAAATAGCTGCTTCATGACAGAAGAGGAGAGCAGCTCAGCTGGATTCGGCGGAATGGTTCCGCTCGGAAGCAGCTCTAAATGCTCAATCGGTGTAGGTAAAATGGCTTCTTCCAAGCTGCAATTATTTAATAGGACATTGGTTAAACCAGTGTGATGACTCAGGTCAAAGTATTCATGAACCGCCGGTCTTCGTAAATCAGCATCCATGAGCAGGACCCGCTTTTTTTGCTGTGCAAAAACAGCTGCTAGATTTGCAGCCGTAAATGATTTCCCTTCCTTCGGTAAGGAGGATGTGACCAAAATCGACTTCAATCTTGTTTGGATGGATGTGAATTCGATGTTGGTTCGGATCGTACGGAATTGTTCCGCAATGACAGAGTGAGGGTTTAATACAGAAATACAGGATAAGTCTCTCTTTTCTCGTTTCTTCCTCTTAAAGATCAATGTTCTGTCCTCCCGTTATGACGGACTGCTTGTCTTTTTTTGCCCTCCTGTCTGCTTGCATCTGATAGACACTGCCGAGCGACGGCAATCCGATCTCTTCTCTTATTTGATGTGTTCGTTTTACAGTATCATCGAGTAGGTTCATTAAGAAAATGAGTGTAAGTCCTCCTAATAAAGAGGCGCCTAGTGCCAGAACGATGTGAACGAATTTCCTTGAATTCATGAGAATCGTGTTTGACAGCTTGGCTTCAGACAAAACATTAATGCGATCCATATTCATGGTTTTTTTAATTTCTTCTTGCAGCACCTCTGTTGCCGTATTAGCGATCGCAACTGCTTTCGCACGGTCTTCATCTTGTACAGAAATATTTATGACCTCAGACTCATTTTCTGTACTTGTGGCAATTTTGTGTTTTAATCCTTCAGCCGATTCTGTGAGATGAAGCGTTTCCTTTACTTTTTCAATGACAATGGGACTTTTCAGCAGAACTTGAAAGGTGCGTGTATATTGAAGGTTCATCTGAATATCGTTTAAATTCGCTTGTGCGTCATTGCTTCGTTTATGAACAAGAATTTGAGTGGTTGCCTGATATACAGGAGTCGAGACATAGAACTGATAGTAGGCTGAAATGCCCGTTACAATCAGGACAATCAGGATCAGAAGGGCCATTTTCTCTTTAATGACAGAAAACAGCTGCTTAAAACCTATATTCTCATTCATGGATACCTCCCGATTTCATTATAAAAAGGTTATATATGGTTTCTTTTTGTTAATGATTGGATTATAAAAGATAATACCCGCAAAGAAAAATGTCATAATAGGTCTTATAGTTCTTTTTAAAGAACAAAATCGTTCGTTTTCTTTTGTTTACTTCCTGTTTCTTACGTTTCTGAATTTTATAAAGAACAATTTATTTCTTATAATGAACGAAAAGGTCGCAGAATTATTCGTCGGGGAGAAGGGAGATCATATATCGAATGATAGGAAAGGTGATACGTATTTACCGTAAGAGGAAAGGATACTCGATTCATCAACTGGCTGAAGATGCCCATGTCTCTAAGTCCTATTTGAGTAAAATTGAGCGTGGTGTCCACCGGAATCCATCTGTCCAGTTTTTAAAAAAGGTATCCTCTTCACTAGAAATTGATTTACAAGAGCTGTTTGATGCAGAGACGATGATATTTCATTACTTTGAGGGTGAACAGGAATGGCGGGAGCATGTAGTCAATGCCGTCCAATCTGGCATGCCTAAAGAAGATCTGTATCAGCTGCTCCAAACCTTTAAAAAGGAGCAGAAAGAAAAGACACTACATGTCAGCCATAGAAAGCTGACCGATTCTAATATGTCAGAGTGGAAGCGTCTCATGAGTGAAGCGAAGGCTATCGGCTTAACCATTGAGGAAGTGAAAGCGTTTCTTACCAATATGGGAGATCACCGGGCGTAAGCCTTTCAGGAAGGACCAATTTGCGGGGAGAGGCGTCAGATGACGCCTCGAAGAAACAGAGCCTTTTATCATCAAAAGGCTCTGTTTTCTCTTATTCTTCATTTTTTGTTCGTGCTTTTTTCGTAATATCATTGTTTTTCCAATAGGCCCATAAGGATGTAATCCCAAGAAAGGCTAACGTAATGAATTGCTGCACGCCTTCTTCATCAATAGGGATTGGACTTTTTTCGGCAGCGGTTAGACCACTGTTAACAAGCGCCAATAAAAGCAACACAAGCCTTGTGATCGTACCTGCACTAATTTTTTGAACCTTCAACTGTATACCCTCCCTTTCCCCTTCACACGGGCTGTACTGCTCGTTCCCTCTCATATGTATGCAAAAAGCGAAGGAATAGAAGAACGAATCAAAAAAAGAGACATCATTCCTATGTGTGGAATGATGCCTTGATTCATGTGCTTTTTATTTTGAAAACATCTTTTTTGCTTCATCCATTGCCATTTTATTGCCTAGTGCTGAGTAATCAAGCCATGGCTGATCTGCAATCGGATAGACTTGGTTTTTCTTTACGGCTTTTAGGCCTTTCCAGATCGGTGTCTGTTCTAATTGCTTGAATGCCTGCTGCGCTTTATCATCACGGTTAACGACGACAAAAATAGCATCTGCATCAAAGTCAGGAAGAACCTCTTGGGAAATTACTTCAAAAGGCCTTTTGCTATCCAACTTTTTTACACCATCTGCAGGTGTCAGTCCTAAATCCTCGTATAAAATAGGACCCATCGGGCGCTTCATACTAAATACACGAAGCTCTTTTGCTGTCACACGAATCGCCATCACTTTTCCGTTTCCAATCTTTTGCTGGATGAGTGTTTTGACTTCTTTTGCTTCTTGATTGTAATCCTTGATATATTGATCGGCTTCTTTTTCTTTATTGACGAGCTTGCCGATTTTTTTCAAATGATCCCTCCACGTGCCATCATTTAAATTAAACACTTCTGTTTTGGCGATCTTTTTGTATTTCGATAAATCTTGTCCAGCCAGTTCTTCATCGACATAAATGACATCAGGTTTTAAAGCAAGCAGTGACTCCATATCTGGATCTGCTGCAATGCCCAGCTTTTTCGTATGGCTCAGCTGCTTTTTCGCATGTGGAAGGAAATCTTTCAAGCCTCCTCCTACGACAGAGCCGGTGGGCTTGATACCGAGTGCTAATAAATCATTTGTTAAATGAATAGATAAGGAAGCAATCTTAGGTGTTCCGTTATCATCTTGATTTGTTGTATTCTTTGTTTCCTGTTGACCACAAGCAGCAAGAATCAAAAAACAGAGCGTTAAACTAAAAACAAGTAATTTTTTCATGATGAGTTCCTCTTTCTTATTTCGTTTTTGTTAATAAATAAAGAAAATAAGGGGCTCCGATAAAAGCCACAACCACACCGGCTGGTATGGCATTTGGGGCAAATATAGAACGTCCGATTGTATCGGCACTGACCAAAATCAACAAGCCAAGCAGTGCACTAACGGGTAAAAAATACTGATGCAGTGAGCCGACAAGCCGTCTGGCCAAATGAGGGGCAACAAGACCGATAAAGCCAATGCCGCCTGTCATCGAAACACTTGCACTAGCTAGGCCAACAGCTAAAGTAAGCAAAAAGAGACGTTTACGCTGGACACGTACACCTACACTTGAAGCGACAGCATCTCCTAACGTCAATGCATTGAGTGTGCTTGACTGCATGAGCGTAAGCGGCACAAAACATACAATCCATGGCAGAAGCGCTAAAACATGAATCCAGTCTCTCCCCCATACATTGCCCACAAGCCATCTTGAAGCAAATGTGTATGTATCTTCATCTAGCTTCAATGACAAGTATAAAGTCAATGCACTAAACCCCGCGGCAACTGCAATCCCTACTAAGATCAACCGGATGGGAACAAGCCCTTCATGCCGGTCATACGCAAGGAGAACGATGACCGCTGCCGCAAGCAGTCCACCACCAAACGTAAAAATCGGAATGAGTAGAGATGGATTGCCTTCTAGTACGTGGAAATACGTAACAAATATGATTAAGCCAAAGGCTGCACCTGCATTCAGTCCAATAATCCCCGGATCGGCCAGTGGATTACGGGATAAACTCTGCAAGATGCCGCCTGCGATTCCAAGACCAATTCCGGCTAGAATCGTCACCACGATTCGCGGCAGACGATAGTCAAACAGCACCGTCTCACTTTGGAAATCCCCAAAGCCAAATAATGTTTTGACGACAACGATGGGACTGAGTTTCAGCGTGCCGGTATTTAAACTATACAGCACCACAGCCGCACTTAGGCAAAGCAAAACGACTGTCACGACAAGAGCATGCTGCTTCTCCTTCATGACAGGTTCCTCCCTTCTTTTCTGGCAATATATAAGAAGAAAGGAACACCGACAAGTGCCACCATTACGCCAATGGCAAGCTCTCTTGGCGGATTCACTGTGCGGCTGGCAAGATCAGCAAAGACAAGCAGCATAGCGCCTAATATCGCTGACATGGGAATGACGAAACGATAGTTGACACCAACCAGCTTTCGTGCAACATGCGGAATGACGAGACCGACAAACCCAATCGACCCAACGGCTGATACAGAAACGCCTGCTAACAGAACCGCAGCAGCCATTCCTAATATTCGCACTTGACGTGTTTTGACCCCTAAATTCGCTGCTACATCTTCACCGAGCGAGAGTAACGACAATGAACGCCCTAATAACATAGCCCACACGATCACAATGAGAATGACTGGTGCGAGGATCGTCAGCTGCGGCCATTTCACACCAGCGACACCCCCTGCATACCAAAAGGCCAGATCCTGACTCAGATCAAAATAAATAGCGATTCCAGAGCTGAGCGCATGAAGCAATGCAGCAACAACTGCTCCTGCAACCGTCAGCCTTAGCGGGGTCAACACACCACCAGCTGCCCCAATGGCAAAGATCAGCAGCGTACTCAGCACAGCACCGATAAAAGAAAAAAACATGAGTGCTGAATAAGGGATTCCTGGAAAAAAAGCAAAACAGAGAGCAACAACAAACATTGCACCGCCATTAATGCCCAATATCCCCGCATCTGCCAGCGGGTTTCTAGTGATGCCTTGCATGAGAGCACCTGCTACAGCAAAAGCCGCTCCAACAAGGGCTGCCCCTAGAACACGCGGAAGCCTTAATTCATGGATGATTTGCTGCTCTGTTACATCTGATTGATAATCAAACACAGCTGTCCAGACCATTTGCAGAGACAATGTTTTTGCACCGTATGAAACAGCAAAAAACATAGCAGTGAGCAAACCAATGACTGCGAGAAAAAATAGCGAAAAGAACAGAATATGTGATGGTCGTTTTGGTTGAGGTGTTCGCTTATCCTGCAAAATCGATGTCATCCTTTTCTTCATTAAAAGTCAATTTGAAAATGAGAATCATAATCATCAAAATTATAGCTGTCAGCCCCTGAAAAATCAATGTACAGCCAATTTTTAAATTATTGAAGGTGTGTGAGGCTACTAGAATCAATGTTTCTTTTCTCCTGCTTTTTTTCGATCTAAAAGATCTATCCATTATTCATGTTAGTTTAATAGGAAAATAGTTGACATCCCCTATGAAAATCACCTAAAATTACAAAAGTGAGTCAAATGTTATAAAAATATTACAAACAGATGTCAAACGGATAAAGGATGACCCGTCAGATGAGAGGAGAATTGAAAGTTGTGTCAATAAAGGGAAAATGGAGTATTATTCTATTTGCGCTTGCTATCGTCATTGGAGCAGTTGCTTTCTTTCAAAATCAGCAAGCAAGCGGTACAGAGAAGAAAAATGTGAAGCAGGATACGAATTATAAAAACGTCGAAATTGTCACCCTCGTAAATGACGGGAAATTTATGAGATATGCAGTCAACTATCCACTTTTTCATCAAAAAAAGCTAGATGACAAGATTCAAAGCTATGCAAATTCAGTATTAGAGCATTTCAAGAAAACATTCAGTGAAGCAAAGGACATCAGTGAAAACAAGCGCTATGAACTGAATATTGATTATGACATGGTGCATTATGCGAAACAATCCGTTGCCATACACTTTACGACCTATACCTATACAGGTCAGCAAAAAGGAACCACCCATAGTGTAACGATCAATTATGATTTTCAGAAAAATACCTTTCTTGACACAGAAGATTTATTTCAGCCAAAAACGAATTATTTAAAGAAATTATCCTATATTACATACACAGAGCTTCAAAAGGATAAAACCTTATCTAAGGATCAATCTCTCCTTCAGAAAGGAACAGCCTCTACTACTCAAAACTTCAGTCAATTTGCCTTGAAAGAGAATTATGTAGAGTTTTATTTCCCAGCATCTCAGGTGGCCGCAGAGGATCTTGGTCCGCAAACGCTGGCGATCAAAAAGACGCTGCTGAAAGACATCCTGAAGCCAGAATATATGAATAAGACCAAAAATCAGAATGAAATCAAAGAACCGAATCCAAAAAGAAAAGCCGTCGAGCTACCGCAAAAATCAAAGCTCGACCCGAACAAAAAATCCATTGCACTCACATTTGATGACGGCCCGAATCCAGAGACAACCTCAAAAATTTTAAATGCGCTTAAGCAAAATAAAGGCCACGCCACCTTTTTCGTATTAGGCAGCAGGGTGCAATATTATCCAGGTATGCTTACCGACATTTTAAAAGGCGGGAATGAGATCGGAAATCATTCTTACAACCACCCTTTATTAACAAGACTGCCTCTTAAGCAAGCAGTGAAACAGGTAGAGGATACGCAGCAGCTGATTGAGAAAGCCAGTGGTTATACACCTACGCACTTTAGGCCGCCATATGGAGGAACAAATCAAGACATCAATCAGGCGGTTGGGATGAAAGTTTCTTTGTGGGATGTTGATCCTGAGGATTGGAAAATTCGCAACAGCCAGCAGATCATAAACCATGTTCTCTCACATGCAGCAGATGGCAGAACGGTATTAATGCACGATATCTATGAAAGCTCAGCCCGAGCAGCAGTGAAAATCATACATGAGCTCACCAAACAAGGCTACCAGCTTGTCACAGTCAGTGAACTTGAACAATTGAAAAAAGAACGAAATGAACCAGCCCCTGTGCAGTAAACACAGGGGCTTCTTTTATGACTCTAACGACTTCTTTCTTTTCAATAATGCTTGAAATGTCTCTTCCAGCTCCTGAGATGACTCAATACTTAAGCGGCTGAGCACTTCAGACAGCTGCATATCAATTAACAGAAGCTCCTCTTCCCTCTTTGTCACAGCTGGCTTTTCTCCCTTTTGTTGATACTCTTCATATGTGCCATCAAACCGTTCAATGGTTCCTTCGTGAACATGCAGAATACGAGTGGCGACTTGCTCAATGAGCCTCCGATCATGAGAGACAAACACAACGGTGCCTGGGTAATCCTTTAAAAGCCCTTCAAGCGCTTCTACTGCCGCAAGATCTAAAAAGTTCGTCGGTTCATCAAGCATCAGGACATTGGCATCACTGACGAGTAATTTCGCAAGCATAGCCTTTACCCGTTCTCCCCCGCTTAACACACCAACTGGCTTATACACTTCATCCCCTCGAAATCCAAGTCTCGCTAAAACCGTTCGAATCACCGTCTCATCTTGAATGGCCTGTTCAAGCACATTGTGTAAGATCGATTCATCTAGCTGCAGTCCTGAAAGATCCTGACTGAAATAGCCTATCTTGACCGCCTCTGAACGAGAGATATCGGGGTGTCCGTTCACAAGCATTTGGAGGAATGTCGTTTTGCCGCTCCCATTCTTCCCGATGATGGCCACTTTGTCTCCACCTCTCACTTCAACATTCGCCTGCTTCCAAAGGACTTGATCACCAACTTTTCCATCTACATGATGAACCCGTAAGATGGTGCGGCTTGCCACATCCTTCATCGTATTCTGAGTCATTTGAATAGGCGGTATATCCTTTACTTTCTCGACTTTTTCTAATTTCTCCATTCTTGTTTCAATGGATTTAGCTGTTTTTTGAAGCTTTTTTTGCTTGTTTGCGTAGTAAGGTTTCGCAATTCTGGGTCCTGAGGATTTCAGCTTTTGGGATGGCTTTGTGGCTTTGTCGGCTTTTTTCATTTTCTTTTGCAGGGCATGCTCTAACTGTTTTTTCTTTTGTGTATAAGCCTCGTACGCTTCCACTTGCTGACGATGCGCCAGTTCTTTTTGCTGTGCAAAATGCGTGTAGTTGCCTTTGTATTGTTTGAGCATCCCATCATCTAGCTCCCAAATGTCTGTACATAACGCATCTAAAAAAGCGCGATCATGTGAAACGATAATGAGGGCACCTTGGTAGTCGCGTAACTTTCGCTCTAGCCATTCAATGTGCTCTGTATCTAAATGTGTCGTCGGTTCATCAGCTAATAAAAGAGCAGACGGACGACTCAAAGCTCTTTCAATATAGGCCTGGGTCACCTCTCCACCACTCTGTCTGCCATCTGCTTTTTTCAGCTGCGGAAGCAGTGTACAGGTCGTTGTGGCAGAAAATGTTCCACTGTCTGGTTTTTCTTGACGAGCCAGCACATGCAATAAAGTGGTTTTTCCACTGCCATTCTTCCCCACAAGTCCAATACGATCGCCTTGATGGATGGCAAGCTCCTCTATATCAAATAACACCCGATCCTTTCGAAAAACCTTTAACTGATTGGCTTTCATTAACATCGAATCCTCTCCTTTCATATCAGGAGACATGAAAAAGCCTCCCATTCTCAGAATAGGAGGCAAATTGGTGTACAAAAATAAGCGTATTGATACAGAATGACAGCCGTTCATCAAATGAACCCACATCCCCCGTATCAATCACCTCATTCTTTGATTCCCAAGCTGTACCATCCTATTCCGAAGCTAAAAAATGAAAACGCAGCAAACATGGCAACACATGTCGTTTGCTTACTGCCTTCGTTCTTTCATTTTGCTTACAGGTCATAGGATTAGTACTTCATTGCATTGGGTCACCCTTCCGTCGTTTGTTACGTATACGATAAAAGACTGGTTATTTTTTGTCAAGGCTGAAAAGGCATGAGTGCATCTATTAGCTTGTGCGTAAATGTGTGGTTCGCTTCGAACAGCTGGTCACTTTTACATTCTTCCACAAGTGTCCCTTCATGTAAAAAAAGGAGTCGATCACATAAATACACTGCTGCCTCTAAATCATGGGTAATCATCAGAATGGTCATGTCTAATTCTTGTTTTAATGTCTCAAGCAGCTCTAATATTTGTACCTGGACAGAGACATCAAGTGAGCTAAGGACTTCATCTAATATAAGAATAACTGGATTCGTCGAAACTGCTCTTGCTATACAGACACGCTGGAGCTGACCGCCGCTTAACTGATGAGCATATTGATTCAACACAGACGAGGGCAGTCTGACTTGTTCAAGCAATGACAATACTTTCTGATCCACATTCTTTTCGCACTTTAACAAGCGCATGGGTTCAGCAATGATTTCTTTCACTGTGAAGGATGGATGGACAGAAGCTATATAATCTTGAAAGACAAAGCTCATTTTCCCCCGATTTTTCTTCCGCCACGTTTGAGCTGGATACCCATCAATCTGAACCTCTCCACCGTCTATTTTTTCTAAACCAAGCAGGATACGTGCTAATGTACTTTTACCACTGCCGCTCTCTCCAACCAATCCAACACATTGCCCTTTTTCGATTTGAAACGATACGTGTGATATGCGTGCTTTTGATTCTTTTTTATGAAAAAAGAAACCTTTCGTCTTTCCATGTTTGAGTAGTTGATTTGCTGTGATCAACAAGAGAACGCCCTCACTCTCTTCTGCTTTCTAAGTGCTTCAATGGGTGCTGATAATCGAAGTCTAGTCTCCAGTAAATGCTTCGTTTGGGGATGCTCAGGCGATGTGAATATCTTCTCAGCTATGTGGTGCTCAAGCATCTCTCCTTGATGCATCACTACCAACTCGTCAGCAATCGCCTGAACGACTCCTAAATCGTGCGAAATGATAATCAAAGCGGCACCTGTTTCTTCCTTCAGCCTCTGTAATTGCGTGATGACTTCACGCCGATTGTATGCATCAAGTGACGCTGTCGGCTCATCCGCAATGATCACGTCAGGAGAAAGCATGATCGTAATCGCAATCATGACACGCTGAAGCATCCCGCCAGACAGCTCATGAGGATATCTTTTCATCAATTGATGTGGATTTTTTAAATGGACACGTTCCAGTCCAGTGATCGCATGTGCTTTCCCTTCTTTCCCACGTAAGCCCAAATGCTGCTGAAACGTTTCCATCATTTGATGACCAATTGTTTCGATTGGATTGAACGCATTCATGGCATCCTGTGAGATGTAGCCAATTCGTTTCCCTCGCCACTGTTGTGCCATCTGACTTGTCAATTTCTCACCGTCAAACACGATCGCTCCCTTTACCTCTAGCGAAGGGGATGTAAGACCAATTAACGCTTTTGCGACAGTTGATTTTCCGCTTCCACTTTCTCCAATAACGGCTAAACAGCGTTGTTTATATAAGGAAAACGTGATATTTGCCACCAAGTTCTTTTGTTGAATCGGATCATGTACGGACAGATTTTTTACGTCGATGAAAGGCAAACGGTCTACCCCCTTTTTTGTTGATATGATGCATGGCAGGGTTCATAGCCTGCTGAAGACTGTCTCCTAAAAAATTTAATGCCATGACAACAAATAAGATCGCAAGTCCAGGTGCAAGCATATGGGTTGGGTGCGTCACCATCACATTCTTTGCCTCGTTTAACATCATGCCCCATTCTGGTGTAGGTGCACTCACGCCTAATCCTAGAAAAGATAGGGCGGAAATATTTAAAATCACCCAGCCTGCATCAAGTGTAGCAAAGACAGCGAGTTCTCCTGAGATTCGAGGGAATAGATGTTTTCTAAGTATATAAACAGGTGAACCACCAGACACTCTTGCAAACTGAACGGACGGTTCATCCGCATACTGAAGGACTGAGGAACGAATCATTCTTGTATACCAAGCCCATTTCGCAAGAACATTCGCCAAAATAATGTTGAAAAGTCCAGGTCCAAGTATCCCCACAACTGCCAAAATCATCATCTCTGCAGGGAATGAAAGCATGACATCACACAGCCGCATCAAAGCCCCATCAATCTTTCCTCTAAAAAAGCCAGCCATGAGTCCAAGTATGCTGCCAATGAGCATCGTGATACACATTGTCAGCATAGCCGCAAGCATGGTTGTACGAATGCCATATAAAAGCCGCGACAATACGCATCTCCCCAGTTGATCCGTTCCGAGCGGATAAGTGAGGCTCACACCGGCATATTTTTGGAGAATGTTCGTGTCAGTCGGGTCATGCGGTGCTAACACCGGTGCAAACAGCCCAGCTATTGCGACAATGGCTAATAGCCATATAGAAAGAATGGCCATACGATCTTTTCTTAATTGATTCCACCCCATCATTGTTCTCAGCCCTCCTTTCGTAACTGCGGGTTCATGATCATTTGGATGATATCAGCAATGAGGTTGCACACTACAAACATGAACCCCATCACAAACAAATAGGCTTGAATAATAGGGAAATCGGCGTGGAAAATAGCCGTCACACACAAACGGCCAACCCCTGGCCAAGCAAAAAGATTTTCAATAATGACGGTTCCTGCAATGAGCTTTGGTATGGACATACCAAGTGCTGTTACCGCTAATTGCAGTGCATGTCTCATAACTTTCAATTGAATGGAACGTTCCTTTAAACCACGGGCTCTTGCATAAAAAACAAACGGCTCGTGCTGAAACTTTAGGATTTGATTTCGAATCAGTCTGACATAGGTCGATAAGTAGCCAAGTGATAGTGTGATAGCTGGTAGAAGAATAGATTTGAACCCTTCCATTCCACTCGTATTGACCCAATTGAATTTGACAGAAAAAAGCCAGATAAACAAAATCCCCAACCAAAAACTAGGCATTGAGGCTGAGATAAACACAAATGCTCTCAGTATTCGGTCCACCCAGGTATGAGCAGCATACGCACAGACCATTCCGAATAACAAACTAAGCACAATGATGAAAAAAAGCGACATGCCTGCAAGCTGTAATGTGGCAGGCAGTGCCTCCATGATGAGATCAAGAACAGGCTCCTGAGTGACATAGCTTTTGCCAAAATCACCTGTTAATCCATCTTTAAGCCATGTGGCATAGCGTATGAAAAATGGCTGATCTAAACCTAGCTCTTGTCGCATAGATTCAATCATTTCTTCTGTTGGGGTCACTTGATTCACACGCAAAGCGACCTCAGCTGGATCACTCGCACGCATCGTAAGTAACACAAATGCAAAGAAGGTAATGAATAAAATAAGTGGGAAAAGAAGCATTAATCGTTTTAGGATATAGCGTGTCATCTCTCCGCCTCCGGTTTAAGACGAAAAATACATTCGGTCAAAGGGAATTTCATACTGGGATACATGAAAACCTACACCTTTGAGGCGTTTATTATAAACAGCCTTTGTCACAGAATAAGAGATGGGAATGTAGACATTTTCATCATGAATATAAGTCAAAATATCTCGATACAGCTGCTTCCGTTTTTGCTCATCTGGTTCAACCAATACATCCGTAATCGTCTGATCCAGCCACTTTTTCTTTTTCAATCCTAATTGGGCTTGATAATCAGCATGAGATGCAACGCGGAATGAAGAGACGTATGTTTGTGGATCATAAGGAAGCCCCCACGATAGAGAGTACATCAGATCAAACTTTCCTGTTTTTTGGCGATCTAAAAATGCCTGTTTTTCTTCTCCTCTAATATCCAACTTGATCCCAACTTGCTTGAAGTCATTTTGAATCGATTCACTAATTGTTCTTTCGCCTGCATTATCCGAATTATAGTAAATGGTCACACTTAGAGGTTTGCCTTTTTTGTAGCGATATCCGTCTTCCTTTAGCTTCCATCCGGCTGAATCTAATAATGTCTCTGCCTTCTTTTTTTGATAGGTTTTCTTTTTAAGCGGAATATCTGCGTAGGGGACAGACGGAGCAAGCAGCGTATGTGCCACCTGTTCAGTTCCATTTAAAATTCCTTCTGTAATCATCTCTTTTTGAATGGCGTATTGAAACGCTTCTCTTACTTTTGGATCTTTTGTGATGGGTTGATTGGAGTTGATCACGATAGATCTTGAACCAACAGGGGGACTCACAGTCACACCGTATTGACCCGCTTTCTTTAATGCCTGAAATGAGTCTCCGTCGATCATGTCACCATCTGCTCCAAATAAGAGATCAATCTCTCCTTTTTCCAAAGCGAGTAAAATTGTTTGATGATCTGGCATGACTTTCCACTTCACTGTTGAAATTTTTGGCTTTTCCCCCCAATAGTGATCATTCGCTTCAAAAATAGCATATTGATTTTTTTTATGTTCCTTTAGCACATAAGGGCCTGTACCTGCATAATCTTTGACTCCTTTTGCTGTCGTGCCATCAATGAAGCTTTTTGGAGAAATAAAACGGAATGGACGTGTTAAACCTAGCTCTTCTAATGCAGGGTAATAGGGCTGTTTCAATGTAAGAACAAACGTATCTTCATCTACAGCCTTTGTTGATTTGATTTCTGATACGAGATTGAGCCAAGCGTTCTTTTCAATATTTTTGACAACAGCATCGATGTTCATTTTCACAGCCTTTGCATTAAAAGGCTCACCATCTGAAAAAGTTACACCTTTTCGAAGATGAAATGTGTAGGTCTTTCCATCTTTGGAAATGTCCCAGCTTTTGGCTAGAGCAGGTTGAACTCCATCCTCCGTATTCACAACAAGCGATTCAAACACCATATTTTGAGCGGCCATCTCCCCGCCATATAGATGAGGGTTGATGTCCCTTATATCTTTTGTACTTGCATACACTAGCTCATCATCTTCTCTTCCATTTAAGCTAGAAGAGGTCTTGTTTTCAGAGCATGATGCCAATAAAAAACAAGCCATGACTGAAAACAGCATCAAGGTGTATGTCACATAAGGCGGCTTCCTCTCAGATTTCTTCTTTATATAAACAGATTGATCACTCATATGTACTTCCTCCAATTTTATATGATCGTAATCATTACGTTTTTCAATCGAAATCATTACGAATTGATATTAGCACACAGAAATGGGAAATACAATGTCTTTTTTCATAGAAAAACAGACTCATGATTGAGTCTGTTTCTTTTGCATCAATTGATCGATGACATGTAATGCTTTTTCTGTTCCACCTGCTGTTTGGAAACTTTCTTCAATCTTTTCAATCCCGGCACGATACGTGTTACTTTTTAGTACAGCATCTACGGTATCTCTGAGCCGCTTAGCTGTCAGCTGTTCTTTATCAAGTGCACGCGCAGCAGATAATTCTGTCAGCCTTTTTGCCACCATCGGCTGATCTTTGTCAAACGGAATGACCACCATCGGGACGTGATAATGAATGCTTTCATTGACACTGTTCATCCCGCCGTGTGTCACAAATACATCTGTCTGTTCAAGCACTTCAAGCTGGGGCACATAAGGCTCGATGATAAAATGAGAAGGTGCCGGTTTCAAGAGAGACCTATCAATTTTCCCTCCTGTTGCGATGACCACTCTTCCATCAAAGTCTGCAAAGGCATCGATACACATATTAAAAAATGCTTCTGTATCCCCAAGAACTGTTCCCATCGATATAAAGACGACCTTTTCTTGCTCAAGTGCTTCCAGCGGAAACTGATGCTGATCCGCTCGTTTTGGAAAGCTCGGTCCAATGAAGACAAACGAATCGTTCAATGCATCGACTGACGGCTGAAAATATTCGCTTGTATACACCATATTCAGTTCACCGCGGTTTGTCATGAATTGCATCAAACGCTTTGGCTGCACACCAAATCGTTCATTTATTTCTTCTAACAGATGAGCCGCCTTCTCATCCTTTCTATATAGAGGTGTCTCAAAGTGTGCCTCTTGCAGCACGAAGGATGGGTTAGAGCCGATGGCAGGAACCTGTAAGAAATCACGAACTAGCTCGCCTGCTCCAAACATATCGTAATAGACAAAATCAAATGAATGCTGCTTAGAAAGTGCTTCCACCAGCTCTAAAATATCTAATGACGTTTGCAGCATTGCATAAAAGAATGGCTGCATGGAATCTATATCTCCTTCATTCACGCTTAATAGGCGAATATAGTCTGGATGTATATGTACGTGAGCGCCTAAGCGTTCGAATCGTTCTTGATAATGTGCAGTTGTCACAGCATGAACCTCATCACCTCTATCTGTCCATGCTTTTGTGATCCCTAAAACGGGGTTCACATGTCCTTCAGCTGGAAAATTAATTAATAAAATTTTTGACACAAGACTTCCCTCCTCATTGTCAATTCTCTTCCATGTTAATCATATACAGACAGCATACTCAACAAATACGCCTGAAAAGGGAAGAAATGAGTCTTATGGCCAGTATTTTAAGAGGATACAAGAAAAAAAGACAAAGCCTCCTGTTAAGCGCTTTGTCTTTTTTAGCTATGATTTGATCAGCATTTTTTTGAATGCAGCAGATTGCTTTTCAATCGAGATTGGATCTGCATAGATAAATTCATTGATTGAGTAATACAACACATGCCCTTGTTTAACCGCTTTATTCTTCTTCCACACACCGCTACTCGTGATATCAAGATTTGGCGCTTTACCATCCTTTGTTGGCACAAGTAAATAATCCCCCGTATACTGATTCATCTCTTCTAGTGAAATGCCGAGATAGCCTTCTTTCGGAAGTGCTTTTTCTGCCTTCTTAGGCAAGCTGAATCCGTAGCCTTGATAGATGACTTCCCCACCGCGGCCAAAATCAGTACCGAATAAGTACACTTGCTTTGGCTGAATATCCATTATGGAGAACGTCTTGTCAGCATCAATTTTTGCTTTGACCTCTTCTCCATCCTTCTTTAACTGCTGATCCATTTCTTGTATTTGTTTTTTGGCTAACGCTTCTTTTCCAAGAATCTTTCCGATTTCAATATGCATCTCTTTGAAGCTATGTTTACTTGTTGTGAATGTGATCGTTTTTGCGATTTTTTTATATTTTTCAGTTTGTTCGTTCTGTGAATAAGCAATGATCAAATCAGGCTTAAGTTTTGCAATCGCCTCCACATTTTTTGGGGACACCCGCTCCACACCTTCCTCATCTAAAAAGGCTGATTCAGGATAAACATCCGTCATCCCAACAGGTGTAACATCAAGCTTTTTAAAGTTCCCAAGCTGTGCCGTTAAAACAACCACTCGCTTCGGCTTAGCAGGAATGGTGATCTTTTCACTCGTTTCGGTCGTATATGTACGTGTATTCGCTGCTTGCTCTTTATTCTCTTTCTGCCCGCATGCCACTAACAGCAATATCAGCAGACTGATCAACCAGATCATTTTTTTCACTTGCTAAACCACCTTTAATTGAGAATGATTATTAATTATAGCATAAATAGACAACCTCAAATGAAACATTTTTAGGGATCGAACGATATATGTAAATGAACACAAAAAAACCTCTCCAATCTGGAGAGG
>NZ_NKHG01000254.1 GCF_002744245.1 Bacillus pumilus | reverse complement strand
AGACTTAGAATCTATTGATTTTTTCAGGGATTGGATGGCGACTTTACCGATAGTCCAGGCTGCTTTCCAAATTGTCCCGCCAGTGCCTCCCATACTACGAATACCGTTAGCAAAGCCTCTAGAAAAATCAGCACCTGTGCCAGTTGTTTTTACACTTGATAAGCCTTGTTTTCCCGATTGCGCTACGGTGCTTCCCGAATTACTAGCGTTTCCGGCTTGACTACGAATTCCCGATGCAAATTCAACGCCTGCTTTTTGTCCGCCTCCCCCATCAGTTGTTTTGGCAAGTTGGGCTGTTGCTGACGCACTAACGGATGATGCTGCAGACGTATTGGCACCCTTTGTGTTTGATATTCCTGAACTGTGACTTTGTCCTTTTTTTACACCTGCTTGCGTGGCTTGCGTGGTATTTTTATTTAGGTTTGATAACGCTGTTTGGTTTACACTGCTTGCAGCCGTGCTTGTGCTGCCTTTTGTTGAGCTTATACCTGCGCTGAATGATTGGCCCTTTTGTGAACCGGATGTTTTAGCCCCTGCATTGCCTTCACTCAGCTTTTGCCTAAGTGCTTGCTGCAGAACTGTACCACTGTTAGATACGTTAACTTTTGATGAACTGATACCATCGCTAAAGGATTGACCTTTTTCTTCCCCTGCAAGTCTAGGGATTCCGTTTTCCTCTCGCAATTTTTGATCAAGTGACTGTTTAAGGATCGTTCCACTCGCTAACGTGTTAGGCGTGGCAGTTATTAAGCCGTCAGCGAATTCATCGCCCATTTTCTTTCCTGATTCACGGGCAGATGTTGCGCGGTTGAATTCGTTTTCTATCTTTTCAATCGCTTCATTTGCTTTGCTCGCGGACTCTTCTGTAGATCGACCCAATCCTTCGTTAAACTCAATAAGGGATTTCCTTGTTTGTTCTAGCGCTTCTTCTTTGCTGTCTCCAAGTTTTTGGAAGAATGCTACTTGTTTTTCGGCCCAGCGTTCTTGGTACTTTGCTTCGCTTTCTTCCATTTCAACAAAGATCCCCATCGAATTACTGGAATACTCTTTTTGTTTTTCCAAAGCTTTTCTCGTTTCGAAGTCCAGCAGTTTTCCATCTTGAGCCATTTGATCAAATAACGCTTTTGAATTGTTTTTACGCATTTCAAGGTTCTTAGCAAGATCCCTTTGGTAATCGGCATTAGCTTTTGCTTTTAATGCTTTATATCTTTCAGCATGTTTTGCATCTTTCACAATAGCTTCATCCAAGACTTTAATCGTATTGTCTCGATCTTCTTTCGCTGCCTTCTGTCCTTCTTTGTATATTTCTGTTATTTGATCATTGTAACTTTTAGCATTTTTAAAAGAGAGTTTATTTTGACTCTCGGAAACTCTCTGCTGGATAGCCAATGCGTCTTTTTGATTGGCCGCAAATTTACTCGTTGCCTGTTGATAGAATGAAATAATGCTTTCATATCGTTTCTTTTGAGAAGCATTCATGTTTGATGATAATAATCCTGTTTCATCCTTCAATTTTTCCAGTTCGCGCATTTTCTCTCTTGCTTTTTGAACATCCTTGTCGATGTTACCAACTAATTGATCTGTCCATTCTTCTCCGATTTTCTTTGTCTCTTTGTCCTGGTCTTCAAATGCTCCTTTGAGAACTGCTATTGCATCAGTCTTAAATCCTTCCAACTCTTTAATCAAAGATGAAGACATTTCTTGATAAGTGGACAATAGATTGCTCGCCATCTTCTCGGCTTCTTTTCCTGAAACCTGCGTCAACTGGAACAGCTGTGATGTGGCTTTTTCACGCAAGTTGACGTATGATCCGGCCGCTTTTTGC
>NZ_NKHG01000253.1 GCF_002744245.1 Bacillus pumilus | reverse complement strand
AGATTGTAGAGAAACTCATGTTTTTCTACAATCTTTTTTATTTTTAACGTATGTATGAAGAATGAAATGTATTGAAAAAGGCCTCCCACACACCTAGCCTAGCTTCGCTAGGTGTGTGGCAATCTTCTTCATGTTCTGGCACGCAGCTGTGAGAAGAACTTGCTCACTCACATTCTGTTTTCCCCTCAACCGGCAGTAGCGAAGCCCGTGCAGTTGTTTTGAATCTGCAAAGCTTCGCTCTATTTTTTCTTTTCTTTTTTTATATAGCTCTTTTCCAGAGACAGATAGACGATTTTGTCTGATCTTTTCTTTATGTTCTTCCCACACGTGTCTTGAGATCACTTTTTGATGATTTTTAGATCTTGTACAGCTTTCAAGAAAAGGACACGATGCACATTTTTTAGGATCTGATTTGTAGAACCTATAACCTTTTCGATCAGTTGTCGTATATAAAAGCTTCTCACCATTTGGACATATGTAATGATCATGTTTAGAATCATACTGAAATTTCCACTTCTCAAATAATCCTCTTGTTGGATGAAAACGTCTATGGGCAATAACACCAAAAATATGTCGATCAGATAAACCTTTACAGATTGGTGTTGTTAAATAACCAGAATCAAGGGCAACAGCTTCTACTTGAAAACCAAATCGTGCGATTTGGAGATCTAATCGATCAAGATAGGGAACAGAATCATGGACATTACCGGGCGTGACATGGGCATCAGTGATGATATTGTATTTCATATCTGTTGTACGGTGGTCTAGATAGAAAAAGCCTTCAGGCTTATTTTCACGATAAAGATAGCCACTTTCAGGATCAGTCGTACTTTGGCGAATGTCTTTTTTCGTTTTCACCTCCTCTTTTTCCTTTAAGGGCTTTTTTCCGTGTACCTCTCGATCTTCTTGAACGGCTTCATCTAATTCTTTCATATAGTTCTGAGTATCTTGTTCGATCGTTTTTCTCGTATATTTATGTTTATTGGCATTCGCTTTTAGATGGGTTGAATCGGTAAAAAGGACACGACCTCCAACCATATCGTGATTGATGGCTTGTAGCACAATCTCATCAAAAATATCTTGAAAAATCGTTGTATCTTTAAATCGAGTACGACGATTCCAACTAATGGTGGAATGATGAGGAACGGGGTCATTGATATTCAAACCTAAAAACCATCTATACGCCATGTTATAGTAAATTTCTTTTTCAAGCTGTCTTTCTGAACGGATACCATACAGGTATCCGATAAACATCATTTTGAACAGAATGAGTGGATCAAGAGAAGGGCGACCTTTATTCTCACTATAATATGGTTTTACTTTGTCTATGATAAATGAAAAATCAATGTACTGATCAATTTTACGAAGCAGGTGATCCTCTTCGACCAGTTGATCTAGCAATACAAATTCGGCTTGGTGCTGAGAAGAATTTCTAGTGTGGAACATGAGAAAAACACCTTCCTTTAGTGGACTTTTCTCTATTATAAAATGAGGAGATGTAAATTTTAAGAAAAAAATAAAGCTGTCGAGATTTTCTCGACAGCCTGA
>NZ_NKHG01000252.1 GCF_002744245.1 Bacillus pumilus | reverse complement strand
TCTTCGACCAGTTGATCTAGCAATACAAATTCGGCTTGGTGCTGAGAAGATGATCTGAAAGCACTTCATAAAACGGGCAGAGATATTCTGCCCGTTTCTTTTATGACTTTATTCAAACCCCGAATCGTCTATCTCTCCCTTTTTCTGAAAGTCTCCCCCCACTAGGTGATGGTCCAGGCGCACCGCTTCGCCCGTAGACATGA
>NZ_NKHG01000040.1 GCF_002744245.1 Bacillus pumilus | reverse complement strand
TCAACAATCTGAGCAGCTCATGAGGTGAGCTGCTTTTTTATGATGATTGGATTGGGGTTAATCTTTGTTCGATTTCTGCTCGTTTATGCTCTAAAAATGGCGGAAGTGCTAGCCGATCACCAAGCTCCTCCACACCTTCGTCCACTGTAAACCCAGGTCCATCTGTTGAAATTTCAAACAAAATACCGTTCGGCTCTCTAAAGTAAAGAGCTTTAAAATAGAAGCGTTCCACGACACCAGAGTTCGTGAAGCCAGCATTTGATATTTTGTCATGCCATTTTTCAAGCTCCTCTGCGTTCTCTACACGAAAAGCCACGTGATGAACACTTCCTCTGCCAGAACGTTCAGAGGGCCCTTCTGCTTTTTCAATCACATGAATCTCTGTTCCAGCCCCGCCATTTCCTGATTCAAAAATGGTTACGATTTCACCATCATTTGAATGTTCACGTGCCTTTTCTTTAAAGCCTAGGATGTCGGTTAAAACACTGATCGTTTTTTCTGCTTTTGCAACTGTTAATTCTACTGGGCCTAAACCTCTGATCGCAAATGCTGAAGGAATATCGTCATGCACTGGCGGTGATCCTGCCTCATATTCACTTGGTTCTACTGTCAAAAACATCTGCTGCCCTTCTGGATCTGTAAATCGCAAGGCAGGTCTTCCGCCTCTTAAGGACGCTGTTTCTTGTTTTACGCCTTTTTCCTCGAACCGCTTTTCCCAAAATGAAAGTGCCTCCTCAGAAGAAACGAGAAGACCTGTGCGTGTGATGGCATTTGTTCCTTCCAAACGGCGAGCCAGCATTGGAATTTCAAAGAACGTAAGCTCAGTTCCTGGTGAAGCCACCTCATCTCCATAAAACAAATGATACATAGAAGGGTCATCCTGATTGACGGTTTTCTTCACAAGTTTCAATCCAAGGATTTGGCGGTAAAAATCTACGTTTTTCTGAGCATTTGCTGTTAATGCTGATACGTGGTGAATCCCATTTATTTTCATGATTCTCACTCCTATATAAAATATCTCGAATTCAAGATAATATCCATATGAATAAAATAGGTCATTTTTTAAGAAAAGTCAACCATTTAGCTGCACCTTTGCTGGATGTTCGGTTTTCGCTATTTAAATTAACATTAAATCAAAATCAATCTTTTATTGTTCGTTTTTAGCGCAATATTCATCCTAATATCTCCAATAAACAAACACTTTCGAACACAAATACGAAAATCAGAAAATTTTTTTAATTCGTGTTTTCCTAAAATCGTATTACAATGAACAAAATACATGTCACAGCAACGTATGAAAGTGATGCAGGAGGTCGTGTGTAATGAACAAAGAACAACCAGCGTTAAAACAAGACATCGGCTTATTTTTTGCCCTTTCTCTTGTCATCGGGACAATTATTGGGTCAGGCGTATTCATGAAGCCAGGCAACGTCCTTTCTTATTCAGGCAGCTCCGACATCGCATTATTTGCTTGGCTGTTAGGTGGGATCTTAACCCTTGCAGGCGGACTGACTGTCGCTGAAATTGGTACACAAATCCCACGAACCGGCGGCCTGTATGCTTATCTTGAAGAAGTGTACGGTGAATTTTGGGGCTATCTATGCGGCTGGGTGCAAATTATCATTTACGGCCCTGCCATTATTGGCGCTCTCGGTCTTTATTTTGGTTCCTTATTAGCCAATTTATTTTCTCTTTCTTCTTTATGGTCTACAATCATTGGCATTATCACAGTTCTTTTTTTATGTGTGATCAACATTATGGGAACAAAGTACGGCGGGTTTGTCCAAGGGCTGACCACGATCGGAAAGCTTATTCCGATTGCCGCGATTATTGTGTTTGGCTTATGGAAAGGAAATGAACACATCTTTACGGCTGTGAATGATAGTATTGCACAGATGAACTTCGGCGCAGCGATTCTGGCTACTTTATTTGCCTATGATGGCTGGATTTTGCTTGCAGCTCTCGGCGGCGAAATGAAAAATCCGGAGAAACTGCTCCCTCGTGCAATGGCAGGTGGTATTTTAATCGTCACCGCTTGTTATCTCTTTATTAATGTTGCCCTTTTGCATGTGTTACCAGCTGATCAAATCGTCCAGTTAGGTGAAAATGCGACGAGCACTGCTGCAACAATGTTATTTGGTCCAATTGGCGGGAAAATTATTAGTATCGGCATCATCATTAGCATCTTTGGCTGTTTGAATGGGAAGGTTCTTTCTTTCCCACGAGTTATTTTTGCCATGGCAGAACGAAAACAAATTCCGTATGCTCAGGCCATTTCACGAATACACCCTACCTTTCAAACACCTTGGGTAGCTGTATTTGTACAAATTTTGATTGCCATTGTGTTTATGATCGTCAGTAATCCAGAAAAGCTGTCAGAGGTTTCGATCTTCATGATTTATATCTTTTATGTGATGGCCTTTTTCGCTGTATTTAAGCTAAGAAAACAAAACAGGGGAATCAAGCGCGCTTATAGCGTACCACTTTATCCACTGACACCTATCGTTGCCATTATCGGCTCATTTTTCGTTTTAATCAGCACAATGATCACGGATTGGAAAAGCTGTCTTATCTCCATGCTGATCGGAATTGCTGGGCTACCGATTTATTACTATATGAAAAAAGCACAAAATAAAGCAGAGCGCTAAACCGCCTCTGCTTTATTTTTTATATTGTTTGATCACTTGATATGATTCATTTAAATACCTCATGAGCCGGTACGGCTTACTTAGTACACGGATGGGGAGCCTCGAAATAAAACCATTCAGATTGGTCTTATATTCTTGCGTCATCCGCTTTGGCTTTGTCGCGATTTTTTCGTATACTTCTTTGTAAAATTCCTTCATGATGTCAACTTGCACACTGATCTTCTGATGACACTCTGTACATTCAACGCTTTTCATCTGATCATTCACATAAACGATGCTGTGGAGAGTCTCTTCTTGGCACCGAGTACAGTGTAGGTTTGCTTCCATTTCGGTTTGCTTCAAGATACACAGCTCCTTTCTCGTTTGATGTTGCTGTTTTTTGATACAATACGATGGCCGCTTGCCGTTTATTGGACTGATGCTTCCTTTAAAATGGCTGCCGCAGTTAGTTCATCGGTCACCAGCACTTGGATGAAGCCTCCATTTAAAGCCCCTAAAATACTTTCTGCTTTATGGGTTCCTTCCACAACGGCGATGACTGTCTTGACGCTCTTTAATTGTTCTAGCGATAACCCAATGACCTTTTGGTTCAGTTCATCTTGAACAGGTTTTCCTGCTCCATCAAAGAAGCGAAAGCCAATATCACCAACAGCGCCAGATTGTCTTAGACCCGATAGATCCTCTTCTTTTAAATAACCGACTGTTTTTAATGTAGAGCCTTTATGCGGATTTCCAATACCGATGAGAGCAATATCCACATTTCTGCCTTCTTCAAGCACAGCTTCTATGTCCTGCATCGCCATGAGCCGTTCCTTTAATTCTTCTGTTTCCAAAATCGCAGGTGCATATAAATAGGAACATGTGCCATTCATCTTCTTTGCCAGCTCATATGCCAGCTGATTGGCATGAATGTCGACCGCCTGCCTGCCCATCCCACCCTCTAAAGGAATGACTTTGACTTCGTTTCTTCGTTCAAACGGATATTCCTTCACAAGTTCAGCAAGCGTGGTGCCCCAAGAAATACCGATTTTCTCAGCGCCTTTCATGTTTTTGGACAGGTAATAAGCTCCTGCTTGGCCGACTGCTCGCTTGACCATCTCAGACATTGTCCCGACACTTGGGACAACGACAGCATCTGTTAATTGAAAGGCCGTTTCTAGCTGCTTTTCGAGTTCCACTGTATGAATGCTTTCATCCTTAATGTACACTTCAACGATTCCAACATCTTTTGCTTTTTGTAGAAGCTTAGAAATGACTGGTCGTGAAACATTTAGCTTTTTTGCAATTTCCTGCTGCGTCCATCCGTCTGTATAATAAAGATGAGCAACCTTGACGAGCTGTCGCCTTTCTTCCCAATTCAACATGTGACATCATCCTTTTAATATACTATGATTACCAGTATACCAAACATTCGTTTTCAATTGGAACAATTGTTATGAAAATGACAAAAAGAGCGATCAACTCTCCGCTCTTTTTCCCTCGGTATATTTCGGCTGATAGGTTCTCCCGCCGTCTAACAAGATAATCTGTCCGTGCAAATAGCTTCCCTCGTCGCTTGCGAGAAATAAAGTGAGACCAGCGATATCCTCAGGTTTTCCTAATCTCCCAATTGGAATGAGCGCTTGAAGTTGCTTTTGTTCCTCCTCAGTAGGATAAAGGGTATCAAGCATCTGAGATTCAATGACACGCGGTGCAATGACATTGATGCGCACATGATGTGAGCCTAATTCCTTTACGAGCGAACGCATCAGACCAAAAGCACCTGCTTTTGACGTGTAATACTGAATACCACCGCCAGAGCCTGTTATCGCAGATCCTGAACCAATGATGACAATACTGCCTTCTTGCCGCTCACAAAGAGAGGGTGCCAAGGCTTTGATACAATAAAAAAGACCATATAAATTCACAGCCATTGTTTTTTTCCAAAGTGAAAAATCAACTTCTAAAAAAGGAAGGGATTTTGTCAGTCCTGCTGAGTACACAAGATGATGAATGCCGCCTAGTTCCCTTTCAGCTGCTGACATCATCTGCTGAACACTTTCCCACGATGAAACATCAGCTTGAAAAGTCAGCAGCTGAGGACGCTGCTTTTTTAATCGTGAAAGGCCCTGATCATTTATATCTGACACAGCGACACGATGCCCCTCTTTTAAAAAACGCTCGGCAATTTCTCGCCCGATCCCTTGAGCACCGCCAACAATGAGAACTGATTTTCGATCATTAGCCAGCGCTCTCACCCCCGTCAAGCATAATCGCTGCTCCATCTGTAAATGCACCATACGATGTACTTAAGAAAACCGTCATATGAGCGACAGTCTCCTTGATTTGCTCTGTGTCATCAAGCAAATGGAGAGGAGGCGGTAATAGTGCCAGCACCCGAATGCCTTTGTCTTTAAATTCTCGCGCTAAACCTTTTGTCATGGCATTCAGCATACTATTCGATGTAGCATGTGAGATCCCGCCATCACCTGTTATACTGCCTGATGAGGATATATTAATGATGCAGCCTTGCTTATGGTCAACCATATGCCATACAGCGGCTTGACTGGAAAGAAAGACTGTATTCACAGCCGATTCCACATCATCCACCCATACATCAGGATTTACACCCGCAAGCTGCGAGCCCGCTTTTTGATCTGCTTGATTGACCAAAATGTCAAGCTTGCCGCATGTATCAATCACTTGCCTCATCATGCGCGTGGCATCACGTGGTGTCTCAAGTGGATTCATGATGATACTCGCTTTGCCGCCCGTTTTTTGAATTTCTTCACCTATAATGTTTGCCTTTGATTCATCATGAAAAGTGTGTATAAAAACATGTGCACCTGCCCGGGCTAAAGCCAGACAGATGGCTTCTCCAAATCCTTCTGTGCTACCTGTCACAAGTGCCGCTTTCTGATGAAGCTGGACGTGCACATGTGTCTCCTCCCTTCCCTTGTTTGGCAATTATTTTCTCAGCTTACTCACAATATGAAGGGCTGCTTCATAAAAGCCTTCTGAGATGGTTGGATGCGGGTGAATCATTTTGGCCATCTCTTCAGCTGTTCCTTCTAAGTACATAAATGAGGAAGCTTCTGATATCATCTCTGTTACGTGCGGACCAACCATAGTGACGCCAATCACTTCGCCATATGTCGTATCGTACACCAATTTAATAAAGCCTGTCTGAACACCTGCCGCCAATGCTTTTCCGCTTGCTGCTAAGTCAAATCGTTCTATTTGCACTTGAAGCCCTTTGGCTCTTGCCTCTTTCTCTGTCAGCCCAACGCTCGCCACCTCTGGTAATGTATACATACATCTAGGTACGATATTGGAATTCATTTTTTCAGGCTCTCCGCATATATGGCTGACTGCAACGGCTGCCTCTGCCATCGCCGCATGAGCGAGCTGATAACCGCCGGCGACATCTCCAACTGCATATACACCTTCAGCACTTGTCTGCATCTGGTCATTTACTTTAATAAAAGAGCCATCCAGATGAAGGTCAAGCTGGCTTACAGCTGATACATTCGGTCTTCTCCCTACACAAACAAGCAGTCTTTCAGCCGTAAAGATATGAGTCTCTCCTTTGTCATCTGTTGCATGAACCGCTTTGACCCCTTCGCTTTCTGTCACCTCTGTCACAGTTGTTTTTTTCGCGATATGGATCCCTTTTTTCTTCAATTCTCTTTCTAGCAATTTCGATGCTTCTTCATCCTCTTGCGGAATAATGGACGGAGCCGCTTCAATAATGGTCACTTTTGATTGAAGACTCTGGAAGATGCAGGCCAGCTCAAGACCAATCACACCTCCACCAATAATGACGACAGAAGCAGGGATATCTGGAATGTCAAAGATCGTATCACTTGTATCAAATTGAATCTCTTTGAGCCCCGGAATTGGCGGAATGGCAGGTGAAGATCCGGTAGCAATGATCAACGCTTTTGTTTCAATCGATTCTGTTCCATCTTGTTTTTCAATCTGAATGCGATGTTTCGTGACAACTGTGCCTCTGCCGTTATATACATCAATCTTTCCTTGCTTCAATAAAAAGGCGATTCCGCCCCTGAGTTTTTCAATGACGTCATCCTTACGCTTTCTCATTTTTTCGAAGGAAAGAACCATCTCACCTGTTTCAATCCCCCAGCTTTTCGCCTTCTCAATTGATTCAATCACTTCTGCATGTTTGAGCAATGTCTTTGAAGGGATACAGCCTCGATTTAAACAAGTTCCGCCTAGAACATCCTCTTCAATCAATGCGACCTTACGTCCACGCTCAGCTGCTTGAAGAGCAGCAGTATATCCGCCTGGCCCTCCGCCAATGACTGTCAGATCATACGTTTTCGTCATCCGATTCATCTCCTACATTAGCAATTCAAATGGTTGTTCAAGCACTTTTTTGAGGTCTGTTAAAAAGGCAGCCGCTGGTGCACCATCTACCACTCGGTGATCAAATGATAAACTGACACCCATCATTGGCCGCACCTGAATTTCTCCGTCTATGACAACAGGTTTTTCTTGAATGCGTCCAACACCTAAGATCGCCACTTCTGGCTGATTAATAATTGGGGTAAAGGTATCAATGGCATACATGCCTAAGTTACTAATTGTAAATGTGGACCCTTTCAGCTGATCTGGTAACAGTTTTTGATCACGTGCGTTTTGGCCAATTTCCTTTGCCTCTTTTGTCAGCTGCTTTAATCCTTTTTGATTCGCATGAGAAATGACTGGAACCATTAAGCCGTCTTTCACAGCAACAGCCAGACCAATGTGCACATCCTCATGGAATTGGAGCTCATTTTCTTCAAACGTCATATTGATTTGCGGGTGGCGCGTGAGAACACTGCTAACCGCATGAATGATGATTTCTGTAAACGACAATCTGTAGCCTGTCTCTTTTTCAATCGCTGGCAATAGCTGCTTGCGCATTTCTTTCGCTTTTGTCATATCGATTTCACTTGTTAATGTAACGTGCGGCGCTGTAAAGGCACTTTGTGACATGCGATCAGCGATGACCTTTCTCATGCCAGCTAGTTTTTGTGTTTTTACTGGAGTAGAGTCTGGTGTGTGGACAGCTGCTGCTTTCACATCACTCTTCATGATTTTTCCGTGGGCACCAGATCCAGCAACATTCGCTAAATCGATTCCTTCACGAGCAGCCACTTTTCCTGCAAGCGGTGACACTCGCTGATCTTTCTCACCACTATTGACGACCGCCTCGACATCCCGCTTTTGAATTCTGCCTTTTGGTCCTGTGCCAGATACCTCGTCAATCGCCACATGGTGATCTTTTGCCGTTTTTCTCGCCGCGGGCGTTGCACGTACTTTTTCGTCAGAAGTTGTTTCAACTTCAGTAGAAACAGATGAGGCAGATTCTGATGACGATCCACTGCCTTCTGAGGATTCTCCATCTGCCTGTGCAGGCGCCTCGCTTGGCACCTGTTCATTTGCCTCTCCGATGTACCCAATGACAGCGTTGACTG
Source organism: Bacillus pumilus (assembly GCF_002744245.1). Taxonomy (GTDB): domain Bacteria; phylum Bacillota; class Bacilli; order Bacillales; family Bacillaceae; genus Bacillus; species Bacillus pumilus_M. The sequence continues at coordinate 31,943 of NZ_NKHG01000040.1, read as the reverse complement.
GAATTTGATCATCTGCTTCATAGTATTTCTTCAGAAAAACGCCATCATCATAGGCTTCCACCTCGATATTGATCTTGTCTGTCATAATTTCAAAAAGAGGCTCACCGATTTCAACCGAATCTCCTTCTTCTTTAAACCATTGAAGCAAGGTGCCGATTTCCATCGTACTGCTTAGCTTCGGCATAAATATCTCTTTTGGCATGATCTTCTCCCCTTTATTTAAGAGCGTACGAGCTCTTTTGCTGCTTCAATAATATCTGGCACTTGTGGAATGACGGCTTTTTCCAGCGTTGGGTTGTAAGGTATTGGTACGGCAAGACCGCCAAGTCGTTGAATAGGAGCATCTAAATAGTCGAAGGCTTCACTTTCTGCTATCATACTCGCTATCTCTCCGCCGTAGCCGCCTCGTTTGACCGCCTCGTGGACAACGATACATTTACCCGTTTTCTTCACAGATTCGATAATGGTTTCTTCATCTAATGGGACGAGTGTTCGTGGATCAATGATTTCAACATCGATTCCCTCTGTTTCTAATTCCTTTGCCGCTTCCAATGCTTTGTGCACCATAATGGCTGTTGCTACAATCGTGACGTCCCTCCCGCTTCTTTTCACATCCGCTTTCCCTAAAGGAATCGAATATTGCTCTTCTGGTACTTCACCGATGGTTTTATATAAAAGCTTATGCTCGTAGAAAATGACAGGGTTGTCATCATCCATCGCCGCTTTTAAAAGTCCTTTTGCATCATAAGCCGTTGAAGGCTGGACAACCTTTAGTCCCGGGATATGAGCCATCCACGCTTCTAAACTTTGTGAGTGCTGCGCTGCGGCACCCGTTCCAGAGCCTGCTGGTGTTCTTACAACGAGCGGCACCTTCCCTTTTCCGCCAAACATATAACGTGTTTTCGCTGCTTGGTTGACAAGCTGATCCATAGCGATGGTGATAAAGTCAGAGAATTGAAGTTCTAGAATCGGACGCATGCCTGTCAAAGCCGCTCCGACTGCGCCCCCAGCGATAGCAGCCTCTGAGATCGGCGTATTGCGCACGCGTTCTGGACCGAATTCTTCAATCATGCCGCGCGTGACCCCAAAAGCACCACCGTATACGCCGATATCCTCACCTAAAATGAAGACATCTTGGTTTTCTCTCATTTCCTGACTCATAGCCTCTCGTACGGCTTCTAAATATGAAATCTCTCTCACTGTTGTTTTTGTCACGTGATTCCCCTCCTAATTAGGCGTAAACATCCTCTAATAGTGTGTCAATTGACGGTTCTTTACTGCTTTTAGCAAATTCAACAGATGCTTCGATCTCTTGCTTCGCTTCTTCCTGTAAGCTTGCTGCCTGCTCTTCTGTCAGAACATTTAGGTCAATTAAGAGAGACTTAAAGCGTTTGATTCCGTCTTTTTGTCTCCATTCCGTCTCTTCTTCACGTGTACGGTATTTTTTCGCATCACTCTTTGAGTGACCCTTCCAGCGATACGTTTTCATTTCAATGAGTGATGGACCTTCTCCACCTCTTGCACGGCTCACCGCCTCATCTACTGTGTTCATGATCTCGACCATGTCATTTCCATCTACAGTTTTTCCTGGGATGCCGTAGCTCTTTGCTCTTGTTGAAATATCTTCAATTTTGATCATTTCTTTCACTGGGCCAGACATGCCGTATTGGTTGTTTTCACAAATAAACACAACAGGTAAATCCCAAATGGATGCAAGGTTTAGCGCTTCATGGAAACTACCTTCATTTGTCGCACCGTCTCCGAAGAAACAAAGGACAACAAAGCCTTCCTGCTTCATTTTAGATGTCAGTGCCGCACCCGTTGCAAGCGGGATACCGCCGCCAACGATTCCATTTGCCCCAAGGTTCCCTTTTTCTAAATCGGCAATATGCATCGAGCCGCCTTTTCCTTTGCAATAGCCGGTTTCACGTCCAAACAGCTCAGCCATCATTTTATTGACCTCTGCACCTTTCGCAATACAGTGACCATGTCCACGGTGTGTGCTGACAATCTTATCTTCATCCTTTAACACTGCAATAGATCCAACAGCCGACGCTTCCTGTCCAACACACAAATGCGTCGTTCCGTGAATCAGTCCTTTTGCAAAGAATTGATCTACCTTTTCATCGAAATATCGTACTAACCACATTTGTTTATATAAATCTGCTAATGTCTCATGACTAATCTGTTCAGGCAAAGTGATTTGTTTTTGCATTTCTTCTCTCCCCTTTACATTTGTTCTTGTATGTTACATTTGTAATAATCATACATTTAACCCTCATTGAAGTCAAGCATTTCCGTTTATGTTTTAAGCGTTTTCATCTTTTGTCAGAAAAAAAAGAGAAAGGCAAAGCCCTTTTCCAAAGACCTTCTCTTTCTCTCTCAAATTTTAAAACAGAACCTTTTATAAAGCGCTTACAATTATCCGTTTGTGAAAATGTTCAACATCGTTACCTTTGTAAAGATATTATAATATTCAAAATTATAAGTCAATGTTCCTAAAAAATTTTATAAAAAAACGCAGCCAATGCTGCATCCTCCCATTCGATTCTTCTACACTACATGTTAAATATGGCTTCCTATCTCTAACCATTCAGAGACAAAGAGATTATCGACTGCTCAGCCATTTCTTGCTTTGTCCGATCTGTTCAACCTTTCCATCATTTATGACCTGACAAGCTCAGCAATATCGGACACTTCTTTTTGATCTTTTGTCACAAAGATGCCGTCATTTGAAATTTTAATGGAATTTTTCAGCCAATGTCTATTCTTTCATCACCTTTGTATCTATGGAGCCAAATAGTCCAAGTCCCCAAAATAAAATCTTTCCGTTATTGGCATAGGCAAATCCTGCAATGATTAGTGGTCTTTCCTGAGCCAGTTGGCCCTAGTAAAGAAAGCAATTTTCCCATTTCAATAAACAAATCCACGTTTTGCAACACTTTCGTCGTCCAGATTGTTTTTTTCTTTTTATTTAGACAAAAAAGAAACGCCATCTTCAAGAGGCGCTTCTTTTCCCGGGAAATGCTATTGAACTGCAGATAGCTTTAAATTGACACCAACAGCGGTTCCATTTCTCGTTGAGTCAGCTACTCCAGTAAATGTCCCTGCTTTTCGATCAATCAGTAGAGCTTGCACGTTTCCGATATCAATAGGTGAACTGCCAAAACGATGGCCGATATCGTTTAACTTTGTTCTCACATCAAGAGGAACACCTACTTCATAACGGTAAGAAGTTAAGCTATTTGTATAAATTCTTGGTTCTTCCACCGCATCCTGAAGCTCCATGTCATATTCAAGCAAATTCAGGATTGTCTGCGAAACAGAAGCAATAATGGTCGTTCCTCCAGGTGATCCAACGGTCATGACAGGCTCTCCATCTTTAAATATGATCGTCGGAGTCATACTTGATAATGGACGTTTATTCGGCTGAACCTCATTTGCTCCGCCAGGCCTTGCATCGAAATCTGTCAGTTCATTGTTTAAGAAAAAGCCATACTCTGGGACGAGAATCCCTGTACCAAATAACTGTTCAATGGTTGTTGTAAATGACACAACATTTCCCCACTGATCTGCAACAGTAAAATGGGTGGTCTCACCAATCGTTTTATCTTCTGGCTGCGGGACAATCGGGGATGGATTTTTTTCATCCTCATAAGCCCACGGATCTCCTTCCTGAGGGTTACGATTCATTTGATCTAATTGAATAAGAGAGGCTCTTTCTGAAATGTAATCATCGTCTAATAGTCCTTTTAGTGGAACATCTACGAATTCGGGGTCACCGGCATATGCGGCACGGTCAGCATAGGAGAGATGCATCGTTTCAGCAAGCAGCTGATATTTTTCAAATGATTTGGGGTCATATTGGGATAGGTTAAAGTGGTCAAGTATTTTGAGTATTTGTAGCATAAACACTCCGCCCGAGCTTGGTGGAGGCATACTTGCGAGCTGGTATCCTTTATAGTCTCCCCAGATTGGCTTGTCAGTCTTGACCTCATAATGACCAATGTCATCTGTTGTCATCGTACCACCAAAATCTTGGACCGTATTTGCAAGTGCCTTCGCTACTTTTCCTTCATAAAACGCCTTGCTTCCTTTTTTCGCAATTAGTTTAAATGTTTTCGCAAGACCTGGCTGGACAAGTCGATCTCCTTCTTTGAGCGGCTGATCATCTGGAAGAAAGATGGACGCTGCAGCCGTTTTTCTCAATTTACCTTGATGATCATCAATAGCCTTTGCAAGAACAGAATCAATTTCAAAACCATCCTCTGCTAGCTGAATGGAAGGCTCAATCAATTCCTTCATAGATCGAGTACCCCACTTATCTAGTGCCGCCTCAAGACCTTTTAAGGTACCGGGTACACCAACAGCATTACCATGTGTGGATCGTTCAGCAAATGGAATGACTTTTCCGTCATCAGTTAAAAACATGTCAGGTGTTGCGCCCTGCGGTGCCCGTTCTCTACTATTAATGATGGATGTCTCTTTTGTCTTACCATCATAAACCATCATAAACCCTCCGCCGCCAATTCCAGACATCATTGGCTCTGTTACATTAAGTGCGTACTGGATGGCAACAGCAGCATCAACTGCGTTTCCACCTTTTTTCAATACATCAGCACCAATTTCTGATGCAAGCGGATGAGCTGTAGCCACCATGCCATCTTTACCAACAGCTACTTTATTCCCATGACTTTCTTTTGCAGTGACTTGGCTGACAGGCAGAAAAAACGAGAACATAAACAGACATATGGACAAAACAGTTAGAGAAATGCGTTTCATGAACAACACCCCTTCCATATTCTTACTTCGACCTTACCTACTTCTTGACCAGAATACAATAGATTATTCTAAAATTTCAAAATTTTTCATTCTATCATCCTATATTCAACAAACAAAATTCTCTTTTTCAAAACATATGACATGCGAATAAATTAGGAATAAAGGCATAATATTTTCCCCAATTTAGCTTAACGGTATAATAAACAAATACAAAGGGGGGAAAGTCGTGAACCATAAAAGTAAATTATTTTGGGAAAAATATTGGGAAGAGACATCAGAAAAGGCGCCAGCTAACATGTCCGTTACCGCTTGGGCTTTTGGGGCAGATCCAGATCACTTACTTGATCTTGTTCAACAAGGAAAAAAAACAGCCACTTGTTCTGGACACATTTTTTACGAAGAGGAACAGCAGCCGCTTCCAAAGGTTGGACAATACAGCATCATTTTGGACAGCCGTGATGAACCAAAAGCCATCATCGAGATTACGCATGTACAGGTAATGCCTATGAATGAAGTCCCTGAATCATTTGCAAAAGCAGAAGATGAAGGCGATCTATCATATGACTATTGGTACAGAGTCCATAAAGAATTCTTCACAGAAGCACTCAAACCGTACGGATTAGACTTTAAAGAAGATATGCTTCTTGTTTGTGAGCGTTTTAAACTGATTTATTCAGCTTCATAACCTTTAAGCGGCGCCGAATACGGCCCGCTTTTTTCCCTTTCTGAAAAAGGTGTGTTGAGATCACATCTTTAGGTCAGAATAAGAGCAAATAGAAAAAGTGAAGAAATTTTCGACTACACCTGTTTTTTTTCGACAAAAGAATATATAATTATTTGATGTGTGCATTGTCTCATTTATACAATGGAGGGTTTTTACATGTTAAAAAGGAAAAAAGACAAGTTTTCCGTCTTGTTAACGGAAATTGCTAAAAATTTAGATGAAACTGCTGAGTATTTTGTTAGCTATAAAGTAACAAATCAAACCACTCTGAAAGAATTTTCTGACACATTGAAGGAATATGAGACAAAAGGTGATCATCATGTTCATACCATGATTAAAGAGCTGAACAAAGCCTTTATTACACCGATTGAACGTGAAGACATTCTTCAATTGACGAATAGCCTCGATGATGTTTTAGATGGAATTGAGCATTTTTCAGCGACAATGGAAATTTATTCAATGACAAGCTCAGACGAACATATCGACAAATTCAGCCACTACATCAGAGAATGTGCGAAAGAAATTTTAATAACGATTGATTTACTGGCTGAAAATCGCTTGAAAGATATTCAACCGCACGCAATCAAGATCAAAGAGATTGAACATAATTGTGACAATCTTTATCGTAAATCACTAAAGAACTTGTTCGGAAAAGAAACAGACCCAATTAAAGTCATTCAATACAAAGAAATATACGAAACACTTGAAGAAATCGCTGATTCCTGTCAAAGTGTTGCCAACAATCTAGAAACAATCATTATGAAGAATGCGTAACGGGGTTAGGTAAATATGGACATATTACTCATCCTTACCATACTTATTGTCATTTGTGCACTTGCTTTTGATTTCATTAACGGATTTCACGATACAGCAAATGCCATTGCTACTTCAGTTTCAACAAAAGCGTTAAAACCAAGACATGCTATTATTATGGCAGCGTTCATGAACTTCTTAGGAGCAATGACATTTACAGGTGTGGCAAAATCCATTACAAAAGACATCGCAGATCCATTTACACTTCAAAACGGTTCTGTCGTCATTTTGGCTGCTTTAATTGCGGCCATTACTTGGAACTTGCTTACTTGGTATTACGGGATTCCGAGTAGTTCTTCACATGCACTGATCGGATCAATAGCAGGGGCGGTTATTGCCTCTGCCGGTTTTGGCGCTTTAAACTATTCGGGATTCATTAAGATCATTCAAGCACTTTTGCTTTCACCTATCCTGGCTTTCGTATTGGGATATATCGTGTATACCATTATTAAATTTATATTCAGAGACAACAATCTAGCAAAAACAAATAAACAATTCCGACGTGTTCAGATTTTAACTGCTGCACTTCAATCGTATACCCATGGTACAAACGATGCGCAAAAAGCGATGGGAATTATCACAATGGCTTTAATCGCAGGTAATTTGCATACAACAGACGACATTCCATTCTGGGTACAATTCTCTTGTGCACTTGCAATGGGACTTGGTACTTCTGTTGGCGGCTGGAAGATTATTAAAACAGTCGGTGGTAAAATCATGAAAATTCGTCCAGTCAATGGAGTATCAGCCGACTTAACTGGTGCAGCCATTATTTTCGGTGCAACGTTTATCCACTTACCTGTTAGTACCACACACGTTATTTCATCTTCTATTCTAGGCGTAGGTTCTGCGCACAGAGTCAAAGGTGTGAACTGGGGTACTGCAAAACGTATGCTTGTCACTTGGGTCATTACATTACCGATTTCAGGGACATTAGGTGCTCTCATATACTTTGTGTTAAATGCGATTCTCTAATACAAACTGCCTGTGCTTACAGGCAGTTTTTTTCATGAAGCAGGGTTTCCAAACATACCCATAGAAGTAAACAAATATTCATCTGTCTATGGGAGAGAAGGACATGCTATTATTTTTTCAATTGACCGTCTGGATTTTGCTAGGTGCTCTTGCTGTATATGTTTTTGCGGTATGGCGCTTTGAACAAAAAGTGAAAGAAAAAATGTTTGCTATTCGTAAAACGTGGTATTGGATTTATGTAGCTGGTGCAGTTGTTTACTGGACATATGACCCGTCTTCAATCTTCACCGATTGGATGCATTACTTAATTATTGCCATATTTTTCGCCTTAACCGATGCTTTTATTTTTCTCAGCTCCTATATTAAAAAACTCGGTACTCATGAGCTAGAAACCGACACACACCAACTCCTTGAACAAAATAACGATCTCCTTCATTCTTACCTCAATAAACTAAAAACGTACCAATACCTATTGAAAAACGAACCGATCCATGTATATTATGGAAGTATAGAAGCTTATATAGAGGGAATCGAACGGCTGATTTATTCTTTTGCAGAAAAAATGAATATTCAAGCGGTTCTTTGTCCATATGATACGCAGGAACAAAAAGATGACCTGCTGCGGACGCTTGACCAGCGAGTTCTCATTCAGGCGAAGCTTGACAGGCAGGAAGTGTATTACGATGATTTCGGCAAATTGGTACTCATCCCGTTTTCAGTAGCTGATGCACACTTAGTCATTAAGCTGACCTCTGATGAGATTGTCACTGAGTTCGACTATTTATTAATGACCTCACTTACAACGATTTATGATCTAATCTTGCCTGACGAAGAGGACGGTGATGAAGATGGACCACGCACTTCAAGGGGATAACAACAGCCGCAAGAAAAATCCTTTTAAAATATTAAAAAAGAAGCGGCATATTAGTATGGCCGATTACAAGGTAAGCCCCCATACAGAGCGTATTTTCAAAAAAAATGAACAGCTCCTGGATGAGTATAAAAATAAAAAAGCTTGATCACACTAATGGACGCGGAACTAAATCCGCGTCCTGATTCCGTTTTTACATATACTCGCATACAATAGATCATATGCTGCAACGATTGAGGTGCCAAAATGAAAAAGAAAATCAAACAATTGAGATATGTTCAGTTTGCTGAATTTCAGCCGTCCCCTTATTTCCGTCGATTAAATGAAAAAAGTGAAGCAGTCATTCAAACATACAAACAGAAAAACTCACTTATTTAATAGTTCAAGCAGCTTTTGCTTTGTTTTAGGACCGTACACCCCATCACTTGTCAGTCCATTCATCAGCTGAAAACGCGCTACGGCATTGGCCGTATTTTCTCCGTAAATTCCGTCGACTCCCTTATCTGCAGCCATTTTATCAGGATAAAAATAAACGGCAGCAAGCGCTTGTTGGACGAGACGTACGTGCTCCCCCTTCGTCAGAGGAGATGTCACCTTTAAAAGCCCATCCGGCAGCACATACTTGTTCTTTTCTTCATTTCGAACAATTTTGAGAACCTGTCCAACCCGAATCATGTTTGGGTCGCTGATGTCATTCCATTTCTGTAAATCACTAACCGTTACGCCATGTGCTTTTGCAATACTTGTTAGTGTATCTCCACTTTTGACCACATATGTGATGACCGTCTCTGGATCAGCTGCCGTCTCAATCCCTTTTTTAAATTCATTCCATGTAGATAGAAGCAGGCGTGGACATGTTTTCCCAGACCAATGCTGATGTGTCACCACATTTGCTAGTGGAATGTGATGCTCTCTTAATAGCTTTTGAATGAGCCATTGAGCATGTTTGACGGCCTGCTGAAAGTTTCCATCTTCATTTTCACAAATTTCAATTCCGATTGATTTACGATTACCATTTCCATGACCATCCCCTGCATGCCAGCCATTTTCATTTAAAGGCAAATGCTGAAAAATTTCACGATCATCCACTGTAAAGTGCCAGCTCACCTCTGTCGTTGCCCGTTTGACATATGCCGCATGACTTTTCGCATCAGCTCCCTTTGATGTATTTGCTGTGTTATGCACCGTCACATACAACGGTGTCATGGCGTATCCTGGCCGGTTTCCATTTCCAACTGGAATAAAATCTTGATAAATTTGTACCATGTTCTGCACTCCCTTTTACTAGATTGATAATTGATCTTTCTCATCAATCGGTGGCGTTCGTAAGACAAATTTTGTTTGTTTTCGCGATAAGACTATGGTGAAATTTGGATTCATCCCTCCATCTTTCATAATGGAATATGAAAAAATAAACAAAAAAACAGGAAATAATTCCATTTTTCTTTGAATTTATGTTAAAATTGTTCATCATAAACCGATATAAAAAGTGAGCGATAGCTTAATTAGCCATTTAGTCCTATATGGACTTTTCTTTTACGTCAAAAATAGAACATATGTTTGCGTGGAGGTTTTTTGAATGAATGGTTTTTTAACCCATTTAGAAGAAGATATTCAACGGTTATACTCTCAACTACAAATAAGCGGTCCTGCCTATATGGATATGCAAAGGATCGCATCTGAATTTAATGTATGGATTCACTACGAGGATACCGGCAGCATGATGATCAAACATCAAGGTCTTTACAGTATTATTCTAAACAGATCCCTATCACCAGAAGAGCAGTGGCAGGATTTTGCCCACGAGCTTTGTCATGTGCTGAAGCATACAGGCAATCACTTTAAGATGCACAAGCTCTTTCGAGAACTGCAAGAGTTTCAGGCCAAACAATTCATGTATCACTTTTGTGTGCCAACCTTTTTGCTGCTGCAAATGAAGCTTCCAAATCTTCGGCAGCAAGCCATTTTGCAAATCGCTCAAACATTTCACGTGACTTGGGCTTTTGCTGAAAAACGGCTTGCCTTATTTGAGCAGCGAAAAGTAGGCATTCGATTTCAAAAGCAGTTTACTTCATATTTAATGAAAGCAGAGATGGTTGCGGAAAAAGAAGCCGTTTATCAAGCGGGAACACCTGTACACATGGCTTCAGAGGTTTATTCATAAAGGGTTAATATTTGTTTCAGCACGTTTGTGTACCTATAAAATTGATCATTTTGTGTATCACGTCTATGACGCCGCCTAAAGTCATCAAAGAATGCTCTTCTTTGAGCTTGACTGATTTCAATCTGTACACTTTGCCCTGTGAGGCATTGATTGTTAATATTATCAGGGTGTGTTCCTGAATACCGATCCGATTCAGATAGCAGCAATGCCTGAAAGCCATTCAGCGTTAACTGTCTTACGGTTTCCGCAGCTCTCACGCGATCTGTACCGCCCACTAATGTTTGATACACGTCTGTCTCCCCATAGCCGTGGAGCGCAAACGTATAATGATGTGTATGCACTTGAGAAAGACAAATCGGCTCATCAAAACGTGTACTCGTAATATGAAGAACTTGATTGCCTTTCACTTTAAGCCCCTCGAATAAATACATAGAATAATTGCTTGTTAGTTCATGAACCAGCTCACTCACGCCAGGTTCAATCCCTCCGCCATGAGGCGACAAGACCAGAAGCTGATCACCTTTCCGCTTGTGAAGAATTTGATAGTCGATCCCTTCTCTTTCATGAGCGGATAGCTCTTCATAATTTTGATACGTATCGATGATTTGCGTCATTCCATCTTCCCCATTTCTCTATATGAGCATAAGTCTACTGATCCCAAATTCTTTTGTAAAGTGTTTTCGAATCATCTTCCCACATGAAGACATCCTTAAATTTTCCTTATATTTACGGCTTTATGTTGAATTTTGAGAAAAAATGACCGATAATTGAAACGAATAGAACTTTTATACTATATGAATCTTTTTGTATTCTCTCTCATATATTTGAAATTGTGATCTACATCTGGAGGAATTCATGTTTAAAAAGAAAACCACCATTATCCTTGTCATCTTATGCCTTAGCTTCGCCGGAATCATTTATTGGAAATGCTTCTCTCTTCAAGGCGTGTCTCACGGAACCTATATCCGTTCTATGTCATCACCCGACGGAACCTATATCATTAACACCTATCGACATAGTGGCGGAAAACTGAAGGAGAACGCAGTAAGAGCAGAAATCGAAAACAAATTAACCCATCGAAAGAAAACAATTTACTGGAAATACCCTGATAAAGACCCTCTAATTAAATGGAAAAATGCACAGCTTGTTCAAATTGGTCATGAGCTTTTAAATGTTGTCAAAGGCGAAACGTACGATTATCGCTTTGACAAAAAACCAAAAAAATAAGCTGTCAACGTAAAAAACGAACCCTCTTTGGATTCGTTTTTTACGTTGACATCACCTTTTGCATGAATTCTTTCATTTCTTTGCTGACCACAGTCAATCGATCCACAATTTCACTAAACTCGGTCACAAGTAAAGCCTGTTCTGATGATGAGCCTTTCATATGTTCCATACTCTCAAGTAATGTATGTATTGCAATGAGCTTTCAATGTTTTCTGTTGCACGTGAGGTTTCGCTCAATAGCTTTTGAACTTCGCTTGCCACAACACTAAAAACTGCCCCCTCTTTTCCTGCTCGGGCAGCTTCAATTGACGCATTCAAACCTAGCAAACTTTCAGAGATGCCTTTAATCATTTTTGTAATATCCGATGTTTTTTTCGAGTTTTCAAGTAAGGTCATTTCCTCACTTGTAGCAGAGAGCTCCTCTGAATGATGTCATTCAATGACTCCATATACGCTTCAAAAAAAGCCCCTCAATGGGGCTTTTTGATTAACGCAGCAATTGAAGTACGTTTTGTGGCTGTTGGTTCGCTTGAGCTAGCATCGCTTGAGACGCTTGAGAAAGAATGTTGTTCTTTGTGAACTCACTCATTTCTTTCGCCATATCAACGTCACGGATACGAGACTCAGCAGCTGTTAAGTTTTCGGCAGAAGCACCAAGGTTGTTGATTGTGTGCTCTAAACGGTTTTGTACCGCACCAAGTGCTGAACGTTGTTTAGATACTGCACCGATCGCTGCATCAATTTTTTCAATTTCAGTATCGAAATTGAAGCCTTCAACACTTACATCAATATCTTTAATTGTTAATGTTTCTGCATCCATTTTGCCAATCTCAACTTTAATATTTTGTTCTTTGTTCGCCCCAATTTGGAATTGGAAACCATCCGTCACACTACCATCTAAAAGGTTTTTTCCGTTAAAGGCTGTACGCTGAGAAATCCCATCGACCTCATCAACAAGTGCTTTAAATTCATCTTGAATGGCTGTTAAATCCTCAGTCTGCTGTGTACCAACGTTACCTGCTTGTACAGTCAACTCACGCATACGTTGAAGAATGGCATGTGTTTCAGTTAATGCACCTTCAGCTGTTTGAATAAGAGAAATACCGTCTTGTGCATTTTTAGATGCCATTTCTAAACCGCGGATTTGTCCACGCATTTTTTCAGAGATGGCAAGACCAGCTGCGTCATCTCCCGCACGGTTAATACGAAGACCAGAAGAAAGCTTCTCCATGTTCTTTTGCCCTGCTCCATTGTTTGCAGACAAACGGTTCAATGTGTTAAGTGCTGCAATATTGTGGTTAATTCTCATGTTAAATGACCTCCATGTGTTTGAACCAATTAGACATCCATGTCTAAAAGTTCTAAATTAGAATTTTTTTGTAAGCCTTACAATCCATTTATCGAACCTTAATAGAATATGTTTAACAAAAAAGGAATAAATAAGAAAAAAGTCTCATTCATTATGATCGTTTCGCTAGAGTATGACAAATTTAAAGGTCATTTTTCATGAAGTGTCAGGGGGCTTTAAGAATCATAAGACAGGAGAAAAACGCGTGGAAAAAGAGCATAAAAAAAGCCCCATAAAGGGGCCCTTCATTAACGTAGTAATTGAAGTACGTTTTGTGGCTGTTGGTTCGCTTGTGCAAGCATTGCTTGAGACGCTTGAGAAAGAATGTTGTTCTTCGTGAACTCACTCATTTCTTTCGCCATGTCAACGTCACGGATACGAGACTCAGCAGCTGTTAAGTTTTCAGAAGAAGCACCAAGGTTGTTGATTGTGTGCTCTAGACGGTTTTGTACCGCACCAAGTTTAGAACGTTGAGAAGATACATTGTTGATAGCTGTATCAATTAAATCTAATTGAGTATCAAATGCTGTAGCATCAGTTTCAAACGTTCTAACATCAAGACCATCAATTCCAAGTCCAGTTGCACTCATATCTCCTATTGTAACTGAAAGTTGTTGCCCTTTGTTAGCACCAATTTGGAAGATGAGTTCATCTGTAGCGAAGTCACCATTTAAAAGTTTTTTACCGTTAAATTCAGTTCTATCAGAGATACCTTTACTTCCAGTAGCCATTCCACCTACTTCTTCAAGTAGAGCACTAATCTCTTCTTGAATAGCCCCTAGATCTGTTCCATCTTGAGTACCAGTATTGTTCGCTTGCACTGCAAGTTCACGAACACGTTGAAGGATTGAGTGAGTTTCAGTCAATGCACCTTCAGCTGTTTGGATAAGAGAGATACCGTCTTGTGAGTTTTTAGACGCCATTTCTAAACCGCGGATTTGTCCACGCATTTTTTCAGAGATAGCAAGACCTGCTGCGTCATCTCCTGCACGGTTGATTTTAAGACCAGAAGAAAGCTTCTCCATGTTCTTTTGGCTAGCAGCGTTGTTTGAAGACAAACGGTTCAAAGTGTTAAGTGCTGCGATATTGTGGTTAATTCTCATTTCCTATTACCTCCATGTATGTGGGACCTGACAGACGTCCTTGTCTGAAAAAAGTCCTTTATTCTAGGGCTTATCAACCCTGACAATTCTAATATCGGATATAGTTATAGGATGTTTAGCAGATTTTTTAAAAAATATCTTATTTTTTCATGCCATTAATCCTAATTTTAACAATTATGTAAAAATAAAAGCTACTGATCTATTATCAGCAGCTTTACAGTTTTTGATTATCAGTATTGCTTGATATCAAACATTAAAATATTTTGGTACACCACGTAATCTTTTTTACTTGTGAAGGGCCCTTTATTGTGTTCATCATTAATTTCATAGAAGTTCATTCCGATTCCAAAGCTTCTTTCTTTGTACCAATTTAGAAAATCATTGATCTCTTTCATTGAAAGCAGATAATCCTTTTGCAACCCGTTTATCATCGTAATCGAAAGTATACCTATCGCAATTTCTTCACCAGGCTTTGTTCCATCTTGATCCTTGGGTTCTTCTGTTGAGCCATCACCTGGCTTTGTCCCGTCCTGATCTTTTGGTTCTTCCGTTGAGCCATCACCTGGCTTTGTCCCGTCCTGATCTTTCGGTTCTTCCGTAGTTCCATCATCCGGCTTTGTTCCGTTTTGATCCTTTGGATCTTCAGTTGTCCCATCATCTGGCTTTGTTTCATCCTGATCCTTTGAAACTTTTTGCAGATCTTTTAATGCGATTGAGATAACAGATTTAAAATGGTTTTTGACAGAATGACTTCCAATTGACTGAGCATAATCCCTACCACCAATGACATATAATTGATCATCAGCTACAACTGCCACAGATCCGACTCTACCTTCAGGGATTTCATATAAAGAATATTGGACTTGACTAGTTTGTGGATCAAATATCTGTACTTGTTTTAATAACTTACTTGAGCTATCCCCAATTTGCTGACCGCCAATCATAAATAATTTATTGTTGTATGTCGCATAAGCAGCTTCATATGCAAAAGAATTTAACTGAACATCCTTTAATCGTTGCCACTTCCCCAACGTCATATCATATTCTAAAATATCTTTATCTCTCCCTCGGCTAATATTAGCCTCACCACCAGCAATGTATATTTTCCCATTTATTTCCGAAATACTTCTGCCCTGACGAGACACCAATAGGGAACTATCTAAACTTTCCCACTCTCCTCTTACCGTATCATAGGAATAAAAATTTTCTTGATAGCTTGATAAAGATGATACTATATAAATCTTTTCTCCAACTGTAACAGCTCGCAAGGTACCAGTTGTATAGGATGTATATATAAATTTATCAGGCATCTTAATCGGTTCTTCTGTCCATTGATCAAGTTCTGTATCATAAACATCAATGGTTTTGTGAACTGTTTTAGTCGTATCATAAAGACCGCCAATGACATAGATTTTTTTACCTACTGTCGCATAGGCAGCACCTGTTCTTGATCTAGGCATACTTGATTTTTCTGTCCACGAATCAGTTTTAGGATCATACATATATGTTGAATTATTGACCTTAGACTGTTGACTAGCTCCGCCGAATACATATATTTTCCCATCAACTACACCTACACTTGCACCGATACGTTCTTCTGGTAAGTCTGCTCGCTTCGTCCACCCGTTTGTTTCAGCTGCATGAGCTTTTAACGGGCTAATTGTCACCATCATCAAAATAGTCAAAAGCACTAAAAATAAACCTTTTTTCATATTTTCTTTCCTCCATATGTTAAATATCCCTCCTTTTATCGACATATTTGTAACAATCTTTAAATTTTATCATTGTACACCATAACAAAAATGCTCTAATTCTCTAATAAGATATTTTATACTCACACATACATCACCGGCGTTGATATTTTAATAATCTTCCCGCCTCTTCGATAAAACCTAGGAACGCGGCGGCTTAAGGTGGCGATGACTTCATAGTTAATCGTATTGAGCATTTCAGCGATTTCATCGACAGACATTTCTCCGCCTTTTTGACGGCCGTAAATGACGACTTCCTCTCCCTGCTTTGCTTTCATTTCTCCTAAGCTGATCATGGTCATATCCATTGTGACCCGGCCCGCAATCGGCACTCTTTTTCCGCGGAAAAGCATAAAGCCTCGATTCGATAAAGCACGTGAGTATCCATCTGCGTAACCAATAGGTATGGTCGCAATGACTTCATCACGCTTTGCCACATAGGTAGCACCATAGCTGACTGTCCTAGGCTTTGTCACCATTTCCTTCACGAAAGCAATTCTCGCCTTTAAACTTAGAGCGGGCTCCAGTTGAACAGCGTCTAAGCTTTTAATATATTGTGAGGGATATAGTCCATAAAGCCCGATACCCAGCCGGATCATATCCGCGCTAAATTCAGGGAACGCAATAGCGGCCGCTGTATTGTTCATATGTACGGTAGGCAGCGTAAACCCTTGTTTTTTCAAGAACCGAAGAAAATCAATGAATATGCTGTGCTGGAGCAACGTAAAATCAGGATCAGGCTCATCAGCAGTTGAGAAATGCGTGAAAATTCCATCCCATCTGAGGTATTCACTCTTTTCAAGAGTCTCAACGACTGCCAAAAGCTCTTCCTTCGTCCGTACACCTAGTCGCCCCATGCCTGTGTCGACATTGACATGAATCCCAAGACGATGCTGACTTTCTTCTTCCGCTAAAATCTTATTTGCTTCATTAACCCAGTCTGCACGAAGACCGGATAGGTCAATTCTCCAAGCCGTGGCTTTTTTTACACAGTCGAGCGGCGTAAATCCAAGAACCAGAATTGGCGCTTCAATTTTCGCTCTTCGCAGGACAATTCCTTCTTCCAAGCTGGCAACAGCCAGCTCCGTCGCACCGCTTTCCAGTGCCTGACGGGCCACCTCCACTGAACCGTGTCCATAAGCATTCGCTTTCACCACAGCCATGATCTTACTTTTTCTTGGTATATGTGCTTGAATGGCTTGGATATTTCTCTTAATTGCGTCAAGATTAACTTCGATCCAGACTTCCCGGCAAATCTTTTGCACTCGTATGACCTCCTAGACCCGTTCTTTCTCAAACATTGGATCATCTACTCATTCATTTATGTTTATTCCATGTTGCATGGAAACATTCAAGGGTCACATGTATGAGTCTGTCCCCATTCAAAAAAGTAGTTTGCCGAGCTACCATTGCTGTCGCACGAAATTGTCGAATTATTTTATACCAAGGGACGTCAATGTTCAGTTTTTAATCATCATTGTATTTCACTCACTTTTCTGAGGAGTAAGCCCCTCGATCAATTCCTCTATTTTTGTAGCGCGAATCCTTTCATTCAAGAAAAAACACCATCTAGCAAAATAGCTAAATGATGTTTTTACATTTTCCTATACATCTGTAAATGATTGATGATGTCAACATCAATCACACTATAGCACCCTTTAGTAACTTCAAATATTACCCTGGAAATAACCTCTTTGATTTAATAACCATGCATACCAGCTATAGGTTCATTCACATACCATTGAATGTTACAATATTTAACTAGGGAACGACACACTTTCGACTTTGTTCACATCTATTAAAGTAGGTCCAGTACCTCCTAACCCTGGGTCATTAAAAAATACAATGCCCGCCAATTGATTAAAAGTGACAAAATTACCTGGGCCATAAAAAAACCCTGAATCACCAACAATACTAAGAGGAGTACCTGGTGGAAGTCCCGCAAAAAGTCCACTAAATTTCGCTAAACTTGTGCTAGGAGTAGATGATTTACCTAAGCCTACATTTTGTGAGATGTTTAAGCCTAGAGCTGATAAATCCTGTGTGATATTTGCCATGAAAACGCCTCCCTTTTTCTAATTTTAACTTTTATTCAATATAGTGTATTCCAATGAATAGTTTTTGAATGAGTTTATAGTGGAGTTTTATATAAGAAAAATCTAACACATCTAGTAATATGGTAAAGCTATTGGCCACAAAAAATTATGAGTGTTAACTATGAAATATCCAGAACAAGCATGGTCAGCAAGATCTAAAGATAGAAACACAGACAAATTGGGGTCCTTGGAGAACTTTTTACCGAAAAAATTTTATAGTAATATCAGTACTGGCGATACAAAAACTACCTACCATAAGTAATCATTAACAAATCGGATTCCTTTAAAAATACACAGTTTCCACTTGTTTCTTATAGTAAAAACAAAGCCGGACTTTTCATTAACACTGCAGAACACTTGAATCGTTTTGATCCGAAATACTCAATCACACTCTGGCGGATAAATGTTCGTCTCCAATTCGTCCCCAAATCAAAAAAATAAAATAATGATTAGTTAGTAGAAAAACAAAAAAACCCTTGCTGCGCAAGGGTTTCAACGATGATTCCGACTGGGCTCGAACCAGCGACCTCTACCCTGTCAAGGTAGCGCTCTCCCAGCTGAGCTACGGAATCGGGTTATGTATCAGTTCTGGGCTTTCTGTACTGACAGTCTCTATTATATAACCATATATACAGGGCGTCAATGGTTTTGTTCAAAAAAGGCCAAAAAGCCGGATTCAGGAGCCGGCTTTTTTCCACTTCATTTAAGACTGGTTCACAAGGACAGGCTTTAGTTGATCGAGCCCTTGTTTGAAGTCGCGTTTGAGGTCTTCTCCATTTTCTACCCCGACACTTAATCGCAGCAATCCATCCGTGATGCCTCTTTTTTCTCTTTCTTCTTTTGGCATAGCGGCATGTGACATTTTGGCTGGGTAGGACAGAATGGATTCGACAGCGCCGAGGCTGACGGCGAATACAGGTAATGTGACGCCATCGACCAATTCTTTTACAGCCGCTTGGTTTTCTAATTCAAACGAGAGAACGGCTCCTGCTCCGCTTGCTTGCTTTCGCTGAATCTCTGCACCTGGATGGTCATCTAAGCCTGGGTAGTATACTTTTTTCACCGCAGGATGTTCTTTTAGAAATGATGCCAGTTCTAATGCCGTTTGGCTTGCTTTTTCTAATCTGACCTGGAGTGTTTTTAATCCTCTTAACACAAGCCAGCAATCCTGCACGCCAAGAACCGCACCGAAGGAGTTTTGCAGCGAATATAGTTCATCTCCTAGCTTCTCGTCTTTGACCACCGCTAAGCCAGACAGCACATCACTGTGACCGCTTAGAAATTTCGTTGCGCTGTGCAGCACAACGTCAACGCCTAGGTCTAGCGGACGCTGGAGAGCAGGTGTTAAAAACGTATTATCTAAGAACGTCAGACAGTCATGCTCTTTCGCAAGCTGGACAACGCCTTCAATATCTGTAATCCCTAGTGTAGGGTTTGACGGCGTTTCCATGTAAATGACCTTCGTATTCGATTGAATGCCTTGTTTGACTTCATTCAAATCTGTCATGTCCACAAAAGTATGCTCTATGCCAAATCTTGAGAGGACTTGTGTAATCATACGGAAGGTTCCACCGTACACATCTCTTGTAACGAGGACGTGATCTCCTTTTGATAAAAGAAGAAAAGCGGTTGAAATGGCAGCCATTCCTGATGCGAAGGCAAGACCTCTGGTTCCTCCTTCTAACGATGCAACGGTATCCTCTAATGCTTGACGTGTCGGAGTCCCTGATCTGGAATAGTCATACTGGCCAAATTCATCAAAGCTGCTTTGATGAAACGTCGACGCATGCTGAATCGGTACACTGACTGCACCGGTTGAACGGTCTGTTTTAAAGGCATTATGAACTAGTTTTGTTTCGAGTGTCCAATCGTG
Organism: Bacillus pumilus; assembly: GCF_002744245.1. Taxonomy (GTDB): domain Bacteria; phylum Bacillota; class Bacilli; order Bacillales; family Bacillaceae; genus Bacillus; species Bacillus pumilus_M. The sequence goes on along the minus strand of NZ_NKHG01000040.1, from coordinate 12,216 downwards.
TGTGGTCATTTGGCATGTACCTCCTCTTTCACTTGTGATAGTGCCTGTTTCAGATCAGCTTTCAGGTCATCCACATGCTCAATCCCAACAGAGAAACGGAGCAGTTTGTTACACACACCGTTTGCAATGCGAATCTCTTCTGGAATGTCCATGTGCGTTTGTGTGGCAGGATACGTAATGAAGCTTTCGATTCCTCCAAGACTTTCAGCAAAACAAATCGTTTTCAGCTGCTTTAAAAATGGATTGATCCAGTCCTCTTTGGCGACACGAAATGACAGCATTCCCCCCTTGCCTGGGTAAAGAACATCTTGGATTTCAGGCTGCTTCTCTAAAAAGTCCGCTAACTCCTTGGCATTTGCCTCATGCTGGCGCATTCTGAGGGCCAATGTTTTCATTCCTCTCATTAAAAGCCATGAGTCAAATGGAGATAGAACCGCTCCGATGGCGTTTTGATGCTGGAACATCTCTTCAGATAGTTGCTCCCCTTTTGTGACCACGAGCCCTGCAAGAACATCATTGTGCCCGCCTAAATATTTGGTTGCACTATGAATAACAATGTCGGCTCCAAGCGTAATCGGCTTTTGCAAGACTGGTGTGTAAAAGGTATTATCGACAATGACCAAAGCGCCCTGTTCTTTTGCGATCTTCGCTATTTTTTGAATATCTGCTTCCTGCATGAGTGGATTTGTCGGCGTTTCAATAAAGACGGCTTTTGTGTTTGGCGTGATTTTAGAGCGTAAACAGTCTTCATCTGAATAATCATCATAAAGAAAACGCAGGCCATACTTTTTCCATTCGTTCTCGAACAAACGGTATGTACCGCCATATAAATCTGATGAAACAATTAGTTCATCTCCTCTCTCAAATAGAGCCATGATCGTTTGGATAGCAGCCATTCCCGAGCTGAAGGCAAAACCGGCCGTTCCTTCTTCGAGTGAAGCAATCGTATCCTCTACGAGCTGTCTTGTTGGGTTTTTCGTTCGAATATAATCAAACCCTGTTGATTCACCAATGCCTCTATGTCTATATGCTGTTGAAAGATAAACGGGGGGACTGACAGTGCCAGTCGCCTCTTCGCTACGGTTTCCAATTTGCGCTAACTTCGTTTCCACATGTTCTGTCATTTGACACCATCCTAAGTAAAAATCTGATTTCAAAACAGAAAAACCCCTTCTTCATAAGAAGAAGGGGTTTAATCGCTTCCTCTTATCTTCCAAGCAAAAAAACTGCTTGCTGGATTTAGCACCTTGGCACATCACGTGAAGTGATGCATACCGGTTGCTGAGGTTTCAAAGGGCCAGTCCCTCCACCTCTCACGATAAGAATGTGTTGTCTGTCTGTTCTAATTCTTAATACTGTAACGCATTAAAACTCATTTTTCAAGGGGAAATGGAACAATTAATTAAAATTTTCTGTATTTTATAACAGAATGGATGTCAGTCGATTTGATTGCATGTTCGCCTATAGGAACAACGCTGTTTTTCATGTTACAATGAATGGAAACGTTTCACTTGTGATGAATTTGGTTAGCTGGAGGAATGGATTATGGTGAAAAAACAGGAATCATTCAAGAAGAAACCTTACAATCAAAAGAGCTTGGGGCGGACATGACCGTTTTGATCTATTTGCCAGTCAATTACTCCCCCCTCTATACATATCATGTCATCATTGCACAAGATGGTCATGATTATTTCCGTTTAGGTAAAATAGGCAGACAGGCGGAAGAACTCATGCAAAACAAAGAAATGGAACGCTCGATTATTATTGGTATTCCTTATGAAAATGTCACTGAAAGGCGAAATACGTATCATCCAGACGGCACAAAGTTTGAAGCGTATAAACGCTTTTTGGCAAATGAACTTGTCCCTTATATTGATGAACACTATCCAACGTATCAAATTGGATCAGGACGTACGTTTATTGGTGATTCACTAGGTGCTACAATCTCACTCATGACAGCCATTGATTATCCTTCTTTATTTGGCGGATTGATTTTGCAGTCTCCTTACGTTGATGAGTCGGTCTTACAAGCAGTGAAACAATCAACAGCACTTTCTCATTATGCCATTATCCATCAAATTGGGTTAGAAGAAACGGCTGTAAAAACAACAGATGGCCAAGTGCTTGATTTTATTAAGCCGAACGAAGACTTGAAGGCTCTTCTTGAACATTCTGGTGCGGATTATTTATTTGAGACATTCGAAGGTGATCACAAATGGACGTTTTGGCAGCCGCTCATTGCTCCTTCGTTAAAAAGAATGCTCCCATATTCGTTAATCAACTGAATTTTGTTATAATAAAAAATAATAAATACTTTCTTAATCAGGAGGGAACAAGATGAAATACGGAGTTGTTTTATTTCCATCAAAAAAATTGCAAGATATTGCGAACTCTTATCGCAAACGTTATGATCCGAACTATGCACTCATACCGCCTCATTTAACATTACGAACACCTTTTGAGTTAACGGATTTAGAAGCAGCTGAGGTCGTCTCAACCTTGCGGGATTATGCAAAAAATGCATCTCCTATTACCTTACGTATTAAAAAATTCAGTTCATTCGCTCCTGTAAACAACGTCATTTATATGAAAGTAGAACCGAACGAGGAATTAACGGCTCTAAATGAAAAATTGTACTCAGATCCACTTAGCGGTACACCTGAATATGCGTTTGTTCCGCATGTGACTGTGGCGCAAAAATTATCAGATGATGAGCATTCAGACGTACTTGGCACATTAAAGCTGAGAAAGATTGACCATGAAGAAACGATTGATCGCTTCCACCTTTTATATCAATTAGAGAACGGATCTTGGACCGTCTATGAAACATTTATTTTAGGAGAAGAGGGTTAAAGACATTTGAAAACAGTCATCGCAAAAGCACCAACACAACGAGAAGATGCATATTACGTTCGAAAAGAAGTCTTCGTGAAAGAACAAGAAGTCCCTTTAGAAATCGAAATTGATGAACTAGAAGACGAAGCCACCCATTTTGTCATTTACAATGATGATAAAGAGCCACAGGCTGCTGCTAGACTACGGATCATTGAAGGTCAAAAGGCAAAGCTTGAACGGATTTGTGTGTTAAAAGAGGCGCGCTCTTTCGGCCTTGGCCACAAGCTATTAGAGGCACTAGAGACCGAAGCCATTGCTAAAGGAGCAAAGGAAGCTGTCATGCATGCACAGGTCCAAGCTCTTCCGTTCTACGAAAAGAAAGGCTACAAATCCGTTTCTGAACCATTTGAAGAAGCGGGTATCACACATGTCAAAATGACAAAAACACTATCTGCTTGATAACAAAGAAAAGCCAGAGCATCCATGATGCCCTGGCTTTTTCTTGATTCAATATCGTTCGGATAGGTAAGAAAGCGCAATCATTTATATATAGACATTGATATGAATGCCCTTGCCTTCTTCCATAAACATATCTCGCACAAAGCGTTCCCGCTTTTTTTGCTGAACTTTCGTTTCTGCTTCTGTCATTAAGTCCTCTTTTTTCTCCAGCTCTCTGTATACCTTGTCATGAAAGATGCGCGTGACCTTTGTCACTTTTGCATAGTCTTCTTTATCCTGAGGAGCAGGACGGTTGATATATTGAAAATACAGATCCGGCTGAATCGGGGCTATATATCCCATCAAGAACGCCTCCTTTGCTTCCCTTCTATTCTACTATTCCCTAATTATGACTGTTTGAAACACGCTTCATTTGATATGATTAGATTTGTTTCTTTTTAAGATTGATTGACAATTGGAGGACTAGCTTTGAAATGCGCACGACGACATGATCGAACGATCTCATTACATACGTATTCGAGAGAACATTATCAATTCCTCCATGATGAGGGAAAAAAAGGGCACTTATCTTGCCCATATTGCGGACAACCCGTCTTTTTCAGATTAAATATACATGAAGAGCCTGCCTTTATTCATAAGCAAACGTCTCAGCAGGAGATGTGCGAAAAGGCTGAAGAACATGAAGACAAGAAAACATCAGAACCAGAGGAAAGTGCTTCCTATAAAGAACTTGGCGGCTTCCGTTTTCCAACCGGCAAACAGATCATCTCGCAAACGAAGGAATCGTTTGACTGGCAGAAACCAAGGTCGATTCAATTTGGCGAAGCCTTCCATTTAGAAGAGAATGAACGAGTACATACCATCGACCTCTTTCCTCATATCACCTTTAGTAAACCGCAGCTTCAAGCTGTCACACACAAAGACGGTCCAATGCTTGTGCTGGCTGGTGCAGGGAGCGGGAAAACAAGGGTGCTGACGGCTAGAGCGGCTTATCTGATCTCACACCATCAAATCCCCGCTCACCATATATTACTCGTGACCTTCACCACAAAAGCAAGCAGTGAAATGAAAGAAAGAATGCGTAAGCAATACCAGCTTCATCCATCACAAGCAAGTCAGGTCGTGACGGGCACCTTCCACAGTCTTTTTTATAAAATGCTGCTTCATGATGATCCGAAGAGATGGAGCGGCCAGCACCTGATCAAATTTGACTGGCAAAAGGAACAGTACATTCGCAAAGCGATCATGAATGAAGGACTTGATGAGAAAGACTATCCAACCGATCAAGTGCTACAATCGATTGGCTATTGGAAAAATGCTTTTTTACCGGACGAGCTCCCTGAGCTGAAAGATGAAAAAGAAAAGCAAATATGGACGATCTATCAATCGTATGAACAGCAGAAACAAGACAATCAGCAATTTGACTTTGATGATATGGCCATTGCCTGCTTACAAATGCTGACGGAACAGCCTGAACTGCTTAAACGATATCAAGAACGATTTAAATACATTTTAGTAGATGAATTTCAGGATATTAATCCGGTTCAATATCAATTGATTCAGCTGTTGACCGGAGAATCGGAGCAGTTATTTTGTGTAGGTGACGATGATCAAGCCATTTATGCCTTTAGAGGAAGTAATCCTGCTTTCATTCTTGATTTCAAGCGGGACTATCCTTCTGCTCAGATCGTCCATTTACATGCGAATTACCGTTCTCACCATACAATTGTCGCAAGTGCAGATGCCATTATTAAAAAGAACCAGCATCGTTATGAGAAGACATTAAAAGCCGTTCGTGCTGAGAAAATCCCTCCGACTCTCTTTTATCCATATGACGAGGAAGAGGAAGCGACAATGATCGTAGCAGATATTCAGGAAAAAATTAAAAACGGAGCAAAGCCGAATGATTTCTGTGTGCTGTTTAGGACCAATACGGGCGGTCGCGCCATTTATGAGCGGCTTCATCAATCGGCCATTCCGTATGAAACCGATTCTGGCGTCAAAGCCTTTTACAGCAGACGAATGGTTCGGGTACTGCTCGCCTTTCTTTCTTTAAGTCAAGATGCAGATGATGTCGCTGCAATGAAACAGCTGCTGCCGGTTTTCTTTTTAAAGCAACAGACACTGAATACTCTAAAGGCGCTGACCATTACGGAAGATTGTTCAATGGTAGAAGCGCTTGGAAAACTAAGAGACATTCAGCCGTTTCAGCGTAAAAAGCTGCAATCCATCGTTCCTCTATTCCGAACTTTACGAACGTTAAAGCCGTCTGAAGCAGTGGCGTTTGTAGAACAAAAGATGGGACTTGGTGATTATTTAAAGAAACGTGTGAACGATACAAATGTGCTTGAAAAAGGGGCAGATGATGTACGTGATGTGAAAACAGCCGCAAAACGCTTTGAAACAATTAAAGCTTTTCTCGCACATGCCGAACATATGAAGTCTGCCGAAAAGGAAACAACAGATGAACCAGGCGTTCAGCTGATGACGATCCACCGCGCAAAGGGGCTTGAATTCCAAACGGTGTACATCACTTGTGTGATCGACGGGGCACTGCCTCATGATTTCGCACTTGATGAACTAAGAAATGGTGATGAAGAAGCCCTTGAAGAAGAGCGGCGCTTATTATACGTTGCCATGACAAGAGCAGAACAATCCCTCTATCTATCTGTCCCTTCTTTTAGAAGAGGGAAAACCGCTCACCGTTCTCGCTTTTTGTACCCTCTTCTGAAGAAAAACCGTGAATTGTTCACACAAAAATAACAGGCCCCCCTTTGACTGGAGAGCCTGTTGTTTATTTTTTGTTGTTCATCATTTTATTGATTGTATTGAAATCAAGCTTTTCTTTTCCACTTGTAATCGATTGGACGATTTTGTCTTCCATTTCTTTAGGTACACGTTTGTTCGCAAGCTGCGCTACTTTTTTAATAACGCCTCGGACGGTGGCCTCATCTTTAAAGTTGGCATTTTGCAGCGAGCCTGCAAGCTTAAAGACATCATTCATATTGACACCTGTTTTATTTTCGACACTTTTAAAGAATTTATTATCCATTCATTTGCCTCCTCTTTGTGGAGTAGTCACCTTACTATATGAAAATAGGCGAGATATGTGCCTATCCTACTGCCTTGTTTGACCAAAGAGAAAGGAAAGCAAAAGGTTCCCCCATTGCTTCCCTCACCTTCTGACTTTTAGTGAAAGAAAGAAGCACCAACGATGATAAGAAGAATAAACAACACGACGACAAGAACAAAAGTTGAACCATAGCCGCCGCCGTAGCCGCCGCCATAACCGCCGCAATAGCCGCCACCGTAACCGTAACAACTCATATTTAAGCACCTCCTCTACTCCATTACAAAATATGAAAAAAACAAGAAATGGTTTGGACGATCACATAAAAAAGTGCGGAAATTTTATTTCTGCTGTTTAAATACATAACCTGCGTCTCCATGACGCATCATGAACGCCTCTGTTTCTTTCGCAAAGGCGTCCATCTTCTCGCCAAATACCTTTAAGTGCTGCTCAAGATCATTCGCTTTATTAGCTAGATCCACTTCAACCTTTTCATGCGCTTGTTCTTTCTCATCATGAGGTTTAGTGAACAAAGAGCCGATTAATTGTTCGAATGCGTCCATTTTGGTCACCCCTTCCCTCTTTCATATGCAGAACTCGAAAAAAGGCAACAAAAAAACCGGATAAACCCGGCTTTTGTTTTTTTACGATTCATATTTCTTTTTCTTTCCACAGCCGCAGCCAGTCTTCTTGATTTTTTTCGTATAAACAGATTGTTGGTTTGACTGCGCTGGATACCCTTGAAGCATATGTGACGGCGTTTCAGTTGGTTTCATCGCAACCCTTCCTTTCCTATTCCATATTAGTATATGCATTTTTTAAAAGCGTGTCTGATCAGAACGCCTGTTTATTTCACAAGCTTCGACACGACTGCTTCGATAATACCTGCTGCTGCGGCAATCGCTAATAGTAAATTAAGCCACATGCTGGCGAGAGGAAAAAGTATGTATATCACAAGTAAAGCAGCAGTGCACCACATGCCCGTACACCAATAACAGCTTAATAGCTCTCCTACCCAAGACCGCAGCCCTTTTCCTTTGATGATCATATATGTCTCGACTTCACCTTGTTCGTTTATCTCTTCTTGCTCTTCATGAAATAAACGGCGAAAAGGGGCAGAAATGGTATCAAACACGATCAATCTCGTCAGGCGAAAGGATGCGAGGGCAAACACGATAAAAGACAAAGCACCACTCAGGAAACCTCCACCTCCTTCTTTCTTCTTTTTCCGTCCTTTCTTTATATATGCAAAAAGAAGGACCGCCATGATAATTCGAGTGGAAATAAAATTGGGTTGTACTTTTTCACGCTTTCCGATTCCACCTTGAGTCCCTGCTGCATTAAATAATGTATAGATAAGAAAGGAGTGAAAGTATTGTCTATTGAAGAAAGTGCTGATTTATTATACACACAACTGTTAAACGAATTAATGAGCAATTATGATGATTTCATTGAGATCAAGGATTCCGAAAATGTCACGATTCATAAAACAGATGTAACAGCCGCACTCTCCCTTCAAGCGACCGTAACGACAATCATTACTCTTTTAATTCAACTTCTTGTACCAGACGATGAATTGGCGACAGACATCACAGAGCAGCTTTTATCCACACAACAAGTGACAGTCCAAAAGAAAACTGTGATTCAAATCATCAATTGCTATAACGTCACGATTACATTATCTGATGCATCCATTCTGAACTCCGTACAAATTCTCACTCAAACACTGAATGTACTCTTAGTTGAAGCCGGCATTCTTTGACCCTTTCTTTTTCTAACATTACGTATGAAAGAGGTGAAATAATCGTGGCTGAAGAGAACGAAAACAAGGAGTTTCAAATCAACACTGACGTTGACCCATTAACAAGCCTTCTTGTCAGTGATATTTTAAACAAAAACAATGTCACGGATGATCAAAAAGCAAATCTTTCAGAAGATCAAAGAAGGATGATTTTGAAGTTGGTTCAGGATTTACAAAAGAAGGCAGATGACTTCGTCCAGCAGCAGCAAGAGAAAAAGCGTCAAGCAGAAGCAGCAAAACAGGCTGAAGTTGAAGTCCAGTCTGAACCACAAGTGCGTCCTAAACGAAATTCACTCCGAGATCGTATTCAACAGCGCCGTCAAGCGCAGCAAAATAACGATTAAATAAAAATGGGTTGCTTGCTAGGATAAATGCCCGAGACAAAACAACGCATTCCAGCATTTAATAAAGTAAACGGAAGGAGGAAAAGAAATGGATTCTAAACCATACTCTTGGGTCGCTCTAGATCGTAACTGTACACATCACGGCGATTATCATAACTATGAAAGAAAAGCAGTTTGTGACGCCCACTACTATGATGACGAAAATGTCTTACAAGACTTTGATCAATTGAGTGTCACAAAGCAGACATCTGAGGAAGTCATTATCGTTAGAGACTCTTGTGACATTAACGTGTCTTCTGTTGATGCTCAAGTTGCAGCATCTATCCAAGCAGCTGTTCAAACAGCGATTATCACAATCACAAACATCTCAATCGCAGACGGTGATTTAGCCGACCGCGTCACTCAAGATCTACTGCAAGCCGCTAGTCACAAACAAACAAACCGTCAAAAACTTGTCATCGAAAATTCAAGAAACGTTACAGTAACTACAATTGATGCGGACATCTCTATCGCAATCCAAACACTTACACAGACCCTTGTTGCAACAATTGTCGCAATCGGTATCCTCTAATGTACAAAAGCAGAGCGAAAAGCTCTGCTTTTTCTTTTATGAAAAATACAACAAAGATAAATAGTCATTTACCCACACCAACTAGAGGGCACATACATATGTTGTTAAGGACTAAAGTCAAATACCTTGTTAAAGGAGCTGAAATCCATGAGCTGCGGAAAACACCATGGCCGACATGATGAAAACTGTGTATGCGATGCGGTTGATAAGATTTTAGCAGAGCAGGAAGCTGTAGAAGATAAATGTCCTACGAGCTGCTACAGTAATTTATTAAGCCCGACAGTTTCTGGAAAAGATACAATTCCGTTTTTACTTTTTGATAAAAAGGGCGGATTGTTCTCTACTTTCGGAAACATTGGAGGATTTGTTGACGATTGCCAATGCTTCGAATCTATCTTCTTCCGGGTTGAAAAATTAAATGACTGCTGTGCTACGTTATCTGTATTAAGACCTGTTGATGTACACGGACATACGTTAAGCGTGTGTCACCCTTGTGACCCTGACTTCTTTGGTTTAGAAAAAACAGACTTTTGTATCGAGGTTGATTTGAACTGCTTCTGCGCGATCCAATGTTTAAATCCAGAACTTGTAGACAGAGTCATGCCAACGAAAGATAAAAAGCATCATCACCACGGCTAAACAAATCGTCCGTTGACCTAACTTGTCATGAGTCATAGCATCCCCTTCCTCACGAATGACAACCAATCATGCGGAGCAGTCAGCAAAAAGCGGCCGCTTCCGCATTGATGGAAACGACATGCATCAACCGGCGAGGCACAAAAATAAAGCTTGTAGATGATGACAGTGCTCAAATACTCAAACAAAATTCCTTGTATAGGAGGGTTGAATATGAGCCGCAAACATTCATGGAACTGTGTAGCAGAGGCTGTTGAAAACATTCACGACTTACAAAATGCCGTCGAAGAAGATTGCCCAACGAGCTGTTACAGCAATCTCCTTTCTCCATCACACTCATTAGGTGACACTGTCCCGTTTGTTCTATTTACATCAAAATCAAAACCATTCGTCGCATTCGGAAACGTCGGAGAAGTAGATGCAGGACCTTGCTTCAGCACTGCATTTTTCAGAGTCGAACACATCTCTGATCACTGCGCAACACTCAGCTTGCTAATTGCATTTGACAAAGACCGTCATATTTTAGATTTTACAGATAAAGACTCCTTGTGCGATGTGTTCCGATTAGAAAAATCGAAGTATTGCATCGAAGTAGACCTTGACTGCTTCTGCGCAATCGAATGCTTAAATCCAAGACTCATCAACCGTAGCTGCTAACAAAAAAGTCCCTATATGGGACTTTTTTCATGTTTATTAAAAACCAAGTGGATGAATGGAGGAAATATCATCAATCGCTAATTCGACCGAATTTCCACCGCCTGCTGTACGAATGATCACGATATTCTCTTTCCTCTCCATCACAATCCCTCTGTATGTTTTTCCACCGGCTTCAATGAGACAAAGTGCTCTTGGCATATTATGCGGCAGGCTTGTGAGAAAATCGACCTTCTCGTCAATGCTCATTTGACTTAAAGGCTTTTTCACTCGTTTTCTCCTTGGTTCTTCTTTTGTTTCATGATATACGCCTTCTGGCTGCTTTTCTTGTTCTTGTACTCGCTCTCGTTTTTGTGAAGGCTCTGCTTCTTGTATGATCTCTTGTTCTTGTGAAGGCTCTTCTTGTATGATTTTTTGTTCTTGCTGCAGTGCGGGCGGCTCTTCTTTTTTCTGCTCTACTTCCTGTGATACAGATTCCTGCGCGCTTTCTTCGATTGATTCTTTAGCGCTTTTTTTGCTTTCTGGCGGTTTTTCTGACTTCTTTCGCTTTCTTACAATATTTTGCATGGCCGGCGTTGATTCATCATAGCTTGGCTGAACAATATACATAAGCGGCTTTTGATTCTCATCACCTTTATTTGACATACTAATCCCTCCCGAATGATTCATTCCTTATATATATGAGCGGACGCCTCAAATCAGAAGAAAAATAAAAAAAACAGCATACCAGTCATCGGTATGCTGCGAATCATTTATTCGTTTATCGGGCAATGATATGGAAGCCAGAATCAACATGAAGATTCTCACCTGTCATGCCGCGGGACAGATCACTGAATAAGAATAATGCTGTGTCGCCAACCTCTTCAGGAGTTGTTGTACGGCGAAGCGGTGCACGCTCTTCAATATCCTTGAGGATCGTATTAAATCCGCTGATTCCTTTTGCAGATAAAGTACGAATTGGGCCAGCAGAAATACTGTTCACGCGGATGCCTTCTGCTCCTAGATCAGCTGCTAAATATTTCACACTTGCTTCAAGTGCTGCTTTTGCTACACCCATGACATTGTAGTTAGATACAACACGCTCTCCGCCTAAGTAAGTAAGTGTTACAATGCTGCCGCCCTCTGTCATCAACGGACGTGCTGCTTTTGCTACGGCTGTTAATGAATATGCACTAATGTTGTGCGCTAAAAGGAAGCCTTCACGGTTCGTGTTCAAATATTCACCGACAAGCTCTTCTTTGTTTGCAAATGCAATCGCATGCGCAACACCATGAATCACTTGTACTCTTTCTTTAATTGTTGCAAAGCATTTTTCGATTTCTTCATCACTTGTCACATCACAAGGAAGAATAATTGAATCATCACGCTCAAGTGTGCTTGCAAGCTCTTTAACAGATTCTGCAAGACGGTCTCCCACATAAGTAAAAATCAAACGAGCTCCTGCTTCGTGAAGTGAGCGAGCAATTCCCCAAGCGATGCTTCGTTTATTGGCAACACCCATCACCACGATATTACGTCCTTCTAAAGAAAAGTTCATATGTATTAAAGCCTCCTATTTTTTCAAGACATAGTATTAGTACCTGATCATAATCTTATCACAAATCATGAGATATTGACAATTTCCGCTTGAAGAAAGTTTCTTTTTCGTCTTTTCATCAAAAAAACCGTCCTCACAACTGAGGACGACAGATTGTTGACAAAGGGCTAAAATGAACGTTATTTTAGCTCTTTGTCTTCTTTTCAGCGTGATAGAAAACCTTTGAAGTCTAGGAAGAACGAGTACCGGCGCGGAGCGAATTTGACATTCGTGAGCACCGGCACGCAGGACTGACACCGAATGCGAGGG
>NZ_NKHG01000251.1 GCF_002744245.1 Bacillus pumilus | reverse complement strand
CTTGTTTGCCACTCTCTCAAAGCGACCACTTAAATATATCATATATCTCTATCAATAGTCAACATTTTTCTTGAAAAACATTTTATTTTTTCGAGGAATTTTGCTGTGAAAGAGATAAAAAATAGAGCCTCTTTTTGCTCCTTTGAAAGATTAACATATATCTATGAAAAAAGCATTATAAATTTCAAAAAAAATCACGTTTTTTCAAAAAAAATAAAAGCCGGTAAAAAGCCGGCTTAGATTGTTGA
>NZ_NKHG01000250.1 GCF_002744245.1 Bacillus pumilus | reverse complement strand
CAGATACCGAAGGAAAAGCAAAAAAACCAGGTATCTTTCCAAGTGGATTTTAACAATATCACAGGGTTGGCAGAGACAAAAGGCACGTCTTTAAGCGCACAAAACTTTTCTAATGAAAGATGGTTTTCAGGAATGGGTATCCAAAGACGCGATGATCTGCAGTACCTATTTAAAAACAAAAAACGATTCAGTATATACAATCCAGGCGTGCCTATTAATCCCCTGCAGCATGATTATAATGTGCAGCTAAACGCAAAGGGAAAAAACGTGACTATTATCAATCACACGAATAATGAAAGATTGAAAATAGAAGCCGAGCTGAAAAAGTCACAGCAGGTTAGAAACCTGAAACAGTATACCGTTGTCGGTAATAAAAGATTGAAAACGTCGGGAAGGCTGCCGTCTTTAGATAAAGGTATGAATGAATTTGAGATACAGAATACAAATGATTTTGAAATTGTGTTCGATACAAGATTTTATTTTCCATAAAAGGAGGATGTCATGGCTGCAGCAGATTTTATAAAGAAACTAGCGCCAGGAGCGCAGAAAGTATATAAGAAATATAATGTGCTTGCGAGCCTTGTCATTGCTCAAGGGTGCTTAGAAAGTAGTTTTGGGACGAGTGGTCTTTCTAAACAAGCAAATAATTTATTTGGAATTAAAGGGACATATAACGGTAAATATGTTCTCATGTGGACAAGCGAACAAGACAAAAAGGGAAACGTCTCCAGGATACAAGCTAAGTTTAGAAAGTATCCATCTTACGCAGATAGCTTAGCTGATCTTGGGAGCCTGTACACCCGTTTGAGTCGATATAAAGACGTGGTAGGTGAAAAAGATTATAAGAAGGCTACTGCAGCAGTTTCAAAAGCCGGATATGCTACTGACATAAATTATGCGACGAAGTTAAACAGTATTATTTTCACATACAAACTAACACAATATGACACCTTTGACGATGCGCCGGATGAACCAAGTGAACCTGAAACACCAACTAAACCGACATATCCAAGCAAAGAGTACCAGGGCAAGGACGTAGAGTTAAACGACGGACTACCTTCTGATATTGATTTTAGGCAGCTACATGTCTCAACCAAAGACGGCAAAGAGCTTGTGGAAATCGTTGGTGCTGTGTTGGAGCTTCAAGACGATACAACAGGTAAGAAGAGTTTCACCTTCACACTTCTACGGACTGAGGATAACGGAACAGAATTTGATTTATTAGTACCTGGAAACATACTGTACTTGGACGAAAAAGTTTACAATCATCAAAAGTATTACATCACAGATATTGAGCTTGATCAGAGAAGAAAAAACGTCCTGCAGAAAAAGGTTACGGCCAATCATGTGTATACTGTTCTTCTTGTAAATGACAGAGTCGAAGAAAAAATTTCAAAGAAACTGAACATCAAAGAAGCTTTAGACTTTGCCCTGGCTGATACGCCTTTTCAATATGTACTAAAAGCAAAACTATCGGAGTTTGACGAAGTAGATCAGGACGGCTTTGGAGAAAAGAACAGAGTCGAATTGATGGATCAGATTGTTGAGGATTATGAAATAGAACTTGATGTAAATAACTATGTCATCTATGTGCATTTAAAAATGGGCAAGGTGGTAGATTACACTTTCGACAGCCGATACAATATGCCGGGCTTTAAATTGAAGATCAATGATCAAAACACGTCAACGCGCGCCTGGGGTTACGGCGCAGAAAAGAAAGCTAAGAAAAGTGACACAAAGTCAACCGATACAAAGTCGAACGAGGATGAAAAGGAGAAAGAGCCCGAATACGAATTCGAGCCTATCCTATACATTCATCCTGATGAAGATAAATTTTTGATTGAGGGTAAGCCGCGCTGGGGAGAGCCGATAAGAGATGACACAGTAAAAAAAGCAAGCAACATGGTTTCTACTTTGAAAAAGCACGTAAACCCATATCCTGATGTGGTCGTTGAGGCAGAGTACCAGTACATCTATGAACCAGCACTACAAGGAATAGAAGAAGAATTTTGGAAGGGTGACACCATACATGTCATTGCTGATACAGCAAACGGGATCACGTTTGAGGACGATGTAAGGCTAGTGTCTGTCACTTATAATCCCCTCAACCCGTATGACAGCCCTAAAATGACTTTCGCAAACTTCCGAAAAGACATCCAGGACTATCAAGTGAGCCAGGCGCGGCAGATTAAGCAGCAAAAAAGATACATTGATCAATTGATGAGAACGCTCAATTAGATGCGTTTTTTCTTTTGGAATTGAAAGGAGTGAATATATTGGTCCGGCTTAAAAAGGATTATGATACGACAAGAAATTCAGTCTATGAATCACAGTTACGCGGTGACATGCAAACGGTTGAGAATGAGCTTAATAAGAACGCCAGTGAATTACAGTCTCACAAGGACAGTAAAAAAGCTCACTTGTCTAGTCAGATTATGCACGGTTTGTTCACCGTTGCAAATAGGATTGACAACATGTGGGCTAGATTGACAAACCTCGTTCTCAATCATGACGGGAAGGATGTCAAGGAAGTTGTAGACATTCGAGTTGCAAGGGATGCATCTATTCATCCCACAGCAAAAGACAGATTAGACTATGACTTTCAATTACTTGAGCAAGAAATTGAAGATTCTGCAGTTTCTCTCAATCTCAAAAAATTCATCAAGAAATACGGGAGCTTCACAGCGGGCTTTAAGGCTGCGCTAAGCCTTGCAAAATTATATCCTGTGCATATTGTCGTGCCACCCGGAAAATACAAGCTTACGGAGACAGCCCGTATCTATAAAAACACTCACTTGACCTTACAAGCTGGCGCAATTATTAGACGCGGCTTTGTAGGTTCTATGATCGTGAACGGGGATAAAGAAGATCAGACAAAAGGTTATAACGGCCACGGAAACATACTGATTGATGGACAAGGTGTACTGGATAGCGCAGGAGGAGAGATCAAAGAGCAATGTTCTGCCCTGGGGTTCGCTCATGCTGAGCGTATCATCATCCGTAACATCACGATCAAAGATGTGTGCGGCGGCCATGCCTTTGACTGTGCAGGTAATAAACACGTATTAATAGAGAATGTCTGGTTTAAAGGTTACGCTGATTATAAGGGCGACAGATGGTTTTCTGCTGCGATTCAACTAGACTTGATGAGATCGGCGGGCAACTTCGGCGCATTTGGAGCTTATGATCAAACTGTAAGCAAGCATGTCACTATTCGAGACTGCTATTTCAGCAAGTCTGAAAGTTTAGGAGGATATGCGCGCGGAGTAGATTCGCACACTAGCACTGATGGTTTTTGGTATAGTGACATCCGCATTGAAAATAAT
>NZ_NKHG01000249.1 GCF_002744245.1 Bacillus pumilus | reverse complement strand
CCCTGCAAATATTCCACATCGATAAAGACCGGCATCCCTTCGGCTCCGATTGAGAAAAATCGGCGCCATTATAGATAAGCACCCGCCCTCGCTTTGCAGGCAGGATCACAGTTTTTCCAGTCGTTTCTGCTGTCTGCAACCCTTGTCCGCCATCACAGAAAAATCATAAAACGTGCCAAAAGTTGCGCTTTCGCACACTCCCGACGCAACCTTTGCCCGCCACCACTGTCATAACCCTGCAATATAAAAACAATGCGCCCGTGGACGGGTGCAAA
>NZ_NKHG01000248.1 GCF_002744245.1 Bacillus pumilus | reverse complement strand
CGAATCCCACATCCTGGCGGTGACCAGGCGCTGGTGGAGTATCGCCAGCAGGCCGGCATCACGGGCCCGCTGTTTGTCGGCATGGATACCCACGCCCTGTCTGAATCCGCCTTTGCCAGTGCGGTGGAAGTGCTGGCGGCCAACGGCGTCGAGACTCGCATTCAGGCCGGCCTCGGCTTCACGCCGACCCCGGTCATCTCTCACGCCATCCTGCGCCACAATGCCAGCAAGCCTGCCGCCCGTGCCGACGGCGTGGTGATCACT
>NZ_NKHG01000060.1 GCF_002744245.1 Bacillus pumilus | reverse complement strand
GGCTCCTTTGAGCAGGGGTATTTTTTTCGTTTTTTACATAAAGAAAAAATAGACCTCCCTTGAGCTCCGCTAAAAGTTAAAGGGTAAAGTCTATTTTCAAAAAGATTTTTCTGCCTTCGGATTAAGCCAGCCCTCTTGATGGACAAAAAAATTGCACTTCTAATCATGATTGTTATCGTGATGATCTCCGTATCTTTAGTGATGTATTTATTTAAACAATGCCCATTCTCTTATCCTCTTTTTTTGTTGTAAATGAACTATTTAGTACTGTCTTTCCATTTAATTTTCTTAAAACATGAACTGGAAAAGCATATGTTAACGTAGAACACAGTATTACTGTATTAAATAAGTAAGTCAAAAATCCAACGAAACCAGTTGAAAAATTAATTATTGGATGTAGAAAGAAAAAGTAGATGATAGCACTAATTATTGGTATCAAAACATAAGTAGCCGTTGTATATTGATAAACTAAACGTGCTATTAACCCGCATAACCAATAAGAAATACAAAACTGATGCTGTTGATAGTAAATAAATTCACAATTTCTGATTCACCTAAAAAATGTTCTCGAAGACTTCGAATTACTGAGATGTTAACGAATGAAATAAACAGTGTCCCCGTCCCCACCGCTGCATCACGGAATAAATTAAAGATATTACGTCTTTTCCTTAATATATAACTCTTGCTATTACACTTATTAAAATAGCTAAAATTGTTAAGAACATAACTATACCAATAATTAATGAATGTTGTCGCTTCTTCATACTTAGAATAGCTACATACTCTCTTATAAAGGCATTTATCCAAAAATAAAGCTTTGTCTTAGAACCATAACCATATATTTTTAAACCCATTTCTTTAGCTATTAAAGATGCTCTTAATATATGGAAATTATTCGATACTAGTACAGCCTTATAGTTCTTACTCAATCTACTCATTATATCTTTTGAATAAAGAATGTTTTCTTCCGTTGTTTTAGAGCGTGTTTCTTCTATTATGACATTATCATTTAAACCTTTTTGTTTAGCATAGTTTGCCATTGCTTTCCCTTCGGGTAAACTTTCATCTTCTCCCTGGCCGCCAGAAAATATTATTTTAATACTTTCATTATTCTCATATTTGTTACGGATTTCTATAGCTTTATCAATTCTACTTGCTAGTAAAGGGGGTACTTTATCATTTATTAAGCCACTACCTAAGACAATAATAAAATCAGGACGTTCAATTATAGGTAATTTTTGCAATAAATATGTGTTTATAAAAACTGTAATATGTACTATAAAATATGCATAAACAATTGTAATTCCAATACTAATAAACCCTATCTCCCTAATATACTGAAAATTATTTAAAATCTGAATACATATTATATATAAGATTAAACTAAATAAAACGATTAATGTTAAGCTATTTGTAAACTTTTTACCTTCTAATTTTCTTATTTTAATTCCATTATATAATAATAAAGGTATAAACCACCATAAAAAACTGAAATAGAAGACCATAACGATAACTAGTAAGAGTACGCCTAGAATGGGTATTATAGGAACTTTACCTAGCAGTGAGATGAGGCTAAAGGGAAATAAACCTATGGAAGTTATTACTAAAAAACCGTTAATCATATTTCTTCGATCATACAATATTGATAGTATTAAACCGATTACTGATATTATAAATAGAAACCATAAAAATAAAATCAGCCATATATCCATAATATTCTCCAATTCATACTTATTTAAGAATCCATAAACATGCTATAATGTTTATGGATTCTTATTTTTTTCAAACTTAGACTTAGATATTTCTTTTATCTTACTTACTATAGCTCTTCTTTCTTCCCATTTGACAAGGTATGCTTGATTCTTCTTAATTGGACTCAATAAGCTCAATTTAAGATTTTCACTCTTACCATCTTTATAACCTGATACTTCATAAATATAATACTTGTTTGACTCCCCTTGATCATTTTTCTCATGTTTTATTTTAGGGTCTTCAGTATTATAAATATAATAATCATTTGTTTTATAGTAACCTTGATCAGAAAATAAATAATACCCTCCGAATGATGCAATTCCTATAATAACTAAAAATAATATTAATGCTAACTTAGCCATAATTTTATTCTCCTCTTTAATCTAATAAATTGCTATATATTTAATTACAACAATAATCATTATTGACACACTTGATAAGAATATATACTTATTTCTATTTATTTTTGATACTATAGAATCTTCACTGTATATATACCGACTTTTAACCATATATAATCCTACTATGAAGAAGTTAAGAATTAGCATACTGTCATTCACGATAAAATCTCATCCCATAAACTCTATATGAAAAGATTTTATAATAACACTAACAAGATAAAGAGACATAATGCTTATGGCTATGTTTTTTAATATACTAGATGATAATCCATATAACCCCATAACAATAAATCCTAGCAAAGCATAAGGCACTAATATACTTCCCCAAAATATAGCTATCATATGAATAATACCTAAAATTAATAAAAAGGTTAATCTACGAGACATAAATCTATGCCGGTATATTAATTAACAAAATACCACATATTGCAAAACCTCTAATGAAATCTAAACTCTTTATTCTTTTATTCATTGCTTACTCCTTTTAAATTCTAAATTGCATACGTATAATAACTTCATTATCTGAGATGCTTTTTAGACATCCATTATTTTTCCTTACATCTTTAACATATCATATTATAATAAAGGCTCACTACAATATTATGTGACAATCACTGTATCTATATAACAATATTGTCACTTTCAAAATTATAACATGTGAACAAATCACCAAATGATTGGTGATTTAATGCAGTATTAGTTATCTATAACTGAAAAAATGCATATTTTCAATATTAGCTTCTATGACCACCAGTTAAACCAGCTCTGTACAATGCAGTACCGCCTTTCGTGTATGAAACTGCCCTAAATAATGCTTTTGAACCATATTTATTTCTAATGCCATCCATAACATAACCCAGCTGTCTTTTTTTCTCTAATCCTCTTTCATCAAATAAAGTTAACTGCTGGTTAGCATCTTCTTCAATTTTACTTAATGTGACTGAAATACTTCTAACCGTCTTATGCTGATAACACGTGTTAAACAACTCAATACACGTGTTATAGATGTCCATAGTGATATTGGTTGGGCTTTCAATTGTCTTACTTCTGTGGAACCCTCCAGAATATTCTTCTTTGCTGTATCCGATACCTAAGCTAATCGTTCTCCCTACTTTGTTATGATCTCTCGTTCGTTTAGCTACCTCTTCGCATATTTCAAGAATCACTGCTTTGATTTCGTCTTTAGTTGTATAATCTCTGAGTAGAATTTGACTCTTTCCATAGCTCACTTGTCCCTGCAACACTGGAGCACCTAATTCAGATAAATCAATTCCCCATGCATGATGGAAGATTTGATTCCCCATTATGCCAAATTTCTTCTCTAATGTTTCAAGTGAGTATTTGGCTAATGCACCAACTGTAAAGATACCCATTTTATTTAGGTTTCGTTCCATTCGCTTGCCTATTCCCCACATCTTAGAGATTGGTCTAACTGGCCACAGTTTGGTGGGTATATCTTCATATCTCCATCTAACAATTCCGTTTGGCGCTTTTTTGCTTTCTAAATCAAGAGCTAGCTTGCTGATTAACATGTTGTCACCTATCCCAATTGTGCATGGCAAACCAAACTCTCTCATTATTGCATCTTGTATATGTTCAGCAATTTCCTCTACACTGTTCCACATTCTCATAACTCCATCTACTTTTAAAAAAGATTCGTCTATGGAATAAGTGTGAACATCACATTCTGGAACGTAACGATAAAACAATTGTGTGATTTTCGTAGATACATTAATAAATGTGTCCATCTTAGGATTAACAATATGGATTCTTGGATCATTAGGGATTTCGAATAGCCTTGAGCCAGTTTTAATTTTAAAATCCTGTTTTAGTTTTGGGCTTGCTGCTAATACAACACTTCCTTGTCTCTCTGTGTTCCCTACAACAGCTAAATAACATTCCAGAGGATCTAAGCCCATCATAACTGCTGAAATGGAAGCGTAAAACGACTTCATATCAACACACAGTATCTTGTGACGTGGAAACTTAGTGTAATCAATCATAAGAAACACCCACTATGTCATCTAAAATAATAAAGTGAGTTTCGTGTGACAAGTCCTTTATATGTAGCATCTTCTTTTCATAGTTGATATATTGTGTAAACCCTTTGAGTTGATTAATATTTCCTGAATTATAAACTGAAAAGGTCAAAGACTTATTAACACTCATTGCATAGGCAATTGTTGACTCGAATTCTTCTGTTTGTTGTTGATCTATAATTGGTTTATCTGTTTTTTTCGTTTCTGCTAGGTCGTGTTTAAGTCGTGCAACATGCTCAGGTAACATCATCGCTGTCCATTTAATCGTACCTCTGTCTCTAAGCATTTAATCACTCCTTCTTGAATGATTAAATAGTAACAGAACAAATGTTCTTCACCAATGAGTTTCAAGAACTTTTGTTCGATGTAAATATTGGTATTTAAAAACCCTCCTTTAATTTGGAGGGTAGTGTGTTAGTGGTTTTCTTCTTTGTTTTTAATATAATTTAGCACAGCTTCTTTATCTTTCTCGTCTTCTGGTAAAAACCCGAACGTTTTATACTCCCATACGGCTCTTCTCTGGATACCATAAAGCCCTATAGATAAAATATCTTCATATCCATAATCAATCGAGAATTTCCCTGTTTTATCTAATTGGAGGGTAGCTGTTGTCCAAGCACCTAAATCATTTTGTGTATATACTTTTTTCAATTCTTCAAAAGTTTTACTGAGTTCGTATAATAAATGAATGTATGTTGATTTACTTACATTATATTTAAGTGGAATTTCATGTCCATAAACGTACTCTTCACTATTAGTCTCGTTGAAACAAAATGTAATTCCAGCCGAATCATCAAGTATTTCTGCATACATCCAAACTTTATCCCAATCACATGGTATTAATTCATTAATTGATTCTGCTATTTTTTTATAATAGCGTTCTATTGATTCCATTATCTTTAACCTCCAGGTTGATTCTTGATAAATTCTTGAACATAACTTTTTCCGATTTTATATTCCACAAAAAAACTATCAGGTCTTAACAAATCACCCTGATAAATAGGTTCAATACTTACCTCTACATGTTTAGGTGGAATCTCTTTTAGTGCAGCCAACCATTCCTGCTCCATGTTGTACCATTTCCCACCACTACGATTAATTTGTGAATTCATCGGAAGTAGGTTATCAACATCTCCAGACCCTTTGAAAATAGACGCAATTAAATGACCACCATCATCATCTAGTAATCGGTCGGGCTTT
>NZ_NKHG01000029.1 GCF_002744245.1 Bacillus pumilus | reverse complement strand
CTGACACCGAATGCGAGGGTTTGTCTACACGCTGAAAAGCCGATACACGATCGGCTTTCTCTTTATTCGGCATCAAGTGGTACGACTGCTTCATGGAATAATTGATCTAATTCTGTTTGATGCTTTTGTTTTGTCGCTTCATCCCAGCCAAAACGATCTCCCATATAATCAACGACAGGCTGCGCATACGTTTTTGCCCAATTGATATTAAATAATAGGCTTCCTGTTCTTCTTAAGAAGAAATCGACAGGTGTAACAGCCAGTTCTTCTTCAATGGCATAGACAAGCTCAGCCAGTACATACGCCGGCATGTTGCGTTTGTCTGCTTCCTCTTGAAGCTGCTCTACACGCTGGAAGACACTGCTGACATTTGAGCCATATTTTTCAGCTAGTTTTTGAGCAATTGGTTCAGTTAAACCAACGGATGCCCCTTCTGCCGTTTTCGCTTGAACAAAGGATGCCATATTTTTAGATCCACCTACATGCCCGCCTGAAATGGGCATATGTTTGGTTTTACATGATCCGTAATCTTTGCCAGTCTCTTCTTTGAGTGCATCGTGTACAAGGTCCACAATGTGTTCAGCCATTTTACGGTACCCTGTTAATTTACCACCAGCAATGGTGATCAAGCCCGAAGATGATGTCCATACCTCATCCTTACGAGAAATTTCTGATGGATCTTTGCCTTCTTCATGAATGAGCGGACGAAGGCCAGCCCAGTTGGATTCAACGTCATTTTCCGTAATGTTGAGATCTGGGAACATGTACTGGATTGCTTGAATGACATAATCACGATCTGCTTTGGTCATACGAGGATGTTCCAGCTGTTTTTTATACACCGTATCAGTTGTTCCAACGTACGTTTTTCCTTCTCTCGGAATCGCGAAGACCATGCGTTTATCTGGTGTGTCAAAGTAGATCGCTTGTTTTAATGGGAACACAGATTGGTCGAATACTAAGTGAATTCCTTTCGTATGCTGTAAGTGTTTCCCTTCTTTTGAATGGTCCTTGTCTCTTAGCTGATCTACCCATGGACCTGTCGCATTGACAATCTTTTTCGCATATACATCGTATGTTTTTTTCGTCATGACGTCTTCAATGATGACACCGACAACTTTGCCTTTATCATAAATAAATTCTTTTACTTTCGCATAGTTGACAGCTTCTGCACCGAATTTCACGGCTTCTTTCATTACTTCTATTGTGAGGCGTGCATCATCTGTACGGTATTCAACATAGTAGCCGCCACCTTTTAAGCCGTCCTTTTTCACAAGCGGTTCTTTCTCAAGTGTTTCTTTTGCACTTAGCATACTTCTGCGTTCGCTATGCTTTACCCCTGCTAAAAAGTCATACACTCTTAAACCAATTGATGTAGAAAACTTACCAAATGTACCGCCTTTATGCATCGGAAGAAGCATCCATTCTGGTGTTGTCACATGCGGACCATTTTCATATACAATGGCACGCTCTTTACCGACCTCTGCCACCATCTTGACTTCAAATTGTTTTAAATAACGAAGCCCGCCGTGCACGAGTTTCGTTGAGCGGCTAGACGTACCTGCCGCAAAATCCTGCATTTCCGCAAGGCCGACACGCATCCCGCGTGAAGCTGCATCAAGTGCTGTACCGGCGCCTGTAATACCCCCACCAATGATAAACACATCATATGGTTTTTTTGTCATTTCCTGCAGCATTTGTTCTCTTTCTAAGCTAGAAAAAGTCATCTCTTGTTCCTCCCATGTTGTACGGTAAAGAAAAAGAGACCGCAAACACCCAAAGCGTATTTCTACACTTCGGTGCCTGCGGTCTCTCCAGTTCTCCAACCGTTCTATTAACTTACTTGAAGTATACCATACTATTGGTTTATTTGAAAGCTTGAGCTGCTTTTACAGCCTTTTTCCACCCGCTATATAACGAGTCACGGCTGTCCTCTTCCATCTTAGGGTCAAAGCGCTTGTCAAGGTTCCATTGTTTTGCAATGTCTGAACGGTCGTTCCAGAAGCCAACTGCTATTCCCGCAAGATAGGCCGCACCGAGTGCCGTCGTTTCATTAATTTCTGGACGTTCTACTGGTACATCCAGCAAATCACTTTGGAAGCCCATTAAGAAGTCATTCTTCACAGCTCCGCCATCAACACGCAATGTTTTTAATGAGATGTTTGAATCCTTTTCCATCGCATCTAAAACATCTTTTGTTTGATAAGCAAGTGATTCTAACGTTGCACGGACAAAGTGCTCTTTAGAAGTACCGCGTGTTAATCCGAATACAGCGCCTCTGACATCACTGTCCCAGTACGGTGTGCCTAGACCAACGAATGCTGGAACGACATATACGCCATCTGTTGACTCGACACGCTTAGCGTAAGTTTCACTGTCTTTAGAGTCTTTAAACATTCTCAGTCCATCACGTAGCCACTGAATCGCTGAACCAGCAACGAAAATACTTCCTTCTAAAGCATATTCAACTTTACCGTCAATGCCCCATGCAATCGTCGTTAATAATCCATGATCCGACTTAATTGCTTTTTCCCCTGTATTCATCAACATGAAACATCCTGTACCATATGTGTTCTTCGCCATTCCTTCTTCAAAGCAAGCCTGACCGAATAAAGCAGACTGCTGGTCTCCCGCCGCTCCTGCAATCGGGATATTTTTTCCGAAGAAGTGGTAGTCCGTTGTTTCACCATAAATGTGTGAAGATGGTTTGACCTCTGGCAGCATAGAAGCAGGTACGCCTAGGATATCAAGTAATTCTTCATCCCATTTTAGATCATAAATGTTAAACATTAATGTTCTTGACGCATTGGAATAGTCTGTGACGTGAGATTTGCCGCCCGTCATTTTCCAAATCAGCCATGTATCAATTGTGCCAAATAGTAAGTCACCGTTTTCTGCTTTCTCACGCGCTCCTTCTACATTGTCTAAAATCCATTTTACTTTTGTACCTGAGAAATAAGCATCGATGAGAAGTCCTGTTTTATTTCTGAATGTCTCATTGTGTCCTTGTGCTTTTAGCTCTTCACAAATGCCAGATGTTTGTCGAGACTGCCACACAATGGCATTATAAACCGGTGCCCCTGTGTGTTTATCCCATACAACAGCCGTCTCACGCTGGTTCGTGATCCCGATACCTGCGATTTGATCTGCTTCAATTCCTGATTCAATCAGAGCCGTTGAAATGACAGAGAGAACAGAGCTCCAAATTTCATTTGCATTGTGTTCTACCCAGCCTGGGTTCGGAAAATATTGATTAAATTCCTTCTGTGCTGTATGAGCAATTTTGCCTTCTTGATCAAATAAGATCGCTCTTGAGCTCGTTGTTCCTTGATCTAATGCAAGAATATATTTTTCTTTTGCCATTGTGTTTTCCTCCCCTTACATACTTTCATTTACAGCGTTTGTGTGGCTTTTCGTAGAGAAATAGAGTCCTAACAATACCACAACTAAAATAACGCTTACAATCCAAAAGGCTGGAGTGACATTCGCTTGAAAGGCTGCATTGTAGAAAACACCGCCAAATGCGCCGCCTAAAATTGGACCAACAACAGGAACCCAAGCATATTTCCAATTCGATGGACCTTTACCTGGAATCGGCAGAAGCGCATGTGCAATTCTTGGCCCTAAATCACGTGCAGGGTTGATTGCATAACCTGTTGTTCCACCTAAAGAAAGACCAATCGCTACAATTAAGAAACCAACAATCAGCGGGTTCACTCCGTCTGCAAATTTATTTGCACCAATCGCTAAGATCCCTAGAACCAATACAAACGTGCCGATCACTTCACTGAGTACGTTTGCAAAGGTATGCGGAATCGCCGGACCAGTTGAAAATACACCTAGTTTTGCACCTGGATCGTCTGTTGCTTTCCAGTGCGGTAAGTAATGTAAAAAGACAATAATAGCTCCTAACAATGCCCCAAGCATTTGACCGACAATATACATTGGAACATCAGCCCAAGGAAAACTTCCTTCTAGAGCAAGACCAATTGTCAGCGCCGGGTTTAAATGTGCACCGCTAATCCCACCAGTTGCATAAGCTGCAATGGCTACTGCAAATCCCCATCCAAAAGCGATTACAATCCAGTCGGACTGATATGCGAACGATTTCTTTAAATTTACGGCCGCACACACACCGCCTCCAAAGATAATGAGTAGCATTGTACCTACGACTTCACCCCAAAATGGTGTCATAAAAAATTCCTCCTCTGGTTCAGTTCCCATCCCCTATAAATGTGTAAAAAAGATAAAGAAAAAAGATCCACAACAAACATACTTTACATCAGGATCATTTATCACCTAGTAAAGCGCTGTTGTGGATCTCCATTTCTCCATCACATGATATTAACTTAGTGCTATAGTATCAGAGGATGAAAACGTTGTCAATCTATTTTCAGATTTTATCTTTTTCACTTTTGGAACGCTTTCCAAAGGTCTGTATTCGATGTCGTCACAGCTGTTGCTCCTGCCTCTAGGGCTCTTTCCACATCTTCTTTTGTCCGGATAAATCCTCCTGCAAATATAGGTATTCCCGCTCTTTCGCGCACTTCTGTAATTAAATCTGGCACGACACCTGGCAATACTTCAATAAAATCTGGACGATGTTTACCGACAAATTCCATGCTTTTTTCCATTGCACTTGTATCAAGTAAAAACATTCGCTGAATGGCATATACTTTTTTTTGCTTGGCTTTTACTATGACAGAAGACCTAGTAGAAATAATTCCTGCCGGCTTCATTTCCTGACATATAAATTCTGTTCCATACTCATCATGTTTGATCCCATGAATTAAATCGACATGGACAAACATTTTTTTACGATGTGCATTTGCCTCATTCATGATGCCCTTAAGCCGGCCTAAGTGAACATCAAGTAAGACTCCATATGTAAATGGACTTTTTAAAAATTCCTCAAATTGCTTCATATTGCGAACAGCAGGTAGAATGGGTTGATCATGAAAACTCATATGCCGTCTCCTTCTAAAGTGTATTGGTTCAGCCTTCTCCTACAGTAATAGAATATCTTCTTTTTTTCAATACACCTAGTGTGTCCAATGACGATTTCACCTAGCAACTTGATGAACATATCTTATTTGGCTAATGAATAGGCTCTTCTTGGCATAGAAAAAAAGCAGAGAAATCTCTCTGCTATAGCTGTGCCATGCTTTCTTTTAAGGTGTTGATGATGAATGCGGCGTCTTCATCTGTGATACTCAGTGGCGGTGCAAGCTGAGCAACGTTGTTATAGCCAGCGACCGTATCTCCATTTTTCCCAATGATCAGCCCGCGTTTTTTACATTCTGCCATCAATTGCCCAACAACACTTGGATCAGCTGGCTTTTTTGACTGCTGATTCTGCACAAGCTCAATACCAAACAGCAATCCTTTCCCTCTCACATCACCGACAAATGGATGCGCTTTTAACTCTTGCAAACGATCGAGCATGTGTCGACCAAGTGTCTCAGAGCGCTCAACCAACTGCTCGTTTTCCATGATGTCAAGGTTGGCCAGCGCAACCGCACAGGAAGCTGGGTGACCGCCAAATGTATTCACATGACGCAGCCGGTCATACGTACCTTCTCCTGCATAGGCTTCATAGATTTCCCGTTTGACGCACGTTGCAGAAAGCGGCAAATAGCCGCTTGTGATCCCTTTTGCCATTGTGATGATATCCGGCTTCACTTCCTCATGCATAAAACCAAACCGCTTTCCTGTTCGGCCAAAGCCGCATATGACTTCATCCACAATGAGAAGCGCCCCATGCGCTTCACAGATGTCTTTTACCTTCTTCATATACCCCTTTGGCGGCATTAAGATACCGCCTCCCGTAATAATCGGCTCCATGATGACCCCAGCAATGGTCTCACTTAATTCCCATGTCATCGCTTGATCAATCGCCGCAGCACTTGCCAAATTCTCTTGATCCTCAGGGTAACGATACAGATCAGGTGGAGCGACATGGATGAAGCCCTGCCCTAATGGTTCATATTTATATTTGCGCTGCGCTTGACCCGTTGCCGCGAGAGCTGCTGCTGTATTGCCGTGATACGATCGATAGCGGGAGATGAATGTTGTTCGTGTACTCTCACCCTTTTGCGCATGATATTGTTTTGCGATCTTAAATGCGGCTTCATTGGCTTCAGAACCGCTGTTGGAAAAGAAAATAACATAGTCACCGCCAAGCCATTCATTGAGCTTCTCAGCCAGCTTGATCGCTGGTACATGGCTTTGTGTAAGCGGATAGTAAGGCATCGTATTTAATTGCTTATACGCCGCTTCTGCAAGCTCTTTTCGGCCATATCCGGCATTCACACACCAAAGGCCTGACATACCGTCTAAATATCGATTTCCATGAATATCTGTCACCCATGCGCCTTCTGCCTCGTGAATGACCATGCTTTCATTTTCCTTGTTTGTCCCTTTCATATGATGCCAGATCAACTGATCGTCTTTTTCCTGAAGACTTTGAGCCTGCTCATGTATTTTCATCTTCCCACGCCCCCATGTATCCGTTTTCATCAATAAAAAAGCTTAGACAGGTCCAGCACACTGCTCTCCATTCATTATATGGATGAAAATTAGACATATGAAACTGAAGCAAGCCCATCTGTAAGAGAGAACCAATCGTTACTTTCATTATAAAAAATGGGCTGGGCAGATTACATTAGACAGATCGTCAACTGATTGAAAAGAACCATAAGACACTCTATTTGTTGCCTTGGCAAATCTAACAAAGCTAGTTAATGGCGATTTCCTTGCAGAAATTCATAAGCGAGGATCGCAAATTCAAGCGCCTGGCGTTTCGGTGCTTGCATCATATCCTCACCAAGCAAGGTGTACAGTTTATCAAGTCTATGATAGAGTGTCTGTCTGACAATATAGAGCTGGCTCGCTGTTTCTTTTTTAGAACCGTTTGTCTGCAAAAAGATATTCAGCGTTTGATAGAGCCTCCCGCTATTTTGCTTATCATATGAAATCACCGGCTCTAAATATTCCTTCACCATGCATTCTAAGAGACCGCTTTCCTTCATGACAGGCATGAGACGAAGCAGATGTAAATCTTGATAAAATGGGCTTTTCACCCGTTGCGGCATCACTTTCTTTAAATGCAGCACTTCTTTCGCTGCTTGAAAGCTTGTTCTCATATGCTGAAACTGCTCACAATATTGACCGATTCCAAAATTGATGACTGTTCCATGCGGCTGTTCCCGATCATATAGCTGTTTGATTTCGTTTGCTGCCTTCTCCGCACGCTCTTTCCAATTCTCTGCCTTTCTCGTATTCAATAAAATAAACAAGGTTTGTCCTTGATGCTCATAAGCTATCAGATGGAAACCGGCACGCTGAAAGATGGAGCGGCAGGATACAAGAAAATAAAGATTTCCTGCCATTTCTTCCATTTGATGATGTTTCTGAAAGAGCATGACCACACAGCCGTCTGGTTTTTTCAATCCCTCCGTTTCTGCAAGATACTCCAAAATGTCATTTTCTGTATGCTCTTCATGGAACCATTTTTGTAGCCACTCATTCTCTTTTGTCTTCTTCAGCTCTTCTGTATAAAGCTCCCTTAAAATTTGCTGGGCAAGGGCATTTGCTCCCTTATCCATGACAAGCATCTCAAATTCTGAAAGTGTATTCGCTTGATGAATGAGCACAAGGTCTGCAAATGTTTGCTTGAGTGCCAAGACTTGCTTTTGCGACACTTCATATCCTTTTGGCAATGAAGCATGCTGTAAGTAGTTCATGACAAGCTCTTCGGTTTGCTTCGAAGAATCACACAAAATAATTGGCTCACTTTGAACAGGTATCAATAAAAGAATCCCTCTCAAGTGCTGATATACTTGATCCAATATATCCATTTGCGGATGAGGGGTCAGTAAAAGCTCATTAAGCTTTGACGATAATGCTTCTAAATCGGCCATCATTTGATACTGACGCTCGATCATCATCGTATGGAGATGCTGTGTAATGTTGACGAACTTCACTTCTTTTGTAAACAGAATGAGCGGGAAATCTCGTTCTTCTGCATATGCAATCAGTTCTTCCGGCACATCAAATCGCAACGGAACAAATTCAATACACAAGCCGGCTGCACCTGAGTCAATCAGCTGCTTTAAAAACTCTTGAAATACATCCAATCGATCATGGAAGCCTGCGGCCGTTGTTAAAATGAGCTCGCCTCCATTTAACAAATCCTCTACAGCAGGCACTTCTAACACATGTACCCATTTGACCTGCCGAAACAGCCCCTTTTCCCCAGCTAATATTTTCACATGCGTAAAATGCTTCGTTTTCAACACATCACTCACTTGAAAATGAACATCTACATTCATTCATATGTCCCCCTTTGTTTGCCTTCCCCTATCCCAGAGGGTGCATGGATAAAATCCATAATAAAACAGGTAAAGTGACGATACTTAAGATTGTACTAAGAAACGTCGTGCTTGAGACAAACTCAGGCTTCGTTCGAAATTGTACAGCCATCAGCGTTGTATTCGCTGCTGTTGGCATGGCTGCAACTAAGATCATAATTTGCTTCACTAAATCATCTACCGGTAAAATGAGCGTAAATCCGAATGCGATCATTGGTGAGATCAATAACTTCAGCAGCATGGCATAGGAAATATTGCGATAATCCACTTGTTTAAAAGAAATGACAGCAAGCTGCATGCCTAAAATGAGCATAATCGTCGGTATCGCTGCATTCCCAACAAGCTGAACACCCGTCATGAGCTCTTTAGGTAATGAAAGGTCAATGAGCTGAAATAATAGACCGATGAGCGCCCCATAAGCAACCGGCATACGCAGCACTTTTTTCAACACGACCTTTAAATCTCCCGCATCCTCTCCGCCTTTTGCTGCATAATACATGCCGATTGTACTCATGACAAGCTGCTGAAGAACCATCAAAACGATCGCAATATCTAAACCAGCTGCTCCGAAGACAAGCAGTACAACGGGCGTGCCGTAATTCCCATTGTTCATAAATGCTGACGACAAAATCATGGCACAATATGTTTCATTCGAATAACCATAAATACGAGATAAAATAAAGACACATAAAACAAGTGAAAGGCAGAGCCCTACGACAAAAATGGATAAGTACACATAGTCCATCGATACTTTATTTTGATAAAAGGTTTCAAACGCAAGAAATGGTGACATTAAATATAAAGACATTGATGAGAGCGTATGTATGTCAAAACCAATTGCCTTCTGCCCGATATACCCTATGAGGAAAATTCCGAACACTGGCATTAAGACAAGTAAAAACTCCATGCTGCACCTACTTTTCTTTAGAAGAGTTCCTCATTCTTTTCATTTTCTTATTATCATACCACTGATAAACAATAAAAAAGAAGCACCCTTATAAAAGGTCGCTTCAGA
>NZ_NKHG01000247.1 GCF_002744245.1 Bacillus pumilus | reverse complement strand
CTGTAGCGGATACGCGCCAGTTACGGCCAGTTGCATTTGCAATGACTGGTCGGACGGGTATCAACCGCCTCGACTTTACCTGTACCAATGCAGATCGCCTTAGTGTGCATTGGCAAGGGTTCTGCGAAAACAACCGTGATGGCTGCGGTGAGGTGAGGTGGTGCACCAATGGGTTCATTCTCGAGGTGTAAGCGTGTAATTTGTGGGGCGCACTCGTCGCCCCATATCTGGGTTGAGAAGGACTGTTGCAATGAAAAAAATGACACTTGGTGATTTTTACCAAGAGCATTGGGGAA
>NZ_NKHG01000008.1 GCF_002744245.1 Bacillus pumilus | reverse complement strand
TCAACAATCTGAAACTCCCTCTTTAATAGAAGAGAGTCTCTTTCATTCTATGGTTTTAATTGGATGCGTTCTATTTTACCTACAATAAATATGTAGGATAACGCCCCTCCTAATGCCACAAGACTGACAAATAAAATACCGCCGTTATACGAGCCTGTCGCTGATACAATCAATCCAATAATCAGCGGTGTGATGATCCCTGATAAATTGGCAAAGAAGTTAAACACACCACCAGCCAGTCCAACCATCTCTTTCGGTGCCACTTCAGACAGCATGGTCCATGAGATATTTGACAACCCTTGCGCAAAGGAGGCGATGGACAAAATGGTGAGAACAAGCGGAATACTCGTGGTAAAATTCGCCAACACAATGGTACTTGTCAGAAGCAAGCCAACCACAACTGGCAGCTTTCTAGCCACATTAACAGA
This sequence comes from Bacillus pumilus, assembly GCF_002744245.1. Classification (GTDB taxonomy): domain Bacteria; phylum Bacillota; class Bacilli; order Bacillales; family Bacillaceae; genus Bacillus; species Bacillus pumilus_M. The sequence goes on along the minus strand of NZ_NKHG01000008.1, from coordinate 42,389 downwards.
CACACCCTTCTTGAGCAGCCAATCGGAAACATAACCGCCAAACAGAACCCCAAAGAATGCCGCAACGTATGGAAGAGAAGCAGCAAATCCTACCTTTAGAAACGCCATATTTTTCGCTTCAGCTAAATAGGTAGGAAACCATGTTAAAAAGAAAAAGAGTGTGGACGCCACAGAAAATTGGCCAATATACAGCCCAATCAATTTGCGATATTTTAAAAGGGCGGCAAAGTCTGCCCATTTCAGTTTCTCCTGCGAGGCCACCGTCAGCCCTTCCCCTTGACGAATCAACTCTAGTTCATCTTCATTGATTTTCGGGTGTTCTTTCGGTTCGTGATAATACTTATACCAAAAAAAAGCAAATATAATACCGAGCGCACCTGCAGTGATAAATACAGTTCTCCAATCGAAAGTGGTCATAATCCAAAAAAGAAGAGGAGTTGCAAAAGCAAGGCCCACATATTCTCCAGCGGTATAAACGCCTGTAGCAAATGCCCGCTCTCTTCTTGGAAACCACGTTGTCACAATGCGGTTATTGGCAGGGAATGCTGGAGACTCTGTAATTCCAATAAACAACCGGCAGCCGAATAAAAATGCAAAGCTGTTTGCAAACGCCTGTAAACCTGTGAAAATAGACCAAGTAATGAGTGAAATACCATACGTTACCTTTGATCCGAATCGATCAAGAATAAAGCCGCCTGGTATTTGCATCGCTGTATACGTCCAGCTAAACGCCGAAAAGATCAGCCCCAATAATGCAGGATTTAATTGCAATGAAGATTGAATAGCTGGTGCAACAATTGATACACTGGCTCTATCAATATAATTAATGGCGGTAATAAAAAACAACAGAATCAATATACCAAAACGAGCCTTTGTTGGTTTCATATAAGCGGGCTGCAGTTCGTTCCCCTTCAGTTCTGAATGCACTTTCATAACCATCCTCCTTTGTTTCCGCACCATGCGGATCGGTTGGGCTTCCTTAGATAACCCCTTTGTCTTCTAACTGCTTGCACTCTTCTTGTGTCAGTCCGAGCATGTTCGTTAAAATCTCATAATTGTGTTCACCTAAATCAGGTGCAATATGGCGGATACTCCCAGGTGTTTTTTCAAACTTTGGAATGATGCCTGGCACTTTCACTTTTCCAAGCCGAGGATGATGAACTTCGACGATATTTTCTCGTTCTTTGAATTGCGGATGTTCAAAGATATCCCGAATGCTTAGGATCGGGCTCACAGGTACACCATGAGTATCTAACATATCCAATACCTCATCCCTTGTTTTGGATGCAATCCACTGAGAGACGATAGCATCCATTTCGTCGTTATGCTTCAGCCTCGCTGCATTCACAGAGAATTTTTCGTTTTCTAGTAAATCGAATCGACCCATCGCCTCTGCCAGGCGATTAAAGGTCGAATCTGTACTCGTTACAAGGACAAGATAATGTCCATCCTTTGTTTCGTAAGTGCCAGCAGGACTCGAATGACCACTTAGCCCCGGTGAACGCTCGCGTACCTTCCCGAGCTTGTCATATTCTGCAACCAAAAACTCGAGCATACGGAACACAGACTCATAGAGTGCTAGATCCACCATTTGTCCGGTACCTTCTGGGTGTGTGTCCCGATAATACATGGCTGTCACAGCAGCAAACGCCACATAGATGCCCGCAATGTAATCTGTCAGTGAAAAGGACGGACTGACTGGATGGCGATCGGGAAACCCTTGAAGATACGTAAAGCCGCTAAACGCCGTCGCAGGTGTCCCAAATCCCGCCTTATCCTTAAATGGGCCTGTCTGTCCATAGCCCGATACACGAATCATAATTAAATGAGGGTTGATTTCCTTTAATACATCGTATCCAACGTCCCATTTTTCAAGTGTTCCCGGACGAAAATTTTCAATCATGACATCAACCTGTCCTGCAAGCCTTTTAAAAATTTCTTTCGCTTCTTCTTTGTGAAGGTCAAGCGTGAGAGATTTTTTATTCCTTGATAGCCCTGACCATCTTAGCGGTTCACCGTCCGCAAAAGGACCAACATGCCGAAGCGTATCCCCTTTTCCGGGGATTTCGACTTTGATGACTTCTGCACCAAAATCCCCTAGAAGAACCGCGCCATAGGGTGCAGCAATCATCGTAGAAACGTCTAATATTTTTATTCCTTCAAGCGGTGTATTCATATTCATGCGAGACTTCCTTTCATACATGTGATAAAGGGCTAAAATGATTCCCGTTTTAGCCCTTTGTCTTCTTTTATCGGGACCTCAAACTCCATAAATTGAGCTTTTGGCACAAACTTAATCCTTTGGCAGCTGTCCTTGTGGTGTATACAGCCAGATGAGCCATAGAGGTTCATCCCCTGTATTCACATGCTGATGCGAGACACCATCTGGAATAAACATAAAGTCATTTTGTTTAAAGGGCTGTCTTTCTCCATCACAAATGACTTCGCCAGACCCCTTAATCACATAATCAAATTCCTCTGAACCTGGGTGATTGTGAACAGAGCTTGCTTCCCCCGGCTCAAAAATAGTAAGACCTGCCATCATATGCTCTGAACCGACCGTATCTGGTGTAATGGTCTGAAACACTTTCCGAACCATTTCCTCTTCAGGATGATCTAAGCCTAACCATAATGGATGCCCATCTTTAAACGGATTCAACACTTTAATTTTCATTGATTAATTCCTCCCGATTCTTTAATTCACACTGACATGTGAGCGTTTTGTATTAGGTGAATAAATATCATTAATATTCCAATGACCATCAGTAGGGACAGGATCATTTTTCATTGCCACATCGATCACACACGGCTCTTGAGATGAAATCGCTTCGGCTAATGCCTCTTTGAATTCAGCAGCACGGGTAATTTTTATTCCTTTCATTCCATAACCTCTAGCAATGGCGGCGAAGTCCGGAGAGTAGCTTTCACCATCTTTTCTAAAGACAGTGCCATAAGTCGTTTCATAATGTGCCATTTGTAAGCCGGCAATCGTCCCAAACGCACTGTTGTTCATCACGATCCACACAACAGGGATGTTTTCTTCCACGGCTGTTGCCAGAACAGATGGATTTTGACCAAAACCGCCATCTCCAACAAGTGACACAACGACACGATCAGGCTGGGCTACCTTGGCTCCAAGTGCTGCGGGCGCTCCGAATCCCATCGTCGCAAAACCACCTGGTGTTAAAATCGTCCCTGGAGTCAGCACAGGAAATTGCTGTCCCACCCCATTTTTATTCCAGCCAACATCGGTCGTAATAAAAGCATCTGCTGGCAATACTTCTCGTACCTCCTGTAAAATGCGCTGCGGCTTCATTGGGAAGGATTCATCTTGAATATTCGTCAGATTGCTCTGCCGAAATTCCTCACGATATGCCGCAATTTCTTTTTTCAATTCTGGTCGATCCAGACCTTCTGACAGTCTCTCTTTTGCCACACGATTTAGCACGGTTAACGCCTGCTTTAAATCAGCTACAGCTCCAATTTCTACAGGATAGTTCCGTCCAATTTCATTCGGATCAATGTCAATATGAATCAGCTTAGTTGTTGAGAAGTTGAACGTATAATCCGATTCCCATGAACTTGCATCCGCTTCAGCAAAACGTGTTCCCAAGGCGAAAATGTAATCCGCCTCTTTACACTGATCATTGATGAATTTTGTGCCCCAAAACCCAGTCATTCCAAGGGTCATTGGGTGATCATCTGGCATCGCTCCTTTTCCCATTAAGGAATGAGCAACAGGGATGCTGAGATGTTCAGAGAATGCCTTTAACTCCTCTGCGGCATCTGCTAGTAAAATACCTCCTCCCACATATAAGAGTGGTTTTTCAGCCTGCAGCAATCGGTCCATGATACGGTTTGCCGTATGATCATCAATAGATGGTTTTTCAATTGTGTGTGTATGATGTTCAATTTGTTGAAATAGGGATACATCTAAGTCTTTTGAGAACACATCCATTGGAACTGAGATGAGAACTGGTCCAGGACGGCCGCTTTCAGCCAACTGAAATGCTTTTGACATAATCTCTGGAAATAATTCTGGAATGTCAACACGCCATGCTCTTTTCACAAACGGTCGATAGATTTCATATTGCGAAGCATCGGAATGAAGATTAATTTCTTGGTGTGGGTGCTTTCCGTAGTAATGACTTGGGACATCTCCTGCTATGACAACCATCGGTATGGAATCAAGCGCGGCATTGGCTACTCCTGTTGCCGCATTTGTAAGTCCCGGACCTAAATGGCTAAGGACGACAGCTGTCTTTTTTTTCGCCCTTGCATAGCCGTCCGCCGCGTGTGCAGCTATTTGTTCATGTCTGACATTCACAAATTGAATGCGGCTTTTTTCAAGCGCTGATAAAAAGGCAATATTCGTATGACCACAGAGGCCAAAAATATGCTCGACTCCTCGACTTTCTAAATACTGAATGACCTGTGATGATATATTCTTTTTCATCGTTCTCTCCTCTCATGGTGCAGCTATGACTTTCCTACACACTCATTCTTTGAAAACACAACAGATAGAACAGTATTCAAATCTTGTATCGCTACTTGACCAGGGGCTGAGCTATCTTTCCCTACAGCAAAGGTCATCACTGATCCAAAAAGTCCCCCAACCATTCTTGTAAAAGCTCCATATTCTCCCATTGCCATTGAGATGAGAGGCACCGTCAATTGATTTTTGGCATGACTGGTAGCGGAGAGCAGCTTTAATGCATCCTCATATGAATGCGGCATCACAGCTACCTTTGCAATGTCTCCGCCAACCGATTCGGCATTAGCAAATAATTGCACGAGACGATCCACCTCAGGCGTACCGTGAAAATCATGATAGGAGACAATCAAGGTCACCGCATTCTTTTTAGCCGCTTGACTGACTTTCCGCATATGTTTCACATCTTGCATCAATTCATAATCAATGGCGTCTACAAGTTGAGTGGCACATAGCGCAACAAGCAGGGACACTTTCTCATCTTCTGTGAGGGATACTCTTTCACCACCCTCCTTTTCAGAGCGAATGGTAAATAAACATGGTATTCCTGTTGCCCTGTCTTTCAACTCCTTCAGGGTTTCTACTACTAGTTCCCTGTCATTGAGGTGTGTGAAAAAATCCGCTCGCCACTCAATCACATCGGGCTTCTTCTCAGCTAACACCTCGACCTCATGAAGCAGTTCTTCCTTTGTTTGTCCTATAAGTGGCGTACAAATCATCGGCTGTCCGCCTGTCTGCACGGCTTTCAGCTTGTGGTGAATTGCATTCACATTCATATCTGCTCCCCTTTCATATGCCATTTGGAAGCACAACCATTTTGGTTTCCGTCATCTCATCAATGGCGAAACGCGGTCCTTCTCTTCCAATACCGCTTCGCTTAATACCGCCATACGGCCAGTGATCCAGTCTGAAATTCGATGTCCCATTGATGATCACGCCCCCAGTTTCAAGCTCTTTGGCAGCGTGTAACGCCACATCCAGCTGGTTTGTAAAGATCCCGGCTTGCAAACCGTAGCGACTATCATTTGCTTCTTTGATTGCTTCATTCAGATCCTCATACGGGAGGATGCTGACAACCGGACCAAATACCTCTTCACACACGACTTTGGCCTGTTTTGGCGGGTTTAGCAAAATAGTTGGTTTGATGCATGCTCCATTTCTTTGCCCTCCAGATAAGACGCGTGCACCCATGTTCTCAGCCTCTCGTATCCAAGCTTCTACACGCTTAGCTGCCTGTACATCGACCATACAGCCGACATCACTTTCGTTAGACAGCGGATCTCCTACGATGAGCTGCTTCACTTTTTCTGTTAAAGATTCAGTAAATGACGTGAAGATTTGCTTATGGACATAGATTCTCTGAACGGAGATGCAGCTTTGGCCAGAATTGCTAAAGCCTGTTTTTGCACAAAGCGTTGCGGCCTGTTCAATATCCGCATCATGATGAACAATAGTGGCTCCATTTCCGCCAAGCTCAAGCAGCACTTTTTTTAATCCAGCCGAGGTTGAAATATGTTCCCCTCCGGCTGCGCCTCCAGTAAAAGAAATCAGATTGGTTCTTTCATCAGTGACTAACCGTCTCCCTGCATCTACTCCCCCGATAATAAGCTGCAAGCCACTTTCGGGAAACCCTGCCTCAAGCAGGAGTTTGACAAACGCTGTAGCAACAGCTGGTGTTTGCGGAGCAGGTTTTAATATGATGGCATTCCCTGCCGCAAAAGCAGGACCAACTTTATGACAAATTAAATTAAGAGGTGCATTAAATGGGGTAATCGCTAACACGACACCGACTGGCACTTTAAATGTCATCGCCATTGCTCCTTGTCCACGGGATGATACATGACCAGGAATGGTTTCACCTATTAATCGATTAGCTTCTTCAGCTGATTGCGCTAACGTTTCAATTGATCTCGAAACTTCATCTCGTGTGTTTTTTAGCGGCTTCCCTAATTCTAAGGAAATCAGTTTAGCGAAATATTCCTTTTGTTCTTCTAGCAAGACGGCTGCTTTTTTTAAAAGAGTCGAGCGCTCTAACGCCGTTATCTCCGCGATTTGTTTTTTGATGTTCTGGGCAGTAGAAAGTGCAAGTTCTATATCTTCTTCTGACGCTAAAAAGGATGTACCGATTGTCTCTCCCGAGTATGGATTGATGATGTCTTCTTTTTGATGATTTGCCTCCAGCCATTTTCCGGCGATATATGATAACGCTTTCAATTCACTCAAATTGTCTCACCCTCCTTCAAATGACGCGTCCCATGCCCTACATAACGAACCAGTCTTTCTTCATTCGGACAAGGTCCTTTCACGAGGGCTCCTTTTGTTAGCTCCTCGTATGCATGCGCCACAATCCCCATTCCTCTTGATAAGGAAAAGATGCCTTTTGCAGCTTCAGCCGGGATGCTCAATTCACATTGAATCGCAGCTGATACGCCATCTATGTTCATCGTTATTTTTTTTCCTTTTAGGTTTTCAAGTTCGTGCCTGATTGCCTCTGCTAACTGCAAGTAGATGCCGCTAATATGACCTTGCTCGACATATGTCTGACTCAATTCATATAATCGTCTCACCCGCGGATCATCATCATGCAGCTGATGGCCGATGCCAGGAATCTTGGCTTTACGAGCTAACCACGCCTGACACACTTGCTTTGCCGCATATTTGACATCTTTGTTTTCATCGTAGATCGCTTTTGCCTCGTACAGCATACGCATCGCTTTTTCGCCGGCTCCTCCGTGAATATCACCTAATAGATTCATCCCTGTTGCTACAGAGGAATTAAATGAAATGCCACAGGTAACGGCCATTCTTGCTGCTGCAATAGACGGTGCTCTTGGTCCATGGTCTGCACCTGCGACAAGAACACTCTCAAAAAGGGCAGCTTTGGAATCTTCCAGCAATTCTCCGACAAGCAATAAATAAAGCATCTGTGGATATGACAATTCACCAATAAGCTCTTCAATTGGATACCCTCGAAGCTTAATTGAGTTTTTCTGAATATCACTAATCTCTGTCTCCCACCAAGCACCCCCTTCTTTGTACATTTCCAGTGCACTTCGATTTTTCATTGTGTGACTCATTCCTTTAGCTTATTTTTGAAGATGAAGCTCCTCATATTCCGTCTAGTGGAATTTAATTTCACTTTTTGGAATGTGGTTTTATTGTAAGCGCATTCGTTTTTGTCGTCAATCTTTTTTCTGAAAATACTGTCATTTGATGATAAATTAAGTGAATCGAACTAATTATTTTACTCCCATATCTATTAATTCACCCTTTATTTAGTAAAACAGACTTATGTAGATCGTTCTACTTATTTAATGAACCATGTTCGATTCATCCTGTCAAATTCAGCTGAAATTTCACATAAAAAAACCCCTCCATCATTGGAGAGGTATCCGTCATTTTCTTATTTCCACCAGTCATCAAACATAGAAGCCGGCACTTGACGTTTATGTTCTGATTGAATATAGCGTTTTTCAATCGCTTCTGCTGCTTGGTCTGAAACTGGTTTTCCTTCTAAGTAATCATCAATTTCATTGTATGTCATCCCAAGTTCTGTTTCATCCGTTTGCTGAGGCTTGTCATCCAACAGATCGGCTGTCGGTTTCTTTAAATACAGGCGTTCCGGTGCTTGAAGAGCTTCTAACAGATTCCGGCCTTGGCGTTTGGTTAGACCTGTGAGCGGAAGGACATCCGCACCGCCATCACCATACTTTGTAAAGAAGCCAGTCACTGCTTCTGCCGCATGATCTGTACCGATTACAAGTAAGCCCTCCTGTCCGCCGATGGCATACTGTGCGATCATTCGCATGCGTGCTTTGACATTCCCTTTATTAAAGTCAGACAGCGGGCCGCCTGCTTCCTTTTGATATTGATCACTAAATGCAGTCACGGCAGGCGCTATATCATATTTCCAAGACTTGTCTGGCTGAATAAATGATAGCGCCAGCTGAGCATCGTCTTCATCCTGCTGCACACCATGCGGGAGACGCACCGCAATAAAGACAGCATCTTCTTTTCCTTCTTGACGCAGCTCTTGCACAGCCAGCTGAGCGAGACGACCTGCAAGCGTCGAATCCTGTCCGCCGCTAATGCCGAGGACAAATCCTTTTGCTCCGGTCTGTTTCACGTAATCCTTTAGAAATCCAACCCGTTTTTCGATCTCCTGCTTTGGGTCAATTGAGGGCTGCACATGCAACTCTTGGCTGATCTTTTTCTGCAAACTCATACACTTTTCCTCCTAAGCATCCTCTACATGAAGAGAACAGGTTTTACTCTCAATTCAATTGGTTTGATAACGATTTTAGAAATTTAATTATACCATGTTTTGATAAAGGATATTTTTTTTAGACGTTCCCCTTTTTCATGAATGATCAAACATTCACAAGCGAAAGAGACCAAGTCGTTTGTGAATGGCCTTTCATTTTTCAATCAATTTCCACCCGTATGGATGTACAGCTTGCACCATTACATTTGCCAATGTCAGCCGGGCATGCGGACACCGCCACAATGAGATCCATTTCCGCACGGAGGCGAATGTAGTCACCGGGCAGTGATTTTGGCAGCTCCACTGACAGCTTTCCTTTTTCATCAATGACTGTATTCATAAAAGCATTAAAAGGATAATACATATCCTCCTTCGGAATACCGAACGGCTCAAAGGCTGTCCGCAGATTATCGTAGCATGTATGCATGACCTCTAAGTGCGTTCGGCCATATAAGAGCTGATACATTTCTTGGCGGCAGGCAGGCATGTGTAAATCATGACATTCCACTGTATCTTCAATGACCGTAAACATCGGTTTATATAAATTAGAATAGAGCTTATCGCCCTTTTTCACTTTGGAGGAGGACAAGCTGTCCATTGTAGCGCCTTGATCAAATTTTTCATAAAAATCCTTCTCATGATACGCCATCACATCAGCTACTTGCTGACCTTCGACATCAATCACTCGCATACATTGACCTTTTCCTAAGCGAAAGCCGTGTCCATCTTTTGGTAAAATGACGAATTCTCCATTCATCACATGCACTCCTTTCTATGACAGTATGCCCAAAACGTCTCCTTGATCATGTATAAAAAAAAGAGGCGGTCACAAGCTAATGTTATTGAATTGGAAAGGTGTTGCACATGCATTGAAAGAAGAACAATCCTTATCTTGGTGGCAGCTTTCTCTCATCGGAGTCGGCTGTACAATTGGCACTGGCTTCTTCCTTGGTTCCAGCATCGCCATTACAAAGTCCGGTTTTTCCGTCTGCATTTCATTTTTACTTGCTGCGGTCGGCACATATCTTGTCTTTAAACATTTGGCTGCAATGACAGCCGATAACCCAGATAAAGGGTCGTTTTGTTCCTATGCTCGTAAAGCGTATGGGCGCTGGGCGGGTTTTAGCAATGGCTGGGTGTATTGGTTTTCAGAAATGCTGATTACGGGGAGTCAGCTGACGGCAATTTCTCTTTTTACCCGTCACTGGTTTCCATCCGTTCCGCTATGGGTGTTTTCTGCGATTTATTCGGCTCTTGCCCTTTTCGTGATTATCATTGGGCTTTCTTCTTTTCAAAAGACGGAAAACGTCCTTGCGGTTCTGAAGACAGGGGCGATCCTGCTGTTTATGATCCTCGCTGTCCTTGTCCTATGCGGTATTCTCACAGATCATAAACCGTCCCTGCATCTGCCAAACAAAGATCACGAATGGATGCCGATTGGACCGCTTGGACTCTGGAATGGGTTGATTTATGCGTTTTACGCATTCGGGGGAATTGAAGTGATGGGGCTGATGGCGTTTCACTTAAAAGACCCGAAGGACGCCGCAAAATCTGGTCGTGTCATGCTCATCATTCTAGCAGTCATTTATATCGTCTCGATCGGACTTGCTCTCTTGCTTGTACCAGTGACGGCCTTTAACAAGAACAGCAGTCCATTTATTACATCATTAGAGCCATTTCATTTGTCGATTTTTCTTCATATCTTTAATGGCATTTTCATTATTGCCGGTTTTTCTACATTGGTTGCCTCTCTATATGCGGTTACGACTCTGCTTGGCACAATGTCAGAGCATCAAGATGCACCTGCTTGTTTTAAACAAAAAGAACCATCTCATGTCAGATGGTCTTCGATCATCTTAACCGCTGCAGGATTAATTGTCTCGATTTTGCTTGCACTCTTTTTGTCCAAACACATCTACGAGCATCTAACAACAGCCGCCGGTCTTACTCTTCTTTATACATGGGTGTTCATTCTGTTCTCAAGTAAAAAGCTATCAAAGCCATCGACTCGCCAAACGTGCGAAATGATTCTTGCGCTGCTCTTAATCGGAGCCGCCGTTTCAGGGACACTGACAGAGGCAAGCGGACGACCTGGCTTTTTTATCAGCCTTGGGATCATTGCAGTGATTGCCATCATGGTGCTAATTATGAGGAAAAAGTGGAAGCAGGATCAGACCGTATCATAATTTCATCATGTTTTTTAATGCAGTAAATGGACATTTGGCGGAGGCTCGTTTCTCCGCCTCTTCATCTGATAGAAAATATTGCTTCCACTCTACATTTTTCTGATCTCCGTACCATTTTAACGCAGGGTGTACATCTACTTGATCATACGCTTTGAGCCGCTTCCGAACGAGTTTGCTCATTTTTTGCCCAAATGTGGTTGATCCATTCATCTTCTCGAACACCCACCTTGGCTGAAACGCCATCATGAAATAAGGGAAATGTCGACTTTTTCGAAGACGATGCGCGGGTGTCGAGCACAAAATAAAATAGGGCTCTCCATGAAAACAAAATTCCCATTCATGATGCTCAGGATCTGTTGGAATTTCCTCAGGCCATTTCATTTCATCCTTTTGATGTAATCGCTGAACCAACTCCCAGAACCGCTCCTCAAACTCTTCAATCGAACGTTCTTTCAAATCCTGAGGCGTTTCAAAAAAGCAGATGAATGAAGCATATTGACCGGTTTGCCTAGAACAGCTTTGATAATCCCTTAAGAGCTCTGCTAACTCATTCACTGCCTCATCTCCCCGAGGATCACCGACAAATCCATAACGCAAATGATCGAGAAAAAATCCTTGTCTGCCAGGTACACAAGGAAATGTATCTGCCTCATCTCCTACCATCTCTCCAAATTGTGTGAAAGCATCCTGCTTCCATTCTTCTAGTGATCGTAGATTTTGATCCAGGCAACTTTTTGCATACAGCTGGGCCATTATCTTCCACCTCGTTTTAGCGTCTTCTCCACAGCCTATGAGAAAAATAGGCTGTGGTGACTGTCCTTCAACGACTTTCCTTGCGCATTCACAAGGTGGATCTTTTTGCAGAATGGAGCAGGAGTTTGCTTTCTTTTATCCAATCATGTATGAATAAGCTTCTGCATATAATCATCATGCCGCCTCTATCTAATAGAGTCGGTCATCATCAATGAAAAGGGTGTGAATGGCATGCGTCTACTTTTTCTCCATCCTATGTATCTGATCTTATTTACACTGCCAGTGTTGGCTTTCATTTGGGGATTCATTGGTTATCTTCTATTCAAACGGATATGGACTGTCCTCATGTTAACGTTTGTGCTCTCCGCGATTTTCATCTTTGCTTACACTGGATTTGACCTTAGCAATCTATACTGGGTTCTTTTGATGACGGCACTCGCTTTTGTATCAAGCGGATTCTCGAAGGTCATACACGTTCATCTTCAGGAGAAGAAAAGGGAAAAGCCTCTATGATTGGTTCTTCATTAAAAAGGCGGAATCCAACAACCAATAAATGAGAGCCGCGCAAAAGCTAAATAGATAGACTTTGTAGCTAATGAATACGACAAATCCATAATCAATCCATAATGCCAGCGCCGAACAAACCACCCATGCCGAGATAAAATAAACCAATAAATCACGGCTTCGAAACTTCTTAGGGTGACGGTGTAAAACAATTTGTATAGGTGCAGCAAATAGGACATAAGCGATCAAAATAAAAAGACTGGTGATCTCCACATGACCGAATCCGGCTTCAGGCGTGGAGAATAGGATCGTATAAACAAATGTCGCTGTGATAACAGACAGAATCAGCATACACACATAGTTGAATACTGGTAGGAAAATACGCATGGCAAAAGCTCCTTCGAATAAATGTATCTTCCATCATTATTGAAGAGTGTCCTATTTCTGTCAAATAGGACAAAAAACAGACTGGACGATCAGTCTGTTTTTTTATTTCTTCTACCCAATCAACGCCATAATACCTTGATATCCAAAATAGGCACCGAAGCCAAGTAAAGATAGACCGGCAAGAACAGATAATCCATGCAACATCCGCTCATTTAAATAGCGCCTAAACGTACTGGCGAGTAACGCCATACAAAAATCCCATATGAGCATGCCGATAAAAATGGCTAAACTGTACATCAGCATTTGGGAGGCCCCATACTTTTCAATCGTATTGGCCAAAATGCTGCCATAGATTCCAAGCCAAAATAAAATACTGAGCGGATTGGAAAGAGAAATGAAAAACCCTGTTATGAACGAATGTCCGATCGATGTATGTCCTCCGTCCTTTTTCGGGCTCTCCTGCAAATTGATTTTACGAAGGCTTTCGATTCCGGTATAGGTCAAAACGAAAAAGCCGAACAGCCACAAAAAGGTTTTCACAAGAGGTGCGGTCAAAAGCTGGGCGACACCAAAATAAATGAGGAGCATATACACAATATCCGCAGCCATGGCCCCCACACCAAAAATCCACGCGTGCCAAAATCCACTTTTAATCCCTCTGTCAATTTGGGCTGCATTGACTGGCCCAACAGGCGCTGAAAGTGACAACCCTAAAAAGATATATCCAAAAAACACCGTCACATACACGTCCTCCTTTTGATGCTGACTTGTACATGTTATTCAAACACTCGGTGTTTTAGTACAAGTCCTTTGTCATCTTTTCAGGTTGACCCGAAGAAGAAAGGAGGCGATTTGATAAGCTAAAAGCTGCTTACTCATCTGCTTTCAGCGCCGACTGCTGAGTGAGAACCGTTTCTTTTTTCCGAGAGCGATTCATTTGAATGGCAGCCGCAAACAGAAGAACGGCTAAAAAAGCGAAAACAAAGACGGCACTTGCTGCCCCCGCCCATTCAAGACTAAATCCAATCAAAAAGGACAAGCAGGCTCCGCCCAAACTCGCGGCAGCGATAAAATAACTCGTAGCTTCGTCAATGGCATTTTCAATCATTAATGCGGATGCAGTCAGTGCGATTGGAAACATGCCAGCTGCGCACAAGCCGATGAAAAAGATGAGAATCAGCTGCGCCGCTATGTGGGTTGTCAGTGCAAATACAACAAGCAGCAGGATCATGAGAGCCGCACTAAGCTTTAAAAAACGCAGCGGATGCAGCTGATCTGCTTTTCTTGCAATCATAGTCCGCCCGATGACAATCGCTGTCCAAAAAGTAGAGACAGCAAAGAGACCCCAATTGTCTCCCCCTTTTTCCAGCATGATCGACGGCAAAAAGTTCGCAAAGTTCGTTTCAATCCCTGCATAGAAAAAAGCAAAGCAGATCATGATCACCACAATCATTCGATTGTTACGGTCAAAAAGGAAGGACGATTTCTTCATCTTTTGAGAAGGAGCGGCCATCTGTTCATGAGGCAGTTTGTTCATAAAGACAAGCCAGAGCATGAGGAAGAATGTCAGCGCACCTACCTGAAATAAAAACACATAATGCCATGTCTCTTCTGTGACAGTCAGCAGGATCACGAGAGGGAATAATAACGCACCTAATCCAAAAAAAACTTCCATAATGCTAATTCGTTTTGCACTGTTCGCCATCGAAATCACATACGCCCCGGCCGTTGTCTCAAGACTACCCGCACCGCTTCCAAGAAAAAATCCTGCCAGCACAAGTGTCGTCCAGCCCGGCACTAAAAGCCCAAGGAGAAGTGACCCGATCATCAGCAGCAGTCCCATGGTCAGAACAGCACCGTAGCCTTTTTTTCTCACCAGAATTGGGGATAAGAGAACACCTGTCAAAAAACCAATAAATTGAAAAAAAATTAAAGAAGATAATTCCCCGGGACCCTTATCATAGCTAGACAACAAATAAGGAGCTAAGCTGCCAAAAAAAACATGAATGGTCCCAATAAAAAAATAAAAGACACAGCCAAAATAAAACACCTTTTTCATCTTTTCACTTCCTCTAAAAAGGAGCGGAGTGATAAGACCCTCCGCTCCACCTCTTTATTAATATGCACGGGCAGACACGACAGCCTCTTCCCTCTCGAAGCACATATTTAACGCAGCTTGCGCGCGATACCCATCTTCAAAATCAGCCACCTTCATATGAGATGGATATGGATCTGTATTCACCCAATGCATCAGCTGATCACGGAACGTATCAGACCATCCATAAAATTCATTTGGGGGATCAGTCATCAAGGTTTGCGGCATTTGATGACGTTCTACACACAAGCCATCACTCACCTCATATTCGTTTTTCATATTCGTATGGTATTTGAATACTTTGTCATGACCAATCACTTCTACACTAAATCCGCATTCCTCAGGCTGTGTACTTTTGGATGTCACCAAATGAAAGAACACATGATTCTCCATTTGACCAAAAATTTCGGTATGATCATCAACCTGAACCTTTTTCTCTTCTTTTTCCTTTACTTGGGTCAGCATCTTCGTGTTCAGTGATTCTTTTTTCATTCCACTGCCAAACAAGTACCACAGCATATCAATTAAATGAATCCAAAGATCCCCTAATGCACCGCTTGTCCGTAGACTCTCGCCACTGTCTCTCCACGAAAATGTCTTTCGTCTGAGGGCACTATTTTTCTTAAAATGTGTCCTAATCGTCAAAATGCGGCCCAGTTCACCGTTGGCAATCAAGTTCTTTAGAATATTGACAAAGGATAAGTAACGATAGTTAAAGCCCATACTGGCCTGAACCTGGAACTGTTTGGCTGTCTCTACCATTTCCTTCGCTTCTTTCAAAGAAACAGCCATCGGTTTTTCACATAAAATTGGCTGTCCCTCTCTGAGCGCTTGAAGGGCATGGTCCTTGTGACAAAAGTTAGGGGAAGCAATGATCAGTCCATCAGATGCATCTGCTAGTGTATCAATGCTTGAATACACCCGACCGCCGTACTGTTTAATGAAGCCCTGTGCAACCGATTCATGCACGTCATAAACGCCGGATAATTCTGCACCTTTGATCGTTGATAATGCTCTTGCATGTGCTTTTGCAATATTCCCTGCTCCAACAATTCCAATTTTCTTCATGAATGTGCCTCCTCATGTTTATACATCACTGTTTTCAGTGTTTCATAGATTCCTTTTGCATATCCATGATGACAAATTTGATGATGGTGCCGTTTGGCCTCGTCCGTTGCATTTTGGACGAGAAACCCGTGCGTGACGGATTGAAGCATCCGCAAATCGTTCCCACTATCACCAAAGGCAAAGCCACGGTCTTTTGGTAGATCATATTGACTCAGCATAAAACGGACAATTTCATCCTTTCCTGTCCCTACTGGTAAAAAATCAACATCATAGCAATCCGCAGGGTCTCCTGCAAGTGGGTTGCATTTATTGATGTTGACCGCCACACCTCTCTCTTTCGCAAGAGTTTGTATGAACGATAGATGATGAAGGTCTGTTCGTTCATCCTGCTCCTGATAATAGAAATTCTTCTTGTATCCAGAACTGCCCAGCTGTGTTTGCGGTCTGAGGGTAATCCCCTCTTTACGTACGGTTTGCAGGATGTCTTCAATCTTTTCATCTGAAAAACCCTGCGCATCCAGTCGCTTCGCCCATTGTGCATCTGAATGTCCAAAATGAGAATGTGATGTATACATAATTTCAGTCCCTAAATTAGATGCAATAAAATGCGGGAATTGACTGAAGCCGCCTTTTTCCATTTTGCTCGTGACAGAATCGAGGCTGCTTCCCGTCACCCAGCCCAGCATGAGCTGTCCTGCTTCGCTCTTTTCTGCCACAAATGCTTCTAACCGCTTTACATCCTCTCTCTGCTTCTCTGTCATCCCGTGAGAATAATAGGTTTCATCAAAGTCACAGAAAACAATCCATTGCGGGTTCTGCGGCTGATTCAGCAGCTTTTTATTGAATGGAAGATTTGATAACATGTTGGGCCCCCTCGATGACTTTCTCCTGATCCTGCAGCGGCATTCCCGGATAAAGTGGCAAATGGAGCAATTGCTGTGCTGCTTTTTCTGTGTGCGGAAGTGTCGTTTGTTTATAGTTGTTAGAGACAAGATTTGTTTGATGCTGATGGGATAGGATCGGGTAATAGACATCTGTTTCTATGCCCATCTCCAGCAATTGCGCTGCCAGCTCATCTCGGTCTCCTTTAAGCACTCTGATCGGGAATAGATGCCATACATGATCGCCTGTCAGCTTCGGAAGCTGAATGTATCCTTCATCCTCAAGCGTTTGCAGCTGATCAATGTATCGCTTTGCTAAGTAAAAACGTTTAAAGTTTTGCAGACCTAAATACTTCATTCGTTCTAGTCCGATCGCTGCCTGCAAGTTATCAATCTTTGAATTAAAGCCGTAGTCACTGCGTTTGACATTTTTCTTTCCTACTTCAAAGCCGTGATAGCTGATTTCCATGCATTTTTCCGCTAGGGCTTCATCATTTGTTGCAATGGCTCCTGCCTTTCCGCAGACTCCGAGGTTTTTGTATGGGTTAAAGCTGAGGACAAGTCCATCTCCGAATGCCCCAAGTCCGCTGCTGCCAATCGCCTGACAGCCATCTTCAATCACTTTCAGACCATGCTTCTTCGCAATCGTCGAAATAGCCTTCATATCCGCTTGCTTTCCATATAAATGAACCGGAAGAATGCATACCGTCTTATCCGTGAGATGCTTCTCGATTTCACTCGGTGCGAGGCAGTAGGTTTTTGGGTCAATATCGGCATAGACCGGAACAGCGCCAATGGCAAGCACTGCATTTTCTGTTGCAGCAAAGCTATTGGCTGGCAGAATGACCTCGTCTCCCGGATGAACGCCTGCTGATATGAGACTGATCATGAGGGCATCTGTTCCACTTGACGTGGCAATGACATATTTTTTTCCTAAATACTCAGCCAGCGTCTTTTCAAACAACGAAATGTATGGGCCCGACGTAAAACGGCCAGAATTCAATACCTCTTTCAGCACCTGCATAATATCATCGATCTCATCCTCTGAAATCAGTTTATCAACTGGCAGGAACGGTATCTTTTTTTCCTTATTTTGTTTATAATGGAAGAGAATTTTTTCCAAACCTATGCGCTCAATATCTTGCTCAAGGAACGTCATCAGCTTTTCGTTCGCTAGATTCTTTTCAACCAAATCAGACTTTACTTGAACACCTTGATTGATCATATCCAGCAAAGGTTGATAATCCTTGCTTTTACCTGATATCTTCGTCAATATTTGCATTCCATTCCCTCCAATTAATCAATCCCATTTGTAAATATTTAACTTGTTTCTCATTGTAAATGATGTGATCGATTTCAGAACAATAACTTTGTGTAAAGGATTTGTTAATATGTGTACAATTTATGAAATTGCCAAGCGCTGCGGGGTTTCGACCACCACTGTTTCGCGGGTGCTGAATCAGCATCCATACGTGTCAGAGGAAAAACGCCAGCACATTTTACAGGTGATGAAGGAAATGGAGTATACACCAAGTTCAGCAGCTCGCACCCTTCGTTCACATCAGACAAAGACCATTGCTGTGTCTGTACCAGCAGTGGATCATCCTTTTTTTGCACAATTGATAAAAGGAATTTCAAAGGAAGCACTGGATCAGGGGTATAAAGCCATCGTGCTCCAAACGTTTTACCAAAAATCACTAGAGCTTGAAGGGCTTCAATTATTAAAAAGAAAAGAAGTGGATGGCGTCATTCTGGGGGCATTAGAAAATAAGTGGGAACACATCAAGCCACTTTTAGCAAACGGCCCCATCGTCATGGCCAATGAATATCATCAAACAGCAGATATTCCGATTATTGGATACGATGAGCGTGAAGCCGCCTATAAAGCTGTTGACTATTTGATTCAATCGGGGCGTAAAGCCATCGGATTTTGTTTTGATATGGAAAGCAGTGAGGCACAGAAACAAAGAAGACAGGGCTACCTTGATGCACTTTCTGCCCATAGTTTGCCGCTAAACGAAGATTGGCTATTCGGTGAGGCATTTACGATTGAAGACGGCTTTCGCTTGATGGACTTGATCCATGGCATGCCGGATGCCCCTGATGCCATTTTCACCGGCAATGATCAAGTCGCAGCAGGGCTCATTAAACAAGCCATTTCATATGGCTATCAAATTCCCGAGGATCTGGCGGTCATCGGCTATGACAACCAAGACATTTGCGAGGTGACGGCTCCAACGATCACAACAATCGACATCCCGATCGTAGAGCTTGGCCAGCGATCTGTGCAGCAAATGATACAGCTCCTGCAAGAGCAAAAGCCATTGCAGCGTGAACATATCCAGCTGCCCACCCGGCTCGTGACAAGAGAATCTACATAAACAAAAAAGACTGAGATGCCCTCTCAGCCTTTTTGAATACGTATTTATACAAATTGAGCAAGAATGAATGTCCATATACACACGATACCGAGCAAGATGAAACTGTACTTCACCGTCTTTTGAAAAAGCTCTGATTCTTTACCTGTTTCTCCAACAGCTGCTGTAGCGATAGCGATTGATTGTGGAGAAATTAATTTCGCCATGACACCACCGGTCGTATTCGCACCGATTAATAGACCTGCCTGTGAGCCGATTTGAGAAGCAGTGACCGCTTGAAGGTTACCGAATAAGGCATTGTTACTCACAACAGACCCAGTAATAAACACGCCGATCCAACCAAGCACTGGGCTGACAAGCGGGAATAAATCACCTGTTTTTGCAAGCGCAAGTCCAATCGCAGAACTAAGTCCAGCAAAGTTCGCCAAGCCTGCAAAACCCATGACAAAACAAATGGTGAGAACAGGTACCCAAAGCTCTTTCACCGCTGCTTTTAAGCAGGCAGCGCCTTCTTTTAATTTGATCGTTCTGCTAAACAATCCTGTCAGCATGACCGCAATGAAAATGGCGGTACCTGTTGCACTGACGACATCTAGTTTAAAGATCGCATCAATTGGTGTTTCTGTTTGTGCAATAGGCGGTAATTTCACAACTTGCTGATGCAGAAACGGCACTTTCACTAAAATCGTCGTCCAGTTCAGTGGTCCTCCTACAGCAAACAATGCTTTAAATGCAGGCAGACTCCATACTGTAATAACAGCCGTTAAGATATAGAACGGAGACCATGCTTTCAGGATCTCAACCCAGCGATACGTTTGTTTTTGTTCAATGGCTGGTGCTCCTTCTTCCCGATAAATATGTTTTGGCTGCCATTTCCGAAGAAATAAAGCCAAGACCCCCATACTTGCTAAGGCTGAAATAATGTTGGCAAGCTCAGGACCCATGGTGACCATCGTCACAGCTTGCAAAATGGCATAACTTCCACTAACAACAAGCAACGCTGGCAAAGTTTCTTTGATCCCTTTGAAGCCGTCTACAATCAGAATCAGTAGAAACGGGATACAGAATGAAATAAACGGAATCGTATACACAAGAGTTTGAGATAAAGCGAGCGGCGTCATATTACCCATTTGCGCCCCTGTAATGACTGGGATTCCAACTGCACCAAATGCGCCAGAGGCAGCATTGGCAATTAAGCAGAGCATCGCAGCTTTGAGTGGTTTAAACCCAAGCTCTGTTAGTAAGGCCGCACTGATTGCTATCGGTACACCAAATCCAGCTGCTCCCTCTAAAAATGCGTTAAAACTAAAACCAATTAATAAGAGCTGAAGACGTTGATCTTGAGAGATCCCTGCAATACTAGAACGAATGACATCAAATTTTCCAGATTTCACAGCAATTTTATAGAGCCATACGGCCATGATGACGATATATCCAATCGGCCACAGCCCATTAGATATACCGAGCAGCACAGCAGATAATGCCTTTTCAATGGGCATATGAAAGAAGAAAACAGCTGCTACAAAACTGACGATTAAAGTAAAACAAGCGGCTAAAACACCTTTTAACTTAAATACGGTTAATGCAAGTAAGAAAAATAAAATTGGAAGCATTGCCACCAATGCACTCACGAACTCATTACCAAACGGATCATAGATTTGCTGCCACATAATGATTCATCCTTTTCTGCTCAGATAGGTTGCCTTTGATTGATTAAAAATGAGGAGCCAAGATCTCTTTTAACACTTTCACACTATGTGCGAATTTTTCTTTTTCCGTGTCGTTTAGTGCTAGCTCCATCACGTCTGTTGCACCATTTCGGTTCACAAGGGCAGGTACACCAATGTAGACATCTTCTGCTCCATACTCTCCATCTAAATACGTGCTGACAGTCAAAATGCTGTTTTCATTATGCAAGATCGCTCTTGTGATGCGAGCTAAACTCATCGCTATGCCGTAGTAAGTGGCCCCTTTTTTCTCAATAATTTGATAAGCGGCATGACGAACATTTTCCAACATCTCATCTAGGTCTTCTTGTTTGTATCGATCATTTCTCTTCATTAATTCTGTGATCGGTACACTTCCGATATTCGCATGACTCCAAACAGCAAGCTCTGTATCCCCATGCTCTCCAATAATGTACGCATGCACGTTGTGCACCGCTGCCTCAAAGTACTCACTGAGCATATATCTAAATCTTGCGGTATCAAGAGTCGTACCACTACCAATCACTCGTTCTTTTGGAAGTCCACTGAATTTCCAAGTCGCATATGTCAAAATATCAACAGGGTTTGTAGCAACTAAGAAAATGCCATCGAATCCGCTTTTCATCACATTTTCTACAATGCCTTTAAATATATTTAAATTCTTCTCAACAAGGTCAAGTCTTGTTTCACCTGGCTTTTGGTTCGCTCCAGCACAGATACACACAATATCTGCATCCTGACAATCCTCATAATCTCCATACCATGTATTCACAGGATTCAGGGCAAAAGCTTTCCCGTGGTTCAAATCCATCACGTCACCCATTGCTTTGTCCTTGTTCAGATCTATAACAACTAATTCATGTGTGATCGCTTGATTTATTAATGTAAAGGCATAACTACTGCCGACGAAACCTGCTCCAATAAGTGCTACTTTGTTTACTTTTTCGTTTGTCATGTTTCCTCATCCTCCTGAGTAAAACTAAGTTGTTTGTTTGTGAAGTATTTCACATTTATATTGTGCAACACTTCACAAACTTTTGCAAGGGGATTGCTAAAAAAAATATGTAGCGAATTTGTGAACACTCTTATTGTGGTTTCAAACCGCTGTCTTCATACATATTTTCACAAAGAAAAAGCTGCCCAACTTTTTCCGGCAGCTTCATAAATGTTCATACTGTCCCCAGTTGACCATGACCCCAATACAAATAAATACAAGACCGATGACAAACGAAATGAGTGCGCAAGCAGCACCATAAAACGTGACTGTGACAGTATGCATTCATCGTAAAATAAAAAAAGCCACCCGTCTTTTCTTAAGCGGGTGGTGTCTACTTTTTACACAATCATTTAAGGCTAGGACACTCATTTCTTTCATACAGGATACCCTTTTAAATGAATCACTCATCTTGCCAGCTCGACAATACCCTGTACAGATATTCTTGTTTCATCATATAGGGTGATGGCTTTTTCTGCTCCATCTTCATACGGAACCTCAGCCGTCAGCTCTGCTGGATTGTACAGGTCACAGATATTTATCCTTTCTCACATGCTCCTCAGTGCATTCACGATCCTGCGCAGACCAAATTTAGATGCTACAAAAGAAACTTGTGACAGTTTCGTATGATCGAGTCAAGCGCAGAAGAGCCAATCATAATGATCTTTTCATTCTCAGATCCGGATACCCCTTTTATGCCTGTCTTCATCAGACATAGCTACCTTATTTCCTTTAATTCCGCTGGTAAATCACGCGTCTCCACAAAACATTTGACCATTTCAGTAAAAAGTTCTTTCTTTTCAAACGTAAACGTATGACCAATGGCTGGAACGATGACACCTACTGCCTTTGGGTGTGCATTGGTTATTTTTTTCGCTGACCGTTTCATGATGCCTCTTTCCTTTTCTCCCACTGTGATGAGAATACGTGCCTTCGCTTGCTGAAATGTGTTTGGGAGCTTGTAATGGAGATTCTCTTGGAACATCGTTTGAAGGGTTTCCTTCAGCAAATGTTTTGAATCAGCTGCATAGTGCTCCACTGCATGGCTTGGTATTCCCAGCTTCTCGGCTTGAAGCTGAATAAACCAATCTTTCTTTAATAGGGGGTACGTAAGAGGCAAAATGGGCCTCACCATCAAATAGAGCCATGGCAATGGCATCACAAGAGCGCTATTGATGACGGCTATATCTACGATGTCTGGCTCTCTCGATAAAACATCAACGGCAATCTGCGCACCTAGTGAGAATCCTACGAGAATCACTGTACGGCTTTGCGCATGCTCCCTAATCCATGAGATGACCTCACGGGCGCTTTCTCTCATTGAAAATGGCTGTTCATTTGCTCTTGTCCCGTGACCGACGAGATCAGGGATATAGCAATCATACGTTTCCTTGAACATTTCGATCTGCTCCTGCCACATCCAGCTGCTCACTCCACCACCATGCAGGAAGATCATGATTGGCTTTTCCACCATCGACAACTCGTCCACCATCCTTATGTATAAGAAAAAAGCAGCCGCTTTTGAGCAGACTGCTTTTTCCATATGCTCCCTTCTATTATAAGGGAAATACGACATCATTGGCTATTTTTTCAAATCCTCGATTGAATTGACGTTCTTCATATAGGTCGGAACCACTAGACCCATCCGAAGACCCTTCATACTTGTACCGAGGTCATCATATTTTCCTTTAAACTTCGCTGCATACGTTTTATGCGTATTTGGCAGCCAAGCAGATAATGATGCATCAGCACTTCCGGTCGCAATCGCTGTCCACATTGGACCAGCTTCAACCTGAGTCAAGGTCACTTTAAAACCAAGTTCACGCAATACTTCTGCCGCAACATTGGTACTTGCAATCTCACTATCCCACGCAACGTAGGCAAGATTGATTTTGTCACCATTCGACTTTTTCACGCCTTTTGTCCATTTCGCCACTTGATCTTTATGTTTTTTTACATATTTAACGGCGGCATCCTTTGGTTTGACACCACCTTGAATATCAATCATGACTTCGCCCATGTCATTTTGAGACCATTTAAACTGACTGAGCATTTTGGCTGCTTCCGGCTGATCCTTAGCAAATCCTTTACGTGAAATGGTATGAATCTCTTCCTCTTCACCGTATGATTTCTTCGGATCATCTAAATATTTTAAATCATAGCGTGAAAACATCCAGTGAGGATTCCAGCCAGTGATGATAATTGGCTTTTTACGGTCGTAAGATTTCTTCAACGTTGCTGTCATGGCTGCACTTGATGCAGATACAACCGTCCAATCCTCTAAACCGTAATCCTTTTTCGCTTGATCCGTTAGGGCCATAATGCCTGAACCAGGATCAATCCCGATAATGGTTTTATTGACCTGCTGTGCTGCACTCGCATTTGAATCTGATTGTGCTCCACAAGCAGCTAGTAAAAAGACGAGCAGGGCGGTCATCCCAATGTAGAGAAACTTTTTCCACATTAAGCATTCCCCCTGGCTTTTTTCGTTTTAATGTTTTGTGTAATACGATCGAGTGTAATCGCAACAATCACAATGGCGATACCAGCTTCAAAACCAATACCTGTTTTCAGCTGTGTGACGGCACTGTATACTTCTGACCCAAGTCCCGGCGCACCTACCATTGCCGCAATAACGACCATCGATAGGGCAAGCATGATACTTTGGTTAATCCCAGCCAGGATGGTTTTTGTTGCAAGTGGAAGCTGAACTTTGAATAAACGCTGGAATGTCGTTGAACCAAACGCTTCTGTTGCTTCAATTAAATCGGCTGGTACTTGTTTAATACCGAGAATCGTCATACGAATGGTTGGCGGCATGGAGAAAATAACCGATGCCACAACCCCAGGGACCACTCCAATGTTAAAGAAGAAGATCGCTGGTAAAAGGTATACGAACGCAGGCATTGTCTGCATTAAATCTAAAATAGGTGTCACAACTTTACGCACCGTTTCCTTCTGTGATGCCCAAATACCAATCGGAACCCCGATCACAATGGAAATGACCACAGCTGTCAGAACGAGTGCAAGAGTTTGAAGCATTGGCTGCCAGTAGCCTAAATAGTCGATCAGCAAAAACCCAATAAGTGTGAAAAGAGCAACTCCTCTTGTACTGATCCACCAAGCTAGCCCTGCAAAAATAAGTGTTAAAATAATAGATGGAATGACACCAAGTGCTGCAACAATCCCATTTACAGTTCCTGCTAATCCATTTGTGATCCCATCAAAGAAACCACCAAAGGTTAATGTTAACCAGTCAACAAATTGATCGATATAATCAGCGAACGGAATTCTAGGTAAATCACTCATACTAAACATCTTATTCTACCTCCTGTGCAGAAGGCTCTTGTGCTTTGATTTCCTCTGGGGTCTCGGACATGTTGATATACTCATCATTACCTGATAACGCACCAATCAATGCGCCTCTAACCACAATACCCTTCATTCTGTTTTTCTCATCGACTACAGCAATTGGAATATTTGCCGCATCAGACACCGCATCAAAGATCTCTGTCAAATACGTAGATTCCAATACCGTTGTGAATTCTTTATCAAGAACAGTTTCAAGCGACGCACCCTTTTCTGCCGCTTTTTTCGCTGCTTGTGCAGATATAACACCTAATAAATGCTTTTTCTTATCCACTGCATAGATAGAAGAAATCCCAAGGTTCTTCATAAGCGTCAGGGCAACACGTGCCCCTTTGTCGATCTGAACCGTTTCTGCACGTTTCATAATATGACCAGCGGTTAATACTTTAGAAAGGTCAACATCTTCAACGAAACGTTCTACATATTCGTTAGAAGGATTCATCAGAATCTCTTCTGGTGTCCCAATTTGAACGATATTTCCATCCTTCATGAGAACAATACGATCGCCAATGCGAAGCGCTTCATCTAAATCATGGGTAATGAAAATAATCGTTTTACCTACAGATGTATGAAGCTCAAGCAATTCATCCTGCATATCTTTACGAATTAATGGGTCTAACGCGCTGAATGCTTCATCCATTAATAAAATGTCAGGGTCATTTGCGAGTGCACGTGCCAATCCAACACGCTGCTGCATACCACCACTTAATTGATTTGGGTACTGCTCTTCAAAGCCTTCAAGTCCCACAAGCTTTAAAGATTCAAGCGCTTTAGAGCGGCGCTCTTCTTTCTCAACACCCTGCAATTCAAGACCGTATTCTGTGTTCTCAAGAATTGTACGATGCGGGAACAATGCGAAGTTTTGAAAGACCATGCTGATCTTTTTCCGTCTCACTTCACGCAATTGATCCTTTGACATATTTGTTATCATATCCCCATCAATATATATTTCGCCGGAGGTTGGTTCGATTAACCTATTTAGCAGCCGCACAAGTGTGGACTTTCCGCTCCCTGATAGCCCCATGATGACAAATATCTCGCCGTCATAAACATCAAAATTTGCTCGATTGACACCAACTGTTGCGCCGGTCTCTTTTAGGATCTCTCTTTTTGTTTTGCCTTTTTCAAGCATTTGAGATGCTTTTTTAGCATTTTTACCGAAAATCTTAGATACATTATTTATCTTGATTTTGATCTTTCTCTCTTCAGAATTCATTTTTTCCCTCCAAATTAGCATCATTATAACCGTAACATAAGCGTTATGATGCGAACAATCTTTAGAATTAGCTTATTTCAGCACAATATGTATGAATTCCATATAGAGGTCTGGTGATTAGAGTTTATACGCCGTTTTACTCTTAAATCCTATAGAATGCTTCAAAAACTACATATTTTACGGGGTATTTTATCTCACAAGTAAATATTTTACTGGAAATTCCTAATTATGCTAGAAAATAAGTGGATGCTCGTGACACCGGACTTTGCGAATCATGGGCGAGCTGCACCCCTGAACAGGAATTACCCGAAAATGGTCACATATAAACTTTTTTCACTCAAATTTTAATAAAATTTGCAAAAAACTGCCTGCAACTTTAGTTACAGACAGCTCATTATTTTAGGACTCTAGTGCAGCCCGCTTTATATTATCTTGAAGCTCAAGCATACGTTTTGTTCCATCTTCACGTAATCGTTTGTTTTCTTCTTCAATCTGCTTTGTCTCTTTCATTCCTTGTACAATCGTATTGAAAGAGGATTCAATCGTTTCAATATCGATACTTGGACGACCAGATAACTTAGCAATTTCTACACTTTGACTTGAGATATTTTCAGCATTTCGTTTCAGCATTTCATTAGTTCTTCTATCCAGCTCACTCATTGAATCAGCCACAAGCTTTTGTCTTTTCGCTGTGACAGCTTGAATGATTCCATTTTTGAAAATTGGAATGGTAATGATAAACGCAGAGTTGATTTTTCCGATCAATTTCGTATTACCACGCTGCAGCAAACGAATTTGTGGTGCCGTTTGAAGAGCCACCATCCGTGCCATATCCAGATCATACACACGCTCTTCAAGCGCCTGAATGCCATTACGAAGCGTATCCAGCTCCATTTGTGCCAACTGGTTTCCACTAGCAGCTTTTTCTTCATAAGAAGGCACCAATTGCTTTAATTCTTCGATTTTCATTTGACCAGCTACTACATACTTTTCAAGCTCCATATAATATTGAATGTTATGCTCATACATTTCTTCTAGCGTCACAGTCGACTTGGTCATTTCGTCTTTATATTTACTGATTTCGACATTGATTTTTTCAATCTCTGCACCGAGTGTTTGATATTTACTGAAAATCTTTTCGATCATGCTGCCGCCGCGCTTAAAGATTTTTGACAATAAACCACCCTTTGGCTCATCAAAATCATTTTTATCAAAGCGATCCATAATTTTTCCAAGCTGCGTGAGCATCGTCCCTGAGTCTGTGACACTCGTTGAACGCATCATAGAAAGAATACGATCAGAGAACTTGGAGATTTCGACAGCCGGCTGCTTTCCGTATTCGAGCAGCTCCAGCTGATTTTTGGCATCAATTTGCCTCGCAATGTTTTGCACCTCTGGTTCATTTCGAAGCTGAACGCGAATATCGTCTGCCTTCTCAATGGTGATTTCCTCTTTATCAATTGAAATGATGTCATTTCCGTTTATATTTGTCATAAGCTTTGATCTCCTTATCGGTTTTTGATGGATTGAAATAACTTTCTGACGATGGATGGCTCTTTAAACTCTTGGTTCATGACCATTTCATCGAGCCAATGTGTATCAAATAATTGTTCATCTATATACCGCTCTATACACTGATATCCGGCGGGATGATACACGAAGAGATCCACACCCATTTCATTTAGAAAAATTAGGACAGCCGCATCGGAACGAGTCAGCTCGCCATTATATTCGGTATGGTATAAAATCAATTTCGGTACGGTTTGTGCATAATCAAATGTTTGTATGAGTTCAATCAGATCCTGGCTAATATGCAGAAGCTGTTTGAATAAATAAATGCGGACATCTAATTCGGTCTCATTACCTTCTTTTAATAGCTTTGGATGCTGACAGACCCGAGCTATCGCTTCTGCCACCGCACGCTGCGTGCCCTCATATAGATGAGAAAACTGCCACACATTGCTTTTCATTAATAATTCAGGATCAATCTCTCCAGAAGGAGAAAGTGCATGCTGATAATGAAATTGATAATTCGAGGAGACCTCTTTCGTAAAAGGGAAATGGCGAATGGCCTTCGTTTCTTTCCCCTCCATTAACGTGTGGATACGGTCCCAGTATTCACGCTTGTCTCGCGTGACCCCCATCATTTTCGCAAAAAGATTCGGAATCTGTATCGAATCCCGGTCTGCTTTGAAATTAGGGCGGATAAAAGATCGTTCCTTCGCAATTAAAAACAGCTCGTCATACGTTGTTTTTAACGTAATGGAATGAGGTGTGTGGTCTCTGAATTGCCATGGCTTATACAGCATCGAATCTTCCGTGTGGAGAACCTCTTCAAGCTCCCTTGTCGAGCGATACGCCACCGTCGATTTCCTCTCAGGCTTTTCAGTAGGAAACGGCTCAAGCTTGGAAGTCCCCGGATACTGATCAATAAAAGTCAGATTTTCTTCTGGATCTAATTCGCGAAACGGATCCTTGCCTTCTGGGTGTAATAGCACAACATCACAGCCAATCAGCATGACATAATACAGAAAATAAAGCTGACTTTTATTCGCCTCTCCATACCAAATGACAGCCGGCATTTTTTCTTCAATATTTACTTCCTTTAGCCATGGCCCTAGATGGTTATTTGAAAACTTCACCACATCTAGTAAGACACGGCGGAAGTCGGGATGCTGAAATCCGCCCTCATGCAGCTGCTTGAAATGCTCAAACACCTTGATCAACGAAAGACGAATATGCCGATTCATGATTGGATTTGGATGACGTACAATCAGCTGCTCGCCATCTAAAAAAGCGACAAAGCGATTCACGGACAATCCCTTTTCTTCTTGGTTAATCAAATGAATTCGCTGCAGGGCTTGAAAATGCTCCGGCTCAATATGACGATTGAGTGTTTCACTTAAAATATGCATACCATCTGTTTCATATAATTCATGTAAATAAATAAAATAATCGGTTGCATCATGCGGAGTTCCAAGGACCCGGGCGGCGAGACGCGGCAAGGATAAGGTATGCTCGTCCTTTACATAGCCGTCTCGTTCAGGGAGCGGCTTTTTCAACAGGTTTTTCCAGGCTTCCTGATCCGCCCGTGTATGGATCACATTGATTTCTTTATAGCTCACGCCGCTCCTTCCTTTCTCCTATATTTTCTTGAAAGATACTACTATCATATCATTCAGCCTTCTACTTCTGCTAACGAATCGAAGGCTTTTTTGCAATGGCCTTCTGCTCTATGACACACGCAGTGATTTCATCGGCCGCTGCCATGCCAGATGCTTCCGTTGGCACAAGTGATAGGTCAAAGTCGAGAACTTCCCCATGCCTTGGTGCAAAGCCCATATCCGCCTGACGAATGAGATCTGCATCTAACAACGAATCGCCCGCACCATAAACGAATTCGAGCTGAAGTCTTTCCTTTAGATAAGCAACAGCAGCCCACTTATTGAGCGGTTGTGGAATAAAATAAAGCTTCCGGCCCTGAAGTGAAACCTGCCAGCCTCTCTCCTCACCCCACAGCCTCAGTTCAGCAAGCGGAATGTGAGAAAGATACTCGTCTTTCATGATCAAGTAAAGAAACCTTCCCTCAGCTGTCCGAGTACGCTTGACCCAAGCAGCAATAGGCAGCTCAGATATGGCTCTCAGCATGTCTCTTACTGGCATACACTCTCTTAATCTCTCATCTACAATGGTCTGCCAATCCTCAAGAGATTTGCCGTGATGAAGGATGCAGCCGCCATTTGTCGTGACCGCATATTCCGGTTTGAGCTCTTGTTGAAAATAAGTGATCCGGTCATATTGCGTAGTCGTTCTTGTTGTCACTGGGATCAACCAACCTGATTGATGAATCACCTGTAAGGATTTCTTCGTTTCAACAGACATGTAGGAAAGCGGCCGTTCATCCAGCACCTCAACTAAATCATATCTCCCTTTATACGCATACTGCTCAAGCATACGATGTGAGTAAATCAGTGTCCGGTCTAAATCACTGGCAAACGCAAATTTCTTCATGACGATTGCTCCATCGGACGAATTAATCCGCAGCACGTGTAGGACATATTGGCATATTCAATGACTGGAACGCCTCTATCCTCTGCCAACAGTAAAATGTGCTTCAGCTTCTCCTGAGACCCCGGCTGAATCAGTATTTTCCAAGGGATTCTTCTCAGCAGCACACGGGTCGTCTCACCAACACCAGGCTTAATCAAGTGCGTATTGTCAATTTGAAATTCCTGACCAATTGCCTCAATAGACGTCATCCCTCGCCAGTCAGCGGGCGTCCCTTGCGCGAGAATGGTCTCTGCTTTCTCTTGTACATTTGATCCGAGCCTAGAAAACGCTTCTTCAATTGTATCCACATACATATTGGACACATCCTCATCCAACAGCTCTTCATAATACTTGGCTCCATGGAAATCATCGGCATTGATCCAGCGGTTGTTTAATACCGTTCGACTGACAAGCCCCGACACCGTTGAATTCAGGCAAGCACTTGGAATAAGGAAGTCCTCTCTTGTTCCGTATACATTTGTACAGAAGCCCGGATCAGCCAGCACAGCCAGCTCACTAGAAAGACGAATCCCATATTTATTTTCAAAATCAATCACAGCTTTTTGAAGCTCCTTTGAAATAGCGCCTTTTCCGGTCCATCCATCAATAAAGGCAATCTCAAAGCCTGGATGTTCTTTCAGCATATAATGCAGCGCATTCTCGTCTATTCCGCGGTCACGAATAATAGAGATGCTGTAATGCGGCAGATCGAGGCCATACGTTTTTCGAATATACCGTTTGATGAGCACCCCGATCGGTGTCCCAGCCCGCGCCAAACTGCAAAGCACGGTCTGGAAGCCTCGCTTTTTGACAATTTGTTCTGCCACAACAGCTACTGCTTCTGCTACCTTATGCTTACTTTCTTCAAGAGATTGATAGAATAAGGTCATATAAGATGCCGTCGGCTTATATTCAATTGGCAGCATTTCTGAATAATGTGCACCGCCCTGAATAGAGCGCTCTCGCTCCTCTGTACTTTTCTCCATCTCAATCGATGATAAATCCTTGAGTAAGAAGGTAACATCCTGCTCTGGATAGCTTCCCATCTTTGTATACACATTAGCCATTCAGCTTCACCTCGTCTGATAAAGTCACAATATGCACATGTTTCACATGCCGCTCAGCAAATAAGTGAACAAGCGGAAGCAATGCTGCCCGAGAGACCTTTTTCTCGAAAAAGAGAAACACATCATCGTATTGATCTTTTGGTATGTTGTATACGTAATGCTGAATTCTAGTATCCTCCGGGCTCAAAAATGAATAGCCATTTTGGACAGCGTATCCATCTTTTTCGACCGGATGAATCGGGCTTCTCGTCGTCGAATGAAAGAGGACACCTTCTCCCATATGTGCTGCGAGTCTCATCGGCACATACATCAGTTCACCTGTTCCTAAACAGAGTGTCTGTTTTCCTTTGCGCTCTTGCTTGAGTTTCAGTCCAGCCTCAGCAACTGCTTGATCGATGACTTCCGTATCTTCTGTATTTAAACCAAATCGACCTGTTTCATGTATATATGGCGTATGACCTGCCGAATTTGTTGCATGAGAAAGTGAATATGGAGCTTGTCCAAAGAAAGATTGAAGAGAATGAAAAGAGAGATCTGGCGTCTTCTCCCGCTCGGCAATCTCATACGAATAAGCTGGCTCATCCAACGTTTTGCCCCGAAAGACCATCTGTCCCTTTAATAAGGACAGTGAGGTGATGTGAACACCAAGCTCCTCTTGAAGCTGAAGCATTGCTTCCTCGTGCTCCTCTGTCCGCCAGTCCAAAATGGAAAGAATGGTATAAGAATGTCGCGGGTACTTTGTATGGAGATCCCGAATGATGTTGATATTTGTACGACCTGTCGTGACTTCATCATCTACTAACACAATGGGGCGGTTTGTACGGAATAATGCTTCGTCTGCATAACAAAGCTGATCCGTTGCATGTGAATGCTCTTCTTCAAATACCAATGTAGGATCAAGATCTAACAGCTGTTCACGTGTCGTATGAATGTATGTTGCTCCTTCTAGTACGTCATACACACCATGACCAAGTGCTGTCGCCGTTTCAGCAAAACCGATCACGATTGGCTGTTTACCCGTCAACAGCTTTTCTCTTTTGAGTGCATCATAGGCTTCAGCTAACAATGCATGGTCGCTCGTCTTTAAGGCCTCTATTAAAAGGTCGTGATGTAGCAGCGTCTTACCTGTTTGCTCTTTAGCGTAAGCCATAGCCAAAAGACCCGAGACAAGGAGCGGTTTCACTGGATGAACAGGAATATGTTTACCGAGCACCTTACTGACAAATAAAAAGGCTCGTTTTTTGTTCACCCTTGCCGCCATCTCAAAAAGATGCTCTTTTTCCAGCTGAAGCGCGCCTTCTTTGAGATCAAGCTCGACCTCCATATGTTCCAAGATGTTCAGCGTATGCCGCTTCGGCTTCTGTGAGTATGTCGATATAGCTTCTATTTTCATGAAACACCCCGTATATGTCTGACTTAATTAAAATGTGCTCTGCCCATCTGTAATGCGGCTTCGTTTCATTCATCTTATTAGAGAATACACTCTTCATCACTCCAACTGTGCCATCCGCATGTTCCAAAATACTTAAAGCATCCATATATTCTTCCTTTGTGACCACATACATGCTTTGAACTGGCTTGAGATGTGTTGGATGAATCACTGTCTTTCCATGGATGCCGTTTGCCACATCCAGTCTTGTCTCCTTAAGTAGGCCTTGTACATGATCGAATTCAGGTGAATAAGACTCGCCGATCTTAGAGAGCGCACGAATGAAGGGCTTTTGTTCTTTTCGTGCCGGACCAAAATGTTCCCATACAGCACCGGATACCACAAAAGAACGGCCAAAATAATTGATGATATCTGTGATCAAATCAGCGATGAGCCTGATCTCATAGATGGTGGTCGTACGATCACGGCGAATCCCATACAATCCACAAAGATCCGTTGCTCCAATGCGAATATTCAAAATATATTCCTCGTCATTCAGCATGATTTGCTTTAACTCAGACAACACCGCGAATCTCGTCTCTTTTTCTAATAAATCTGGTGTTTCCAGAATGGGCATTCCATAAAGTTTCGTCTTCGTTTGTGCTGAAGCCCATTTCAAGCTGTCCAAATATGCCTTTGCATTATGAACAGAACACTTTGGGAACACAAAACCTGTCAATAGATGAATGGATGAACCGAGCAAGTCTGCCATTTTAAGCAGCTGCTTCGGCGAACGAACGCGAATAAATAAAAGCGGCAAGAACTCAGCCATTTCAGGAGAATGAGTGAATTTCTCCGTAAGGCTGGTCAATTGTGCCACTAGATTCTGTTCGGCCATGTCCACTTCTTGATCACCGATGGCATCCTCCAAACACATCACAACAGAGCACAGCGCTTCATATTTCTGCGAAAGCAGCATGTCTGCTACATCCTGTCTTGTCGCAGGCATATACAAAGTAGCACCTAGTGCATGCGCAAGTACATGCCTTGGCGTCAATGAATGGATCGCCGTCGGCCGTTTCAAAAAAATATCATGCTGCCTCGCCTCTGATAAAAAACGAAAATATCGCATGCAGTGCCTTCCTCCTGTTGTTTAGAGAAAATCAATCCAGTGACTTGATGATTCAAAAAAGGATGGAGCCGCTAGTCAACTCCATTCCTTTTTGATCATCCTATTCTTCTTTTGAAGCCGCAGCTTCGTTAGTCACATCTTGATGTTTCTTCTTATTGATTTTATGAACGATAAACGTGCCGATAAATGCTAAGATGATAATCGCAAAGAATAATAGATGCGGGATTTCAATATGAGCCACACTCAATGCCATTTTGGCAGCGATAATCCCAATGAGAATAAACGCTGTATTCTCAAGCTCCGGTACACGGTCAATGAGAACAAGGAATAACTGTGCCACTGTACGCATCATCAGAATTCCAAGCATTCCGCCTAAAAGAAGAATCCATACTTCCTCAGATACAGCGAATGCAGCAAGGATACTGTCAACGGAGAAGGCAAGGTCCATAATTTCTACAGAAATAACGGTTGCCCAGAAGATGCCAAATACACGAACAAGCCAGCCTTCTTTTTTCAATTCCTTCGCTTCGTCGTCACCATCACCTAACCAGAAGTGCTTGATGACAAGCCATGCTAAATAAGCTGCTCCTAGAACCTTAATCCACCAGAACTTGATGAGTAGCATCCCTACGCCAATGAATAGAAAACGGAAGAAATAAGCGCCAATCAGTCCGTAGGTTAATGCCTTTTTACGCTGCTTTTCTGGTAAATGTTTGACCATGACAGCTAATACTAGTGCGTTATCTGCTGATAACAATCCTTCAAGTACGATAAGGGTTCCAATGAGCCCCCAAGAGACAGGGTCTGTTAATACCTCTGCCCACATATGCCAATCAAAAAACGAGGCATACGTGTCCAACATATGTTTCAAAATATCCAACTGGTTTTCCTCCTATAAGTGTAGAAGCATCAGCAGGCTTTCGCCTGCTGCTTTTCTTCATCGCTGTTTCTTTCTCACTTTGGAAAAGGCCCTCATATGAGTCTTTGGCAGCGCCTAATGGATTTATTTCTCTTGTTTACACTTCTAACCCATAATTTTGACAAAGAGCTGCAAGTCCGCCAGAGAATCCACTTCCGATTGCGTTAAACTTCCAATCGCTTCCGTGGCGATACAATTCACACACTACTACAGCTGTTTCAATTGAGAAGTCTTCCCCTAAATCAAAACGGATCAATTCTTCCCCGCCCTCTTCATTGACAACACGAACAAATGCATTCGAGACTTGTCCAAAGTTCTGACTGCGCGCCTCTGCATCATGAATCGTGACTGTAATTCCGATACGATCAATGTTAGCAGGAATTTTTGAGAAATCAACGAGAATTTGCTCGTCATCTCCATCTCCTTCACCCGTACGATTATCACCTGTATGAGTGACACTGCCGCTCGGATGCTGCAGGTTATTATAGAAAACAAAGTCTGTATCTTGCTGACAACGATTGTTTGCATCCACTAAGAAAGCCGAAGCGTCCAAATCAAATTCGGCTCCGCCAGAATATTTATTCGTATCCCAGCCAAGTCCGATCATCACTTTTGTCAGCCCTGGGTTGGTTTTCGTTAAATCGACTCGTTGTCCTTTTGAAAGCTGAATTGCCATATTCGTATCTCTCCTGTCTTTGAAAATATGAAAACGGGTCGTTACCCAATATCTAAGCCGAAGTCCGTTGCAATGCGTGCAAGCCCGCCTTGATAGCCCGATCCAACAGCTGAGAACTTCCATTCCCCGCCATGACGGTATAATTCGCCTACAATAATCGCTGTTTCTATTGAGAAGTCCTCTGCCAAATCATAACGAATGAGCTCTTCATTTGATGCCTCATTTAAAATACGTACGTAAGCGTTAGACACTTGTCCGAAATTTTGACTGCGTGCTTCTGCATCATGAATCGTAATGACAAATGAAATCTTCTCAACACTCGCTGGTACAGCTGAAAGATCGACTTTGACCTGCTCGTCATCTCCGTCTCCAGCACCAGTGCGGTTATCACCTGTATGTACGACACTGCCGCCTCCGCCAGTTGTTTGATTGTAAAAAACAAAGTCAGATGGAGAGCTTGCTTTACCTGCCGCGTCTAAAAGGAATACACTTGCGTCTAGATCAAAGTCCTGTCCGCCGTCATACTTATTCACGTCCCAGCCAAGACCTACCACCACTTTTGTTAATCCTGGATTCGTTTTTGTTAAATCAATTTTTTGACCTTTCGCTAAAGAAATTCCCACTAGGAACCTCTCCCTTCTGATTAAATGTAGTTTCTCGTAATATCGGCTAGCTTCGCATCATTTGTACCATTTCCAACAGCCACAAACTTCCACTCATTCTCGTGGCGATAAAGTTCCCCTACGATTAATGATGTTTTTCCTGCATACTCATCTTTTAAATTATATTTCACTAATTCTTGATTGTTTGATCGATCAACGATGCGAATGTAAGCATTTTGAATCATCCCAAAGTGTTGGTTTCTTCTAAGAGCATCATAAATGTTCACGACAAACACCAATTTATTCACATTACCTGGCACCTTGCTTAAGTTGACGAGGACTTGTTCATCATCTCCGTCTCCTTCACCTGTCAGGTTGTCACCTGTATGCTCGACACTTCCGCATCTGCTTTTCAAGTTGCCAAAATAAATCAAATCTTTATTTTCAGTAAACCTGTCATTTTTCAGCATCAGCACTGAAGCGTCACAATCAATATCAGCGCCGCCTCCGCCGCCAAACAGCTTTCCTAAAAAACCGCCGCCTTGTGATACCGGGTCCCAGCCAAGTCCAACGAGAATATTCGTTAGCCCTGCTTTCCCTTTTGTTAAATCAATGCGTTGACCTTTTTCTAATGTAATTGCCAAATCAATCACTCCTCCAGCATAATAAAAATCTATTTATTAAGCGATGGACCCTATCAAAATCATCATACATGAAAATTCGACAAAATTCATGAAATGACATTGGAGCCTCTTACTCTTTTTTCTATTTACTAGTATATACGATCTATGTTCATGATAGGTTTCAATAACATATTATTTTTTAAAGAAAAGATCGTCATTCAAAATTGTTCATGTCATAAATGAAGTGTTTCATGTGAAACATTGTCGAATGTTCCAGTAGACAGCTTTTACTGATGAATGGAGTGTTGGTGTGGCTTCATATGTTGATATAGAAAATTTACATGGATTCAAATTGAGGGTAAACCCTATCATTTCCTTCCATACACGTATTTCTTTATACTTGTGAGTAGAGAACATTCAACGTATTGATGAAGAAAGGATGTTGATGATGCCATCACTTCACATATTAGATCAAGTCGCCATACCTAAGGGACAGACAGCAGAGGAGACATTGATCCATACAACAAAGCTTGCCCAGCTGGCGGAAACACTAGGGTATGAGCGCTATTGGTTTGCTGAACATCACAGCACAAGGGGGCTGGCTAGTACCGCACCTGAGATATTAATGGCTCATATTGCTGCTCATACATCGACGTTGCGTACTGGTTCTGGCGGCATTTTACTTCCGCAGTACAGTCCTTTTAAAGTAGCAGAGGTCACGCGGCAGCTTGAAGCTCTTTATCCTGGACGGATTGAGATCGGTGTCGGCAAATCACCAGGCGGGATTGAAAGGACAAGACTCGCACTGACTGATGGCGTGAATAAAAATCTGTCTCAGTTTGACCGCCAGCTGAAGGATCTTCTTTTTTACCTATCTGACAGCCTGCCTTCCGGTCATCCGTATGCAGGGGTGAAAGCTGCTCCGCTTGTTGATTCTCATCCGCCGGTTTGGCTGCTTGGACTAGGGGAGAATAGTGCCATGCAGGCAGCGTCGCTTGGAATTAACTATATTTTTGGCCACTTTATTCATCCTGCACGCGGCAAGCAAGCATTTGAGACGTATCGTTCGCACTTTTTTCCTTCTGTCTTTTCCCGACATCCACAATCTATGTTTGCTGTCTTTGTGATCTGCGGAGAAACGGATGAGGAAGCCAATCGGATCGCCAGCAGTACAGATCTATGGCTGCTTCGTGTTGAAAAAGGACTAGATAGCCGTGTCCCTTCTATAGAAGAGGCGACTCAATACCACTACACCACACAGGAAAAGGAAAAAGTGTCGCGGAACCGCCAGCGAATGATTGTTGGCGCAAAGCAAACAGTGAAAGAGCAATTAAAGACCTTGATGGATCGCTATCAAACGGATGATGTTATGATTCTGAACAATTCATTTGATCCGTTAGAAAAACAGCACTCCTTTGAACGAATAGCAGAACTATTTTGAAGCCAATCTTCACTTGGCTTCTTTTTTACATTGTCACAAAAAATGGGAAATGTAACATAGAGATGTCAAAATCCTTCCGTCTGTCATCTGATCGCAAATGTGTCTTCTAATCGTTAGCGAAATGTAAACGCATTGAGGATGTACCTTTTATATAGTAGAGGTACATATTGAATGACCGATTTACGATGCTGAAAAGGAAGGAGCTGATAGGCTATGAAAAAGAGACTCGACTGGGTAGATGCAGCTAAGGGAATCGGCATTTTGCTCGTGGTCATGGCGCATGTGCCCATTCCTGATTCGTTAAAGCAATTCATTTATTCTTTTCATATGCCGCTTTTCTTTTTACTATCCGGTATGATGTTTCGATCATCCTCTCACCCTGCTATGTCATTTATTCAGAAGAAGGCCAAAAGCTTGCTCTTACCATATCTCTATTTCTCCATCATTACGTATGTTTTCTGGTTCTCCGTTACCCGATTTTTCGCATTCAAGGGACAAACCGATATTGATCCCTTCGTTCCGTTTACAGGTATATTTATATCCAATGCAGATGAAGCAAGGCTCACGCATAACCCAGCGATCTGGTTTTTAACGACGCTCTTTTTAGTGGAAATCTTATTTTTCTTTATGCACCGTCTGACAAAAGGGAAATTCGCCGCACTGATCTTACTGACTGTTCTTTGCGGAGGAGCTGGATATGCATCTACTTTGCTGCTAGATCAAAGTCTCCCTTGGAATGCCAATGTCGCCTTGACGGCGGTTGTGTTTTATTCGATTGGATTTTTGGCAAAGCAAGGGTTTGTCGAATTAAAAACAGATCCAACCCTTCTTTTATGTACAGGTCTGCTTGTGCTGACCGCTTACGTGCAAAGCTTTAACTCACGGATCGATATGCGCGTCAACGACTATGGCGATCTATTCATTTTCTATGTGTGTGCACTGCTTGGCTCAGCAGCTGTCATTTATTTAAGCTTTAAATTGAAAGCGTCCCCTATTTTGACGTATCTTGGACGTAATTCCATTGTCATTCTCGTCTTACAGTTTGCCGGTATCGATATCATGAAAGCATTTGTTTATTATGGACTTGGCATCAATATTTCAGATACAGCGCAGCTTTCTTGGACACTCTTTTATACGATCGGCACATTGCTGCTCATGGTGCCATGCATCTCCTTCTTGAGCAAGTATCCCATGCTGCTCGGCAAACCAGCCAAAGCAGCACGCCGCTACGAACAAAAAACATCCGCCAGCTAATCTGACGGATGTTTTCTATTACTCATTGATTTGAGAAGGATAAAGCGTCATTCCTCCATCAACAAATAATGTGGTGCCTGTGATATAGGCAGCTTCTTTGGATACGAGAAATGC
Source organism: Bacillus pumilus (assembly GCF_002744245.1). GTDB lineage: Bacteria > Bacillota > Bacilli > Bacillales > Bacillaceae > Bacillus > Bacillus pumilus_M. The sequence continues at coordinate 2,849 of NZ_NKHG01000008.1, read as the reverse complement.
CGCGGCAGACCCAATCTCTTTTGGATCGCCAAAGGCTCTCATCGGAATCTTCTCAAGCTGCTTTTGTTTTTTCTGTTCATCCTGCAGATCATCATTCGATTCGGTTGCCATTGTGCCGGGTGCAATCGCATTGACTCGAATACCTGCTTCGGCATAATCAAGAGCCAGCGTCTTCGTCATCATATTCATTCCGCCTTTTGAGGTGGAATAATGAACATTGAACGGGCGCGGGATCTCCTGATGGACACTGGATATATTTAAGACAGAGCCTTTTATGTCATGCTCCATCATATAGCGAATCGCAGCCTTTGCCCCTAAAAATGTGCCTGTGATGTTCACATCAATGACTTTTTGCCATTGTTCCAGCGTCATCTCATGCGGCATCGCTTCTTCACCGTTAAAGCCTGAATTATTAACAAACACATCCACTGCGCTGAAATGCTTCAGTGCCGCATCCATTAATGCTTGAATTCCTTCCTCTTTAGAAACATCTGCGTGCACTTTTACCGCTTGACCGCCGTGCCGCTGGATGGCTTGTACCGTCTTTTCAGCACCATCTTCATCACCTTTATAGTTCACAACCATATTCATTTGTTCTTCTCCAAACCGCAATGCGATCGCTTGTCCAATTCCTTTTGATGAACCTGTGACAATGGCTGTTTTTCCTTTTAAATCTTGATACATCTTTATTTCCTCCAATCACGTGCTTCTTCCTGTTGATACACAATGGTTACCCACTTTGAAAAAAAGAAAAACACAATCCCCCGACTTCGTTCTGAGGGATTGCGCTGACCATCAAGCTAAAAGGTATTATAGACATTTTCACATGTTTCTGCTGTCGGCTCATAAAAGCAATGGGACTTATACCTTGCCACAAATGGCTGGTTATACCACGTGGGCGGACAATCTCCAGGCGGCTTAAAATACCAAAGGCTGAATTTCGCAGGCCAAAATCGCTCTCCATTAATGTTCCTTCGTGCAAGTGTCTTTTCACTTTCTCGTGCCCGTTGATAAAAGTACCCGTGCGTAACCGCTTCAAATGCATGCTCCTGATAAATCATTTGTGGAATCGTACGCAGCCCTTTAAAGTCAGAGCAGTTGGCACGCAAACGATTGATGCCCACATTCCCTACAAGCAGCATCCCTTGTTTCCCTTCGCCCTCTGCTTCCGCTCTCAGCAGTCTGGCTAATAAATCAATATCAGAGCTTGTCGCTCTTACCACTGCCATACATCCACCTCCATCTTATTTCTCTTTTATTTTATGTGGAGTTTCTGTGTAGATGACTGCCATTTTGACATGAAAAAAGGCTATCAGTGTCGATAGCCTGTCTAAACATCCCAATGTTTCACAAGAATTGTGCCTCACATGTCAGCAAACACGCAATCCAAGGTAAAATAAACATAACAGGAAAAAATATTCATTACTATATACTCATTTACAAGGCATTAAAATCCTTCTAGTTATAACACCTTCTTCAAAAACAGTCATTTGAACCTATTCAATAATCCGACTGAAAACCTTAAAATATAAAATGTTGAGTTTTTACAGGAGATATCAAACATTAAAATACATGATTCTCCTTTCAACTTAGTGTCAATTTTACTATTTGGAGCCCATTAGTCTCTGTAACGCACTGAGGTATTGACAGTACTTTCGCTTCATTACACAGTAAAAAACATACAATATCATTCATTTTGTGCAAAAAGAATGATATGAGCTAAGGCTTTCCAATGAAATTCACCATGAACCCAAGGAGGAAATCATTTCATGTTTAAAAAGAAATTATCTCTGTTTCTTCTGATTTTGTGTGTTACTGTTGTCGCTGCCGCTTGTAGTGGTGGAAAAGACAAAACAGCTGCTAAAGAAAATGATACAAAAAAATCTCTTGATGCAGCAGAGGTTAAGATAGAAAGTGCTGAATACACATTACCACCTCAGTACGATACATCTGTACAAGATGACCAATACGTATTGAAAGTGAACGTATCTGTCAAAAACATCAGCAAAGAGCCTCTCAATGTTGATAAAAGCAACTTTGCGCTTTACCAAGATGACGCACAGGTTTCTACTATTTCTCCAGATGACTACAACGAAGTATTATCTGCAAGCTCTCTAAATGCAGGAAAAATATCAAAAGGCGGTCTTTTCTACGTCGTTGATAAAGACAAAGACTATCAGCTTGTCTACACAGAGCCTAGTACTGGATCGAAGAAAGAAGACAAAACACTAGAATTCGATATTAAAGGAAAAGACTTGATGAAAAAAGCAGATACACTTCAAGCATCTGCAAAAGCCCTTTCTTCTTATATTGATGTTATGATGTTTGGTAAGAAAAACGACGATTTCGAAAAATTAACTGGTGATAACAAATCAACAGTTGTCAACGAGTTTGATAAATCATTCAAACAAGGCTATATCTCTTCATCTGGTATTTCATCTAGCGCAGCGAAGGACGAAAACCTTGATAAACTTCTAAAAGCTGTGAAAGAAACGTTAGGAGAAAAAGCAAAAGTATCAACAAAAACTAAAGCAATCAGTGGTGATAAAGCAATCGTCACCGTGACCCTTACACCGATTGATGCAAGCCCGCTTGTCGATCGTTTGAAAGAGAGAGCAACTGAGTTCTACAGCAAAAATCGTACAGCGTCTTATGATGATGCACAAAAATATTTACTCTCTATCTACCCAGAAGAGTTTAAAAAGTTAGGACCATCTTCTTCTGAAGAAACAGTAGAAGTCAACATGAAGAAAAATGATATCGACCAATGGAAACTTGATTTGAACGATTACAAAACAAGCTCATTAGTTGAGAAATTCATCAAAAACTAATCAAAAACCCCCGTTTTC
>NZ_NKHG01000246.1 GCF_002744245.1 Bacillus pumilus | reverse complement strand
TGCTAGATTTACACTAGAAACAGACGGCTCTTTACGTTTTGATGGGATGTCTGCCAATGATAATTCTTTTGTAAGTAGGTTTGAAATAAATGAATCTATTCCGCTGTGGTAAAGGAGGGAAAGCATCATGCACATTTATTACTATGACGAGAATTTTAAATATCAAGGCGAAGATGTGATAAGTGATTATGACGAGCTGCCAAAGAACGCTACGAGTGTACGTCCACAAGAGGGGTTATATCTTCCAATGTATAACGAAAAAAAGGAAGTGTGGAGCGAATCTGACACTCAAGAGTATATTGATAGCTTGCAGCCGAAACCGCCTTTACCTAAAGATATAACCACTCTTAAAAAACAGGCGGCTTTACTCACATTGCAAGTTACGCAACTGCAGAGAGGCGGGGCATCATGATTTATCCAACTGCT
>NZ_NKHG01000111.1 GCF_002744245.1 Bacillus pumilus | reverse complement strand
ACCAAGACCCGCAGATTGCGGGTCTTTTTTACGTTGAAAAGGGCATAACTTGATATAAGTGCATATTCTTAACACAATTTTACAAGACTTAACAGCCCATTTACATTTGCTTAATGTTGCTCTGCTAAACTGACTTTCATAGAACATCTCTTTACACAACAACTCTTTGAATGGTGAGGTGCAGGTCAGTGAGTGCAGAGAAAGCGATGAATCTTTACAGAGAATTTGAAGTGAGACGAAACCACTCTTTTGCCTTAACAGAACATATGGTTCGTTATTTATTTGCAAAACGTTTCATAGATTTAATGTTCTCATTCATCGGATTGATGTTAAGTACGCCAATCATTTTGCTGTTTGCCCTTTTGATTAAGTTAGAAACACCAGGGCCAGCCTTTTATATGCAGGAGAGGGTCGGGAAAGACGGTGTTTACTTTAAATTATGGAAGCTCAGATCGATGAGAACCGACGCAGAAAGCGGAGGAGCGAAATGGGCACAAAAAAATGACCCGCGTGTCACCAAAGTGGGGGCGTTCATCCGAAAAACAAGGATTGATGAACTGCCACAATTTATCAACGTGTTAAAAGGAGAAATGAGTATCGTAGGTCCACGGCCAGAAAGACCGATGTTTACCGCAGAGTTTCATCGGACGATTCCGGGCTTTACAAAAAGGCTGGCGGTGAAACCGGGACTGACAGGTCTTGCTCAAGTAAATGGAGGATATGAAATGAGCCCAAGTGAAAAATTATCCGTATATTCAAAACTTGACATTTTCTCTTGACACGAAGATTATGGTAAAAACGTTAAAAGTCATCATGACTGGTGACGGAGCCAGATAAGTAAAGTAGGGAAGAGAAATGGCAAGTATGAAAAATCGCATGCTAGGCGGGGCAAAATGGACAAGCTTGTCCGCATTGATCATTACCATCATCCAAATTGCACAGTTCGCCTTTTTAGGGAACGTGATGTCCCTTAAAGAGTTTGGGCTCGTTGGCATGATCACAACTGTCACAATATTTACGCAGATTTTACTTGATCTAGGCATCGGTGCAGCGATCATTCAAAAGGAACAAACGACGGAACGTCAATTATCTACATTATATTGGATCAACTTACTCACAGGTATTGTTTTGTTTTGTTTACTTATCCTTGTAAGCCCAATGATTGCCGCCTTTTATGCCCGGCCTGAGCTAGAAGGTCTGCTCAAGCTATTATCGATTATGTTTCTGATTGCTCCAATTGGTCAGCAATACCAATATATGATGCAAAAAGACTTAGCTTTTAAAACATTAAGTACCATTGAAGCGATTGCGACCATCATATCGCTGCTCGTGTTACTCATTCTTGCCTTTTTCATCAATCCGATTGTTGCCTATGTCACATCTCAAGTGCTGCTGCAATCAGGAAAAGGTCTATTGTATGCAGCGGCTTATTGGAAGAAGTGGCGTCCAGCACCAGTTTTTGCATTAGGAGAAGTGAAAGAATTTTTCTCATTCGGTGTTTTCCAGCTAGCATCTAGGCTAGTTAATCGAGCAGGATCTAACATTGACATGATTTTAATCGGACGGTTTCTTGGAGCGGAGGCGTTAGGTATTTACAGCTTGGCCTATCAAATTGTGACGATCCCCGTGCTGAAAATCAATCCAATTGTAACGAGAGTAGCTTTCCCTGTTTTTGCAAAGAGTCAGCGTGATCACTCGATGCTGCGTGAGGGTTTTCTAAGCATGACGAATATGCTCGCACTGATTAGTTTTCCTTTATTAATCGGCCTCGCTGCTGTATCAGATAGCTTTATAGAAGTTGTGTTTGGAGAGAAATGGTTAGTAGCAGTTCCTGTTCTCAATATTTTGTGCATCGTCGGTCTTCTGCGTGTGCTAATGAATCCAAACGGTTCAATACTCCTTGCAAAAGGAAGAGCGGATCTAGCCTTTTATTGGGATACAGGCATGCTCATCATATATGGATGCGCGTTATATGCAGGAGTCAGTACAGGCAGTCTGTTGACTGTCGCTTGGATTTACTCAGGTGTCAGTCTACTGAATTTCATTGTTGGCAGATGGCTCATGGCTTACGTGATTCAGCTTGATATGAAGGTGTATCTAAAATCACTCGGAAAGCCTGCTGCTATGACGCTGTTGATGGCCGCCTGTGCTGTGGTTTTACATCAAGGAATGAAGCTGACGTCAGCAGATGTTTCGCTTCAATTACTGCTGACTATTTCTTTAAGTGCTGCTTTGTATGGCCTGCTGCTCGTTAAAATGTATCCGCAGGTTGCAGGAAAATTATTGAGAAGAGGTCGTTCGTCATGAAGGTGCTATGGCTGACAAGTGTATATCCAAGTGAAAAACATCCGAGTGAGGGCGTCTTTCATGAAACGCAAGTGCAGGAACTTCTCAAGCAAGGAATAGAAGTGACAGTCATTTGTCCCAATCCAGTGAATCCGCCTGTCTTACGGATGCTCAAGGCATCCTATCGGCAGAAAAGAGATTTGCCAGCACAGGAAGTGCGGTGTGGTGTGACGGTTCATAGGCCGTCCTATACAGCATTACCGGGACAGCTGAAATGGGCACAGCCGAGTAAACGAATAGCAGCTGCTGTTCTGCGCGCAATGCAGCGTCATCAGCTGTCACCAGATTTTATCCATGCGCACTTTGCCATGCCGTCCGGTGGAGCAGCTGCCGTCATACAAAAAGAAGCTCATATTCCTTATCTTCTGACCTTGCACGGCAGTGATGTCAACGTGTATCCCCGCTATAGCAAAGGGGCGCTTGCAGCCTTTGAGACAGCGGTGAAACAGGCGTCTGCTGTTCTGACAGTGAGTGAGGAGCTGGCAAAAAAGACTCATGACATGACAAAGGTGGAAGCACAATTTCTCCCGCTCGGTATTCCGCTCAAGTCATTTTCTAAAACGCATGGAAATAAAGAAGACATCAGAAAGCAGTTAGGTTTACCGCTTCACGACAAGCTCGTTGTCTTTGTCGGGCGCTTAGTCAAAGAGAAAGGCTTGCTTGAATTAGCTGATGCTGTCAGTGGGATGGATGGTGTGAAAGCGGTCTGTGTCGGAAAAGGACCACTTGCAAAGGAACTGACTGAACGAGCTGGGGAATCGCTTATACTCCCAGGTCAGGTGCCAAATGATCAGGTGAAAGACTACCTAATGGCAGCGGATCTGTTTGCACTTCCTTCCTATAGTGAAGGAATGCCGACCGTCGTCCTTGAGGCGCTCGCTTTAAAGGTACCTGTCATTGCGACACGAGTAGGTGGTCTACCGTCATTATTTTCGACCTATCAACACCTGCTCATTGAACCGCGTTCAACAAGTCAGCTGAAAGAGTCCATTCATGCCTACCTTTATGAAAATAAATGGAATGAGCAAGTGAAGAACGATCTTCACCACATCGTCCATACAGAATATTCATCTTCACATAATGCGAAGCATCTCATTCAGCAATATGAAAAGGTGCTGAATCAATCAACATCCATCGTTTAAACAGGATGAAATGTGCAAAGACTGATAGATAAACAGTTTGGAACGGACAATATGCTTTTACTGAGAGGATGAAGAATGTTGAAGAAAATTGCTGTGATTGGAACAGGGTATGTCGGGTTAGTATCGGGTACTTGTTTTGCTGATATCGGAAATCGCGTCATCTGCTGTGACATCGATGAATCAAAAATCAACAGCTTAAAAAGTGGTGTCGTTCCAATTTATGAACCTGGTTTAAAGGAATTGATTGAAAAGAATACAGAAGAAGGAAGACTGTGTTTTACAACCAATATTCCTGCTGCGATTCGAGAATCAGAGATTATTTATATTGCTGTAGGCACACCAATGACACCGCAGGGGGAAGCGGATTTAACTTACGTGAAAGCAGTTGCTCAAACTGTTGGTGAATCATTGAATGGATACAAAGTCATTGTGAATAAAAGTACGGTGCCAGTGGGGACGGGTCGTCTTGTGAAAGCCATTGTAGAGAAAGCTTCACGAAGCAAATACCCCTTCGACGTTGTGTCAAATCCTGAATTCCTTCGAGAAGGCTCTGCTATTAAAGATACGATGAGAATGGAGCGAGTTGTCATCGGGTCTACAAGTTCTCATGCATTGGAGATCATTAAGGAGTTACATGAACCATTTCAAACAGCAGTGGTTGAAACCAATTTAGAAAGTGCAGAGATGATTAAATACGCTGCAAATGCAATGCTTGCAACCAAAATTTCCTTTATCAATGATATTGCCAACATTTGTGATCGAGTGGGTGCAGATGTTGAGAAAGTATCAGAAGGTGTTGGCCTAGATAGCCGGATTGGGCAGAAGTTTTTGAAAGCTGGAGTCGGATTTGGAGGTTCCTGTTTCCCGAAAGATACCAAGGCACTATTAAAAATAGCTGAAACAGTAGGCTATCGTTTTAAACTAATTGAATCAGTTGTTGAAACAAATACACATCAACGAGCGTATCTTGTAAAAAAATTGATGGATGTCTATGGTGAAATAAAAGGAAAAACCATTTCGGTATTAGGGTTGGCATTTAAACCTAATACAAATGATTTAAGATCCTCTCCAGCCCTTGATATTATTCCTATGCTACTAGATCTGGGAGCTTACGTAAAAGCGTACGATCCAATTGCTCACTTAGAAGCGAAGGAGATCCTTGGAAACCAGACGATATTTAGCAACAATCTATATCAAACAATAGAGAATTCAGATGCTTGTTTAATCTTGACTGAATGGGAAGAAGTATTAAAAATGGATATGGAGAAAGTCAGAAGTCTTCTTCAACGTCCTGTCATCATCGATGGACGCAATGTATTTGAACCAGATCAAATGAGAAAAAACGGCTTTATTTATCATTCAATCGGTCGTCCTCATGTACAGGATGTTAAGATGTTATTAGAAGCTTGATTTAGGAGGAAACTTGGATGAAGAAAGTATTGGTTACTGGAGGTAGTGGATTTATAGGTTCACATACTGTTGAAAAATTAATAGAAAAGGGATATGAGGCCATCGTGCTTGATAATTTTTCAACAGGTCGAAAGGAAAATATTGCCCATTTATCTGTTCAATGTATTGAAGAGGATATAACAAAACCAGAAGTGGTTGAAATCATCAAACAAATTGCACCAGACTACATCATTCATCTTGCTGCACAGGTAAGTGTAGCAGTATCGGTCAAAGATTATATATATGATCAGGAAGTGAATATTAAAGGATCTCTGCATGTGATCAAAGCTGCTTCAGAGATTGGTGTCAAGAAGGTGATATTTGCCTCTTCGGCAGCTGTCTACGGAGACCCAGTTTATCTGCCAGTGGATACAGCTCATCCACTACAGCCTGGTTCACCCTATGGCTTATCGAAGCTTACAGTAGAGCGATACTTAGAAATGGCAAAATCACTTTATCATGTGGATTCTTGTATTCTGCGATACAGCAATGTATATGGTCCGCGTCAAGATGCACTTGGCGAAGGTGGGGTTGTCTCTATTTTTTCTGATCAGTTTGCAAAGCATGAGGCACCAGTCATTTTCGGAGATGGGGAACAAACAAGAGATTTTATCTATGTTGGTGATCTAGCAGCAGCGAATGTTGCAGCTTTATCAGCTCAATCAAACGTTTGTTTAAATATCTCGAGTGGTGATTCCATCACTGTCAATGAGCTGTTTCAAACGATGAAGCGAGTGACGAAATCACATCTTGAACCGATTTACAAGCCGCAGCGTGCAGGAGATATTGTTCATAGTACATTGGCGAATGAGGATACGAAACGAGTCTTAGCATGGGAGCCTGTCGTGACTTTACAAGAAGGTTTGGCACGTACCATTTCCTACTATGAACAGGAAGTAAAGGCTTAATCCCTCAAATCGGATGGATGGCTTAGGAGGAAAAAGGGTATGAGTGTGAAACAAACAGCATGGCAAATCATGCTCGGATGTATTTTGTTTGCTGCAGGAATTTGGCTTGTGCAAATGGCATCTATGCAGCCTGTTGGGGTAAAGAAGATGGTGGCAATCCCGGTTTTACTTGTAGTACTTGTGGCAGCTGCAGTATTGATGAAGCTATATATGAATGGTGAGCAAATATTCATGTCAGCTATTTACCTTTTGATTGCATTCACCTTTCTCAATAACGCTTTTTTTTCTATTAGTGTCGGTTTCTTTAGTCTTTTTCTCTATCGCATTATGCTCATTGTCGTCTTTGCTTTATTGATTTGGAGGATGAGAGACAAGGGGACGTACATATCGCATTGGCAACATCTTCGTGTAAAAGGCATTCTCGGTTTTTTCGCTGCATGGTTTCTTTACGGACTCATCTCATTGCTTTGGGCTCATTCGGTCACAGATGGTCTGAAATATATGTCTCTGCTTGCGATGGGGATGGGGTTTGTCTTTCTTGTGGTCATGTACATACAGCGGATGGATCAGCTTGTGACATTTTATAGCATTTGGCTCGTCATGACCGTATTTGTGATGGGGATCGGGTTTTATAATCACTTTACCTTGGCCCATTTACCGAATACATCATTGTATCTTGGACCAGCGTACAAACAGCACTATCCTACAGCTGTATTCTTTAATCAAAATGATTTTGCGACATTTTTATCCATTAGCTTTTTCTTATATCTGGCGTGCATGCGACAAATGAAAAATGGTTATATCAAAGCGTTTGGGTTATTAGGAGCGATCTCTGCTTTGTATCTCATTTTGTTAACAGAATCCCGCGCCAGCTTGCTTGGCATAGTTGCAGGAGCGGCTATATATGTGTGGCTGCTGATGCCGCGCTTTTTAAAAAAATGGTCACTCATCGCAGCAGGCGGGCTTGGTGTCATATTGATTGCCGTCTTTTCAGCCAAAATCTATTCGGTCTTTTATGACTTGTTTCTCGCTTCTCAGGTGGCGCATTCTTTTAGTGAACCACTCCCGTCAAACATTGCTAGAGCGAATTTGATCAAAAATGCTTGGCATTTCTTTACGAATTCATACGGCTTCGGGGTAGGTGCGGGTAACGTGTCGTACTACTTAGCCCACTTTTCGATCTTTGATACAGATCAAGTCGTTGAAGTGCACAATTGGCTGCTAGAGGTGATGACGAATTTTGGGTTTGCGGTCATGTTAGGCTATATCTTAGTGTACACCTACCTCATGTTCACACTGTATAAACAATACCAATTAGCTGACACGAGATCAGCAAAAATGATCATTGAAGGTCTATTTGCTGCAATGCTGAGCTTTCTCGTCTCAAGTATCAGTCCTAGTTCCGTCTCGAATTTATATTTCCATTGGGTGTTTTTAGGACTGGTGATCGCAGCGGCTAATATATTGAAAAATAAACAACGTTTCAAGCTGCGGTAAACGTGTGATGCTGAGCTTGTATGGCTACACTAGTGAAAAAGCAAATACGTCAATGTTGGGAGAATGAACATGTCTGGTTTCATGTTAAGAATAGGGAAGCGAATCAAAAAGTATATCGTATGGCTCGTGTTGCTACCTGTCGTATTAGCCGCTTTTGGTTTCTTTTTTGCCAAAGGAGCAGTAGAGCAGTCTAGTTACACAGCCGCTGTTACCCTGACACTTGGTAAATATGATGACGGGGTGTATAACAATATGGCAGAAGTGACATCTCTATTAAAAAGCGATGCATTTCTGAATGAGGCACTTAGTGATGTAAAGGAAGAGGAAAGGCAGGATGTGAAAAACCGCCTCATCCTCAACAATCAATCAGATACACAATTACAGCTGTCATTCACAGATGCTGAGAAGGATCGAGCCTTGGCTGTAGTGAAACAGGTGTCAGATACATTTCTCAAGCAAGACAAAGCATTATTTACGAAAAGACAGCAGGTCATTGAAAGTAGATTATCCGCTCTTGAAGACGAATCTGTCAGCAATGATTCCAAAGTGGATAAAGAACGATTTTTATATGAATTGGAGTCTACAAAGCTCGGAATGAAGCAGGCAAAGATTGTCGACCAGGCCCAAGTGCTTGATGAAGGCAATAAAGGCATGTCAGCGAAAAAACGGGCACTGCTTGGACTTGTCATTGGCTTTAGCATCTCGCTCATGTTTGTGGTGTTACCTGAAGTGTTCAAAGAATCTTAATGATGAACTGGAGATGAGTCTTAGGTGAACAAACAACCGTTAGTATCAATCATTACACCGGCGTATAATGCGGAACGTTATTTAACGGATACAGTTCATTCCGTCCTTGCCCAAACCTATTCCAATTGGGAGCTGATCATTGCAGATGATTGTTCAACAGATGGCACAAGGAAGCTATTAGGGGAATTAAGTCAAACGGACGACAGAATCAACGTCATTTATTTAGAGGAAAATGGGGGAGCCGCCATTGCTAGAAACACGGCCATCAAACAGGCAAAAGGGCGATTTATCGCCTTTTTAGATAGCGACGATAAGTGGAAAGAGACAAAACTTGAAAAGCAGGTAGACTTTATGCTAGCGAATGATTATGCCTTTTCATTCACTGCGTATGACATCATTGCAGAAAATGGAGAACCATTACAAAAAACAGTCACTGCACCAGCTCAATTGAACTACAATGAAGCCTTGAAAAATACTATTATCGGCTGTTTGACAGTGATGCTAGACCTTCAGCAGGTAGGGCATGTGGAAATGCCGAACATTCGTACAAGACAGGACCTGGCAACATGGCTGTCAATTTTAAAAAGAGGATTTACGGCCTATGGGATGAGTGAGCCATTAAGTGAATATCGCATCGTTGGAAACTCTATCTCTAGTAACAAGTGGAAAGCGGCGAAAAAAACGTGGTTTGTCTACAGAGAAATAGAGCAGCTTCATTTTGTCAAAGCGTCTTGGTGTTTTATGCACTATGCCACAAATGCTGTGAAGAAGCGCTTATAAACAGAAGGGAAAAAAGGTGATAAAGGTGAAAGCAGACTCGATCATACATGTTATCGTAGCAACGGGAGAATGGGGACAGGATGGCCTAAGGTATAGACGGCATCGCCTGGCTGAATTTCTAGCGTCTGATCCAGAAACGAAAGAGGTTATCTGGGTATGTCCAACTTCAGCCCGTCATACAGCTCCCTTTCAGCCCATAACGGATCGAATGAAGCAATTGGCCATTCCTGATGTGCTTAAGAGCAAATTTTTTCGCTTTGGTCGTTATCAAGATATGTTCTATATTCATAAATTGTCCCCACTCCTTGAGCATTTGCGGCAGGAGGAAAAGAAGGGGATAGCTGTTTGCTTATGGTATACGTTTCCTGGCTTTCCGCTCTTATCTTCTTTATTTGAATGGAAACATATTGTGTATGATTGCAGTGATCTGTGGGGAGAGCCGATAAGCGGCAAAAACAACATTCTCTCTTATATGAGACAGCGTGTCATTGAAAAAGCAGAGAATCGTATCATTAAATACGCACATAGTATTACATGCTCTTCACAATACTTACATGACCAAATCAAAAAGCGTCTCATGGGTGAACCGAAAGATGTGTTCACAGTGGAAAATGGGGTTGAATACGATGTGTTTGCGAAAAGCACTCTCCCTTGTAACGAGGATGTGCTAGAGGGAAGAAAAGGAACCGTTCTTGGCTTTATTGGGGGAATCAAGCCAAAGCTCGATTTTGACATGATTGCGCAAGCTGCTCACATGCAGCCAGATTGGACATTTTTATTTGTCGGTCCGGATGGAACAAATGGAGATCCATCTTTTCAGCATGCACTCAAACTGCCAAATGTCATTTGGACAGGGGCTGTTGCACCAGAAGAAGTGCCTGCGTATATGAAACTGATTGATGTAGGAATGATGCCATACAAACAGTCTCCTTATAATCAAGCTGTTTTCCCGCTCAAGCTATTTGAATTTTTAGCTGCAGGAAAGCCTGTTGTCGGTTTAAATCTTCCGTCAACGGAAAAGCTAAGAGAGAATGATGTGTATGAGTATTTAGAGAGCAAAAATCCAGCTCTTTTCGTAGAAGCCTGTCAAAAAGTGATCAGCAAAAAAGACGACATGACCTACAAACATCTAAGACAAAGTCGGGCAAAGAAAAAAGATTGGCATGCGCTGTTCACAAACATGGTGGAATTAACGAATATTAAAGAAAACGCATAATTCATTCTGGATTGTGCGTTTTTATTTGTTTCTTCATCACAGAGGAAGCTTGTGATCATCCTATATTCAATTGTATAATGGGAAGAGCGGCCAATATACAAAATACAGATTTCAATTTAGAAGGAGACTGACCTATGGAATACGAACGCGCCTTATTAGCGTTTTTTGTCTCTCTGGCTACAGTTTTAATTGTGACACCAATCGTCAAAAAGTTTGCAATTAAGATTGGTGCAGTGGACCAGCCGAATAAACGAAAAGTTCATGATAAAGTAATGCCTCGAATGGGCGGTTTGGCGATTTTTATTGGGGTAGCGGCTGGAGCATTAGCAGGTGGACTGTTTCTACATAATAAAATTACAGCTATTTCAGTTGGTGCCGTACTCATCGTCATTTTAGGTATATTTGATGATAAATATAATTTAAGTGCAAAATTTAAATTTCTCGTGCAAGTTCTCGTGGCTTGCTTGATCGTGAGCACGGGTTTAAAAATGGACTTTTTCTCTGTTCCTTTCTTAACAGATCGACTTGAGTTGGGCTGGATGGCATATCCCCTAACTGTGTTATGGATTGTCGGAATCACAAATGCGATCAATTTAATTGACGGCCTGGATGGACTTGCTGCCGGTATTTCTGTCATCGGTTTAACAACGATTGCTGTGATGGCTTTTTCTGCTGACAAGATACTCATTCTTTCTTTGTCTCTTGTCGTCATTGGCAGTACAATCGGCTTTCTATTTTATAACTTCCATCCAGCAAAGATTTTTATGGGCGATACAGGCTCATTATTTTTAGGCTACATGATTTCAGTGCTGTCGCTGTTAGGGTTATACAAAAGTGTCACTTTGTTTAGTGTCGTTGTCCCGGTGATCATCTTAGGTGTCCCTATTTTCGATACCACCTTTGCGATCATCAGGCGGATATTAAATAAACAGCCAATTTCGTCGCCTGACAAATCTCACATCCATCATAGACTGATGGCCTATGGCTTATCTCATCGAATGGCTGTGATCGTCATTTACATGATTGGCTTAGTTTTCAGCTTAAGTGCAATTTTGCTGACAAGCGCAACCATTTGGTTATCACTAATCATTATCTTTTTACTGGTCATGTTTATGCAAGTCATTGCGGAAGTCACTGGTTTAGTGAACGAAGAGTTTAAACCATTTACAAAATTCTATAAACGCATGGTCAAAAGGCAATAAAAAAACAACCCGTTCCTAGGAAGCGGGTTGTTTTTTTATTGTCCTGATGAATTTGTCGAAGGGGTCAAATCATCGGTCGTCCCTGTCCCTGTTTCACCTGACGATGAATTGGTCTGTGAATCTGTTTCGGTTGATGACTCAGAAGGAAGCTTTAAATGCCTCCGTAATTCATTTTGCACCTCAGCCAAGTTGGTTTGATCTGGCTCGAAGTAGTACGTTCGATTTGGTCCTAAATAAAGGTCTGATCCTTTAATAGAAAGTGTTTCTGTGTCGTCTCCTTTAAATCCACTGTATATTTGCTGAAGAGCAAGGCCTTCGGTGATACGGAAATTGGTCGTAATGTGATCACTTACTTCTTTTGCGATATTATCTACGTTTGCAATGTTACTTGGCTTCGCCATTTGATCGATCATTGCTCGTAAAATTTGTTTCTGACGATCGTTACGCCCGAAATCACCACGTGGGTCTTGTTTTCTCATACGTGCGTAAGCAAGTGCTTCTTCCCCGTTTAAATGCATATTTCCTTTTTTAAAGTAAATCTTTTTTGATTTTTTGACGTCACTTTTTTCATTGAAGTCAAATGGAACATCTATATCAATTCCACCCACTTCATCAATGACATCTTTGAAGCCGTCAAAATCCACTGTTGCATATTTGTCGATCGGAATATGCAAGAATTGTTCGACAGTTTCAATCGTTTCGTCTTTTCCGCCTTTAGCAAATGCCGCATTAATCTTTTGTTTACTTCCTGTCGTATCGCTTGCAAGGTGTACCCGTGTGTCACGAGGAATACTAACCATTTTCATCGTTTTATCCTGAGGATTAATGGTTGCGACAATGAGTGAATCTGAACGGCCATGATCACCATTCGTGGCATAATCCTCAATTCCGACAAATAGAACGGAGAAAGGTTTCTTCTTTATATCAATCACAGCATCACGGAGCTTAGATTTCTCCCCGCGTTCTAATTCATCATATGTTTTGTCAGCAGCCTGAAGTGTGTTAACAATTTTATATACTGCAAATCCGCCCATGCAGATGAAGAGAAGCATAAATAAGACCAGAATACGTTTGAAAATCTTTTTCTTCTTGCTTTTTTTCTTTCGTACACGCACTTTTACTCGTTGTGCCATTCATCTGTCTCCTTTATCGGACCAATGTCCTTTTCTAAATAAATAAGTTCGCCTTCTTTTGTAACACTCTTTCCATTTGTCAGCTCAGTTATCCATTCGATGAACTGCTCTGTTTGTGCTTCTTCTACATACGTCTCAAAAACAACATCTTCGGCATAATGGATTTCTTTTAGCTGAAAAGATGAGGCTCTAAGCTCATTCTCTACCTTTCCAAGCCATGTATAATCTATTGTTGTGTGCATCGTACGCGTTAAGCAACGTTCTACCATACCAACATGATTGATTGCTTCTGATACAGATTTTCCGTAGGCACGAATTAATCCACCGGCACCTAATTTGATGCCGCCGAAATAGCGAGTGACCACAACGACTGTATCTTTAAGCTTACGTTTTTTTAGTACTTCAAGCATTGGCACACCTGCCGTACCACTTGGTTCACCATCATCATTTGCTTTTTGAATCAAATCATTTTCACCAATGAGATAAGCTGAACAATTATGTGTAGCATTCCAATGTTGTTTTTTAATGGTTTGTATAAATGCTTGTGCTTTTTCTTCTGAGATAGCACGCTGAATATGACAAATAAAACGTGATTTTTCAATGACGATCTCATGCTCGCCACGATTTTTTACTGTAAGATAGCGGTTCAGCAAAAGACATACCCTCCTGACAAGCAAATTGTAAGACTAGAGAAAATTTAGCATTGGTTTTAGAATTTTACAGCGTATTTTGTTATGATGATAGGAGCGGAAAAAGGGTCGTCATAAAAACTTCATGGTTTATACGCATTCTTTCATTATAATTCGACATAAAATGCAGATCAATGATATTTATAATAAAAAAAGATGACATCACTGTTACGGGAGGGAAAAGCCATGACAACACCCAAAATGGATCCGAAATTATTGGATTCAATCATCATGAAAATGCTAAGTACAGTTGATGGCAGCAAGGACGAAGTATTTAGAATAGGCGAACAGTCCCGTCAACAATATGAAAGCCTAGTAGAAGAGCTTAAGCAAATCAAGCAGCAAGTGAACGAAGTAATCGACTTTGGGGATAAACTAGAAGTCCATACGAGACATGCTAGAAATCGCTTATCTGAGGTCAGCAGAAACTTCAACAAATTCAGCGAAGACGAAATTCGAGAGGCCTATGAAAAAGCACACAATCTTCAAGTAGAACTCACCATGATCCAGCAGCGTGAAAAGCAGCTAAGAGAGAGAAGAGACGATCTCGAAAGACGATTATTAAGCCTGCAAGACGTCATTGAACGTTCTGAAACGCTTGTGAGTCAGATCACGGTAGTTCTCAACTATCTTAACCAAGATTTACGCCAGGTGGGCGTTTTACTGGAAGATGCACAGGCAAAACAAGATTTTGGTCTAAGAATTATTGAAGCGCAGGAAGAAGAGCGCAAAAGGGTGTCACGGGAAATTCATGACGGTCCTGCTCAGATGCTGGCAAACGTGATGATGCGTTCTGAATTAATTGAACGGATTTTTAGAGACCGTGGTACAGAGGAAGGCTTTAAAGAAATTCGAAGTCTCAGACAGAATGTGCGAAATGCACTGTACGAAGTGAGAAGAATCATTTATGATTTAAGACCGATGGCTTTAGATGATTTGGGTCTCATTCCGACATTAAGAAAATACTTAAACACAATTGAAGAGTATGATGGGAAAACCAAGATTACGTTCCAATGCATGGGTGATACAGAAAACGAAAGAATTGCTTCTCAATTTGAAGTGGCCCTGTTTAGACTAGCCCAAGAAGCTGTCACTAATTCCTTAAAACATTCTGAAGCTGAAGAAATTTCTGTAAAGGTAGAAGTAACGAAAGACTTTGTGACATTAATTATCAAAGACGATGGAAAAGGCTTTGATATGAAGGATGTCAAAACAAATAACAACAAATCCTTCGGTTTACTTGGCATGAAAGAGCGCGTAGACTTACTAGAAGGTAAAATGACCATAGACTCAAAAATAGGTCTAGGGACATTTATCATGATTAGAGTGCCGTTAACATTGCAAAATAAAATTGTAAAATAGAGTCAAAAGACATATTGACCATAAAGTTCAGGTGTAGAACAATAAACATGGGGAGGCGTAGCTTGTGACTAAAGTAAATATTGTAATTATTGATGACCACCAATTATTCCGTGAAGGTGTCAAACGGATTTTAGATTTTGAACCTACTTTTGAAGTAGTTGCAGAAGGAGACGACGGTGACGAAGCTGCACGTATTGTAGAGCACTATCATCCGGATGTTGTCATTATGGACATTAATATGCCGAATGTAAATGGTGTAGAGGCTACAAAGCAGCTAGTAGAGCTTTATCCCGAATCAAAAGTCATTATTCTATCTATTCATGACGATGAAAACTATGTGACACATGCATTGAAAACAGGTGCGAGAGGTTACCTGTTAAAAGAAATGGATGCAGACACTCTTATTGAAGCAGTAAAAGTAGTAGCTGACGGAGGATCTTATTTACATCCAAAAGTAACCCATAACTTAGTAAATGAATTCCGACGCCTAGCGACTAGTGGTGTTTCAGCACATCCACAGCACGAGGTATACCCAGAGATTCGCAGACCACTTCATATTTTAACAAGACGTGAATGTGAAGTTCTTCAAATGTTAGCTGACGGAAAGAGCAACAGAGGAATTGGTGAATCGCTCTTTATTAGTGAGAAAACAGTCAAAAACCACGTGAGTAACATTTTGCAAAAAATGAATGTAAACGACCGTACACAAGCTGTTGTTGTAGCGATTAAAAACGGCTGGGTAGAAATGAGATAATGTTCCGGACAAGTACTCCTTTTTCGCCTGTTTTTGGTTCTCTCACATCCTTAGATTGAGTGAAATGATAGGTTTGATAAGAAGTCTTTTTCGGAGATAGTGGCTTGCCTATTGATTAGGCAGGCTTTTTTGATTACTATTATAAATCTAATGAAAAACAATGATCATTCCTTTAGAATAAAAAACAGTAACGAATAAGGAAGGTATTTAAGAATGAAAATAGCCGTTGTAACAGACAGTACTGCTTATATACCACAAGAGCTACGTGACAAACATCAAATTCATATGATCCCCCTTAACGTCATTTTTGGCAGTGAATCGTATCGAGAAGAAATAGAGATGGATTGGAAGACATATTATGAGGAAGTAAAAAAGCATAAAGACCTTCCAACAACCTCTCAGCCTGCTTTTGGTGAACTAGTAGAATTATATGAAAAATTAAGTGAAACACACGACGCTGTGATTAGTATTCATCTTTCAAGCGGAATCAGCGGAACTTATAATAGTGTAGCCGCAGCAAACGACATGGTTGACGGGATTGATATTTATCCGTTTGATTCAGAAACTAGCTGTATGGTGCAGGGTTTTTATGCATTAGAAGCTGCTGAAAAAATTCAAAAAGGTGCTTCTCCAAAAGAGATTTTAGCACATCTCAATCAATTGAAAGAAAACGAACGAGCCTATTTTATGGTAGACGACTTAACTCATTTGCAAAGAGGCGGCAGATTAAATGGTGCTCAGGCTTTTATTGGAAGCCTCTTAAAGGTAAAGCCTATCCTTCATTTTGACAACAAGCTAATTGTTCCTTTTGAAAAGATTCGTACACGTAAAAAGGCCATTTCACGTATTTTTGAATTATTTGATGAAGATGCATCACGCGGTGTTCCGATGAGAGCTGCAATCATTCATGGAAATAGAGAAGAAGAAGCAGAAGAATTGCTGGCGCATTTATCAGAAAAGTACCCTCATGTCGAATTTTATAAAAGCTATTTTGGTGCCGTAATCGGCACTCATCTAGGCGAAGGCTCATTAGGTCTTGGTTGGGTAATCAAATAGAACTCAAAATCCCCTTTTCTCATAGAAAAGGGGATTTATTTTTCTGTTTTTGCAGTTGGACGAAAGTTCAGGTCTTTGTACATAATAGGCAAACATCAATTGAAAGGTGTTTGGTGAAATTGAACATGAACAAAGCAATGAAACTAATGGAGCAACTGCAATCACGGCATCTCCTTACCTTTGAATGCAGATGCACACAATCCAATTTGAATTCGCTGGAGGAGAAAGGGTTAATAACTAAAACTCCTGCCATTGAAAGGAAAGTGAGCGGTTTTACATGCTCCCGCTGTGGTGTATCAAAAAAGCAATATTTTGCTCTCTTTCCGTGTGAAATGTGTCAAAAAGAATGTGTGTACTGTAGATCATGTATCATGATGGGAAAAGCAACTGAATGTGGCTCTCTTTATGAATGGATTGGTCCACAAACGAAAGAAACATTTCAAGTTGAATTAACATGGCTAGGAGAGCTGTCTAAAGGACAAAAGAGAGCGTCAGAAAAAATGATAGAAGCGATAAATAATAAATCTGATCTACTAGTTTGGGCTGTTTGCGGGGCAGGGAAAACGGAGGTGCTTTTTCACGGAATTGAATATGCGTTAAATAAAGGAGTGAGTGTATGTATTGCCACACCAAGAACAGATGTTGTGCTTGAACTTGAACCGCGAATTAGAAAAGTATTTCACGGGGTGAATATAGCTGTGCTTTATGGTGGAAGTCCTCAAAGATTTCAAATAGCGCCGCTTATGATTGCCACAACACATCAGCTGATGAGATACAAAAATGCTTTTGATGTCCTTATTATAGATGAAGTCGATGCCTTTCCTTTCTCAATCGATGAGCGTCTTCAGTTTGCTGTTCAAAAGGCCATGAGAAAAAGAGGAATCAAAATTTACTTAAGTGCCACACCATCTAAAAGAATGAAAAGAGACGTTTCTCGCGGACGATTAGAAGCGGTAAAAATTCCTCATCGTTTCCATCAACAACCTTTACCGGTCCCATCATTTCAATGGATCGGAGATTGGAAAAAGAAATTAAAAAAGAATCAGCTGCCGTCTACTGTGGTGAAATGGCTTCAGCAACATATCACAAAAAGGAGAAGGGTTTTACTTTTTGTTCCTTCTATTTCAACTATGAAGATGGTAATGACTATTCTTCGAGAACTTCATGTGAATGTAGAGGGTGTTTCTGCTGACGATCAAGATAGGAAAAAAAAGGTCCGGAGATTCAGAAATTATTCATACGATGTACTGGTTACCACAACTATTTTAGAGAGGGGTGTAACCATTCAAAATGTTCAGGTGGGGGTACTAGGTGCAGAATCAACTATTTTTACAGAAAGTGCACTTGTACAAATTTCTGGGAGAGCGGGTAGGCATCCTGATTATTCTGATGGAGATGTTCTCTTTTTTCATTTTGGTTTAACGAGAAGTATGAAGCAAGCGAAGAAGCATATCGTACAAATGAATGATACGGCTGCACAGGAATTTTCTGAAAAATAGTGTGGGTTCAAGTAAATCATGGTACATTATATTCACAATACACATATGGCAGGAGAGACAAAATATGTTACTCAATGCAAAAGAAATACTACTAAAGGAAATCCTCTATCAATATCTCGACCAATTAAACATGATTTGTCATTGTGAAAAGTGTATAGAAGATGTATTGGCTATTTCGCTCAATCAAGTGAAACCACAATATATAACAGATATCGAGAAAATATCTTACAGTAAATCCGAGATGGTGGATAAACAAAAAAATACGGCCATGCTTGTCATTCTCACAGAAGCTGCTTCAAAGGTTACAACATTTCCAAGATGCGCAAATCGTCTACCGCTGAATAAGGAAAATAGTTGATTTGTCCAATCTGTGAGGGACATTTTGTGGCTTCTTTTACATGGAAATCATTACTTCTATCAAGTGAAGATAGTTTATGTATAGCATGTAAGAAACGGCTAGTGAAGATTCATAGCCCTATTTGTCCCAAATGTGGAAGAGCACAGGTTAATCACCAATTATGCCAGGATTGTTTCCACTGGAATCAAGGATCTGATTCGACTGAGGTTCTGATAAAAAATAGGTCTGTTTATATTTATAACGATTTCATGAAAGACCTCCTAGCCCGATATAAATTTCGAGGTGATACTGCTTTAGCTGATTTGTTTAAGAAGGATGTACAAGAAGCGTTTAAGCGCTCTTTTTCAATGAAAGAACCGGCACTGGTTCCGATTCCATTAAGTAAACAGAGGTTAAAGGAAAGAGGATTTAATCAGTCGGCCGTGCTAGCTTCCTTTATTGGATTGCCTATACTGCAACCACTCATTAAAATTCATCAAAATAAGCAGTCTAAGAGAAGTAAAAATGAACGTCTAGATCAAAAGGGTTTGTTCCAATTAAAGCAACGAGACGGTATCGTTCAAAAGGATGTCATATTAATTGATGATATCTATACAACTGGGGCGACAATCTATGATGCGGCAAGAATTTTAAAAGACGCAGGTGCCAAAAGTGTTTCCTCTTTTACGTTGATTCGTAGTTAAAAATCATGATCATCAACCGATATTAAGAAAAGAAAATAACGTAAGGGGTTTTGGTTATGAATGAATTGGCAAACTGTCCACAATGTAATCAGTTATTTTTAAAAACCACCATCCAAACGGTTTGTAATAAATGCTTTGAAGAAGAAGAACGTTCTTTTGATATCGTTTATAAATTTTTGCGGAAGCAAAGTAATAGACAATCAACCATTGCTGAAATAGTAGATGCAACAGAGGTTGCTGAAGAATTAATCTTGAAATTTATCCGGTTGAAAAGGCTTCAGATTAGTCAATTTCCGAATATCAACTATCCTTGTGAAAGGTGCGGCCAACCGATCAGAAAAAACAAGCTGTGCAGCCAATGTGAACAGGATATAAATTCGCAAATCAGCCAAATGAACCAAGAAGATGAGCGTAAAAGGGAGATTGAATCTAGGAAAAAAGACACTTATTATGCCATTAATCCTAAAAACGACTGATTCCCTAAACTAAGTTGCAGTTTGGTCGATAAAATGGATAGAATCAAGACAGACTGTAACGGAAAGCGAGAGGAATCCCGTGAAAATTAATCGATATGGAACACAGCCAGTAAATCCTTACAAGAAAACATATGAGAAACAAACGTTGCAATCGAATCAAGCAAAATCAACTGATAAAATCGAAATTTCTAAAAAGGCAATCGAAATGCAAAAGGTGCCGAATTTAATGAAAGAACGCCAAGATAAAATAGAGCAAATTAAAAAAAGCATTGAAGCCGGAACATATCAAGTAGATACAAAAGGCATAGCAGATAAAATGCTGAATTTTTATAAACAACAATAACAAAAGGAGTAGCGTGAATGTCAGTTAAAATAATTATTGAAGAGCTGCATCGACTCTATGGATTACATGAACAGCTTCTAAAGCTGTCTAAGGATAAAACAGAAATGCTGAAAAGTAATGAGATTGATGCTCTTTCAGAGGTTCTGAATCTTGAGCAAAAGTATATTCAGGCCATTTCTCAATTAGAAGAAAAGCGGATTGAAGCCACAGTTCAATTTTTACAAAGTGATCAATCACCGACAATCACCGCATGTATCGAAAAGGCTGAAGGTACGGATCAAGAAGAGCTCATTTCGTTATATGAGAAATTAAATGACATCATGGTGGAACTGAAAGATGTAAATGAACTAAATAAACAGCTTATTCAGCAATCACTTCAATTTATTTCACTGACATTCGATCTCGTTAATCCTAATAAAGAAAATATGAATTACGGACAAAACGGTTTTGAGAGTTCAAAGCCTACACAGCATAGGGCTTTGTTTGATTCAAAGGCGTAAATAAGGAGGATACCAATGGGTTCTACATTCATGGGACTAGAAACGGCTAAAAGAGGAATCACAGCCCAGCGTGCAGGGCTTTATGTCACATCAAACAACGTGTCTAATGCCAATACGGAAGGCTACTCAAGACAAAGAGTTACCTTTAAAGCAGATAATCCATATCCAGTGATTTCTGTTTATGACGGGAAGACTTATGGCCAAATGGGGACAGGTGTTCAAGTTGGAACCGTTGAAAGAATTAGAGACAGTTTTTTAGACCTTCAGTACAGAGATCATAACAACAATTTGTCTTACTATGCAGCCAAGTCTGATGCCCTTTCACAAATGGAAGGGGTGATGAATGATTTGACAGATGAAGGCTTAAACAGAGCCTTTGATAATCTTTGGAAATCATTACAGGTTCTATCAGAATCGAAAAATGCTGATACTGCTTCCGCACGTACGGTTGTCAAAACAAGTGCGCAGGCTTTAGTAGATCAATTTCGCCTGCTCAATTCTTCTTTAACAATGATACAAAAGAATCTAAAAACAGAACTCGATTCAACAGCAAAAAATGTGAACACTCTTTTATCTCAAATAGATGAAGTGAATAAACAGATTGCAGCAGTTGAGCCAAATGGATATCTTCCAAATGATCTTTATGATACACGTGATGCCCTTATAGATCAGTTATCCTCTCTTGTTGATATTAAGGTGAGCTACAATCCATCTGGTGGAAATGCACTCAAAATTGCTGAAGGAACTGTCAACATCGACATTATCGGTGCGAATGGACAATCTGCTGGTACAATTTTGAATGGCATTACCAACGAGAAGTCTGAGTTACAAATCTCCTATGATAATACGACAGGTCTTGTAAACTCGCTTCAATTCGGAACAACAACGATTGCAGCAGATCAGTT
Source organism: Bacillus pumilus (assembly GCF_002744245.1). Lineage (GTDB taxonomy): Bacteria > Bacillota > Bacilli > Bacillales > Bacillaceae > Bacillus > Bacillus pumilus_M. The sequence continues at coordinate 81,662 of NZ_NKHG01000111.1, read as the reverse complement.
ACAAGTGAATGGAAAAGTAAAAGCACTTGTTGAAGCGCATGGCTACATGTCAAATGGAGCTGAAAAAGGAATGTATCCAGAGATGCTTGCAGAGCTAGATGAAATAGCACAAGTATTCATGAATACATTTAACGACGTGCATAAGCAAGGGTACACATTAAACGGTACAAGCGGACAAGACTTTTTTGACATTGAGAATAACAATGATTTGAATAAAGGATTGGCAGCTCGTATCAAGGTGAGTGATGTGATTTTAGCATCAACAGATAATATTGCTGCATCTCTCAATCAAACACAAGGTGACGGTTCGAATGCTACGGAATTAGCCAATATTCAAAATTTAAAGCTGTCAATAGGCGGAAATACAACAACGATTCAGGATTACTATCAAAATGTCATTGCTGAAATGGGGATACAAGGGAAAAAGAATATGACACTGGAAAGCAGTTCAGCTGCTCTTGTCAACTCAGCCAATGAACGTAGAATGTCTACTAGCTCTGTCTCCATCGATGAAGAAATGTCGAACATGATTCAATTTCAGCATGCATATAATGCCGCGGCAAGAATTGTGACATTACAAGATGAAGTATTAGATAAAGTCATTAACGGCATGGGTGTCGTAGGAAGGTAGGATAACTGATGCGAGTTACACAAGGTATGATTTCTCAAAACTCACTTCGCAATATTAGTAAAAGTTATGAAAAACTTTCTAAAATTAATGAGCAGGCGCAAACTGGAAAACGTTTCACAAAAACGTCTGATGATCCTGTTGCAGCAGTGAAAAGTCTACAGTATAGCACAGCTCTGTTTCGAAATGAACAATATCAAAACAATTTAAATGAGGCACGAAACTGGATTGATACATCTGAAACGAGTGTCACTGAAATCATTGATATTATGTCAAATGTACGAGACAAAGTGCTTGATGCGGCTAATGGAACAAAGCAGCCTGAAGATTTAGCGGCTATTGGAGTGGAAATTGGTCAGATGAAGAAACAAATCATTGATGCAATGAACACTCAGATGTTAGGCAAGTTCGTATTTAATGGGACAAATACGAATGTAAAACCAGTTGTAGAAAACGCAGATGGCACGTATACGTTTAACTTTGAAAATTATACGGATGCTAATGTAGTTAAATCGAACATTTCTGATGGTATTACTTTAAATGTGAACTCAAATCCACTTTCAGCTTTTGGTGGACAATCTGCTAGCGGTCAAAATGTCATCGAAATGCTGACGGATTTAGAAAATTCACTAAAAAATGGAACGTTTACAAACTCTGATGAGGCATTAGGAAATATCGATCAGTTTAAAGAAGTGATGAGTGCTGAGCGCTCAGACCTTGGAGCCCGATCGAATCGTATTGACTTAGTAGACAGTCGTTTGACTTCACAATTCGAAGTGCTGAAAAATGCTAAATCAGATAATGAAGATGTTGAAAGTGAAAAAGCGATTATTGATCTTCTTCAACAAGAGGTTGTGAATAGAGCTGCTTTAGCGACGACAGCTAAAGTCATTCAGCCATCACTTGTCGATTTCTTAAGATAATAAAAAGCATCCTTGGGGTGCTTTTTTGCATCATGGAGGTGAACATATGCAAATCCCTAGATTGTTAATGCAACAAACCTATGCAAAGCTGCAAATGTCAACCACGCCTTCTGGACAAGAAGTAGAGCAGCCAAGAGCGGACCTTGAGATTCAGCAGCCAAGAGCTGTAATGAATATCACAAGGACACCTTCGAAATTAACCATTGATCAAACGGAGGCATTTGCTGATATGGATATTAAATCTATTTTTAGGCGTTCTGAGGAATGGGCAGCTGAAGGAAAACGTGCGGTTGGAGAAGGAATGGGCCGAAGAGCGGAAGAAGGCAGCGAACTAATTAAAATTGAGGATGGTGGTAATGCGATTGCCGAATATGCCAAAATCAATGGCAGTCCTCCAGCGAAACAATTCACCATTGGTGTGATACCTTCGTACTTTAGTGTCAAAATTCACTATCAGCCTTCTGAGGTGCAAATTGATGTTGAGCCGCAAAAAGCGATCATTGAGGCAACACCACATAAGCCAATTGTTAACTATCAGCCAGGTAAAGTAAATATTGATATGTTACAATACCCTGAATTAAAAATAGAAGTTGACGAAACGGGCCAAAATGGTGATAAGGTATAGTTAAGAAAAATGAAAAAGGTCGTGAATTATGATCATTCAAACAAAATACCATGGCGAAGTGGCGATTAAAGAGGAGCAAATCATCAACTTCTCTAATGGGATACCAGGATTTTTGGATCAAAACCAGTTTGTTATTTTACCTTTATCAGAAGAATCCCCATTTTTGGTTCTTCAATCATTAAAAAATGCCGAATTAGGCTTTATTGTGAGCAGTCCGTTTTTATTCTTCAATCAATATGAATTTGACTTAGAAGAATCGGTTGTAGACATTCTTGGTGTAGAAGATGCCAATGATGTGGAAGTAATGGTTATTTTAACAATGGAATCTTCTATTGAAAAAACGACAGCCAATTTAAGGGCGCCTATTATTGTGAATCGGAAAAACATGAAAGCGAAACAGGTCATTTTGCATGATTCAGCTTATCATACAAAACATTTGTTAGAGGTAGCTTCCTCATGTTAGTTCTATCTCGTAAATTAAATCAGTCGATTCAAATAGGCGATGATATTGAAGTCAAGATTATCTCGATCGAAGGCGATCAAGTGAAAATCGGGATTAATGCTCCTAAGCACATCGATATTCACAGGAAGGAAGTTTACCTGTCTATTCAAGAAGAGAACAATCGTGCTGCGAGCTTGTCCTTAGATCTCCTTTCTCAACTATCCTCACAAAAAAAGTGAGGATTTTTTTATCCAATTCATCCATCCTTCTCTGTGTGAAAGCGTTTCTATGTGGACGTACATTATCTATATGAAACTTTAATAAATCGGTCCATCTATATTTAATTTAAAAATTCAAAGCCGATATAAAAGATAGATCAAAGCACAGGAGCTGAATAACTATGTCTGTTGGTAAGTTGACACCGCTAGAGCCACTGATTGATGCATTTCAAACCCGTGTTACGAATAATCAGAATGACAATGTAAACACTGATTTACAAGCAAATGGAAAAGTCGTTTTAAAGGAAGAAATTGAAAAAACGCTTCAAGGGGCAAATAAGCTGATTGAACCAACTCAATTTCATCTTCAATTTGAATTACATGAAAAACTCAATGAATATTATGTCAAAGTAGTAGATAACCAAACCGAAGAAGTCATTAGAGAAATTCCATCTAAGGAATGGCTTGATTTCTATGCGGCGATGACAGAGATTGTCGGTTTATTTGTCGATAAAAGAATGTAATTGAAGGGAGAAATGAACAATGGTTAATAGAATTACTGGATTTTCAAATGTATTTGATATTGATGAAATCGTCTCAAAGCTAATGAAAACTGAGCAAGCACCACTTGATAAAATGACACGCCAGAAACAAACACTTGAATGGCAAAGAGACAGCTATCGCGAGGTGAACTCGAAAGTCAAAGAATTAGATGATTTGATCTATAGCTTAAACTTGACGCTTCCAAGTACATATGGCGCCAAAAAAGTGACAAGCTCAAATGAATCTGCTGTTACAGCAACTGGAACAACAAATGCTACCTCTGGCTCAATCAATGTGACTCAACTAGCGACAGCTTCCGTATTCAAATCTTCTGGTACATCTGGATTTACAGCTGCAAACGGTACGTTTACGTTTGAGGTGACGACACCAGATTCTACAAAACCCAAAACAGTGACCATTAATACCACTGATACAGATACAATTGATTCAATTGTGTCAAAATTGAACAACTCTCAATTAGGTGTCACGGCTTATAAAGGCCAAATCTTTGATGGGACGAACTACGTGGATACGATCGCTCTGACTTCGCGTACGACTGGTGAAGGTGTCAGTATTAAGGCCGCGGATGGCAATTCTGCTTCATTTTTAACGCAATTAGGATTCCAAGTGGATGGAGATAATAAATTAGTTGCGACCACTCAAGGACAGAAGGCGCAATACGAAATTAATGGTCTCAAAATGGAAAATAACAACAATACCTTTACACAGGCTGGTATTACGTACGAGCTAAAAGGAACAACGGATAAGCCTGTCAGCTTAAACGTTTCAACAGATGTGGATACGATCTTTGATAAAATTAAACAATTTGTTGATAAATACAATGAGCTCGTTGAGCAGGTTAATGGTAAAGTCAATGAAAAAAGAAATAGAGACTATCACCCATTAACAGCAGAAGAGAAAAAAGCAATGTCTGATAAAGAAGTGGAGCTATGGGAAACGACCGCGAAGTCTGGCTTGCTGAGAAGTGATTCTATTTTACGATCAGGTGCTTCTAACTTAAGAGGTGATTTTTATGCTGATATTACGACAAGTGATGCGAATAAAATTCACATCACACAAATCGGAATTACCACTTCAGATAAATATAAAGATGGCGGAAAGCTTGTAATTAATGAAAAGAAACTAAGAGAAGCCATTGAAGAAGATCCTCAAAAGGTCAGTCAAATGTTCATTTCGGGTAGTTTAAACCTTGATTCAAAAGATAAAGACAAAGCACAGCAGCAATATAAAGAACAAGGAATTATTTACCGTGTTAAAAACTCCTTATCAGATTTCACGAAAAGTATTCAGACAAAGGCTGGCAGCACAACAATGGAGCTAAAAGAATACGGACTTGGTAAGGACCTGGATTCTTTGGCAAAACGAATGAGTACGTTCCAAGACCGCTTGAAACTTATTGAAAATCGTTACTATATAAAGTTTAATGCGATGGATCGTGCGATTCAAAAGCTAAACAACCAATCTGGCTATCTTTCTCAACTGCTTGGACAATAATTGGAGGTTTATAACATATGGCAATACAGAACCCTTATGCCGCCTATCAGAAAAATTCTATTGAGACCGCAACACCGGCCGAGTTGACGCTTATGCTTTATGAAGGGTGCTTAAAGTTTATCAGACTAGCGAAGCATGCCATTCAAAAAGAGGATGCTGAAACGAGAAACTTGAACCTGAAAAAGGCCCAAAACATCATCCAAGAATTAAATGTCACTTTAAATCGTTCCTATGACGTATCAAAGAGTATGGCCAGTATGTATGATTACATCTACCGTAGACTCATTGAAGCCAATCTCCAAAATGATGCAGAGATGTTGGATGAAGTAGAGCAATTCGTGATGGACTTCCGTGATGCTTGGAAGGAAGTCATTCAAACGGATCGAAAAGGCCGTCATCAGTCTATTGGGGGCTCTCTATGAGTATTGTTGACCAACTGCATGACCAAACATTAAAAATGGCGGCCGAAATAGCGGCAAATCCGCAAAGTGAAACGTTGGTTGAAGACTTTGACGCTTTTTTAATTGAGAGAGACGAATTAATGAAAAATATTCAGCATGAGCTGACAGTACAAGAAAAAGAGAAGATCAAAGAGATCATTCAAACGGATCAACAGATGGCGAAGCAATTGACGACCATTCAAAAAGGGATTAAAGCGGATATTCAAGCCATTCAAAGAAAGAAAACGAAACAGCTGAATTATCAAAATCCCTACCAGCCCATGACGAGTGACGGTGTATACTACGATAAACGGAAATAAATAGGTGAGACCTGTGGCGTATCGTTCAGATGACTATATCTTATTAACCACATATTATGAACTTCTATATACGATAGAAGAGAGTCTAAAATATTTAGATGAAATTGAGAAGGATTTTGCTAAAACAGAAGGGGATCGGATCTTTAATGATCTGATCCATGCCTTCTTTCATTTAGAGACAACACATCCCCTTCTGCTTTCAATTATTGAAAATGAGCACTTTGCGAAGACAATTCGTTCGTTTGACCAAATTTTTTTAAGTTTCGATATATTAGCTTTCTATACATTCCCTTCAAATCACTTCCAATCATTTCTTAAAGCATCTTTTATACCTGAATATAGAAAGTGGATGAATGAAATACATGCCTGTATGAGGCCGTATGTCATTCATTAATTTTTGTTCAATTCAGACCATTCGAAGGAAATGATGAGACTAAAAAATCAATTTTTATTTGGGCTTATTGTCATATGTGTATTGTTTGTCAGTATTTTAGGGCTCTCAAGCTTTATCTATTACAAAACAGATCAATCCTATAAAGCGCTCCTTAACAAAGAAGTGAAGCTCTATCAGACCTCACTTGAATTAGAGACACTGCTGCAAAAGCAGGAGGCGCAAATCAAGACATATGTTGTCGTGCAAGATGCTGGAAATTTACAGAATATTGAGCAAACATATGAAGATATTAATAAGAAAACTAAAGAAGCTTCAAAACTTAGTGCCGTTAAACAAGCAAAAAATCTGTTAGATCAAATTTCAAAAAAATTATCTCTACTACACCTCTACCAATCGATACTTTAATTCACTTAATATGCAAAATCAAAAACTCGACTGGCATGCAAAATGCAGCTGAACACACATCCGATGTTTCGGGTCACTCAATTTCAGTGACTAAAAAGGCTGAAGAGGGTGCATCTCTCATTCAACAATTTGCCCAACAAATGAGCTCTATTAAGGAGTCTGTCAATGAACACCATTCCACAATGTCCAATGTACAAGCGCAGTTTACGGGCATCCAAGATCTGTTAGGCATATTCACGCCATTGCCGACCAGATGAATTTGCTTTAAACGCCGCATTTGAAGCAGCAAGAGCAGGAGAGCATGGAAGAGGCTTTGCGGTTGTGGCAGATGAAGTGAGGAAACTGGCAGAAGAATCCAGTCAGCTGACAGATCAAATTAGTCAATTACTCGCCAACGTGAACAAAAATACAGAAAAGTCATCACAATCAATGACGAAGGTTGAACAAGATGTAGAAGAAGGGGTGAAAGTATCGCAATTGTCTGCACAGGGCTTTCATGACATTTTGGAATCCATTCGTGATATCTCGATGAAAGCAGAGGAGCTGTCAGCCACCGCAGAGCAAATTTCAGCTAGTACAGAGGAAATTTCTCAAACGGTTGGTGTTATTGAAAAAGAAGCCAAACGGAATTCAGAAGAGACGGAACATATGTCGGCGAATGTTGAAGAATCACTAGCGGCGAATGAAGAAATGAAAGCATCTGGGGAGGATTTGAAGTCTTGTCTCGATCGCTGAAAACATCTATTTCATCTTCCAACATTTAAAAGTGCGCTGGTCTTTTTCAAGAATGAACGGAATATATATTCATCACCTATCAAACAAAGATTGAAGCACCGCAAAATTCGACAAATTTCAATAAATATTCACATTTTTTTTACGTTTGAGCAGGAGAAAAGGAGGGGAAAGTAGAAATAAGTTTACATATCCTTAATTTTAAAGGAGGCGTTCTTTACATGAATTACAATGTCAGAGGAGAAAACATCGAAGTAACACCTGCACTAAGAGATCATGTCGAGAAAAAAATTGGAAAGCTGGAGCGTTATTTTGAGTCAGATGTAGATGCTTCAGTCAACGTGAACTTGAAGTTTTACAACGACCAAGAATCTAAAGTTGAGGTTACCATTCCAATGACTGATCTAGCACTTCGAGCTGAGGTGCATAATGAGGATATGTACAATGCAGTAGACCTAGCAGCAAGTAAATTAGAACGTCAAATTAGAAAACACAAAACAAAGGTGAACCGTAAGTTCCGCGAGCAAGGTGCGAAAAAGCACTTATTTGCTGGAGGAAATGGCGCTGTTGATGTAGCGGTTCAAGATGACGAAGAAGTTGATGAAACAGAAATCGTCAGACAGAAGCGTTTTAACTTGAAACCGATGGATAGCGAAGAGGCCATCCTTCAAATGAACATGTTAGGTCACAGTTTCTTTGTCTTCACGAATGCTGAGACAAATTTGACCAATGTGGTGTATCGCCGAAATGACGGTAAATATGGACTCATTGAGCCAAACGCTTAACCATCAGCTTTTCATGATCTAAAAACAACCTAAATAAAGTAAACCCGTTCCCTTGATGAGGGGCGGGTTTTTTGTTCTAAATCATTGCAAATTCTTTGGAAATCATGGAAGGTATGGTATGATAAATGTAGGTAAATATGGACCTGTCAAACTTTTGGACATGCCGAAAAATTGCATGAAATAGAGGAGCGTTATTATATGCTTGGAATCTTAAACAAAGTGTTTGATCCTACGAAACGTACGATCAGCCGATATGAAAAAAAGGCAAATGAAATCGAAGCTCTCGCTCAAGATTTTGAGAAATTATCAGACGAGGCTTTACGAAATAAAACGATTGAATTGAAAGAAAAACTGGAAAAAGGACAATCCGAGGATGACCTTTTAGTTGAAGCTTTTGCAACGGTTCGCGAGGCATCTCGCCGCGTGACAGGAATGTTCCCATTTAAGGTGCAGCTCATGGGGGGGATTGCGCTTCATGAAGGTAACATCTCTGAGATGAAAACAGGTGAAGGTAAAACGCTGACATCAACGATGCCTGTTTATTTGAATGCTCTTTCTGGTAAAGGCGTCCACATCGTGACAGTCAACGAATATTTGGCAAGCCGTGATGCGCAGGAAATGGGTAAAATCTTTGAATTTCTTGGATTAACGGTAGGCTTGAATTTAAACAGTTTAGACAAAGATGAAAAAAGAGAAGCGTATGCCGCTGATATCACGTATTCAACAAACAATGAACTCGGCTTTGACTATTTAAGAGATAACATGGTGCTTTATAAAGAGCAAATGGTTCAAAGACCACTTCATTATGCCGTGATTGATGAAGTTGACTCCATCTTAATTGATGAAGCGAGAACACCTTTGATTATTTCTGGACAGGCTGCAAAATCAACGAAGCTTTATGTACAAGCAAATGCATTTGTTCGTACATTAAAAGTAGAAGATGATTTCACGTATGATATTAAAACAAAAAGTGTACAGCTGACCGAAAGCGGAATGACGAAGGCGGAAAAGGCATTCGGCATCGAGAACTTGTTTGATGTCAAACATGTCGCACTTAACCACCATATCGCTCAAGCCTTAAAGGCACATGTTGCGATGCAAAAAGACGTTGATTATGTCGTAGAGGAAGGACAAGTTGTGATTGTTGACTCCTTCACAGGCCGTTTAATGAAAGGACGCCGCTATAGTGAAGGTCTGCATCAAGCCATCGAGGCAAAAGAAGGTCTTGAAGTGCAGAACGAAAGTATGACACTTGCAACAATTACGTTCCAGAACTACTTCCGTATGTATGAAAAGTTATCTGGTATGACAGGTACAGCGAAAACGGAAGAAGAGGAATTTCGTAACATTTACAACATGCAGGTTGTGACAATTCCGACCAATAAACCAGTGGTTCGTGATGACAGACCTGATTTAATTTACCGCACAATGGATGGTAAATTTAAAGCAGTGGCTGAGGATGTTGCGCAGCGTTATATGACAGGGCAGCCAGTTCTTGTCGGAACAGTTGCTGTTGAGACATCTGAGCTGATTTCTAAACTGCTCAAAAATAAAGGCATTCCTCATCAAGTGTTAAACGCGAAAAACCATGAGCGTGAAGCGCAAATTATTGAGGAAGCTGGTCAAAAAGGTGCCGTCACGATTGCAACAAACATGGCGGGGCGTGGTACAGATATCAAGCTTGGCGAAGGTGTGAAAGAACTGGGCGGTCTCGCTGTTATTGGGACAGAGCGTCATGAATCACGCCGTATTGATAACCAGCTTCGTGGTCGTTCTGGCCGTCAAGGAGACCCAGGGATTACACAATTTTATCTATCCATGGAAGATGAATTGATGCGACGATTTGGTGCAGAGCGGACGATGGCGATGCTTGACCGCTTTGGCATGGATGACTCTACACCAATTCAGAGTAAAATGGTGTCGAAAGCCGTTGAGTCTTCCCAAAAACGTGTTGAGGGGAATAACTTTGATTCCCGTAAGCAGCTTCTACAATATGATGATGTGCTGCGTCAACAGCGTGAAGTCATTTATAAACAGCGCTTTGAAGTCATCGATTCTGATAACTTGAAATCGATTGTGATCAATATGATTCAGTCTTCTATTGAGCGGGCTGTTGGTTCTTATACGCCGAAAGAAGAACTTCCAGAAGAGTGGAAACTAGATGGTCTTGTTGAATTAATCAACACGAACTATTTAGATGAAGGTGCCATTACGGTCAAAGATATCTTCGGTAAAGAAGCAGATGAAATCACGTCCTTCATCATGGGTCGTATTAAAGAGAAATACGATGCAAAAGAAGAGACATTTGGCGATGAACAAATGCGTGAATTTGAAAAAGTCATCGTCCTTCGTGCAGTCGATTCGAAATGGATGGATCACATTGATGCAATGGATCAGCTGCGTCAAGGAATTCATTTACGTGCGTATGCACAAACAAATCCGCTTCGTGAGTATCAAATGGAAGGATTTACGATGTTTGAGCACATGGTGGCTTCGATTGAAGATGATGTGGCCAAATATGTTCTAAAATCAGAAATCCAAAACAACCTAGAACGTGAAGAAGTTGTTCAAGGTCAAACAACCGCTCATCAGCCTCAAGAGGGTGATGAGGAGAAAACAGTGAAGAAGAAGCCGGTACGTAAAGTAGTGGATATTGGGCGAAACTCACCATGTCATTGCGGAAGCGGTAAGAAATATAAAAATTGTCATGGGAAGACAGAATAAGTAATGGAAAGAGGTGAAAACCTCTTTCTATTCATGTCAACCCCCATACATCTATGAGGTGAAGGATATGGAATTAGTAGAAATTAGACAAGAGCTTGAAAATATGGCTAGCAGGCTAGCTGATTTTAGGGGGTCTCTTTGACCTCGAAACAAAAGAAGCCCAAATCTCAGAGCTTGAAGCGACCATGTCAGACGCTGATTTTTGGAATGATCAGCAAAAGGCACAAGGTGTCATCAATGAAGCCAATGCACTCAAGGATTATGTGAATACATATCATGAGCTTAGTGAATCACATGAAGAACTTCAAATGACGCATGACTTATTGAAGGAAGATTATGATGGGGAGCTTCATGCAGAGCTTGAAAAAGAGCTGAAGAACTTAACAAAACAGTTGAACGAGTTTGAGCTGCAGCTTCTCTTAAGCGAACCATACGACAAAAACAATGCCATTCTTGAGCTTCACCCTGGTGCAGGCGGTACTGAATCACAGGACTGGGGTTCTATGCTTCTGAGAATGTACACTCGCTGGGCAGAGCGTAGAGGCTTTAAGGTTGAAACGCTTGATTATCTACCTGGTGATGAAGCTGGAATTAAGTCTGTGACATTGCTGATCAAAGGCCATAACGCTTACGGTTACTTAAAAGCAGAAAAAGGTGTCCACCGTTTGGTCCGTATTTCTCCTTTTGATTCATCAGGCCGTAGACATACATCCTTCGTTTCCTGTGATGTCATGCCAGAATTCAATGAAGAAATTGATATTGATGTTCGTACAGAGGATATCAAGGTTGATACGTATCGTGCGAGCGGCGCAGGTGGCCAGCACGTCAATACGACGGACTCTGCGGTTCGTATCACACACATTCCAACAAATGTCGTGGTGACATGCCAAACAGAAAGATCACAAATCAAAAACAGAGAACGTGCGATGAAAATGCTGAAATCGAAACTATATCAAAAACGGATCGAAGAACAGCAGGCAGAATTGGATGAAATCAGAGGAGAACAGAAGGAAATTGGCTGGGGAAGCCAAATTCGCTCTTATGTATTCCACCCATATTCCCTTGTGAAAGACCATCGAACCAATACGGAGATGGGAAATGTTCAAGCGGTCATGGATGGAGATTTAGATTCATTCATCGATGCTTATTTGCGTTCGAAATTATCATAAAAACTCGGCTTCTTGCCGGGTTTTTTTAATTATGAGAAAATATAATGAATATAAAGGAATACATACGCCATACTGACTCTATATCCTTTGTATGATGAAATTAGCAAATAAAGGGGGAAATACTTTGGGATTAAAACCATTACAAGAGACGTGGGATTTAGATGCCTTTTTTAAGGGAGGCAGCTCTTCATCAGAATTTATGACATACTTACAGCACATACGGCAGCTATTGGTTGAATTACGTCAAAAGGTAGATGCCTTTTCTAAAGAAAATACACAGATTGAAAACAAATTAACGTCTGTCCTTGAAACATATGAAACCACATATAAAAAACTGTCTCAAGCTGGTTCATTTGTATCTTGTCTACAATCTAAAAATACAAAGGATATGAAAGCAGGCAGTCTTCGGGGGTCCATTGCCAAGCTGGAAGCTGAATTAGGAACCATTCTTACATTGTTTGACGAAGTGCTTACTGCAATACCTTCTAACAAGTGGGAAGAACTGATGGATTCAGCCGAATTTTCAGATGTTCGTTACATATTAAATGAACGAAGAGAGCGTGTGAAGGATCAATTACCTGTTGAGCAGGAAACGTTGATTCAAAAGCTAGCAGTAGATGGGTATCACGCGTGGGATGAGCTTTATTCTAGCTTAGTGAATAAGATTACCATTCCATTTGAGCAAAATGGTGAAACGCAGATGATTTCTGTAGGTCAGGCAGAAAATGCAATGGATGATTCAGATCGTGAAGTCAGAAAGTCGGTTTATCATAACCTAGAGCATGCATGGACGCAGGATGAACATTTATTTGCAAGCACGCTCAATCACCTTGCTGGTTTTCGTTTACAAGTGTATGAAGCCAGAGGCTGGGATCATATTTTAAAAGAGCCGCTTGATATTTGCCGAATGAAACAAGAAACACTTGATGCGATGTGGTCTGTGATCGATGAACATAAACAGCCATTCATTGATTACTTACAACGGAAAGCTGATATGCTTGGGGTTGATAAGCTCAGCTGGTTCGATGTTGGGGCACCTATTGGACGTGAGACAAAGACCTATCCTTATCAAGAAGCAGCTGCTTTTATTGTGAAACATTTTGCTGGGTTTGGAAAAGAGCTTGCTGCCTTTACTGAAAAAGCGTTTAATGAACGCTGGGTAGAAGCAGAGAATCGTCCAAACAAACGTGTAGGCGGCTTTTGTACGAATTTCCCTGACAGCGGAGAATCACGTATTTTTATGACTTTCTCAGGAAGTCCATCCAATGTAGCGACATTAGCGCATGAGCTTGGTCACTCTTTTCATCAGGAAGTGATGCAGAATGTTCGGATTTTGAATCGTAAATATGCGATGAATGTAGCAGAAACGGCGTCGACCTTCGCAGAAATGATTGTAGCTGATGCTTCATTAAAAGAAGCGGCAAATGAAGAAGAGCGTCTCAGTTTGTTAGAGGATAAGCTGCAGCGTAGTGTAGCGTTTTTTATGAACATTCAATCACGTTTCTTATTTGAAAAGCGCTTTTATGAAGAGCGTAAACATGGAGAAGTGCCGGCTGATCGCTTGAATGAGCTGATGGTAGAAGCGCAGAAGGAAGCCTTTGGTGACTCTTTAGATGAATATCACCCACATTTCTGGGCGTCTAAGCTACATTTCCATATCACGGGTGTACCGTTTTATAATTTCCCTTATACATTTGGGTACATGTTCTCGCTAGGTATTTATGCGAAAGCATTGCAGGCTGGGGCATCGTTTGAAGAGAAATACATTGCCTTATTAAAGGATACAGCTTCAATGACGGTAGAAGATTTAGCATATAAGCATTTAGGCGTCGATCTCACCCAAAAAGCATTTTGGGAAGAAGCTATTTCTTTAGCTGTAGCTGATGCCGAAGAGTTTTTAGAAGCAACGAAAAAATAAAGATGAAAAAAGCTCCCGTTATGGGAGCTTTTTTGCTGGTTTTAACCACGTAAGCATCGTCTGAATGATGTCTTTTTGCTGTGTCAGAGCTGGAATGTCAGCAGGCTGATCACCTTTTTGTTTGCCGTACATGCCAAATTGCGCATGATTGCCGCCTTTTATCTCATGGTACACTGTTTGAGACGGCAGCTGCTTTTTTGACTGCTTGATCTTTTCTTGTGTCGCTAATCCATCCTTTTCTCCTGATATAGTCAGTACTTGAAAGGATGCTTGTTTCAGGTCATCTGATGCTGGATAAGAGGCTAGAAAAAAGAGACCGTCTAACTTGCTTTGATTGTTTTCTGCAAACATGGCCGCAGCTGTTCCACCAAGTGAATGTCCGCCAACATACCAATGTTTCATTGCTTTATGCTCTTTGATGATGTCCTGTGCTTTTTTCGTATTGAAGATTGCAAAGGAAAATGGCATGTCAGGGATAAAGACAGAATAGCCTTTTTTCATGAGTGCGTCCCCTAAATAGGCATACGCAAGCGGTTCGACCTTGGCCCCAGGATAGAGAATAATACCAGTATCGCTTTTTGGCGCTTCATATGTATAAACACCGCTTTTATGCTCCACTTGTTCGATGTTAACCTGCTTTTTTAACGCTTCGGATGGTCCATATGTAAAGCGGCTCCATGTATAGAAAGCACCAAAAGCCAAAATGATTAGTGCAAGTAATGTAATGCCAGTCATTTTCAGTATTTTCTTCATCGCAAGTCCCTTCTTTCTCATGTACATATTCAATATACCATCATTTACGTTTATGCCAAGTAGTGAGTACGCTGATCCGGCTGTGTGATAAAGTATTAATCCATTAGCACTGCATTTGGCTGTTATTTACAATCCGAATAGGAAGGCTTAAAATAGGTGTGCATTCAGAAGTAACGGAGGAAGAAAGACATGAAGCAGAGACATTCTCAATTTTGGATTGAAGCCAATAATTATCTTTTCATTTTAATAGGATCAGCCATCGTGGCGATTGGATTTAATACGCTATTATTACCGAATCAGATTGCCGCTGGAGGTGTGAGCGGAATTAGTACCATTATGCAGTCATTCGGTTTTGAAGCAGCGTATGTGCAATGGGGCTTGAATATTCCCCTTTTTATCGCCGGGTTTTATTTATTAGGTGGTACATTTGGGGTGAAAACACTAGTAGGCTCTATTTTTTTACCTTTAATGGTGTTTTTAACAAGACATATTGCACCTGTGACGCATGAAGCTCTTTTAGCAGCAATTTTTGGCGGAGTGGTGATTGGGATCGGTATTGGGCTTGTGTTCCTTGGAAATGGATCAACGGGTGGAACGGCACTCGCTGCAAAAATCATCAATAAGTATACAGGCCTGACGTTAGGCACATGTTTAGCGATGATGGATGGACTCATTGTCCTAGCTGCAATGACTGTTTTTGGGATCGAAGAAGGATTGTATGCTGTCATAGGTGTATTTATTTCTAGTAAAACGATTGATGTGGTACAGGCCGGCTTCAGTCATTCGAAAATGGCTATGATCATTACTGGGCGTGAGGATGAGGTCAGGCAGGCTGTTTTTGATCAAATTGATCGTGGTGTAACGAAAATCTCAGCAGTAGGAGGATATACCGATCACGACCGGCCGATTCTCATGTGTGTCGTTGGGCAATCACAATTCACAAAGTTGAAACAAGTTGTAAAAGCAATCGATGCATCAGCATTTGTCATCGTGATGGATGCGAAAGAGGTACTTGGTGAGGGTTTTAAAAGGGCGTGAACAAGGATATAATAACGTTGACCAAATGATTGTAAGGGAGGGAAATAGATGAAAAAGAGCGGATTAACACTGCTATTCATGGCAATGCTTTTTGTACTTGCGGCTTGCGGAGGAAATTCGAGCAACAGTGACAAAGAAGGCAGTAAGAGTGCTTCATCTGTTAGCAGTGGTGAGGAAATTTATCAACAGAACTGTATTGGCTGTCACGGGAAAGATTTATCTGGCGGAGGCGGACCAAGCCTAAAAGAAGTAGGTAAGAAATATAATGAAAACCAAATCGCAGATATTGCACAGAACGGTAAAGGGTCTATGCCAAGCGGAATGGTAGATGAGAAACAAGCAAAAGAAGTCGCAAAATGGCTTGCAGAGAAAAAATAAAACCTTTGTCTAATCGACAAGGTTTTTTTGTTTTCTATATATAGAAAAAAGACTTTTGAATAGTATGGAAGTCGAATATCTCAAATTTATTTAAAAAATAAGGGTAAAAAGGCTCATTTTTCGATTTTAATTGTTCTATTTACCTTTAGTTTATAAGTTTTGAAATATAAATGTAATACCATTGCGTCGATTCATGACGTATAATTGGAGTTGTTGAAATTTAGACGATTTAATTTTTTCATCTTTTTGGATGAAAAGGACATAAATTGCTTGTGCGTATCGAAGGGTATGTGCGTAACCATACATAACGTTTTTGACGATAAGTGTCAAAATATCATGATAAGCTGTTTGGCAGCGAATAAGAAAAGATTAGGTGATTACATGATTGAAATGAAGGAAGTCTACAAGATCTATCCTAATGGCGTAAAGGCGATCAATGGAATCAATGTCTCTATCCATCCAGGAGAGTTTGTGTATGTTGTTGGTCCCAGTGGTGCTGGTAAATCCACTTTCATCAAAATGATGTATCGTGAAGAGAAGCCAACCAAAGGGAAAATCTTCATTAATAACAAAGATTTAGGTTCGATTAAGGAGAAAGAAATTCCTTACGTGAGAAGAGAAATAGGCGTAGTATTCCAAGATTTCAAACTGCTGCCAACCCTCACAGTGTTTGAGAACGTGGCATTTGCGCTTGAAGTCATTGGTGAACAGCCTAGTATCATGAAAAAAAAGGTGCTCGATGTACTCGATTTGGTGCAATTAAAGCACAAAGCGCGCCAATTTCCTGACCAGCTGTCTGGCGGTGAACAGCAGCGTGTGTCTATCGCTAGATCAATCGTCAATAGTCCTGAGGTTGTCATTGCAGACGAGCCTACAGGAAACCTTGATCCAGATACATCATGGGAAATCATGAAGACACTGGAAGAGATTAATAACCGCGGAACTACAGTCGTGATGGCGACACACAATAAAGAAATTGTAAACAGCATGAAGAAACGCGTCATCGCAATCGAAGATGGTATGATTGTGCGTGACGAAGCAAGAGGGGAGTACGGAATTTATGATTAAAACTCTCTCGCGACATTTACGTGAGAGCTTCCGTTCACTTGGAAGAAACACGTGGATGACATTTGCATCAATTAGTGCGGTCACTGTCACATTGATTTTAGTTGGGGTTTTTCTTGTCATTATGCTCAACTTAAATAACATGGCATCGAACGCTGAAAAAGAAGTAGAAGTCAAAGTGTTAATCGAATTAACAGCAAATCAAAAGCAGCAGGATGAATTAAAGGCAGAAATTGAAAAGATTCCTGAAATCAGTGATGTGAAATACTCATCAAAGGATGATGAACTGAAAGCACTGATTAAAAGCTTTGGTGAAAATGGACAATCCATGGGACTTGTTGATCAAGAAAATCCATTGAACGATGCGTTTATTGTGAAAACAACAGACCCTCACGATACACCAAAAGTAGCGAAAAAATTAGAAAACTTAAAAGGTACGTATAAAGTGACCTATGGGAAAGAAGAGGTCAGCCGACTCTTTAATGTTGTCGGAGTAGCACGTAATGTCGGTATTGCGCTCATTATAGGGCTTTTATTTACAGCGATGTTTTTAATCTCCAATACGATCAAAATTACGATTTTTGCTAGACGTAAAGAAATTGAGATTATGAAGCTAGTAGGTGCAACGAACTGGTTTATCCGCTGGCCATTCTTCATTGAAGGATTACTCCTTGGTGTATTTGGTTCCATTATACCAATCGCTCTATTGCTTAGCACGTATCAATATGTTGTTGGCTGGGTGGCACCGAGAGTACAAGGCTCATTTATTTCAATGCTTCCATATAACCCATTTGTCTATCAAGTATCACTGGTCCTTCTATTGATCGGTGCAATCATTGGTGTGTGGGGAAGCTTAACGTCCATCCGTAAATTCTTAAAAGTATAAAATATCTTATTTTGATGGCAGCACTCGAGGATTCTAATCGAAGATGTGACCGGTTGATCCGATTCACCCGGTCGTCTCTTCATGTCGACAGTTGTCATGGGAGGGGAATATCGTTTTGAAAAGAAAGCTGATGATGGCTGGAATGGCAGCGTTTATTGGAACAACGTGGCTATACATTCCAGAAAATGAAAATCGTGCATCCGCATACGAAGACCTAGATCAAAAGCGTCAACAAATCGAAGAGAAAACATCGAAGACTGACTCAACTCTGAAGAAAAAGAAATCAGAGCTGGCAAAGCTTGAAAAGAAAGAATCAAAGCTAAAACAAGAGATTGAAAAGATTGACCAAAAGGTAAGTGCTACAACTGAAAAGGTCGCTGCAAAAGAAAAAGAAGTCAAACAAACCAAAAATGAGATCAAAAAACTGAAAAAAGACATTCAAGTCATCAATGAACGTATTGAAAAAAGAAAAGCGATTTTCAAAGACCGAATTCGTTCAATGCAAAAAAGCGGCGGTACGATCAACTATTTAGATGTGCTGCTAGGTGCTCGCAGCTTTAGTGATTTTGTCAGTCGTGTTGGAGCTGTTACAACAATTGTCGAGGCAGATAAAGACATGATTACAGAACACGAAAATGACTTAAAGCTAGTGGAGCAAAAAGAAGCAGAGCTAAATAAACAGCTAAGTGGACTTGAAACATCTCTGAAAGAGCTTGAAGTGCTGAAAAAAGACCTATCTAAGCAGCAAAAAGAAAAAGGAAAAGTACTGGGTCATGTAACAGAAGAAAAAGAACATGCACATGATGAACTAGGTAAGCTTGAAAATGAAAAAGAAATTCTAGCGAATCAAAAAGCGGCTGTGAAATCTGAGGAAGCACGTCGTCAAAAAGAAGCAGCCCAGAAAGCAAAACAAGCAGCTGCTGAGAAAAATGCACCTGTATCAAATGGTGGTGGCTCTTCGGATCAAGTGTCTGATACACCAAAAAGCAGCTCAGGTTTCATTAAACCAGCTGCAGGAAGATTCTCATCAGGCTTCGGCCTACGTTCTGGCGGACAGCACTACGGATTAGATATTGCAGCAAAAGGTACCGTACCTGTCGTGGCAGCAGCATCTGGAACAGTCACGAATTCAAGCTACTCATCCAGCTACGGACATGTTGTATTTATTACACACAATATCAATGGACAGACGTATCAAACGGTATACGCTCACCTGGCAACGAGAAGTGTTTCAACAGGACAGAGAGTCGAGCAAGGGCAATTCCTTGGATACATGGGAAACACAGGTCAATCGCATGGTCAGCATCTTCATTTTGAACTTCATAAAGGATTATGGAATGGCGCAAAATCAAATGCGGTCGATCCTGCCCCATATATTCGCTAACAAAAAGCCGATAACATCATGTTATCGGCTTTTCGGTTGAGATTAGATTAAAATAAAAGCAGTAATCCGGCAATAATAGGTGTTAAAAGCACGGCGGATTTTAATAAGAGCTTCGGTGCAAGGCGTGTAAATTTCGCGCCAATAAAAGCCCCTAATACCGTTCCAATTAAGATTTGTATCAACAAGATAAAATCAACATAGCCTTCTGAAATATACCCAATTCCACCGCCGATGGAAATGGGAATAATGACAAGCATGGTCGTGCCAACAGCTTGCCGAATGGACAGCTTCAGTAAAATCAAAAGTCCTACTTGAATAAATGGTGCTGAACCAATCCCAAACATGCCTGACAGCATACCTGATACAAGTCCTAAAATAATGCCCCTTATTAGCAATTGACGTGAAGATAGTGGCTGCTGCTCCGCTTCTTCATTAAGGACAAATAATTTGATCATCATAAAAACAGCAGATAAAAAGAGCATACCGGCTGTTAAATAATGCAGGCTTTCCTCTGGAATAAAAGGAGCAATCTTTGCTCCCGCAAAAGAAGCAATACAAGCTAAAGCCCCGACAATCAAACCGGATTTCAGCTGAATATTCCCTTCCCGGTAGTGACTGTATGCACCAGATAATGTCGTAAAAGCCATAGCAGCTAAAGACGTCCCGAGAGCTGTATGGATTGGGACATCAAATATTAACGTAAGTAATGCGATAACAAAACCAGCCCCGCCAGCTCCTACAAACCCTAGTAAAACTCCTAATAAAAGCATCGTCAATATAATATACATAGCGAAGACTCCTTCTCGATCATAACAAAATAAAAATTACACCTAATGAAATGATTAGTCAAGCCTTCATGGAGAGAATGTCTTTACATGAAATCCCTTCTTCTGGCATATAATAACTCAGGTCACAGGAAGAGTTGAAGAAGGAGGCCAAATATGAAAAAACAAATCGCATCCATTATGGTAAGTGTCGTTATATTAATAAGTGCAGGAGTTATGACACAAAAAGAGGGGACTCATGCGGAGTCAACGAAAGCAGCAGCTGCCATGACCGGACAAGCTCAATCTAGTGATCGGGCCAAAGAAAATGGAATGGAGAAAATTGAGAAAGCCTATGATCTCATTTCGAATGAATATGTAGAGGAAGTGGATCGTCAGAAGCTGCTAGAAGGCGCCATTCAAGGAATGCTTTCGACTTTAAATGATCCTTACTCAGTATACATGGACAAGCAAACCGCAAAGCAATTTTCTGATTCGCTTGATTCCTCTTTTGAGGGAATTGGTGCAGAAGTTGGGATGGATGAAGGAAAGATCATTATCGTCTCTGCCTTTAAAAAATCCCCTGCGGCAAAAGCTGGTCTTAAGCCGAAGGATGAAATCATCAGCATTGATGGTGAACCGATGAAAGAAAAAAGCCTAAACGATGCTGTGCTAAAAATAAGAGGAAAAAAAGGCACGTCTGTCGCCTTGAAAATCAGACGAAATGGGATTGAAAAGGAGTTAACGTTCCATATCAAACGAGAAGAAATCCCGCTTGAAACGGTGACTTCCTCTATGAAAGAGGTAAATGGCCATAAAACGGGCTATATTGCGATCTCTAGCTTTTCCGAAGATACTGCGAAGGATTTCACTTCAAGCTTGAATAAGCTCGAGAAAAAGGGCATAGAAGGCCTTGTACTGGATGTGAGGGGGAACCCTGGCGGCTATCTACAAAGTGTGGAAGACATTTTGAAACATTTTATTACGAAGGACCAGCCCTATATTCAGATTGCAGAACGGAATGGCGATCGGAAACGATATTTTTCAAAACGGAAAGAACAGAAACCTTATCCGGTCAACATCTTGATTGATAAAGGAAGTGCATCCGCTTCTGAGATTCTTGCCGGTGCTATGAAAGAAGCAGGAAAGTATGAAGTTGTAGGTGACGTTTCCTTTGGAAAGGGGACTGTGCAGCAGGCGGTTCCGATGGGAGATGGAAGTAACATCAAATTAACACTATATAAGTGGCTGACACCAAAAGGGAATTGGATTCACAAGAAAGGCGTCGTGCCCACCATTGCCATTCATCAGCCAGATTACTTTACCGTCGGTCCGCTCCAGTTAAAAGAACCTCTTCAGCTCGATATGAACAATGAAGAAGTCAAACAAGCGCAGACGCTGTTAAAGGGATTGTCATTTGATCCTGGCAGAGTAGATGGATATTTTGATGAAGAAACGAAAAAAGCCGTACTCGCTTTTCAAAGCACATACAATCTTGATAAATCAGGCGTCATTGATTTGAAGACAGCAAAAATGATGAACAAAATGGTGGATGAAGTGAAATCCTATGAAAAAAATGATCTTCAGCTGCAAACTGCACTAAAAGCACTATATCTCAAAAAATAAAGAGGCGAATAATTGCCTCTTTATTTTTGGTTCATAAGTGTCACGAACATGTAATAATTTATTCTTAAAAATAAATTATATCGAGAAATATATTCATTTATTTTACAAAAAACATAACATTCCTTCGAATTTACCCGATAACATATTTATATAAGAGACTTTCTGTTGATTTAAACATGTCATGAAAATGAAACTTTTGAAAGTTGTATGTTACATAAATAATTCTTACAATAAAAAGTAGCACTCATTTTAAATATTTTATTTTTTGCGGATATTCAGCTTGAGCATTAAGCTGTACCGAGGTTTGCGCTTTTCTTAAAAGAACTAGTAAATGGGGGTACACAATTGAAAAGGGCAAGTATTGTGAGAGAGAAAAAATATTACGAGTTGGTAGAGGAGCTTAAGAGTCGTACGAAAGATGTGACATTTTCCGCTACAAAGGCATTAAGTCTACTCATGCTGTTAAGCAGGTACTTGGTGAATTACACAACGGTAGAATCAGTCGACGAAATCGATGAAGACTGTGCTGAGATATACTTCAATTATTTAATGGATAATCATAAGAGACTTGGTATAAACTTAACCGACATCAAGAGGTCCATGCAGCTTCTCGGCGGCATACTAGATGTAGATGTCAATCACTATTTAAAAGATTTTTCACTGTCTAATGTCACACTTTGGATGAATCAGGAGAAATAAACCTGATGTCAAGCATCGATTTATTTGATAGAATAAGAGAAAATGCTTGACTTGGGCGGTGAAAGATAATGAGCTCGGAGTGGATGGGAGCCGGATTAAAAGCGGTCGGTCTGTTTTTAATCCATCCTCTTTTTTATTTCATGATATTAATCAGCCTATTATATGGCTACACCCGCGTAAAGCGGGAGAGAAAAGCGTTTCAAACAAGAATAGAAGATGTCTACGATGAACTAAAATTTACATATTCAAAGGGATGGATTCTAGGAATATGTCTATCCGTCATTTCAGTAGGCTTAGGGATTGCCCTCCCACCTGGATTCATCGTGCTGATTGCAGCGATGACCATCGTTTTCTCTTTATTCTTTAAGGCGAGTGCGCTTTCGTCTGCATACACACTCGGTTTCAGTTTTATTGCGGCGTTTGGACTGATGTATTTTCAAGTGAGTCTTTCTTGGCTGCCGCAGCTCTCAATGATGAATGCATCAGCCGTTGTCATCCTGCTAGGTCTCCTATTAATGACCGAGGGAATTCTAGCATATCGAACGGCGCATTTACGTACATCGCCTGCAATGGTGATGAGTGCGAGAGGACTTTTGATTGGTCAGCAGCGGGCAAACCGTCTGTGGCTTTTACCACTTGTATTGCTGATGCCGGCAGGTGAATTTACTTCTTCTCTGCCGTGGTGGCCAGTGTTTCAAGTGCACGATCAAAGCTTTTCATTTATTTGTATTCCATATATCATCGGCTTTGGCCAGCGGATTCAAGGATCACTGCCAATTGTCAGTATTCAAATTACGGCACGTCGCATTCTCATGCTTGGACTCGCTGTTGCGTTATTAGGTGCTGCAAGTATTTGGTTTGAGCCCATTGCCTTGGGAGCTGTTGTGATAGCGATTGTCGGAAGAGCCTTCCTTTCATGGAAGCAGAGGGTTAATGACAATGCAGCGCCGTTCTACTTCTCTAAGCGTAATCAAGGATTAATGGTGCTTGGAATCATACCGAATACACCTGCAGCTGATTTAGAGCTTGAGATCGGAGAAATCATTACAAAGGTGAATGGAATTGAGATCAAAACCGTTTCAGAATTTTATGAAGCTCTTCAAACCAATCGTGCTTTGACAAAGCTTGAGATCATTGGCTTAAATGGTCAAACAAGGTTTGAGAAACGCGCTTCTTACGAAGGGGAGCATCATCAGC
The DNA here is from genome assembly GCF_002744245.1 of Bacillus pumilus. Lineage (GTDB taxonomy): Bacteria > Bacillota > Bacilli > Bacillales > Bacillaceae > Bacillus > Bacillus pumilus_M. The sequence continues at coordinate 58,091 of NZ_NKHG01000111.1, read as the reverse complement.
TTGGTATTCTGTTTGTAAAGGATGATCCACAGCAGGAGCAAACGGCGATTTCATCTTAAAAAAGCTGCTAGAGATGGCAGCTTTTTTCTTTTGTGCGTGTTTTTTTTCCATATGACTCGCCCCACTCACGCATGGCGAAGATGATGGGCTTTAATGTATCTCCAAGAGAAGTTAGTGAATACTCCACCCGAGGGGGAACCTCCTCATAGGCTTCTCTGTGAACAACGCCGTCCTGTTCAAGCTCACGTAATTGCAAGGTCAGAACACGCTGAGATATTCTTGGTAGAAGTCGGCGCAACTCGTTGTATCGTTTTGGACCGCAAGTCAAATGATAAAGGATGACTCCTTTCCATTTCCCTCCAATGACACTTGTTGTGGTTGAAACGGGACAGCCATGATTTACAATACTGACTGGATTGGATGGTGCACTCATCTCTACACTCCTTTCTAAGACGAAAATGGTGATTAACGAACATGATTGTTCCTAACGAACAAAAATGTGCGTACTTGAATCAACGGAAGCTTTTCTTTTACCATAGAGATATCACATCACACACTCGAATTGTTTGTTTTCTTATCATAACAATTTCTTTGTGGGATTGGAAAGAAATTGGATTGATGAAATGCACACCCTATTTGTTCACTAGAAAGGATGAATAACATGCGAGACAAAGAGCTATTAAAAAAGGAAATCATTGAGGCATACGAATTCCGTCATGCAACAAAAGAATTTGACCCAACGAAAAAGATTTCAGAGGATGATTTTGCCTTTATTTTAGAAACAGGAAGACTTTCTCCGAGTTCTGTAGGTTTTGAGCCTTGGAAGTTCCTCGTGGTTCAAAATGAAGCCTTTAGAGAAAAATTAAAAGAGTATACGTGGGGGGCGCAAAAGCAGCTTCCAACTGCCAGTCATTTTGTGATCATCTTGGCAAGAACAGATGCACGCTATGATTCAGCATATGCAGAATATATCAACAAACAAATCAAAGGAATGACAGATGAGACGTTTGATATGGTAAAGGAACGCTACAGAGAATTCCAAGAGAATGATCTCCATTTGTTAGAAAATGACCGTACACTTTTTGATTGGGCTTCAAAACAAACATATATTACCCTCGGAAACATGATGACAGCAGCTGCACAGATCGGCATTGATTCATGCCCAGTCGAAGGGTTTAGCTGCGATGAAATACATCGAATTCTAAAAGAAGAAGATTTACTCGAGGATGGTCAGTATGACATCTCTGTGATGGCTGCCTTTGGTTATCGTGTCACTGAACCGAAACGTGGCAAAACGCGCCGTCCGATGGATGAAGTAGCTGTTTGGATTCGTTAATAGAGGTTTGTCTGAAAAAGGATATTGACAATAGCGTGGTTAGTCAGTATATTTAAAAAATAAAATCTTTGATAAATATAAAAATTGACTATAAACGTTTTGACTTGAGAATAGTAGATGAACATCCGTTTTTAAGAGAGCTGCGGGTCGGTGCAACGCAGTAAAACGAATCATTGAACTCGCTCAAAGAGCGGTAAGACTGAATGAATAGTAAGTCTTTACGTGTGACCTCCGTTATCGGGTTTCAAGTTGGATTTAGCTTTTGCTGGATCAATAAGAGTGGTAACGCGGTTGCAAGGTCAGTCGTCTCTTCAAGGAGATGGCTGGCCTTTTTATATGCTTTTATCCTATATTTGTCGGAAGATTCAAATTTAAAGGAGCTATAGAAAAATGGAAAAGGAACATGTGCAGTTAAAACGAACGATGACGTCAAGGCATATTATGATGCTAGCGCTCGGCGGTGCAATCGGGGCCGGTCTGTTTAAAGGAAGCAGTTCTGCCATTGATATTGCGGGTCCTGCTGTTATTTTGGCATATATGTTGGGTGGTCTTATTTTATTATTTATTATGCAAGGACTTGCTGAAATGACCGTTGCACGACCCGGAGCAAGAACATTTCGTGATTTGATTGAGCCTGTGTTAGGAAAATATTCAGCCTATTTCTTAGATTGGATATATTGGAAAATGTGGGTGCTGAACATTGCAGCAGAAGCTATTGTGTCTGCAATCTTTATTCAGTACTGGTTCCCACAAGTGCCAATTTGGACCCTTGTGTTAATCATTTCACTTGTTGTGACATTGATCAATGTTTGTTCGGTGAAAATGTTTGCTGAGACGGAGTATTGGTTAGCTTCGATTAAAATTGCTGTCATTATTCTATTTATTATTATTGGGTTAACGATGCTGTTTGTCTCATTCGGACAGCATGCAGCTCCGGGACTATCCAACTTAACTGACCATGGTGGGTTTTTCCCTAATGGAACTGGTGGGTTAATTGCTGCCATGCTTGTTGTGGTGTATTCCTATGGTGGAACTGAGATGATTGGAGTGACATTGGCGGAAACAAAAAACCCGGAAAAGGTCATTCCAAAGGCAATTCAAAGTACGTTTGTGCGAATCATCGGTTTCTATGTACTGCCGTTCTTTATCATTGTCAGCTTAATTCCTTGGAATCAAGTAAACAATGAGCAAGTGAGTCCATTCGTGACAGTATTTGCAACGATTGGGGTTCCGTATGCAAGTGACATTATGAATGGCATCATTTTATTAGCCATCCTGTCTTCTATGAACTCTGGTCTGTATGCTTCCTCAAGGGTGCTTTATACGCAGGCGATGGATGGGCGTGTATGGAAAGGCTTCTCCAAGCTATCAAAACAGCAGGTGCCTGTCAGAGCGATCCTGGTGTGTACATCCACATTGTATGCGGCTGTATTGATTTCTCTTTTTGTGGGAAGTCAAACCTTTAATTACTTGATGGGGTCTTTAAGTTATACGGTTCTATTCATCTGGTTTATCATTGCTGTCGGTCATTTGAAATCTCGAAGCGTAGCAGAACCAGGGGGATATCGCGTCAAGCTGTATCCGTACACGACATGGTTTTCGGTGATTGCGATCATTGCCATTTTTATCGGTGTTGTGTCAACAACACCAATTGTCCAAACGATGGTCACAATGGGAATTTATCTGACCATCACGCTTTCTTTCTTGATCAACAGAAAGCGGTTTGAAACAGCCGTTTAATACAAAAAGCGTGCAGGACCTTTTCAAGAGGTCTTGCACGCTTTTTTTAATGCTGTTTATACTGCTTGAAATGAACAGGGGATTGAACCGAGTGAGGCTTTGCCTGAAGCCCATAGCTCTCCCTGACGATATAAAGCGGCCGGTCCTTTGCTTCATCGTAAATTCGGCCAATATACTCTCCTATCATTCCTAGCATGAAGAGGGTGATGCCGCTAAAGAACAGCTGGATGACAATTAATGAACTCCAACCAGTAATCGTGCTATTGGTAAAAAGCTTTAAGTATAAAACAAGAAACATAGAAATGAATCCAATAGCAGAAAGGACAATCCCTGCCACGCTGGCTAGCTTTAAAGGTTTATAGGAGAAGGATGTGATTCCGTCCATCGAAAGCTTGAGCATCTTTTTGAGAGGATACTTTGTTTCTCCTGCTAGCCGCTCATCTCGTACATATTCTACGGCAATTTGTTTGAAGCCTACCCAGCTGACTAAGCCGCGAACAAATGGATTTTTCTCGCGAATTTTTCTCATTTCATGACACACCTTGCGATCCATTAATCTAAAGTCGCCCGTGTCAATGGGAATGTCTACTTCGGTTATTTGACGTAGAATCCGATAAAAAAGGGAGGCAGTGTATTTTTTGAAAATCGTTTCGCCTTTTCGTTTGGTGCGCACGGCGTATACCACTTCATAGCCTTCCTTCCATTTCGCTATCATCTCTAAAATTAATTCAGGCGGATCTTGTAAATCTGCATCAATCACCACGATTGCCTGACCTTTTGCATAATCCATCCCGGCTGTGATCGCAATTTGATGTCCAAAGTTACGAGAAAAATCAATAAGTCTTACATTCGGATCTGTCTGGCAGTAACCTTTAATCAGTTCAGCTGTTCGATCCATACTGCCGTCATTGACGAAGAGAAGCTCATATGCTTCTCCCGTCGAATCCATGATGGTTTTGAGACGCTGATACGATTCATGGATGACAAGTTCTTCATTATAGACTGGGACAACAATAGAATATTGTATGCTCTTTTCCATCAGTCATTTTCCTCCTTTTAATAGATGAATTAATCAACGGATAATTCGTAAAGGGTGCCACTCTCCATTCCGCCCATTCGTCCATTTGACTGATCATTTTGTTCCGATTGCTGGCTGTCTGTACTGTCTGTTTGCTGCTTCGCTTTGGATGTAGAAGTGTTCTGCCATTTAGAAGCAGCCACTTCATTGCCGTTTTCCTGAATCCAGGTCAGAATGTCTGAGCTTCCGCCTCTCATACCAGATAGATAGAAGTATTTGATTTTCCCATCTTTTACGAGCTGTTTGAATTCGCTAAGCGTTAAAATTTGATCAGATCCACTAAATCCACCTAATGCCATAACGGCTTTCCCTGTCTTAATAATGTAGGGAGAAGCAGTGGTTGCATCAGTTGTACCAAATAGAAATTCCTCGCCTGTATTGTTTTTCTCAAGGTAACTGATCAGTTTTTCATTTACCTGTGAACTCATGCTGCCACTTGAAGTTGCAAGCTGAGGACCAGCCTCTGGCAGCATACTGTTTCCACCATAGAGAAGAGGTGTACTTGCCCAATAGAGCGGTGTGATCAGCATGCCAAGAATGGCGATGAGAGAAATCAGTTGTTTTAGCTTTTCTTTTCCTTTTGTAAAAAGTAGTGCAAGGACGGTTCCGCCGCCAATGATCCCGACCGCTACGCTTAGACCAAAACCGATCGTGCTTGTGAAGGTGGATAAGATCCATAATTCAAATGCGGTTGTGACCAAAATGGCGATGGGAAGCAGCCACTTTTTAAAACCGATTCCTGTTTGGAATAATTGAGTCATGGCGACCCATCCTGCCCCTGCTAAAACTGCAATTGGCGGTGCAAGCATGATTAAATAATAGTGATGGAAAAATCCTGCGACGCTGAAAAATGCAGCAACTGGTATAAGCCAAGCTAACCAGAATATCGTTTCTTTTTGTTTTGTATTGAGACGTCTTCGTTCAAAGAATGTCGAAAGGAAGATGCCAATGGTGCCAAAGAAAGCAAAAGGGAGAAGCCAGCTGATTTGATCGGACAGTTCAGATTGGAACAGACGTAATGGACCTTTTGTGCCTGTACCAAACATGCCAGATCCATTTCCCATCTTTCCGCCTCCACCATTTGGGGGGCCGTCACCATTTCCAGCATCTCCTCCAGAAGGCATGTCAGGTGGTGCTGTGCCGTTTGCACTGCTTGGCGGTCCTTGCATAGAAGGCTGTACCTGACTGGAGGATTGATTTGAGCTGTCTTGATTTCCATCAGAAGGAGGCTGAGACATGGCGGATGAATCATTTTCGTTTTGCTGTGAAGGTGGTTGTCCTTCACCCTCTCTTGAGCCGTCGCCCATTCCGCCACCAGACTGTTGACCAGTAAGTCGCTGAAGGCCATTATAACCAAACGCTAATTCTAAAGCAGAATTGGATTGGCTTGATCCCATATAAGGACGATGACCTTTTGAGGTGAGATCAACTGCTATGGACCATGATGCGGATACACCTAAAAGGACAATCATTGAAATTATGAGTGAAAGCAATTTTTTCTTCCATGTCGTTCGATAAGCAATGATGTAAAAAAGGACGAGTGCTGGTACGATCATATAGGCTTGTAGCATCTTTGTATTAAAGCCGCCGCCCACCATCGCAAATGATGCGATTGCCCAAAGAATCTTTTGCTGTTTCACAGCCTTGAACATCATTCCTGTTGCTAGTAAAAGGATAAAGACAAGTAAGCTGTCAATGTTATTTGTGCGAGATACAGCAACTGCGATTGGAGTACAAGCCATGATAAGTGCAGCCAATCTTGCAGCGGCCTGACCAAATGTTGGTTTGACAAGACGGTAGATTAAATAAACAGATCCAATGCCAGCTAAAGCTTGAGGCAGGATCACACTCCATCCATGTAAACCAAACACTTTGGCACTGATTGTTTGTAGCCAGAACGTGAGCGGTGGTTTATCCACCGTGACATAACCTGCTGGATCAAACGAAGCAAAGAAGAAATTATGCCAACTTTGCATCATACTTGTGACTGCTGCTGTATAATACGCATTCACCGTATCATCTTTCCAAATGTGATAAATGTTTAAGATGGAAGATAAGATCAATATGAAAAATAAGTAGATATCAAATTTCTGAAAACGTCTGATCAAAAGATTGTCACTCCTTTTTCTTAACTTGAAAAAAGTGTAACAAGCAAATATGAATAAATTATTAATAAAAAAAGACCAATTTTTTATTTTTCAGGGGAATAAAAACAGCTCTTGTTGAAAAGAAGACAAAGGGCTAAAATAAAGTTCATTTTAGCCCTTAGACATATGCTACTGATCTTGGAGGGAAGAGTGAGGTTCAGAAAAATTGTATGAAAAGATCTGTTATTCAGTTGGCAAACTTTCGTTGAATGAAGCGTTTGGCAGTTGAATAATGGCCGTTGTACCAAGTCCGGGATCAGATTGAACATCAAAGGTGCCATGATGTTTTTTTATAATTTGATAGACAATGGCAAGTCCAAGTCCAGAGCCGCCATCTTTTCTCGTACGTGCCTTATTTACTCGATAAAATCGTTCAGATACATGGGGAAGATCTTCTTTTGGTATCCCTTTGCCCTCATCTGTCACTCTCAATTCAGCAGTGTTTTGATCAACATGTAATTCAATCGAAATCGATTTCCCAGAAGGAGTGTAGTGAATGGCATTGTCTAGCAAATTACGAACCACTTGTTGAAGCCGATCGCTATCACCATAAATAATACAATCCTCTTCAAGGGTCCGTTTGAGAGAAATTCCTTTTTGACTGGCGATGAATGCTACTTGATCTAAAACATCATGGATAAGCTGGGCAAAGACGATTGGCTCCGATGACAGTGGATAAGAATCCCCTTCTAGCTGTGCGAGGTCTAAAAGATCGTGAACAAGCCGGCTTAAACGTGTGGCCTCATCTTGGATGATTTGCATTCCTTTCTTTTGATCAATGATGCCCTCTTCTATACCTTCTGCATATCCTTTCATATAACTTAAAGGAGTCCTAAGTTCGTGAGAGACGTTAGCTAGAAACTCTCTGCGGTGCTGTTCAACCTTTTCTAGGGTAGAAGACAGCTTATTAAAGGAACGACTAAGTTGATTTAATTCATCCCCTTTTTTGGTCACAGCCATGCGTTTTGAAAAATCACCAGATTCCATTTCCATTGCAATTTCTTTCATTTTATTAATCGTCCGCACGATTTTATTGGAGCTCTTATATCCGATAAAGAAAATCAGCAGTAGGATAAATAAAATGGATAGGACAAGTGTGAGCCTAATTTGGACAAACGGTTCATACACATCAGATAAAGGCATAGAAAGAAAAATCGTCCCTGACAGATCATCTTTGTTTGAGAAAACAGGGATGGCGATACCGAGAATATCCTGATGAAACTGTGGATGCTCTCTAATTAACACGACTGTTTCCCCTTGGAGTAGCTTTTGGCGTTCCTTGAAGGTGATGAGGTTATCGTTTGTGTTCGTATCAAAAGGAATACCACTTGAAAGCTCCATTGGATCATCTGTAAAAATAATGTTCGCTTGACTTGATTCATTTGCCCATGTCATTCTGTCAGTAAAAAACGTGTCTTTACCGTGTTTATGATAGATTTCTGCTAGCTTTTTTCCTTGTAAACTTAAAGAGTCGATCTGTTTATCGATATATAAATGCTGGTATAAGTAATAGGTCAGTGCAAGAGCTGAGGCTGCAACTATTCCGATCACAGCAAGGATTAAGAAGAGTACTTTCTTTTTAATGGATAAAGGCTTCATTCTTCCTCCTCAAACTTATAGCCGACACCCCAAACGGTCTTAATCTGTCGTTCCGCTCCCTTTAATTTCAGTCGTAGTGTTTTAATATGTGTATCGACTGTTCTCAAAGAGCCACTGGGTGAGTGGGATTCCCACAATTTTTGATAGAGCTGTTCACGGGAAAACACTTGGCCTTGATTGAACAGAAGAAACATGAGTAAATCATATTCTCTTCTTGTTAAATTAACAGGCTCTTGATGGAGATAGACTTGTCTTCCATCTTGATCTATCTCAATGCCACCGATATGCATTCGGCTGCGCTTTAGCGAAAGACCTCTAATTCTTCTTAAGGTCGTTTCAATTCTTGCTGCAAGCTCACGCAAGCTGAAAGGCTTCATAATGTAGTCATCTGCTCCAATTTCAAGTCCTCTAATTCGATCTTCCTCATAACTTCTAGCTGTTAAGAACAAAATGGGAATTTGGGATGTTTGTCGAATGTGCTGGCAGACTTCAAACCCATCCATATCAGGCATCATGATATCCAATACAACAAGATCAATGGGTTCCTTTTCGAGTTGGCGTAAGGCATCCATTCCATTATTTGCAGTGATAATGTGAAAGCCCTGTTTCTGCAAAAAGGAGCCAATTAACTCAAGCATATCTAACTCATCATCTACTATTAAAATATGCATCTGCTCTTTCATTTCTTTTCCTCCAACATGATAGCATAAGGTCCTGATGGGACATTCAGTCGGTTTTTCATCATGAATGTATGTTTGTCGATAACGGATACTGAATTGTCATCTAAGTTACTCACATAGATGGATGAGGTGCCGGCGGCGATATAATTCGGATTTTGACCGGTTTCAACAGAAGCAAGCTGCTTATTCGTCTTGGTATCTACTTTGTAGAGCGTATGGTCTCCATGACATAGAACATATAAAGTAGAGGAATTCTTTTCAGAAAAAAATGCAACCGGCATAACGCCTAGTTTAATTTCACGTTGCTGTTTACCAGTTTTAGGGTCATAAGCAAAAATGCTTTTATTTAAGGTGCCGGATTTTCCATGTCCACCGATCCAAATGGAGTGCCCATCAAAATGAATACCAGAAGGCCGTTCTAGTACAGAAATCGTACGAATATTTTTTTCTTTTTCAATATCTATGACTGAAACTGTATGACTTTCTGCATTTAAAACAAACAAAGTTCCTGAAGAAAGCGTCATGGAAGAGGGTAATTTGCCGGTCTTCACGGTCGCTTTTATTTTTTTACGCTGTGTATCAATAAAATAAACGACATTTTTCTCCGAATCTGCTACAAATAAGGTGTTAGAGGCCGTATCATATGTAAGTGTAGTCAGCCCTTTATTCACATCCATATAATCTGTTGCTGTTCCCTTTTTTAAGTTGATTTCAATGAGAGACTGCCCCTCTTTACTTGTCGCAATGATGACGTCATTGTTGATTTGAATAAGATCAGTGAGTGGGTGTTTTACATCAACGGAAGAGACAATTTTATTCTTTTGTAAATCAACAATTGAAAAGGATGCTTTTTTTAATTGAGAGATCACAGCGACCGATTGAGAGCTGCCGGGTGGCGTAAATTGCTGTTCTTTACCGCAGCCTGACAGGAAAAACAGTAGCGCTGTCAAACAGACCAAAAAATATTTTACACGTTCCATCCTTTCGCTCCTTTACGTCCTCTATTTTCAAAAAGCATACCACAAAATTTGTGAAAAAAAATCGAAGTTATTTATGCTGGAAGAGATGAAAAAAGATTTTAGGTGGGGAAGTGGCGAGGATTAGTAGCTGAATTCTCTTTTTCGAATACTCATATGACATTTTTTCATCTTTAAAAGATGAATTTCATGGTTTGATTACAGTGATCTTCATAGCTTACTGTAATCACAATCATTAAAGATCCCTCGCCCTAAATGAACATAGAGCGAAAGGAGTGTTTATGCAGAATGCCCAGATGATGGAGAGGTGGATTCTGTTTTTAGGCGATGAGATAAAAGGAAACCAATGATACCCGCGCCCATTAATACAATAAAAAGAGTTTGATAACCACTTATTAAACCAATCAATGTAGACGATATGATACTGCCAAAATATCGAAAGGTGGAGAAAATACCAGATGCCGAACCAGATAAGTTTTGATCAACAGCTGTTAATGAAGCCATCTGCATGCTGGTCATGCCAATTCCTGAAGAGATTCCACCTGCGACTAACGTGATAATGAGTAGTGGTAGATTCGGGTAACTGCTTAGTGTAATGAGCATGATGCCTGATATAGTAAGGCAGAGAAATGAAAATCGAATCATGTTCTTTGCGCCTTTGATCGGATGGAGCTTTGCCCCAAGCAATCCACTAATCGACATGCAGAGTGAAAAGATAGAAAGAATGATACCGCTTTGTGTATGAGAAAGTGCAAGTTGTTGTTCCATAAAAAGCGGCATAATGAGAAGGATGGTATACATGACAAAATTGCTTAGCATGATAGAAAGATTGGCATTTGTAAAAGTACTGATTTTAAATAGTGATAAGTCGATGATCGGATTCTTTACTTTTCGTACATGTATGAAGAATAAAGGAATGACGATCAATGCCAGAAACCCATAGACCATATATTCATTTAATACTTGGCTTTTTGTGAACAGAAGGAGTGTGGCGATCCCGACGGTTAAGTACAATGAACCGATGATATCTACACTTGCTTGTAAGCGTGTATGCTTCGTCTTCGGAATGAGTAAAACGCCTGTCATAAGTGTTAGGAACAAAAATGGGATATTCACTAGGAAAATGGAATGCCAATCAAAGCTCTGAATGAGGATCGAGCCAATAAAAGGTCCAAGTGCAGCTCCAATTCCTGCTCCAAAACCAAAGTACCCCATTGTTTTAGACAGTTTTTCAGGTGATACCGTTGCACGAATCAACGCAATGCTGTTCGGTGTTAAAATAGCTCCACCTGCTGCTTGGATTGATCGAAATGTGATGAGAAAAGCAAGATTAGGTGCTAAAGCACATCCAATCGAGCCAATCAAAAAGAGCGTCACACCGACTAAATACATGTTGCGATGGCCATAAATATCTCCTAGCTTGCCAGCGATAGGTTGAGTGACGGCCATAACTATGAGATAAATTGTGACTACCCAAGTAATGTTTGAAATCGATTGATCGTAATAAGTTGATATGGATGATAGAGCTACTGCGATCATGGTTGAGTTAACTGGGACTAAAATAGCTCCAAGTAACAAAGAATAGATGATCAAGCTCTCTTTTTTTAACTTCAATGTGTATACCACCTTTTGTAAAAAAGAAGAATTTCACCCTTTAAGTGGGAGAAATTCCTCTCATGAAAATGTGTGTGCATGTCTCAATAAAGTCTTCTTTCTTAGTTAAAACGAGTTTGAAGTCCTGCTCTAGCTGTTGAATGAAAAAACCAAAATACGTACTAATGAAAATGTCTGCATAAATTTCTTCATTTCCTTTTAGTACATGATGGTGAGTACCCATCGTTTTGAAATATTGTGTCAGCATTTCCCTCAGTTCTTGAGGATAAAGTTTTTCATGATCTGTTAAATCCTTAAACATAGCGGGTTCTCTCATGCTGATATAGATAAATTCTTTTTTGGAAGTCAAATCTTCAAGGAAATAGGTGCCGAGAAATTTTAAATCAGTGTATAAATCTCCTTTGAATTCTGCTTCTAGTGTTTTTGTCGGTTTTGATTTCACTTTCATAATGGCAGCAATGACACCGCGTTTGTTTTTAAAGTTGCGGAAAATTGTCGCTTCACTTACATTCGCTTTTGTTGCTATTTCTTTTGTAGTTGTTTTTTGATAGCCTTTTTCCAACAGTAAATCCATCGTTGCGCGAATGATTCGTTGATTGGTTGATTTTAACAAGCATACTCACCTCAGGTTATGAATGTGTTTGCACCAAAGTAAGTATACCGATAAAATCTATGACCGCCAATATGATCGAAAACGATAGGGCTATACCCGGGAATACTGATTTAATAACTGAATACGTCCATTGGAACCATCTACTGTAACAAGGTCACCTGATTGAAGCTTTTCTGTAGCGATTCGAGTGCCTAGAACAGCAGGCATCATATACTCTCTAGCGATAATAGCAGAATGGGACAAAATGCCGCCAGAATCGGTGATCACTGCTTTTGCGTCTCTAAATAAGCTGGTCCATAAAGGTGTAGTTGTTTTGCAAACTAAAATGTCATCCTTTTGAAACTGTGAAAATTCATCGGCGCATGTAATGACTTTTACTCTTCCAGACACAATGCCGCTAGACGCTCCTATTCCGTGGATCAGATCATCTGTGTTGTTTTCATCTTCTCTTAATGAACCGAGCATTCTTTCCACTTGCTCCAATTCAGCCTCAGACGGAGTGCCGGTATAAGCTGGTGGTTGAATGGTTTCATTTTCTTTCATTTCTATTTTTCTTTGCTGTATGACCGAATCGTATGTGATAGAAGTTGTGAGCGCTTTGTGTACTTCTTCATCATAGAGATACCATAGATCTTCTTGATGATGAATGGCTCCTTTTTGTACAAGGAGTTCACCAATTTTTAATAAATATAGTCTAGCTTTCGCATCTAACATGGCATCAATGTAGAAGTGATGATCATCTCGAATATTAGCTGCCTTAAGGGCAAAATGATAAAGTTTTCCAAATTTTGTTTTAAACGCCTCATCCTTCACTTGACTCATAAATTGCTCATAAGTATTACGTCTTTTGATGATTGCTTGTGCAAATTCTTCATCAAAATCAGAATGGTGCTGAATATTGTTTCTGATGATATCTAACACAAATTCAGGGTTCTCCACCCATGTTTCTTCCGTAAAGTCATGACTTTTGACAGATCGCCAACCGTAGATTTGGAGAAATTCCTCTATTCTCGAAATAAAGCTTTTACCTTTATCCGTGTAATGGAGTGCATATAACAATTCTGGATTCGTTGCATGATTTGTAAATGCGTGAAGAAGTTCTGTATCTTGAAGAACATCTTTTGCTAGATGAGATAGCTTCTGATCTGTTTCAAGAGATTTGTTCATCACGCCTATCATCATCTCATGTAGCATGACGACTTGTTTTTGATCACCCGTATACGTCACAAGCATGTCTTCAATCATAGCAGATAGAATGACTTGTGGTATGACGATATCAAAATGATCATCGTACGCTTGTATATAGAAAGCTTTTAATTCTTCGAAGCCATTGATTGCTTCTTCCGTTGTCAGCGGCTGGTTCATTTGACGGTCGAGTTTTTCGTAAAATGGAAAAAAGTTTTTCTCAAGAATGTCATACATTCGTTCACTTAAATGAGGAAACAATTCAAATATGCCTTCATCAAAAACTGGAGCAGTTTCTGTTTCACTCATAGAAGGTGCAGAATACAGGTGACCTCTATAAAGCTTAATATCTTTAATATTGAGGTCAGGTACTTGATACTTCTCTCCACTCTTTGTCAGCCCGCTTTTTAAAGCAGGTATGATCAGGCTTGAGAAAAGAGGGCTCGTTGGGCCGGGCATATGATCGTCCATTGATATCCAAAAATCCTGCAGTTCTTCTGGCTGCATTTGAAGGGATGCACCTGCTGCTTCATTTGCTGTTTGTGGAAGAGCAGATGTAATCGGTCTTGCTTGAAGTAAATAAAAAGTACCGTTTGATATTCCGAATTCGATATCTACTCCATGTCCGTAAAGTGCTTCTACTTGTTTTGTGATTTGTGCGATTTCTACCAATTGATCATCATGCAGGCAGAACTGGCCAGCCATTTGCTCGGGTACTGGCTGTTCAATGACACCCTCTTGATAAGGAACAATTTGTAATTCCTTTGTCCCCATTGATTTTTCAATAGATAATGTCTCTTTGTCTACAATAAACGTGTCTGGTGTCACAAGCCCAGAGACAATAGCTTCTCCTAGTCCGTAGCTTGCTGTCAGCATCACTTCATTTGTTTTTCCTGATACCGGATTCTCACTAAAGATGACACCGGAGACGTCAGAATGGATCAATCCTTGAACGACAACAGCCATGAGCGGCATCTCTTCCTCTTTTTCATCCATCTCTGCCTTATATTCTGTGACTCTTGCAGCAAAATAAGAAGACCAGCATTCTTTGATAGCCTGCAGGAATTCTTCATTTGTTTTGATATTTAAATAGGTCTCGTATTGTCCTGCAAAGGAAGCACCTTCGAGATCCTCAGCAACAGAAGAGGATCGAACTGCAACTGAGGGATACGTCTTCAGCAATGATTGAAAAGACGAAAGTAACTCTGCTTCCATTTGTGAAGGAAACGAAGCTTCTTTGATTTTTTGTGCAAGTTTTTGTTCAGTTGGATGCAGGTTGTGATATGAAAGAAAGCCTGCAAAGCTGTTGGTTTTAATAATAAATCCATCTGGGACTGGCAGGCCGAGATTGTTTAATTTGATCAAATTCAAGCCTTTTGCTCCTGCAAGTGATGCGGACTCTTCAGCCGCATGAAATAAAACTGAATACATGGGAATGCCCCCTTATCCAAATAGCCAATGGTTTGTTTGTCTCTCTATTTCAAAAATGATAGTGCGCACTATCATTTTAATCATAGGATTTATTGGATGTAACTGTCAAAGACGTAAAGACCTATCTTTATAAAGGGGACGTTCTCACTACTTTCCCTCCATATCTATATCAAAAGTCATCATGGATGAAGAAAAAAAGGTGAAAACGAAAACTGTGAATTGTTCATTATGCCAATCTTTACTATAATCAAAGGAAGTAGACCATGTAGAGGGAGGGTTTTTGTGATTACAAAAGCCATATTTGCACTTGTTTTTCCTTTCCTGCTCGTTATTTTATTCTCAAGGGTTACCTATAATCACTACGTTGGCATTGCATTAACAGCGGCGCTTTTATTTGCCTCGTATATGAAAGGCTATACAGAAACCTACTTTATCGTAGGATTAGATATTATTTCTTTAGTGGCTGGGGCATTGTTTATGGCTAAGAAAGAAATCGAAAAGAGAGAGAAGGCTGATAAACATCATTGATGTCATCATCCGTGATAGGCCGAAAGTATCCTTTTTTCAAACACGTGCTGTGCTTACGATTTTAGTGAGCGCAGCTTTCTTTTTTGCGATCTTTCTTCTGATCGAATATCTCCCGCCAAAATGTTCCATACTGAAAGAAAGGTTTTCTTAGAGGGTTATTTGCCAAGGCAGAGAGGGTATGACTCTATTGGAAATAAAAATCAAACGGGACACGAACTTTAGTTCGTATTTTTGTGTGCTTTTATGATAATATATTCATTAGATAGATTTTCGCAACGAAACGGAGGCTTTGATGTGAGTGACCGCTTTGAATTAGTTTCTAACTATCAGCCCCAAGGAGATCAGCCTAAGGCGATTGAAAAGCTTGTGGATGGGATCCATCAGGGGAAACAGCATCAAACGCTGTTAGGTGCTACAGGTACGGGAAAGACCTTTACTGTATCCAACCTGATCAAAGAAGTGAACAAACCGACACTTGTCATTGCGCATAACAAGACACTTGCCGGTCAGTTATACAGCGAGTTTAAGGAATTCTTTCCGACTAATGCTGTTGAATATTTTGTGAGTTACTATGATTATTACCAGCCTGAGGCATATGTTCCTCAAACCGATACTTTTATTGAAAAGGACGCCAGCATTAATGACGAGATTGATAAGCTGAGACACTCCGCGACATCCTCGTTATTTGAGCGGAGAGATGTCATCATCATTGCCAGTGTGTCCTGTATTTATGGTTTGGGTTCGCCAGAGGAATACCGAGAGCTTGTGCTGTCTTTGCGCACTGATATGGAAATTGAACGCAATCAGCTTCTGCGTAAGCTTGTGGATATTCAATATTCTCGTAATGATATAGATTTTCAGCGCGGAACCTTCCGAGTACGAGGTGACGTCGTTGAAATTTTTCCTGCTTCACGAGATGAGCATTGTATCAGAGTGGAGTTTTTCGGTGATGAAATTGAACGTATTCGTGAAGTGGATGCACTGACGGGTGAAATACTCGGTGATCGTGAGCATGTTGCTATTTTCCCGGCATCTCACTTCGTCACAAGAGAAGAAAAAATGGAAAAAGCGATAATCAATATTGAGAAAGAGCTTGAGGAGCAGCTGGAAAAGCTTCGAGAGAACGGTAAATTACTTGAAGCACAGCGTCTTGAGCAACGGACAAGATATGACCTTGAGATGATGAGAGAGATGGGCTTCTGTTCTGGAATCGAGAACTATTCAAGACATTTGACCTTACGTCCTCCTGGTTCAACACCTTACACGCTGATTGATTATTTCCCAGATGATTTTATGATTGTTGTCGATGAGTCACACGTCACAATTCCGCAAATTCGTGCAATGTACAACGGGGACCAAGCTAGAAAACAAGTGTTGGTTGATCATGGATTCCGTCTGCCATCAGCACTTGACAATAGACCGCTCACTTTCGATGAATTTGAAAAGCATATCAACCATATTGTGCATGTTTCCGCAACGCCTGGGCCGTATGAGCTTGAGAAAACGCCAGAGGTCGTGGAACAAATTATCCGCCCAACTGGTTTGCTTGATCCAATCATTGAAGTTCGACCGATCGAAGGGCAAATTGATGACTTAATTGGAGAAATTCATGCGAGGATTGAGAAAAATGAGCGTGTGCTTGTGACGACTTTGACAAAGAAAATGTCTGAGGATCTCACAGATTACCTAAAAGAAATCGGAATTAAGGTCAATTATTTGCATTCAGAAATTAAGACTCTTGAGCGGATTGAGATTATCCGTGATTTACGTCTCGGTAAATTTGATGTACTCGTCGGAATCAACCTTCTTCGTGAAGGATTGGATATTCCAGAGGTGTCGCTTGTGGCGATTCTAGATGCGGATAAAGAAGGCTTTTTACGCTCTGAAAGATCCCTCATCCAGACGATCGGCCGTGCAGCGAGAAATGCAGAAGGCCGGGTCATTATGTATGCGGACAATATGACGAAATCAATGAATATTGCCATTCAAGAAACGAAGCGAAGACGAGAGCAGCAAGAAGCGTATAACGAGAAATTTGGGATTACTCCGCAAACGATTCATAAGAAGATTCGAGATGTCATTAAGGCAACGACAATTCATGAAGAATCGGAAGAATATGAAGCAAAAGCAGCACCAAAGCTGTCAAAAATGAGCAAAAAAGAACGAGAAAAAGTGATCGGAAAAGTCGAGATGGAAATGAAAGATGCAGCAAAAGCGCTTGATTTTGAAAAAGCAGCAGAATTAAGAGATCTATTGCTAGAGCTAAAAGCGGAAGGATGATTGCCTGATGGCTATGGAACGAATAGAGGTGAAAGGTGCTAGAGCCCACAACCTTAAAAACATTGATGTCAATATCCCGCGTGACCAGCTAGTGGTGATTACGGGTTTATCTGGTTCAGGTAAATCGTCTCTTGCCTTTGATACCATTTATGCAGAAGGTCAGCGTAGATACGTTGAATCTCTTTCAGCGTATGCGCGCCAGTTTCTCGGTCAAATGGATAAACCAGATGTGGATGCCATTGAAGGTCTTTCTCCGGCGATTAGTATTGACCAAAAAACGACAAGCCGGAACCCTAGATCAACGGTTGGAACTGTCACTGAAATCTATGATTACTTACGTCTCTTATATGCTAGAGTCGGAAAACCCATTTGTCCTATACACGGGATCGAAATTACATCACAAACGATTGAGCAAATGACAGATCGAATTTTAGAATATCCTGAAAGAACAAAACTGCAAGTGCTTGCGCCAGTCGTATCTGGCCGCAAAGGAACACATGTCAAAGTACTTGATCAGATTCGGAAGCAAGGCTATGTTCGAGTGAGAGTCGATGGAGAGATGGAAGATCTTTCAGAAGATATCGTGCTTGAAAAGAATAAGAAACATTCGATTGAAGTCGTGATTGACCGAATCGTTGTGAAAGAGGGGGTTGCCGCTCGGCTGTCTGATTCTCTTGAAACTGCGCTTCGACTAGGTGAAGGCCGGGTGATCATTGATGTGATTGGGCAAGAAGAGCTGTTATTCAGTGAACATCACGCTTGTCCGCATTGCGGATTCTCTATTGGTGAGCTTGAGCCGAGAATGTTCTCGTTTAATAGTCCTTTCGGTGCCTGCCCAAGCTGTGATGGACTCGGTTCTAAGCTGGAAGTCGACCCTGAGCTTGTCATTCCTAATAAGGATTTAACATTACGTCAGCATGCCATTGCACCATGGGAGCCGCAGAGCTCACAATATTACCCGCAGCTTCTTGAGGCTGTATGCACACACTATGGAATCGACATGGACATCCCAGTAAAAGATATACCGCCGCATTTATTCGATAAAATTTTACATGGCAGCGGCTCTGAGCTGATTTATTTTAAATATGAAAATGATTTTGGCCAGGTACGTGAAAATGAAATTGAATTTGAAGGGGTTCTTCGTAACATTGAACGTCGTTATAAGGAGACCAGCTCTGATTATATCCGTGAGCAAATGGAAAAGTATATGGCCAATCAGCCATGTCCAACATGTAAAGGGTATCGCCTGAAAAAAGAAACGCTTGCGGTTCTCATCAATGGCAAACACATCGGAGAAATCACAGATTTATCTGTATCTGATGCACTTGATTTCTATGAAAAAATTGAGTTATCTGAGAAAGATTTGCAGATTGCTCAGCTCATTTTACGTGAAATCAAAGAGCGCCTGTCGTTCTTAAATAATGTGGGTTTAGATTATCTGACATTAAGCCGATCAGCTGGAACACTATCAGGCGGGGAGGCGCAGCGGATTCGTTTGGCGACTCAAATCGGGTCAAGACTGACGGGCGTTCTCTATATATTAGACGAACCTTCCATTGGTCTGCATCAACGGGATAATGACCGTTTGATTGGAACGTTGAAAAACATGCGTGACATCGGGAACACGCTGATTGTCGTGGAGCATGATGAAGATACGATGATTGCGGCTGATTATTTGATCGATATTGGACCAGGAGCAGGCGTTCATGGGGGAGAAGTGATTTCAGCTGGAACGCCAGAAGAAGTCATGAAGGACCCGAAATCTTTGACAGGTCAATACTTATCAGGTGAGAAATTTATCCCGCTTCCGATTGAGAGAAGAAAGTCTGACGGTCGCTTCATTGAAATAAAGGGTGCAAAAGAAAACAACCTAAAAAATGTCAATGCGAAATTTCCTCTAGGCGTCTTTACAGCTGTAACCGGTGTGTCTGGCTCCGGGAAAAGTACGCTTGTGAATGAAATCCTATTGAAGTCACTTGCGCAAAAACTGCACAGAGCGAAGGCGAAACCAGGACAGCATAAAGAAATCAAAGGAATGGATCATTTAGATAAGGTGATTGATATTGACCAATCTCCAATTGGCCGTACACCAAGATCTAATCCTGCCACGTATACAGGTGTATTTGATGATGTGCGGGATGTCTTTGCGCAAACCAATGAAGCGAAGGTCCGAGGCTATAAGAAGGGCAGATTTAGCTTTAACGTTAAAGGCGGCCGCTGTGAGGCGTGTCGTGGAGATGGAATCATTAAAATTGAAATGCACTTTTTACCTGATGTGTATGTTCCTTGTGAAGTATGTCACGGGAAACGTTATAACCGTGAGACACTAGAGGTCACATACAAAGAGAAAAACATTGCCGATGTCCTTGAAATGACTGTGGAGGACGCACTGCAATTTTTCGAGAATATCCCGAAAATTAAGCGTAAACTTCAAACGATTTTTGATGTTGGGCTAGGGTATATTACGCTTGGTCAGCCTGCGACGACATTGTCTGGTGGAGAGGCGCAGCGTGTGAAATTGGCATCTGAGCTTCACCGTCGTTCAAACGGAAGATCTCTCTATATTTTAGACGAACCCACAACAGGCCTTCATGTGGATGATATTGCTCGGTTATTAAAAGTGCTACAGCGTTTGGTCGAAAATGGGGATACGGTTTTGGTCATTGAGCATAACCTTGATATTATCAAGGCCGCTGATTACCTCGTTGATCTAGGGCCAGAAGGCGGTGCAGGAGGTGGAACCATTATTGCCTCTGGGACACCTGAGCACATTGCAAAAGAAGAAGCTTCATACACAGGACAATACTTGAAGCCTGTTTTAGAACGTGACCGCGAACGAATGAAGCAATTGCTGCAAGAAACAGAAAGTGTGACATCATTATAAGTGAAACCCCCTCTTAGCTAGAGGGGGTTTCACTTTATTGCGCATCTTCCTTAGGCATTAAATTACTTAAGTGTGTTAAATCCTTTAAGATATGGGAGCTGCTGCTGTCGAGCAGTACTTTTAAGTAACGAATATCACCATATTTCGGATGAGACGGATGAATCGTCTCCAGCTCCTTGATCATATCGCTGTTCATGCTTTTTTGTTTCTGTATAAGGTCTAAAAGCGTTTGTGCCGTTTGGTTAGAGTTATGATGATCTGTCAAAATAATTACCCCCTATAATGATAATCATCATCTTTTCAACATATTTTAAAGGGTAATCCGTGAAGAATCTATACTTAGGGGGAAAAAGAAATAATTTGTGTCTAAGGTCATATGTAAATCGAATGATTTTGAAACTTTTTATACGCAATAAACGTATGAGTTAGAAAGGAATTTTCGTCATGAAGGAGCGAATATATATGAATAGAGATCAGTCGATCATTGCATCTATTTGTTATTTTAGTGTATTTTTTATGCCGTTTATCGTACCGATTGTGGCGTATTTTGTAGTAGACCAGAAGGAAACAAAACGGCATGCGAAAAGGGCATTGTGGTCACACCTGCTCCCAGTTGCAGCGTGCTGTATTCTCATTTTTGGGGCCATTCCGTTTTTACTGGCAACGCAAGCGAGTGATTCGCTCATTCCAGTCATGACGGTGCTCATCTTGTCCTTTTTAGTAGCCATTAGCTTTTTGATCTCTGTTATTTGGAATATCATTCAAGGCATTAAAGTACTTCAATCTATCAAATCATAGGAGGGCTTTGTATGAATGAGAAAGAACGAATTTTGAAATTAGTGGAAGACGGGACTTTATCAGCAAAAGAAGCAATTACGCTGTTAGAAAAGCTAGAAGAAAGCCAGTCTGTATCATTAGAGAAGCCTACAGCTGATCATACCTTTCATGAAGAAAAGACTGGAGCAGAAAGCAAAGAAAATGGCACCGAAAATCTTGGGGCGAAGCTGTTCGGCTGGTTAGATTCTGCGGTGAAAAAAGTAAAAGATGTCGATCTTGATTTGAACTTTGGACAGTCAGTCGATGTTGAACACATTTTTCAATTTAAAGACGCATCACTGTCTCAGTTAGATATTCAATTGGCCAACGGTAGTCTTAATGTGATGCCTTGGGGCGATGGAGATATCCGAGCAGAGTGCCATGCGAAAATCTATCGGACAGAGGACGGAGAGCAGGCAAGACAGCAATTTCTCAATCAATTGGATTGCGGACTTGAAGGGGATAAGTTTTTTATCCGAACCGAAAAGAAAACGATGAAAGTCAATGTTACCTTATATGTACCTCGTATCCAATACGATAAAATCAAAGTCAAGCTGTTTAATGGTCCAATTCGCGGGGAAAAGCTAATGACAAAAGAGCTTGCTGCGAAAACCACAAACGGTGTTGTCTCTTTTGCTTCGTTACAGGCAGAAAAGGTCGGAATTGAAACAGCAAACGGACAAATTAAACTGGCTGATCATGAGTGTGGTATGATTGAAGTAGAAACCATCAATGGGCTTATTGACCTGCGTGGGAAAAGTGAATCAATTGATGCCCAGAGCTTTAACGGGAACATTGCTGTCCAGCTGTCGGATGAAAAGTGCCGTTCGATCTATGCGAAAACCACAACAGGCAGTGTGGACGTCCAGATTCCGCGTGCATGTGGAGTGATCGCAGAGCTGAAAAGCAATCTTGGGTCTATCTCTCACGATTTGCTTGAAGCAGATATGATTAAAGAGAAAAATGAAACGTTACAAAAAGAGAAAATGATCAAAGCCAATCAACAGGCAGAGCACAGTTTATCCATTTTTGCAGAAACAAAAACAGGTTCAATACAAGTAAAGCACCAATCAGACAAGGAGTGATTCTACATGAAGAAGCTTTATCGTTCAGCAACAGATAAAAAAATAGCGGGCGTTGTTGGTGGACTTGCCGAATACTTATCTGTTGATGCATCACTTCTTCGAATTTTAACGGTCATCCTCGGACTTATGACAGCATTTATGCCGATCTTTTTGATCTACTTCATTTGGTATTTTGTTGTTCCGGAAGAAGGCACTAAATAAATGCTTAGATGGATCGCCAGTATTTTAGTGAATGCATTACTTTTAATCGTCATTGCTGGATATTTTGATTCAGGCATTTTGCCAGGGCTAGGGAGTGTGTATGTTGAAGGATTTGGCGCAGCCATTGTGGCAAGTATCATTTTGTCCTTGCTCAATATTCTAGTGAAGCCGTTTTTAATCATTTTAACGCTGCCAGTGACAGTCCTCTCACTAGGATTGTTCTTATTTGTCATCAATGCCATCACACTGATGATGACATCTAGCTTTATGGGTGATAGCTTTAACATTGATGGGTTCGGAACGGCCATTTGGATGGCTGTCATTTTATCTATATTCCATCTGCTTATACAAAAGGGAATCGTGGAGCCGTTAGCTAAAAGAAGCTAACGGTTTTTTTGTGTCAATTTGTATGGTTTCCCCATTCCATCTGTCATAAAAACGTCCTTCCAGAGACACAATATCCAAAGGGAGGCGGTGCACGATGGTGAACGTAAGCAGACAAATGATGTTTTTATGTTTTTTTATCATACTTTTTTGTTTCAGTCAGCCTGCGTCAGCAGGACCCTTTATTCAAACACAAGTGAATATACCGAACAAGCCTTTTTCACCTTTTATTTTTGACCGATTTCATGTAGACGTCCGTCCGATTCAAGGAAAAAGCCGTGATCTTCAGTTTCGGGCAACCATTAGTCAGTCAGAGCAAATCTTGTCTGCAAACTTGTATTATAAACAAAGTGATGAACTGGGATATCGCTTGATTCCTATGGAACGGTTACCAGGAATGAAGCCAGAGTTTACAGCAAAAATTCCTCCAAATCAATTATGGAATTCAACGGTTCACTACTATACAGAGTTTCTTACACAGAAATCTGTGATCAAAACGGCACAACAATCTGTTCACTTGGACGGATTTGAAGAGGACCTCTCACACATTCCGGACTTATACATCACGGAAATTGTCGTCAATTCAAAAAACCGAAAAAGCAAAGATGCATTTGAATTTATAGAAGTTTATAACACGACACAAGTCCCTATCTCTCTTCAGCATTATCAGCTGCGCTACCGTGATCCTGCACAAGGCACCGAGATGGATGATGTTTATTCATTTCACGCAAATCCAGTCACCATTTCATCTGGAAAGCCTTATGTTTTCTGGTTAAGAAAAAAAGGACAGGAGCATTTAACTGTAGCGGATTTTAATGCCACGTACAACACCCAATTAAAAGAGGGAAAGCATTTGTCAGTGATCGAAAGCAAGGGGTTATCTAACTCCAAATCTCGTCTTGTCTCCATCACAACGAATATTGGCGAGGAGATCTCTTCAGCAGCCTTTCGTTTGAAGCCATCAGTGTTAAGTGAGCATAAATCCTTACTGTTCAAGTATCCGATGGATGGAACGCCGCAGATGAAGTTGATCTCGAAAATTGAAGAAGAGCCTACACCTGGAAAAGTGTTAAAAGCACAAATTCCAGCTGACAAAAAAGAAATTTCACAAGATATTCATAAACCTGTGATTGAAGATATGACGGATCGGAAACCGGTAAAACCAACAGAAAGCATTGAAATTAAAGCGGATGTACAGGATGATCAATTCGTCAAAACCGTCAAGCTGCGCTATCGAACCAGTCGCAAAGATGATTTTAAAGAGATCCTGCTTCAAAAAGATCACAATGACCGACTGTTCCATCACATTATTTATTCGCCTGAGTTGATTGGTAAAGAACAATTAGAATACCAACTTGAAGCGTCAGACGGCGAAAATGGAGCAATGACAATGAAAAAAACGATTGATGTAGAGCAGGTCAGCAAGGCCCATGGTCTTCGATTCAATGTAGAAGAGGGAGATACGGTTTCAGGGTTATTTGCATTAAAGGCTACATCGGACCGAAAGAAAACCATTCATTTGACAATAGATGAAAAGCGGGTTCGACAAACCTTTTCTGCCCTTGAAGCAGATCCATATGTCGCTTTTGATGTCAAAGGAACAAATTTATATTTTAAAAATGGTGTGTCTATAGGTAACCACTTACTTTCTATTTTTGATGATTCGACAAAGGTGTATCGGACCTATACAGTGCCAATACCAGAATCAGTGTTGAAAAAGTCGGGGCCGCAAACGATTTCTTTCCATGCTGGAACGAAGTCTTCTCCGTTTGACCGCTTGCCAGGAGAGAATCACGATGATTTTGAACTGAAAAATGTCAGAATGATCCTATCAAACGGAACACAAATCATTCCATTAAATGATAAACCACAAAAAGAATGGAAGATGGGAGATGGTGGTCATGCCAAAAAGGTAAGAGCTTTTCAATTTCAAATTCCGAAACAAGCATATGTGTCAACCTATATTCAGTGGGATACTAGAAGGTTGAAGGAAGGTTCGCATCTTATTCAAGCGAAAACAGCAGACGAGCATGCATCTGTACATGTGAAAGTTGATAATACAGGTCCGAAAATCAAGACCAACATACAAGCAAATGACCAATATAAAGGAGCCTTTACATTAAAGGCAAAGGTCACGGATCGTTGGAGTGACATAGAGGATATTCGCACATTCTTAGATGGCGAACCGATTTCTCTACCATATAAGACGTCTTCTAGCGAATTAACTCCTGGGCAGCACACGTTTACAATAAAAGCAAAAGATGCCGCAGGGAACAAATCGACATTAAAAAAAGAATTCAAGACGGTACATGAACATCCTGAGACACCAGAACGCATAGCAGATAAGACAAAAATGGAATCATCTAAGCAAACGGTTTTAACAAAGGATCCAACAAATGATAAGTTATATTACTCATTTTATCGTGCCTATCAATACACCTCCTTGCATCCATCAATGAAGATTTTTAAATATGCAGCAGAGACCGAACCGCCAAAGGAACTTAACCAGAAAGGAGAACTGGTCTTTTCTGACAGTGAAAGAAATCGCATTGCATTTACTGATGGTAAGGCAGTCGAAACGAAGGATTTACAGCGTTTTCCTTATCATCGTTTTCAAATCAAGGTCCATCATCACGTACGTGAGAAAGATGTTGTCGAGGCTGTGTGGAAAGGAAGCTCATTGTCAGGGAGAAAGGTGACGATGTACGCTTGGAATCATCAGCAGGAAAAGTGGGATAAAATCACTCATCACATTGCTAAGGATCAAAAAGAATTTTACCTTAAAGGATTGCTGTCGGTCAGACAGTACATGAAGGACCAAACGTTTGAATTGCTCGTACAAGATGAAATCAACAAGACACAGAAGCCTTATAAGATGGTATGGATGTCTGACACACAATATTATGCAAAAAGCTATCCTCATATCTTTAAACAAATGGTCGAGTGGATTAGAGATCAAAGGGATCAGTTAAACATTCAGTATGTGTTCCATACTGGCGATATTGTGGATGATTCAAAGGATAAGCAATGGAATCGTGCGGATACATTTATGCGTGTGTTAGATGAGCATCATATCCCTTACGGCGTATTGGCAGGGAATCATGATGTTAGACACAAAGACGGTTTTTATGCAGAATATGGGAAATACTTCGGTGCAAAACGATTTGCAGAAAAACCTTACTACGGTGAATCCTATCAAAACAATAAAGGGCATTATGATCTCATCTCTGCCGGGGGGAATGATTATATGATGGTGTATATGGGCTGGGGGATTAAGCAAGCAGAAATCGATTGGTTAAATCGAGTGATTTCTGAGCATCCAGATCGTATCGTCATTTTAAACTTTCATGAGTATTTGTTAGTGAGTGGCAACCGAAGCCCAATTGGCGACCTTATCTTCCATCAAGTGGTGAAACGTCATCCAAATATTGTGGCAGTATTTAGCGGCCACTACCATGGAGCCAACAGGAAAGTAGATGAGCTTGACGATGACCATGATGGAAAAGTAGACCGGAAAGTATATCAAATTCTTGCTGATTATCAATCCGGTCCAGAAGGTGGTCAAGGGTTTATGCGATTGATTACAGCAGATCAAAAAAGAAATCAGCTTCATTTTACAACATACTCACCTTACATGAATCAAGAGCATTTCTATGATCCTAAAACGTATGGAGATCAGGATGAGTTTTCAATTGATGTGGACTTGACGCCAAAAATGAAATCCGTCAAAACCAATTATTTTGAACTCAATGTGTATACAAACGTCCTTCTAGGAGAAGCCAGAGGTGTGAAAAGTGGCAAAAAAGCAAGCTTTGAGTGGAAAGGCTTAAAGCCAAATCGAGAATATTATTGGTACACTGTCGCAAAAGATCGTTTCCAAGGGAAAGCTGTTTCACCAATATGGAAAATCCATACAAAAGATGATGACCAAACAAAATATCTTCGGAAATAAAAAACACTGTGCTCCGCTTCAGGAGCACAGTTTATCTTTCCATTGTATGAATGAGCTTGTAACGATCTCCTCTATAAACTGAAAGAACAAACTCAAACGGAAGGTCGTTTTGAAGATAAGTCGTTCTTGTAATCGATAGCACAGGAGCACCTGTTGAAATGGACAGCAGGTGTGCTTCATCCTTTGAGGCAACATTGGCTTCAAGCTCCTGCTTTGCGTGAGCAATGGCAAGGCCTGTGTTGTTTTCTATATATTCATATAAAGAGCCAGTGAGATGTGCCTTTGTTAAATCGCCTGCAAATATTTTAGGTATATAGCTCGTTTCAATGGCCATCGGTTCATCATTTGCAAGACGTATCCGTTTCAGTTCATACACAGGTTCACTGTTTGACAGCTGTAAGGCTGGTCGTAAGTGCTCTGGACATGCGATTCTTTTGAAATCAATCAGCTGGCTAGACGCTTTGAGCCCGCGCTGTCGCATATCTTCTGTAAAGCTTGTCAAGCCTTGAAGCGGCTGTTCAAATTTTTTTCGGCTAACAAAGGTACCTTTTCCTTTTTCGCGATATAAATATCCCTCGTTTACAAGATTCGATAAGGCTTGTCTGACAGTCATTCGGCTAATACCAAAGCGTTCAGCATATTCTCTTTCAGAAGGAATGAGTGTATCAGGTGCTAATGTTCCATCCTCAATCTGCTTTTTCAAGTTTTCCATAATCTGATGGTACATCGGAATAGGTGACTGCTTATCAATAAACATGTGAAAACCCTCTCGTGTTTAGCGTAGTGAACCAGCTTCTCTATCAATGAATATCGTCACATCTTGATGAAGTTTCAGGGCAGATGCAGGGAAGTCTGGGTGAATCTCCGCCTGTTCTAAATATTGTATCACTTTCGCTTTTGATTTTCCTGATGCGAGAAGGAGAATTTTTTTACTTGAAAGGATGCTTGCAATCCCCATTGTAATGGCATGTGTAGGTACTTCATTAATAGAAGAAAAGTATCTTGCGTTGGCTTGTCGGGTATTTTCATCTAATTGCACAACATGAGTCTTTGAGTCAAAGGGGGTGCTAGGTTCGTTAAACCCGATATGTCCATTTTGTCCTATGCCAAGAAGCTGAAGGTCGATACCCCCTAACTCTTGAATGAGCTGATCATATCTGAAGCATTCTTCTTCCAAATTAGTTGCAGAGCCATTTGGCAGGAAATACTGATCCTGAGGAAGATCAATCTGATCAAATAAATGACGTTTCATGTATGTCATATAACTATTTTCATGCTCTGGATCAAGTCCTGCATATTCATCCAAATTGATGGTTCTTGTTTGTTGAAAGGACAGCTGCTGTGCTTGATGAAGCCGAATTAATTCTTTGTAAGTATTGATAGGCGTACCACCAGTTGCTAGGCCGAGTACTGCATCTGGTTTGGATTCAATTGTATGCGCAATGAGGGCAGCAGCTTCTTTTCCTAATTGGTCTTTATCTTCAAATTCAATGATGTTCATCAGTGGTTGGCCTCCTTTTTTTCAAAGACGATTTGTCCGCGGCAGATCGTCATCATCAGTTCTCCAGATTCATCCCAAATGACCAGGTCTGCCAGTTTTCCAACCTCGATTGAACCGAGCAGGTGATCAAGTCCTAGCTGCGTCGCCGCATTGGTCGAGGTCATCTTAGCGATCTCTGACCATCCACAATGTGTGATCTGTTTCATCCTTTTGACGCCATCTTTCATTCGTAAGATAGATCCTGCGAGTGTACCATCTGGAAGCAATGCTTTTTCACCGCTGACTGTGACGGTTTGCCCGCCAAATTCGTATGTTCCATCCCCTAGTCCTTTTGCCCGCATTGAATCTGTGATCATGATCAACCGATCACATCCTTTTGCTAGATATGCGAGCTTAATGGATAGAGGATGTGAATGAATACCATCTGTGATCAGCTCAGTTAGAAGGTTCTCGTTTGTAAGAGCAGCACCTACAACGTTTGGCTCACGATGCTGAAATGAACTCATCGCATTATAAAGATGTGTCACATGGCGTGCACCGTGCTTTGCTGCTAGTTCAATCATGTCATGATGAGCATCCGTATGTCCAATAGAAGGGATGATGTTCTTTTCTTGTAAAAGGGAAAGAAAAGTGAAATCACGGTCTTCTTCAGGTGCAAACGTGACAATTTGAATGAGCTGTTCAGATGCATCGAGCCATTTTTCAAAAAGAGGGAGATCGGGCTGATGAATCCAATGAGCAGGCTGTGCCCCGGCCTTATCCTTAGAAATAAATGGCCCTTCGAGATGGATCCCTAAACATTGTGCCTGACTTCCTGCTTTCTCCGCATTATATTGTTTCCACTGTGCGACATTTTTAAGTGCTTGCTCAATCTCTTGATGGTTTTGTGTAATGGTTGTGGCTAAAAAGCTTGTCGTTCCTTCTGAGGGCAAGTGATCAGCAAGTGTATTCATGGCTTCTGGTGTCGCATCCATCATGTCTGCACCATAGCCCCCGTGAATGTGAATATCAATCATTCCGGGAAGTAAATAAAAGTTTTCCCGGGAAATATATACTTTTTCATAATTTCCTGTCGGTGGTGATGTTGAAATATAGTCGATCTTGCCATCGCGTAAACCGACAAAACCGTGCTTCAAGATTGCTGTCTTTGTCACAATATGAATATTGGAGAGCAATAAAGAGCTGCTCATATTTGTGCCTCCTTATTCGTTGTCTGTAGTTTTAGTTTACCCTTTTTAAGTATAGTTGTCTATACCAGTAGGGGGAGCGAAACAGGATCAGGATAAAATACTGTTTTGGGTTCATCATTGAAAGTGATAAAATAGAGCTGTATTTCTGAAACGCCTGTGATAAAAGGAGGAAAAAGCGTGCCGAAAGTTCGTACGAAGGACATAATGGAACAATTTCATCTTGAACTGGTAAGTGGGGAAGAAGGGATTAATCGTCCTATTACAATTAGTGATCTTTCCAGACCAGGTATTGAAATGGCTGGATATTTTACATATTATCCAAAAGAAAGAGTTCAGCTTTTAGGGAAAACAGAGCTTTCCTTTTTTGAACAACTCTCCGAACGTGAACGAAAGCAGAGAATGATGTCTCTTTGTACAGATATTACTCCTGCCATTATTTTGTCGCGAGATCGCGAAGTGCCGAAGGAATTAATTGAAGCATCGAATGAAAATGGGGTGCCGGTTTTACGGTCAAGCTTGAAAACAACAAGACTTTCTAGTCGATTAACGAACTTTCTAGAAAGTAAGCTTGCACCAACGACAGCCATTCATGGCGTGCTCGTAGATGTATATGGCGTAGGTGTTTTGTTAATTGGGAAAAGCGGAGTAGGAAAAAGTGAAACAGCTTTAGAACTAGTGAAGAGGGGTCACAGACTGGTTGCAGATGATTGCGTGGAAATTCGCCAAGAGGATCAGGATACGCTAGTTGGAAGCGCACCAGAGCTGATCGAGCACCTTTTAGAAATCCGCGGATTAGGGATTATTAACGTGATGACCTTATTTGGAGCAGGCGCCGTCAGAAGCTATAAGAGAATTACGATTGTGATGAACCTTGAGCTTTGGGAACAGGGCAAGCAGTATGATCGTTTAGGACTTGAAGAAGAGAAAATGCGGATCATCGATACAGATGTACCGAAGCTGACTATCCCTGTACGTCCAGGACGAAATTTAGCGGTCATTATTGAGGTGGCTGCGATGAACTTCAGGTTGAAACGAATGGGACATAATGCAGCGGAACAATTTACAAGTAAACTTGCCGATGTCATTGAAGACAATGGCCAGGATGAATAGGAGTTGTCTATATGAACGAAGCAATTCAACCAATTGATCCGATTGCTTTTCAGCTCGGGCCTATTTCGGTTCATTGGTATGGTGTGATCATAGGAGTCGGAGCCTTGCTTGGACTTTGGCTCGCACTAAGGGAATGTGAAAAAAGAGGAATCAATAAAGATACGTTTATTGACTTCATTTTATTTGCGATTCCAATAGCCATTATTTGTGCACGAATTTATTATGTATCCTTCGAATGGGATTACTATCAGCAGCATCCAAATGAAATCATTAAGATTTGGAATGGCGGGATTGCGATACACGGCGGGCTGATAGGTGCAGTGCTGACAGCCGTCGTATTTACAAGAGTGAAAAAGGTTTCCTTTTGGAAACTCGCCGATGTGGCAGCGCCTAGTATTTTACTAGGGCAGGCTATTGGGCGCTGGGGAAACTTTATTAATCAGGAAGCACATGGTGAAGCTGTTTCAAGAGCCTTTTTAGAAAATTTGCACCTGCCTGAGTTTATCATTAATCAAATGTATATTGATGGGACCTATTATCACCCAACGTTCTTATACGAATCATTATGGAATTTTGTCGGCGTTGGGATCTTAATTTTATTACGAAGAACGTCGCTGCGCAGAGGCGAAATCTTCTTGTCTTATTTAATCTGGTATTCAATCGGCCGTTTCTTCATTGAAGGAATGAGAACGGACAGCTTAATGCTGACAGAGCATCTTCGAATTGCACAGATGATATCGATTGCGATATTTGCAGTGGCTGTTTTGCTGATTGTCTATAGAAGAATCAAGGGCTACGCATCTATTCCATATAAAGAGAATAACTCATCGAATTAAGCAGGGGGGATCAGAAAAGATGGGGGAGACATGGAAAAACGGCTTAAAAGCAGGTCTATCGACGACTTGGACACTTGGAAAAGTCATTTTTCCAGTTACCATTCTCGTCAGTATCTTGCAGCATACGCCTGTTATGGATTGGATCATACAATTCATTCGGCCATTGATGGGATTGTTTGGTCTTTCGGGAGAAGCGGCGATCCCGCTTGTATTAGGAAATATGCTCAACTTGTATGCAGGTATCGCTGCCATTTTAACGTTAGAGCTGCCTGTCAAAGAGGTCTTCATTTTGGCGGTGATGCTATCCTTTTCTCATAACTTAATCATTGAATCGACAGTGGCGGCAAAGGTTGGGCTGAGGGTGTCTGTGATTTTGTTAGTTAGAATCAGTCTTGCCGTTGTTTCAGCTATTGTCATTCATCTCGTTTGGCAGGGAGGCAAGGAGGCGGCGCAATATGGGTTGCTTACGGCAGCTCAGACGGTTGATATGCCTTCAAGCTGGTACATGATCGTTCTTCTTGCTTTACAGAAAGCTGTTCTCGGTGTGCTCCAGCTGGCTTGTATTGTCATCCCTCTCATGATCATCATTCAATTCATGAGAGATTTAGGGTGGCTGCACACACTGTCAAAGTGGCTGTCTCCTTTTACTAGAATGCTTGGAATGAAAGAAAATACGTCTATGACGATGGTGGCTGGTTTAACCATTGGTCTAGCCTACGGAGCAGGTGTGATGATGAAGGCAGTGGAAGAGGATGGCGTGAGTAAAAAGGATTTAACCTTGGCCTTCATTTTCCTTGTCGCTTGTCATGCGGTGGTCGAAGATACATTGATTTTTATTCCGTTGGGCATTCCAGTTTGGCCGCTTCTTGTCATCCGCCTGATTTCTGCTATTTTATTGACAGCTGCCATTAGCTATATTTGGCGTAAGCGGGAACAAGCAGCTGTTAGAAAGGAAGCTATATGAACGAATCAACCATCAACACAGTGCTATTTGATTTAGATGGCACGTTAATCAATACAAACGAATTAATTATTGCTTCATTTCAGCATACGCTGGATCATTATTACCCTGGTCAGTACAGCCGTGAGGATATCCTTCACTTCATTGGTCCATCGCTGTTTGATACATTTTCTGCGATGGACTCCGATCTGACGGATGACATGATTCAGATGTATCGAACGTTTAATCATGAACAGCATGATTTGCTCGTCACTGAATATGAGACAGTTTTAGATACGTTGAAAGTGCTGCAGGATCGAGGTTTTAAGCTCGGAATTGTCACAACGAAGATACGTGATACGGTCTTAATGGGATTGAAGCTGACAGGTTTAGAGCCATTCTTTGAGGTCATTGTGACACTCGATGATGTACAAAATGAGAAGCCACATCCAGAACCAGTCCAGCTAGCATTATCCAAGCTTGGCAGTGATCCGCATGAAGCGGTGATGGTCGGCGATAATTATCACGACATTTTGTCAGGTCAAACGGCAGGGACAAAAACGGCAGGTGTCGCTTGGTCCATTAAGGGAGAAGAGGCCCTTTTAAAGCATCGCCCTGATTTCATGCTGAAGAAAATGAGTGATCTTTTGGCGATTGTTGGAGCTGATTAAGTTGAGAAAAACAGATCGTTATCCTGTAAAAGGGGTCAATTCGCTTAGACAAGTCTATCGGACAGTCCCCTTTCCCAAGGTTGTGAAAAACTTTATCTTTATTCAAATGGCACGTTATACGCCTTTTATGGGAATGAAAAACTGGATTTATCGAACCTTTCTTCGCATGAAAGTTGGGGAGGATACGGCATTTGCCTTAATGGTGATGGTCGATCTGATGTTTCCTGAAAAAATCACTGTCGGTCGAAATAGTGTGATCGGCTATAACACGACCATCTTGGCCCATGAGTATTTGATTAAAGAGTACAGGCTTGGGGAAGTCTATATTGGAAATGAAGTCTTAATTGGAGCAAACTCAACCATTTTACCTGGAGTGACGATCGGTGATGGTGCGATCGTATCTGCGGGTACGCTTGTTCATAAGGATGTTCCCGCAGGCTCCTTTGTTGGAGGAAATCCAATGCGCATGATTTATACGAAAGAAGACATGGACGCGCGTCAATCTACGTCTGCTGAGTAGCTCGGCAGACTTTTTGTTGACATTCTGACGTGGTGTAACTATAATGATTACAACAGAGGTGAGAAAACATGAAAATCAGCAGCAGATTTACTGTCGCTGTGCATATTCTGGCCTTGCTGTCACTTGAAAAAGGATCATTACAGACATCGGAGGATATCGCAGGAAGTGTGAATACAAACCCAGTGGTCATTCGCCGTATTATGAGTAAATTAAAAAAAGCAGGCTTAATCTCAACAAGTCTTGGCAAAGGCGGTTCTCAGTTGAACCGTAGTGAAGATGACATGACACTGCTCGATGTGTATAAAGCGGTTGAAGTGGTGGATGAGGGAGAATTATTTCAAATCCATGATAGTCCGAATCCTGACTGTCCGATCGGTGCAAATATTCAAGCTGTGCTAGAATTAATTTTGTGCCGCGCACAAAGTGCGATGGAGCAAGTGCTTGCTGAGATCAAATTAAGTGAACTAACGCAGGTCTTAATCAAAAAAATTGGATGATCTATTCAATTTTTTTTGCCTCTGTTGTAACTGATTTAGTTACACTTATTTTTATAAAAAAAACGATATTGTAGGAGGAGTTAACATGAAAATTGGAATCATTGGCGCAACAGGTAAAGCAGGACAAGAAATATTAAAAGAGGCTCAATCAAGAGGACACGAAGTAACTGCAATTGTTCGAGATGCACAAAAGGTGACAGATTCATCAGTAGCCGTTTTAGAGAAGGATGTGTTTCACTTGGAGGCAGAAGACATCAAAGGTTTTGATGTCATCGTGAATGCATTTGGTGCACCAGCTGGACAAGAGCACCTTCATGTAGAAGCTGGGAAAAAACTCATTGATATTTTGAAAAAGGCACCAGAAACGCGTTTAATCGTGGTAGGCGGTGCTGGCAGTTTATTTGTAGATGAGGCCAAAACAACGAGACTTGTGGACACGCCAGAGTTTCCAAAGGAATATATCCCTACTGCTTCACAGCAAGGAGAAAACCTAAAGGATCTTCAAAAGACCGAAGGATTAAAATGGACATTCCTCAGTCCAGCAGCATTCTTTGATTCAGAAGGCAATCGTACAGGTTCTTATGTGAAAGGAAAGGACCATCTCATTGTCAATTCAAAGGGTGACAGCTATGTGAGCTATGCCGACTATGCCATTGCGCTTGTCGATGAAATTGAGCAGGCTGCCCATGTTGGTGAACGTTTTACAGTTGTATCGGAAGCAAAATAAGGAGAGAAAAACCCCGCTGGAGAGCGGGGTTTCAGATTGTTGACAAAGGGCTAAAATGAACTTTATTTTAGCTCTTTGTCGTCTTTTTTTCAGCGTGATAGAAAACCTTTGAAGTCTAGGAAGGACGAGTACCGGCGCGGAGCGAATGTGACATTCGTGAGCACCGGCACGCAGGACTGACACCGAATGCGAGGGTTTGTCTACACGCTGAAACCCGGCTGGAGAGCGGGGTTTTATGCTTTGATGATGATCGCTTGACTGCCCATCTGTTTCCAAGAATCCTCAAACTGATCACGATCGACTTGCTGATTCTTTTCTCCATATGGGTTATTCAAGTAAACGTGCTCCTTGTCGTAGCCTGTGATAACTACACTATGCACATTAAAGCTGACATCTATTTTTCCGTTTGGGGTATTCCACGTTTCGATGTTATTTGTTTTGTCAAAGTTGGATGTGGTAATCACCCATACAGGATAGCCCTTTTCAAGTGATTGATAAATGGCCTTTTTGACAGGCTTTCCAGTTAAGTCAACGACTTGATCACCGGCATACTTTTTCGCAAGCTGATAAATAGGTTCATGGTACACACCAAGACCCGGTCCATTCTCCATATCGCCCACAAACCCGTCATGAGGGTCTCCTTTTAATCCGTTTTCATAATTTAGCGGAACACGTTTGATTTCTTTGGCCAATGCGTTTTTTGTGACTTGCTCATAGCCGCTGTAATGAAGCAGCATCGCTAAGCTCGTGACTTCGCATCCATTATAAAGCCTTGGTGCATCCATTTGATTGTAGAGGATGACGTCCATGGCTTTTTTGCTTCCTTTTAAAGAGGTATGTGAGGAATCCGTGTTTTTCGTTGTTCGAGTTTCTTCTGCCGCTAGTGCGGTATCGTTATCTTTTTCTGCTTCATGTGGCGAAGCTGTTTTCTTGACTTGATCGATTTGAGAAACGTAAATAAAGCCAAAATAAACAAGACATGCACACAACAAAGTTAAGATTAATGTCTGAAAGAATTTCACTATAATCTCCTGTGTTATTCAATATTTTTAAGTATTATAGCACGTTCCTTCATCGAACATATGGAAAAGGTTCAGGTGTCATTTTAATGTAATATTTGAACAAAACTTTAACCAAAAGCGAGAAGAAATAAAAATGATTGATTTAACCGCTTTATTTTGTTAGCATATTATCATATTAGTGAACTAAAGGATTCGGAATTTTTCGTTTTAATGTGTTGGAGGTGCGAAAGAACATGTTTATGTTTGAGAAACCATATGGTATGCGGGATTCATTACCAGGTCTGTATGAGACGAAGAAAAAAGTGAGACATTCATTAACAGAGGTCATGAATGGTTGGGGTTACCGTTTGATGGAGACACCAACGCTTGAATTTTACGATACAGTCGGTGTTCAATCGGCGATTACAGATACACAGCTGTTTAAGCTCCTTGATCAAAACGGTCAAACCTTGGTGCTTCGACCTGATATGACAGGACCAATTGCGAGAGTCGCGGCTTCAAAACTTCACGAGCAGGCGTATCCACTGCGGGTCGGTTATGCAGCCAATGTGTTTCGGGCGCAGGAAAGAGAAGGCGGAAGACCATCAGAATTTGAACAGGTCGGAATTGAATTGATTGGTGATGGTTCGATTAGTGCAGACGCTGAAGTCATCGCGCTTGTCGTGTTTGCGTTAAAAAATGCCGGTCTCCAATCCTTCAAGATAGCAATCGGGCATGTCGCTTTGGCGGAGACATTGTTTTTAGATGTACTGGGAAATACAGAGCGTGCGAACGTTCTGCGGCGATTTTTATATGAAAAGAATTATGTAGGATACAGACAGCATGTAAAGCAATTACCGCTCTCATCTATCGATAAAATGAGACTGTTACAGCTTTTGGATTTACGCGGCGGCCAGGAAGTCACGCAGCAGGCAGAGGACATTGTGGTCTCACAAGAGGGGAAAGAGGTGCTCGCTGAATTAAAGGCACTTTGGGAGACACTTGAAGATTACGGTTGTACAGAATATATTCGTTTAGATGTAAGCATGGTGAGTCATATGAGCTATTACACAGGCATTTTGTTTGAAGTATTTGCAGATCATGTTGGGTCTGTCATCGGGAGTGGAGGAAGATATGATCAATTGCTTGCTCATTTTGATGCACCTGCACCAGCTACAGGATTCGGTCTTCGATTAGACCGCCTTTTGGAGGCACTAGATGCAAAAGAAATCAATGGGACGCAGGAGGCTGTGATTTTTAGTAAAGAGCAAAGACTAGAAGCCTTTGCTTTTGCAGAAAAAGAGCGGTCAAAAGGCAAAAAGATCGTCCTGCAAGACTTAGCGGGAATTGAAAATATTGATGCAATGACCAAGGTGTTTGAGCAAGTGACTTATTTTATCGGTGCTAGAAAGGAAGAGCAAAATGGGTAAAGTGTTGACGATGGCAATGCCAAAGGGCCGGATATTTGAGGAAGCAGCAGGGCTGTTAAGACAGGCGGGGTATCAGCTACCGGAGGAATTCGAGGATTCAAGAAAATTAATTATTGATGTACCAGAAGAAAACCTCCGCTTTATTTTAGCTAAGCCAATGGATGTGACGACCTATGTAGAGCACGGTGTGGCAGATGTGGGCATTGCGGGGAAGGATGTCATGCTCGAAGAAGCACGTGATGTGTACGAGGTGCTCGATTTAAACATCAGCAAATGTCATTTAGCTGTAGCCGGATTGCCAGAAGCCAGCTGGGGCGGTGTCGCGCCGCGTGTGGCAACGAAGTACCCAAATGTCGCCTCATCCTATTTTAGAGAGCAAGGTGAGCAGGTGGAGATTATTAAGCTGAATGGTTCCATTGAATTAGCACCGCTCATCGGGCTTGCCGATCGAATTGTTGACATTGTCTCAACAGGTCAAACGCTTAAGGAAAATGGACTTGTGGAAACTGAGCATATTTGTGACATTACGTCACGTTTTATTGTCAATCCTGTGAGCTACCGGATGAAGGATGCGGTGATCGATGAAATGGCGCAGCGTCTTGCAAGAATCATTGAAGGAGAAGGAGAGGAATCATCATGAACATCACCCACATACAAGAAGGTGAGACAGATACTCTCTCGCTCAAGCGGTCTTTAGATACAGGAACGGAAGAGCAGCGCCAGACTGTTCAGCGCATTATTCAAGAGGTGAGAGAAAATGGTGACGAAGCCGTACGGTCTTTTACGAAGCAATTTGACGGTGTATCCATTGAAGATCCACTTGTGACGAAGGATGAAATGACAAAGGCCTACGAACACTTGGACCCAGCGATGATCCAGATTATCCAAACAGCTATACGTCATATTCGAACATACCACGAGCGTCAGCTGACATCCTCTTGGTTTTATCACCAGCAGGACGGATCGATGCTAGGGCAAAAGGTGACGCCGCTTGATGCGGTCGGTGTTTATGTCCCAGGCGGAACAGCCGCCTACCCGTCATCTGTTTTAATGAATGTGATCCCAGCACTTGTCGCTGGCGTTGAACGAATTGTCCTTGTGACACCACCTGGGACAGATGGCCGTCTGTCTGACGCTGTACTGGTTGCCGCAAAGGAGCTAGGCATTTCAGAAATGTATAAAATGGGCGGTGCTCAGGCGATTGCGGCACTTGCATATGGAACTGACAACATTCATCCAGTTGATAAAATCACAGGTCCAGGAAACATTTATGTGGCACTTGCAAAGCGAGAAGTATTTGGTCAGGTGGATATCGATATGATTGCAGGCCCAAGTGAAATTGCTGTTCTAGCAGACGAAACAGCACTTGCCCATGAGGTGGCGTCAGATTTACTTTCGCAGGCAGAGCATGACGTATTAGCATCGAGTATCTTGGTCACTCCGTCTCAGGCGCTTGCTGAAGAAGTACAGGCGGAGGTGCAAGCACAGCTGAACACTTTGCCAAGAAAATCGATCGCAGCACAATCGATTCAAGATCATGGTCATATTTACGTGACAGAATCAATGGTTCGTGCAGTAGACGTCGTGAACCAATTAGCACCAGAGCACTTAGAAGTGCTGACGGCTTATCCAGAATCACTTCTTGGTCAAATCAAGCATGCAGGGGCGATTTTCTTAGGACGCTATAGTCCAGAGCCGGTGGGAGATTACTTCGCTGGACCGAATCATGTGCTGCCAACAAACGGAACAGCTAGATTCTCAAGCCCCCTAGGCGTCACTGATTTTCAAAAGAAAACGAGCATTATTTCATATAGCAAAGAAGCCTTTGATACACATAGGGAAAGCATTGCGGCTTTTGCAAGATTAGAAGGGCTTGAAGCGCATGCAAGGTCGATTGAAGCGAGAAAGCGGGAGGAATCAAAATGAGACAGGCAGAAACAGCGAGACAAACAAATGAAACGAACATTTCGTTAGTGCTAGAGATTGATGGAGAAGGGAAAGCGGATATACAAACTGATGTTCCTTTTATGACGCACATGCTTGATTTATTTACGAAGCACGGACACTTTAATTTAATCGTAGATGCGAAAGGAGATACAGATGTCGATGATCACCACACAACTGAAGATATCGGCATTGTGCTTGGCCAAATGTTTAAAGAAGCACTTGGTGATAAAAAAGGAATCAAGCGGTACGGGTCTAGCTTTGTTCCAATGGATGAAACGCTGGCACAGGTGGTGGTCGACTTAAGTAATCGTCCTCATTTGGAAATGAGAGCGGCTTTTCCAAGTCAAAAGGTTGGCACCTTTGATACGGAGCTCGTTCATGAGTTTCTTTGGAAATTTGCCCTTGAAGCACGGATGAACCTTCATGTGATCGTTCACTACGGAACCAATACTCACCATATGATTGAAGCGATTTTTAAAGCAATGGCACGTGCTCTAGATGAAGCAACAACCATTGATCCACGTGTGAAAGGGATTCCGTCGACAAAGGGGATGCTCTAATGATTGGTGTCATTGATTATGGGATGGGAAATTTGTTTAGTGTATCAAAGGCACTGGAACGAGCAGGTGCCCCCTATATGGTGTCCTCTGAAGTGGAGGAGCTCAAAAAGGCAGATGCTTATATTTTGCCGGGGGTGGGATCGTTTCGTGATGCGATGCAGCTGTTAAGACAGACAGGACTTGAGGCGTTTATTCATCAAATCGTGCAGGAAGGAAAGCTGTTATTTGGTATTTGCCTTGGGATGCAGCTTTTGTTTGAAGAAAGTGAAGAGGCAGGAATGACAAAAGGATTGGGCCTGT
The DNA here is from genome assembly GCF_002744245.1 of Bacillus pumilus. Lineage (GTDB taxonomy): Bacteria > Bacillota > Bacilli > Bacillales > Bacillaceae > Bacillus > Bacillus pumilus_M. The sequence goes on along the minus strand of NZ_NKHG01000111.1, from coordinate 18,331 downwards.
TAAAAGGGCGTGTCGTTCTTTTAAAGGATCGTGATCAGGACGGACAAAGGCTGAAGGTGCCTCATATGGGATGGAACAAGCTTACATTTCACCAGCCGTCCCCATTATTTGACGGTGTGCCGGAAGGGTTTGCATACTTTGTTCACTCTTATTATGTGAGTGACATGAATCCAGAAGAGCAATTAGCAAGTGCTGCCTATGGCGTACAAGTACCAGCAGTTGTCGGGAAGGGAAATGTGCTTGGGGCACAGTTTCATCCTGAAAAAAGCAGTACAACGGGAATGGCACTGCTCAAACAGTTTATTCAATTAGCAAACGAACAGAGGGTGAACAAATGAGTGAATTTACATTATATCCAGCGATTGATATGAGGAATGGCAAATGTGTACGCCTTGTGCAAGGAGACTATGATCAAGAAACCATTTATGGCGATTCGCCGCTAGACATGGCCGCGCGGTTTGCAAAGGAAGGAGCAAAGTGGATTCATCTCGTTGATCTAGATGGCGCAAAAGCTGGAAAACGCATGAATCACGAGCATGTGCTGGCGATTGCTTCATCCCTAGAAGTAAATGTACAAATTGGCGGCGGCATTCGGACAGAGGAAGACGTTGAATTTTATTTAAGCAATGGCGTATCTAGAGTCATCCTTGGCAGCTCTGCTGTATCTAACCCAGCCTTTGTGAAAAAAATGCTGGCACAATATGGTGAGAAAATAGCGATTGGCATTGATGCAAGAAATGGCTTTGTATCGACAGAAGGCTGGCTTGAAACGTCGAAAGTAAAGGCAGAGGAACTCGGCAAGGAATTGGCAAAGGAAGGCGCAGAGGTCTTTATTTTCACCGATATTCAAATGGATGGCATGCTCTCTGGCCCCAATGTGGAAAGTACGGTCCGATTAGCAGAAGCGACCGGCAAACAAGTCATCGCATCAGGAGGTGTCAGTGCTGTGGCTGATCTTCAAAAGCTGTCAGCGCAAAAACAGACAGGTGTTTCTGGCGCAATCATTGGCAAGGCGCTGTACACAAAGCAATTTACTTTAGCGGAAGCGTTTGAAGGGCTGGACAGCATATGATGACAAAACGAATCATCCCGTGTCTTGATGTGAAGGAAGGACGTGTTGTCAAAGGTGTACAATTCTTGGGCCTAAAGGATGCTGGTGATCCGGTAGAATTAGCGCAGATCTATGATGAGGAAGGTGCGGATGAACTCGTCTTTCTCGATATATCAGCCTCCCATGAAGGACGGAAAACAATGGTGGATGTGGTCAAACAAGTCGCGTCTACTCTTGCCATACCGTTTACGGTGGGCGGCGGGATTCACCACCTTGATGACATGAAGCGTATATTAAGAGCGGGTGCAGACAAGGTATCTGTGAACACGGCGGCTGTTTTAAGGCCAGAGCTGATTTCAGAAGGGGCCGATTTTTTTGGTTCTCAATGCATTGTTATTGCTATCGATGCGAAATACGATGAAGAGAAAAAAGCATACATGGTTTATACCCACGGGGGACGCCGTCAAACGGAGATAGAAGTGAGCGACTGGGCGAAAGAAGCAGTGCTGAGAGGAGCAGGGGAGATCCTGCTGACAAGTATGGATGCCGATGGTGAGAAAACAGGCTTTGACCATCGTTTGACGAAGCTTGTGTCAGAAGCAGTGCCAGTGCCAGTCATTGCCTCTGGAGGTGCAGGCAATGCGCAGCACATGCTTGAGGCCTTTACAAAGGGAGAAGCTGATGCCGCATTAGCAGCCTCCATTTTTCATTATAAAGAAACCTCCATTCAAGAGGTGAAGACATACTTGAGAGAACATGGGGTGAAGGTAAGATGAAACAGGCAGACGAATTAACCTTTAATGAGGCAGGCCTGATTCCTGCGATTGTACAGGATGCTCAAAGTAAAGAAGTACTGACACTTGCGTATATGAATCAAGCATCCTATGAAAAAACATTGGAAACAGGAGAGACATGGTTTTTTAGCCGTTCGAGAAACGAGCTTTGGCACAAAGGAGCAACATCTGGATATACCCAGCAAGTGACATCCATTCACTATGACTGCGACAAGGACGCTCTGCTTGTCCTCGTGACACCAAGTGGTCCAGCATGCCATACTGGCAGCTATAGCTGTTTTTCGGAGGAAGGCGTGAAGCTTCAGAGTGAAGACCAGAATCGTTTTGCGATTTTAAATGAACTTGAACAGGTCATTGCAAAGCGTCAGGCAGAAAGGCCAGAAGGGGCTTATACAACCTATCTATTTGAAAAAGGGGTAGATAAAATCCTGAAAAAGGTGGGTGAAGAAGCTTCGGAGGTCATTATTGCAGCGAAAAATCGTGATCAGGAAGAATTGAAATGGGAAACAGCCGATCTCCTGTATCACCTGCTTGTGTTATTACGTGAACAGCAATTGCCGCTTGATGATGTGTTAAAGGTATTGAAAAAGCGTCATCAAGGTGAATGAAAAGCTGGGAGCATTTCTGGCTTTTTGCTCTTGAATGAAAAACAAATCCTTCCTTTTCTTTTGTTCTATGTGAGGACTGTTGAAGTATGTTATACTACACACGGTACACTGTTCGAAATGGAGGGTATCGGTGAGTAAATACACTTCTCAAAATAATCACACACAAGTCGTCCAGCTATTCCAAGATGGGCATTACTTTTTTCATAAAGGTCTAAAGGCATATAGAGAAAGAAATTTGCCAAAGGCGAGTAAGCTGATACAGCGGGCCATTGTACTTGAGCCTGAGAATGTAGAAATGCTTTCACAGCTTGCCATTATTTATACTGAAATGGGTCATTATCAACAATCAAATGAACTGCTTGATTTCATCCTTGAACACGTGGATGAGAACATGTCAGAGTGTCACTATTTTAAAGCTAATAATTATGCAAATCTCGGACTGTTCCAAGAGGCATATAAGTCAGCCACTGCCTATGCCGCTTTGGAAGAGGATGGAGAATTTGCGAATGAAAATGATGAGCTGCTCGATTTGCTCGATATGAGTGATGAAGAGGACGAAGATTTTCCTTACGATCAGGATGATCTGATTGTAAAGCAAGATCAAGCCAACCATTTGTTAGAAAGCGGCAGGCTTGATGAAGCCATTGGCATGCTAGAACAGATGATTGTTGAGTATCCAGAATTTTGGTCAGCGTATAATAATCTCGCTTTGGCCTATTTTTATTCTGGTCAAATCCATCAGGCGAAAGAGATGTTGAACCGGGTCCTTCATGAAAATCCCGGTAATCTGCATGCCCTTTGTAACCAGCTTGTCTTCTATCATTATGAAAAAGAAGAAGAGAAGGTCGAAGTGTTAGCGAAGCAATTAACGCACGTGTATCCAATATTAAGTGAACAGCGTTATAAGCTTGGTGCGACATTTGCCCTAGTTGGAGAGTTTGAATGGGCCTTTAAATGGCTCTATTCTTTGTATAAAACAGGTTTCCAAGGAGATAGTACGTTTTTATACTGGCTTGCAAGTGCAGCCTATCAGACGGGCCACAAAACGCTAGCACAAACGGTTTGGGATAAGATGGTAGAGGAAGATATAGATGCAGATGAGATCAAGCCGTGGCAGGATAAACCAGAGGAGTCTGAGCCAATGGTCTCGATTGAGGAACGGCTCACTGCGTACTATGTCAGCAAACAAAAAGGTGAACGTGACGTTCTGCAATCTGTCCTTGATGCCCGCGCAGCGAAAACAGCTTTTGAACAGCAATTTATTGAGCTGCTTTTATTTGAAGGTCAAATAGAAGAACGATCTTTTTCAGAAGATGCGGTCTTCGCAAAACAGGCGGCATCCGCTTTGGAAGAAGCCGTGCAGCCTGATAGCCACATGCCATATTTTTGGTTATTCCATATCATTCAGCAGGCACGTGCTTCTGGCGTAGACAAGAGAAATGCTCCCGCATGGGCAGCAGCTTCTTATTATCTATGGATAAATGAACAAGAAGAATCAAATGTCACAAAAAAAGAAGTAGCAGCGTCTTTTCAGATCAGCGTTCAGACCCTGTCTAAATATGAGAATGTCATTTGTACGTTCATCGATTAAATAGATAAATAGATTCAGATGTAGCAGCATGACCGAATAGGTCATGCTTTTTTCTTGGATAAAAAGGTGGGATTTGCTAGGATTTGGCGAAGTATGACAATCACGACATGTATTTGAAACATAAATGTAATAAAAATATTAGCTCATTTTGTCGATGTGTCATGTATAATGAAACTCGTGGATTAAAACAAAGATATATATTTAGATATTTTACTATACATAATGAAACACCTAGTGATAGAAACCATCTGGTCAACATCTGACTATAAAATCAGGAAGAAAGACATAGAGAGCACAGATAGGTCGCAGAGAATTTGCTGCTTTCTAATGTCGCTTGGGAAATTGTCAAAGGAGGAACCATTCGTGAAAAAGTTTATTACTTTCGGTTTAGCTTCGGTGATCGGAGCGAGCGGTTTATTTATTCCATTTACTCATGAAGCAAATGCACAAGACTTTGAACAAAAGAAACAAGAACTAGACAGCAAGCAATCTGAGGTCAACAAGAACCTTCAAAAGAAAAAAGAAGAGCTTTCAAAGCTTGAAGCAAAACAAGAGGCACTTGCACTAAAGCTAAAGGAAATTGATGAGAAAGCTTTAAAAACAAGTGATCAAATCGAAGAAAAACAAAAAGAAAATGAAAAAACAAAAAAAGAAATCAAAGCACTAAAAAAGGAAATTGCTGATACAGAAAAACGTATTGAAGAAAGAAACGAATTCTTGAAAAAGCGTGTACGTGCGCTTCAGGAAAACGGCGGTTCTACAAAATACATAGATGTATTACTAGGAGCAAAAAGCTTTAGTGATTTCATTAGCCGTGCAGGTGCAGTATCTACACTAATCAACGCAGACAGCGAAATCATTAAAGAGCAAGAAAAAGACAAAGCTGAGCTTCAAAAGTCTGAAAACGAATTAAACACAAAGCTTGAAGATGTTCAAAAGACACTTGTCAAGCTTGAAACACTTCAAACGGACTTGAATAAACAGCTTGATGAAAAAGACAAGCTATTCAAGCAAGTGAAAAAGCAAAAAGGATCGGCTAATTCTGAAATCAGTGAGTTAAACAGCCAATCTACCAGCATTGCATCTGAAAAAGACGCAACGATTGCTGCTCAAAAACAAGCTGAAAAAGACGCAAAAGAAGCTGCTCAAAAAGCAAGAGAAGAAAAAGCCCAAAGACAAGAGCAGCGTCAAGCAAGTGTCCAAACGGAAGACAACAGCTCAAATAACGATAGCAGCAGCCCGTCTTCAAATAACAGTGGAACATCTAATAACAACAGCAGTTCACCAAGCAAGAAGCCATCTTCTGGTGGTGGATCACCTGTCAGCAATAACGTAGGCGGAATCGAAGGTGCGATCAGCACAGGTTCTAGTATTGTTGGACAATCTCCATATAAATGGGGCGGCGGAAGATCACAAGCCGATATTAATGCACGTCGTTTTGATTGTTCTTCATTCGTTCGCTGGGCATTCGCATCAGCAGGTATCAACCTTGGACCAATTGGCGGCACAACAACAGATACGCTTCTAGGTAAAGGAAGAGCTGTAAGTGCATCTGACATGAAACGCGGAGATCTTGTGTTCTTTGATACGTATAAAGTAAATGGACACGTTGGTATTTACTTAGGAAACGGTACATTCTTGAACGATAACAGCTCTCGCGGTGTTTCAGTTGACTCAATGAGCAACGTATACTGGAAAAAAGCATTCAAAGGCGTTGTGAGAAGAGTCGTCGAATAGCCACTACTTTTTATATAACCGTAAACAGGCTTCCTTAAACAGCAGTTTAAGGAAGCTTTTTCTTTTTTTGAAGATATGAGCAAATGATTCGCTTATTACCCGCAGATTTAATAGGATATGGGTAAGGAATAAAAGCTAAGAATGGAAATGATGCTTTCTGTCATGAATGGAAGCATCATCCAAGGGCATTCTAATAAGAAATGCTAGCAGCAATTGAAGAGGGAGTGACAGTTGTGTCAGAAGAAAAAATCTACGATACGATCATCATTGGAGCGGGACCTGCCGGAATGACAGCCGCTGTTTATACATCACGGGGAAATCTTTCAACACTCATGATTGAAAGAGGAATTCCAGGCGGACAAATGGCTAATACAGAAGATGTCGAGAACTATCCTGGCTTTGAAAGCATTTTAGGGCCAGAACTTTCAAATAAAATGTTTGAGCATGCGAAGAAATTCGGTGCTGAGTATGCATATGGCGATATTAAAGAAATCGTAGACGGTGAAGAGTACAAAATCGTCAAAGCCGGTTCAAAAGAATACAAAGGACGCTCTGTCATTATTGCGGCAGGTGCTGAATACAAAAAAATCGATGCACCAGGTGAAAAAGAGCTTGGAGGCCGAGGCGTATCATACTGTGCAGTATGTGACGGTGCCTTCTTTAAAAACAAAGAGCTTGTGGTCATTGGCGGCGGAGACTCTGCGGTAGAAGAGGGTGTTTACCTCACACGCTTTGCTTCAAAGGTAACGATTGTTCATAGACGCGACAAGCTTCGTGCTCAAAGCATCTTACAAGCGCGTGCATTTGATAATGAAAAGATTGACTTCATGTGGAACAAAACCGTAAAAGAGATCAATGAAGAAAACGGGAAAGTCGGCAGTGTAACATTCGTTGATACTGTGACAGGTGAAGAAGAAGATTTCAAAACAGACGGCGTCTTTATCTACATCGGAATGCTGCCACTGTCTAAACCATTTGAAAATCTTGGGATTACAAATGAAGAAGGCTATATTGAGACAAACGAAAGAATGGAAACAAGAGTTGAAGGCATTTTCGCAGCTGGTGACATTCGTGAAAAAACACTTCGTCAAATTGTCACAGCAACAGGAGACGGAAGCATTGCAGCACAGAGCGCACAGCATTATGTAGAAGAGCTTGCTGAAAAGCTAAAAGCAATGAAATAAACAGCTGTCGTAAATCCTTAATATAGCGTCACGGGCTTTTAACTGGAATGTAACACGGGTGAAACAATTATCCGTTATGATAAAACTAGTAATTGACCCCCTTTTATAAGGAATACATGTTTGGCACGGATGTGAATCCGTGTCCTTTTTTTGCTTAAAATCAGAAATTCACGAGATGTTCACAAATGACGCATGGAGAACCGTTAGATGTTGTAAAATAAAGAATAGAGAAACGGGACGTCACATGATTCAGACGAAATCCTGTCTGTTTTCAGTGAACAACGGGCATGTTCATTGTGGGAGTTAGAATGAACCTGTATAATAAGAAAAAGACATAAAAGAGTAGGTGACAGCTGATGCAACGAGTAACCAATTGTGTGCTGCATCACGAAGATCAAGTTCTCTTGCTGCAAAAGCCAAGACGAGGCTGGTGGGTAGCGCCGGGTGGCAAAATGGAAAGCGGGGAATCGGTCAAGGATTCAGTCATTCGAGAGTATAGAGAAGAAACAGGCATTTATATTTTAAATCCGCAGCTAAAAGGTGTTTTTACCTTTATCATAAAAGAAGGCGATCAAATTGTCCAAGAGTGGATGATGTTCACCTTTATGGCAGATTCCTTTACTGGGAAAAACGTGGCAGAGTCGGAGGAAGGCATTTTAAAATGGCATGACGTAAAGGATATACCTAGTTTGCCGATGGCTCCTGGAGATTCCCATATTCTTGATTTCATGCTAAAAGGGAAAGGACTTCTCCATGGCACTTTTACGTATACACCAGATTTTGAGCTGATTGCTTATCGGTTAGATCCTCAAGGGGACTAATAAATGAACCGTTTTCATAAAGAAGGAGAGGGAGCAGGCATGAATACGCACAAACAAGATGATATTCAGCTTGTGATTATTACAGGGATGTCAGGTGCGGGGAAAACCGTTGCCATTCAAAGCTTTGAAGACTTAGGTTACTTCTGTGTGGATAACTTACCGCCATCACTTTTACCGAAGTTTCTAGAGCTCATGAAGGAATCGAATTCAAAGATGAGCAAGGTTGCCCTTGTGATGGATTTGCGTGGACGCGAATTCTTTGATAGCTTAATTGCTGCCTTAGATGAAATGAGTGATATCAGCTGGATCACACCAAGGATTCTATTTTTAGATGCTAACGATAAGGTGCTTGTCTCAAGATACAAAGAAACGAGACGTTCGCATCCTCTTGCGACAACAGGTCTACCGCTCGAAGGGATTGCAATGGAGCGCGAGCTGTTAGAGGAGTTGAAAGGCCGATCTCAAATGATTTTTGATACATCGGACCTGAAGCCAAAACAGCTTCGAGAAAAGATTGTCACACACTTTGCGACCAATCAAGGGCAGGTGTTTACAGTGAACGTGATGTCATTTGGCTTTAAATATGGCCTGCCAATTGATGCTGATCTTGTATTTGACGTGAGATTCTTACCGAATCCTTACTATATAGAGAGCATGCGTCCACAGACTGGAAATGATGAAGAAGTGCGCTCCTATGTGATGAAATGGAGTGAAACGCAAAAATTCACGGAGAAATTAATCGATCTTCTCAGCTTTATGCTTCCGTCCTATAAACGAGAAGGAAAAAGCCAGCTTGTCATCGCCATTGGCTGTACGGGCGGCCAGCATCGATCTGTGACGCTCGCTAACTATTTAGCGGATTATTTTAAAAACGATTACTACACACATGTCACTCACCGGGACATTGAAAAGAGAAGTAGAAAATAGATGACGACACTACCAAAGGTTGTCATTCTTGGCGGAGGCACTGGCTTATCTGTTTTACTGAGAGGGCTAAAAACAAAGCCAGTGGACATTACCGCCATTGTGACGGTTGCTGATGATGGAGGTAGCTCAGGCAGACTGCGCCATGATTTGAATATCCCGCCTCCCGGTGATATTCGAAATGTGCTCGCGGCACTTTCTGATGTTGAACCGCTTGTGGAAGATTTATTTCAGCACCGTTTTAACAAAGGGAATGACTTAACAGGTCACTCTCTCGGCAATCTCATTCTTGCGGCTATGACAAATATAACCGGTGATTTTTTTCATGCCGTCACAGAAATGAGCAAGGTCTTAAATGTGAGAGGAAAAGTATTGCCAGCAGCGAATTCAAGTGTTGTTCTTCATGCGGAATTAGAAAACGGGCAACTGGTGACAGGAGAATCGAAAATTCCAACGTATGATGAAAGGATTAAACGAGTCTTCCTCACACCACATACCATTGAACCGCTCCCAGAATCCATTCAAGTCATTCGTGAGGCTGATTTGATCGTCATTGGTCCTGGCAGCTTGTATACAAGTATTTTGCCCAATTTGCTTGTACCGCATATTGGTGAAGAAGTCATTCGTTCAAAGGCGAAAAAAGTATATATTTGCAATGTCATGACGCAACCAGGGGAAACGCTTTCCTATAGCGCAGCTGATCATGTGCAAGCATTAAATGATCATATGGAGCGGTCATTTATTGACACTATTTTTGTCAACAATAAAGAAATTCCAGAAGAAATCAAAGCAAGATATGCAGAAGAACAGGCACAGCCTGTACAGTTCGACACAGATGCACTCAAAGCAATGGGACTGGAAGTCATCCCTGGAGAAATCATTACATATGACCAGAATGTGATACGTCACGACACGCTGAAAGTAGCCTCACTGCTCGTCGAACTGCTGCATCAGAAAAAATAGGAATGGGGGTGGCAAGGATGTCATTTGCATCCGAAACAAAAAAAGAGCTGACTAATCTGGACGTGAAGGACTGCTGCACAAAAGCAGAGCTTTCTGCCCTCATCCGTATGAACGGTTCATTATCTTTCTCTAATCGAAAATTGATTTTAGATATACAGACAGAGAACGCAGCGATTGCAAGACGTATTTATACCCTTCTGAAAAAGAAATATGATGTGACAGTCGAGCTGCTCGTCCGTAAAAAAATGAGATTAAAAAAGAATAATGTGTATATTGTCAGACTGGTAGAACGAGCGAAAACCATTTTAGAGGATTTGAAAATATTAGGTCAACAATTTGTATTTGAGCGCAATATTTCAGAAGAGCTTGTGAAGAAAAGATGCTGCAAGCGTTCCTATATGAGAGGGGCTTTTTTAGCAGGAGGTTCTGTGAATAATCCAGAAACATCTTCCTATCACCTTGAGATTTTTTCACTATATAAGGAACATAATGATGCCCTTTGTGCGCTAATGAATCAATTCCATCTCAACAGTAAAACACTTGAGCGCAAAAAAGGCTATATTACGTACATGAAAGAAGCCGAAAAAATTACGGAATTCTTAAGTGTCGTGGGTGCTCATAACTCATTGCTTCGCTTTGAAGATGTGCGAATCGTCCGTGATATGAGGAATTCGGTTAACCGTCTTGTCAATTGTGAAACAGCAAACTTGAATAAAACGATCGGTGCCTCACTGCGTCAGGTCGAAAACATTCAATTCATTGATGAAAAAATTGGACTGGATGCCCTGCCGGATAAGCTGCGTGAAATTGCTAAACTGCGAATTGACTATCAAGAAGTCACGCTAAAGGAACTTGGCGAAATGGTGGAAAGCGGCAAGATCAGCAAATCAGGCATTAACCACCGCTTAAGAAAACTAGATCAAATTGCAGAACAATTACGAAACGGACAAGCTGTTACACTCAAATAGGAAAATCAAAAAGGGAGGCAGATCATATGGTGGAAAAAACGGTCACAATTCAGCTGAAAACAGGTTTGCAGGCACGTCCGGCTGCTTTGTTCGTTCAAGAAGCCAATCGCTTTGGTGCTGATATTTTTCTAGAGAAAGATGGGAAAAAAGTCAATGCGAAGAGTATTATGGGGCTTATGAGTCTTGCGATCAGCTCTGGGGTCACCGTCACACTGATAGCAGATGGTGCGGATGAACAGGAAGCCATGAATGCGTTAACAGATTTTATCAATCAAGAAAACTGAGTCTCTTCAAGGGCTCAGTTTTTTTAGGAGGGAATGTTGATGATTCAATCAGCCTTTTTACAGAAGACCGGATACGAAGGCCAGTCCATCTCCTTTGATCAATTGCCGACTTTATTAAGAAAGATGGCGTATACCTTTCCTTTCGAAAACAGATCTGTGCTGAACAAACAATCCTACACTTTGGATCAAGAAGGGTTGAAGCAGCATCTTCTAGAAGGAAGCAGAGGAGGGCTTTGCTATGACCTTAATCCTCTCTTATATTATGTGTTAAAAGAGGCAGGGCTCGCTGTACAGCTCATTCAAGGGACAGTGTATAACAAAGAAGCGGACAAATGGGCAATTGATGGCACGCATGTAGCGATTGTCCTTAAACATGACAACGATCGCTCCCTCATTGATGCAGGGTTTGGTGTGAATTTACCTCTTCAGCCTGTACCATTTACAGGTGAATGGGTGGAAGCATCGTCCATTCGTTTTCGCATTAAAGCAGAGGAAACTGAAAAAGGGACGCACTTGCTGCAATTAGACAGGGGAGAAGGCGCTGAAACAGGCTATGCTTTTACATTGAAAGAGATCAATGAGCACACATTGGTCCAAATGAGACAGGAGATTTATGAAAATGAAGCATCCCCTTTTAACAAAAGGCCACTCGCTTCAAAGCTGACGCCAACAGGACGTGTTGTCGTCACAGAGGATCATGTCACCATTCATGAACACGAAGAAGTGTCGAAAAAGCCGCTTTCACAACCTTTTGAGGATTACGTGCAAAGCCTGATCCCGTGAAGAACATAAAGAGACAGCCCGTTTTTGACCTAGGGCTGTCTTTTTCATTTGTTAACGAATACGTGTGAATGTCGCATAGTGGTCTGTTGTTTTGTAAATGAGCCAGTCACTTGAATACACGAGACGGTCAGCATTACGGAAGCCGGAGACGTAGTTGATGTCTGCCTCACGCCATGTTCGGCCGCTGGCTGAAGGGAGACGTCCCTCCCGGTTAGAGAAAACATCGCCACCGATGCTTTTGCCTGGCGCAACCTCAGCTAAATTTCCCTTCGATGCGACCCATCCAAGAGCACTTGCTTGTGATTTTGTGATGTAATTATCAGGTAGTCGTTTGTAGCGAATTAAATAGTCTGCCACCCCATCAAACGTGTTAATGACGGCAAGGGTACGTAAATCTGGTGCAAGTTGAATTGAAGCCGCTTCATTCGTGGCTGTTGGTGTAAGAGGTGTTTCTGCGTGAGCTTGCTGCGGGATAAATCCAGAAAACAGAATAGCAGCGATCAGAGCGAACATGGTGAAAATCGAACTTATTCTTTTCATCTTCATCCTCCTAGTAAGGAAATCGGATGCAGTCCTCTTGTTGCTTGTCTACCTCATATTATAGCACCCGAACATGAAGGAAATGTAAAGAATCACGATCTTGGCTCAAATGAGACTTTTCTCCCTAGTCCATTCTTATAAAATAAATAAAAAGACGCAGTTCCCTGCGCCTTTCACCTTAAGATGTGGCAAGTTCCTTCACAATATCAATAGGAGCCTTGCCATCAATGCCATGAATCACATTATGAATGGCTCGTTTGAGCATGAGATCTCTTGTTGTTTCAGTAGAGGAACCGATATGAGGCGTCAGAGTGACCTGATTCATCTCTTTGAAAGGGTGGTCTTCTTGCAGTGGTTCTTGCTCATATACATCAAGACCTGCCCCTATGATCCATCCCTCCTGAAGTGCTCGAATGAGGCTTTTCTCATCCACTGTTTTTCCGCGGGAGATGTTCACAAATAAAGCCGTCTGCTTCATTAGCTTAAATTCTCGTTCCCCAATCATATGATACGTTTCATCGGTCAGTGGTGTAATCAAGACAATGATATCGGCTTGCTTCAGCAGGTCATCAAGTGCGCAATATACAGCACCGTACGCTGATTCGGCTTTCTCATTCCGGCTCCGGTTATGATAGAGGACGTTCATATCAAAACCATGTGCTGCCCGTTTGGCTACTTGCTCCCCGATGCGTCCCATGCCAATAATGCCGAGCGTTTGATGATGAACATCAATGCCGAATATATCTTCTTCCTGAACAAATTTTGTCCACTTTCCCTCACGGATAAAACGATCAAGCTCGGCGATTCTTCTCGCAGAGGAGAGAATGAGCGAAAAAGCGAGGTCAGCGACGGTATGATCAAGTGTATAAGGAGTGTGTGTTCCGATCACCCCTTTTTGTCTCATTGCTTCTATATCAAAGTTGTCATAGCCGACAGAATGATTGCTCACAACTTTGAGTTTTGGGGCGTGATCTAACAGTTCTTGATCGATTTTCGTTCCAGACGTTAAAAGGCCATCAGCCTGTTGCAGCTTCTCAAATAGAATATCTCTCGGAATCGGGTTCTTTGATTGCCATATTTCGTATGTACAATGTTCCTTTAGCATTTCCTCAAAAGAGGCAGGTAAGGGTTTGGCGACAAAAATATGTGGTGTCACAGTCAACTCGCTCCTTTCACATGGTCATCATGCTCCTTTTATTATAAAGCAACCATTTCGACAGTACACGTTTGAATATGAGCTGCTCAATATTTCATATACTGAAATAACGGTGAAGGAGAGACATTTTCTTAGTGAAAAAGTATATTCATAAGCCATCTGATGCATTTTTCAAATGTAATAAAATGAGCTATTGGTAGATGTAACATGGGAAATCGCTGGATTTTTTGAGAGATTATCTGACAAACTGGAAAATAGATCGAGATTTTCTGATAGAAAAATGATTATATTTGAAATGTATTAAACGGGATGCTCATTTTTTACTAAACCATTTCATCGTCTTTTGATCATCTGAGAACAATAGATTGAAACGCAGACTGCATATCTCTTACGATGAAGCGGTAAAGAGAAGAAATAGAAAAAACGCTTACATTTTTTCTCATCAATTTCTCATTTTTTTCTTCTTTTTCTATCATTTTTCTTCTCTATGCTTGAGAGCACACGAGAGAAAAGGAGGATAGGAAGGATTTTGTAATACTTAAAAAAGATGGGAGATGGCAAAGTGGGATCGAATTTAGAACAGATTCTTCAGCACAATTCGGACTTTGTGAAGGAGAGACATTATGAGCCTTACAAAACGGGGAAATTCCCTGAGAAGAAACTGGTCATTTTAACTTGTATGGATACACGTCTATTGGAGTTGCTGCCGCAATCCATGGGGCTGCGTAACGGTGATGCCAAGATCATAAAAAATGCTGGAGCTATCGTCACACACCCTTTCGGCAGTGTGATGCGGAGTATATTACTAGCCATCTATGAGCTGAAAGCAGAGGAAGTATGTATTGTAGGACATCATGAATGCGGGATGGCAGGTCTTGCGGCAGATCCTTTACTTGAAAAGGCAAAAGCACGCGGGATTGAAGAGAAATGTTTGAGTATTGTGAAGAACTCAGGGGTTGATTTAAAGGGTTGGCTGACAGGCTTTGATTCGGTCGAAGAGAGCGTGTCACAAAGTGTAAAATTAGTGAAAGAACATCCACTCATGCCAAGTGATGTAGCTGTTCATGGACTGGTCATTCATCCAGCAACAGGAAAGCTAGATGTTGTTGTGAAAGATCAACAGATCAATCCACAGTATACCTAAATCATCTACACATACTTGAAGGAGGCCAACACATACCATGCGTTTTTATGGAAGATTTGAAGGTTATGATTCATCAAAATTTAGGCGCGATTTAATCGCAGGGCTTGTCGTGGGCGTTGTGGCAATTCCTTTAGGCATGGCATTTGCCATTGCATCTGGTGTCGGACCAGAATATGGATTATACACAGTCATCGTTGCCGGCATTTTGATTTCATTGTTTGGTGGTTCAAAGTATCAGATCGGCGGGCCGACCGGAGCGTTTGTTCCGATTTTATTCGGGATTGTCAGCCAATACGGTATTGAAAACTTACTCATTGCCGGTTTTATGGCAGGCTGTATCCTTGTATTATTCGGAATATTCAAACTAGGTAAGCTTATGAAATTTATTCCTCGTCCGGTTATCATCGGCTTTACTGCTGGCATTGCTGTCATCATTTTTTCAGGGCAGATTGCCAATTTCCTCGGATTAAAGGGTGTTGAAAAGCATGAAAGCTTTTTCCTCAATATGAGAGAAATTGTGGTCCATCTTGGTACCACTAATAGTCTCGCCATCATCACAGCCATGATTGGGCTCATCGTGATTTTGGTGGCACAAAAATACATTCCCAAAATACCTGGTGCTCTTTTAGGTTTATTGGCTTCAACATTTGTAGCCGTTCTCTTTTTCCAAGGACAAGTTGAAACAATTGGTTCTGCATATGGCGAAATCCCTCGTCAGCTGCCAAGCTTCGCTTTTCCTGAAGTAACCATTGAAAAAATGATTTATTTACTACCTCCAGCGATTGTCATTGCACTTTTAGGCGGTGTGGAGTCAATTCTGTCAGCGATGGTCGCTGATAATATGAAAGGCTCTAAGCATGACAGCAACAAGGAGCTTGTCGGGCAAGGTATCGCCAATATGGCGGCACCGCTCTTCGGAGGAATTCCAGCCACTGGAGCGATTGCTCGTACGGCAACGAATATCAAAAATGGAGGAGCAAGTCCGATTTCAGGTGTTGTTCATGGCGTCGTCGTATTGCTCATTTTAATGCTATTTGCGCCATATGCGTCCATGATACCACTTGCTGCCATGGCACCGATTTTAATGTTTGTTGCTTGGAATATGAGTGAGAGAAAAGAGTTTATCAATGTTGTGAAAGTAAAAAATGCTGATTCACTTGTTCTAGTCGTGACCTTCCTGTTAACGGTCATAGGTGATTTGATTATAGGGGTCACTGCAGGTCTCATTTTAGCGTTTATCGCTTTTATCAAAAAAATGAGCCAGACGACCAACATTCATACAAATGTCGCTGTTCCCCAAATGGAAACGGCAGCTACTTTAGAAAGCCAGACCAATCAGAAAGGAATCAGTATGTATTCCATTGAAGGGCCACTGTTCTTTGGGACGACAGATTCATTAGAAAACTCGATTTTGGATCATGTTCAGACAAAGCCGAAGACGCTCATCCTGCTCATGAATAAAGTCAATTATATGGACACATCAGCAGAAGCGGTCCTGATGAATATCTTCAATCGTTTAAAGCACCATAATGGAAAACTCATGATTGTTGGGCTTCAATCACAGCCAAAAGAGCTTTTGCATCGTACGGGTCTTTTCCATCACATCGGAAAGCAGCATTTCTTTGAACGAACTGATGATATTTCGCCACAGCACCTATAAGCTTGTACAAAAAAGCACGTGACGTATTGGTCACGTGCTTTTTGCCTGCTCTTTCTCACCAGAAAAACGCTTTGTCAGTTTCTGTTGATGAGAGGAGAAGACCTCTTCTAATGACACATCATAGAGATCAGCTAAAACGAGTAGATTCGCTAACACATCTCCCATCTCTTCAATGAGTTCCTTCTTTAACTGAGATGCCTCTTGTATTTGCTCATCAGGCCGATCGCGCCCAATTTCTACTGCTCTGACGGCACGAGCGAGTTCTCCCGTTTCTTCCATGAGGAAGCCTAATCGGATAAACGGCCCGTATTCTGTCCAATTTCTCATTTCGTAAAAATCCTTGATCCACTTTTCCATCTCAGTTATTTGCATATTCTCGCACAGCTCCTTATATGGTGTTCGACTATCAATTTTACACTATATATAGACGAAATGGCTGTTTCTTTACAATCAACTATAGTAAAATGAATGGGTGAAGAAATTATAGAGAGAGATGGAGCTGTTTTGATGAAAACGATTTGTGTGTTTGCTGGTTCGAATCCAGGTGTAAATGACATATACAAACAAAAGGCTGTCGAGCTGGGTGCTTATATGGCAGAGCAGGGAATCCGTCTTGTATACGGCGGCTCACGAATTGGATTAATGGGAGCCATTGCAGATGAGGTATTGAAAAATGGCGGTCATGTGATCGGGGTCATGCCAAAAGGGCTGTTTAGAGGAGAGGTTGTGCATCAAGAGCTAACAGAATTAATAGAAGTAAAAGGGATGCATGAACGAAAAGCGAAAATGAGCGAGCTGGCCGATGGATTTATTGCTATGCCAGGTGGTTTTGGTACATATGAAGAATTATTTGAGGTGCTTTGCTGGGCGCAAATCGGGATTCACCAAAAGCCAATCGGGTTGTATCAAGTGAATGACTATTTCAAGCCGCTCATTGACATGGTGACATTCAGTGTACAGGAAGGCTTTTCAAATGAATCACACCTTCAATTATTACATGCTTCCAGAGAGCCGGAAGAATTAATTTCACAGATGGCTTCTTATCAAACACCATCTCTTCAGTTGAAATGGACGGAGCTGTCTTAAATCGTTTGAACAACAACAAACCGTCTGTTCAAAGAAACAGACGGTTTGTTTTGTGATTATTTTTGTTCTTCTGTATTACGGGTCAAGACTTTGTCAATGAGTCCGTATTCAAGTGCCTCTTCAGCTGTTTTGAAGTTGTCACGATCTGTATCGCGCTCAATGACTTCAAGTGGCTGACCAGTACGTTCAGCAAGTACTTGGTTCAGTTTATCGCGTAAAGCAAGGATTCGTTTTGCCGCAATTTCAATTTCTGTCGCTTGACCTTGGGCGCCGCCTAGTGGTTGGTGAATCATGACTTCACTGTTTGGAAGGGCATAACGCTTCCCTTTTTCACCAGCAGCAAGCAGGAACGCACCCATTGATGCAGCCATACCAATACAAATAGTTGATACCTTTGGTTTAATAAATTGCATCGTATCGTAAATGGCCATACCAGCTGTGATAGAACCGCCGGGGCTGTTAATGTAGATAGAGATATCTTTTTCTGGATCTTCGGCTTCTAAGAAAAGAAGCTGTGACACGATGGAGTTGGCAACATTGTCATCGATCGCAGAACCAAGCATGATGATACGGTCTTTTAAAAGACGAGAATAAATGTCGTAAGCTCTTTCCCCACGATTTGTTTGCTCAATGACTGTAGGTATTAAATTCATAATGTTCCTCCTTCACCTTTTAGGTAAGTATGTAATTCAATGATACATTTTTGGTCAATAAAGGTCAAACAAAATGCTGGCCTAATATCAAATACCCCTATCTATTTTCCCCAAAATCATTCCACTTCAAACCATCGTATGAGTATATGTATCTGAAAGAAGAAAATACATCATCACGACTGATGATTAATCATTGCTTTCTTGCAGCATTTCCCTTATAATTTGATATGCTGACGTTCAAAAAATATATCGTGCGCTCGTAGCTCAGTTGGATAGAGCGGTGGTTTCCGGTACCACGTCTGCCGGGGGTTCGAATCCCTCCGAGCGCGTACTTTGCCTTGTTCGTGATAGAAAAAGGCTTTATGAAAACCTCTCCAGATGGAG
>NZ_NKHG01000245.1 GCF_002744245.1 Bacillus pumilus | reverse complement strand
AAGTTAACACGAGTTACTTTATCATCATGTGTAACGATTTTTGTTTCACCATGCGGCGGTAATTGTGTATATTTCAATATGCCATCAGAGAAAACCAGCACAATTGACTCTTTTCCTGTGCCTAAAGTCTCAATATCTATAATTTTACTTGGAATCTCTTGTAATCTCAAGTCTTTCATTGCCTCCTTAATTTACATACATGACCGCTAAAGCTGACAGCGATCCGAACACAATATAAAAGATGAGTAGCCGATTTAACATTTAATAATCGTTCTCCTGATTGGCGCTTTCCGCCTTCTCATCTTCCTCACCGAAAGCCATTGCAAACGTTTTTTCGATGAATTTGATATGATTCTCAATCTGTTCGTTTGTCATATTTTCAAAATCTGGGCCGTGACCAGGAACATAAAAAGACTCTGCTTTTTCAATCAGTTCTTTCCTTTGGATATAATTCTCAAAACCTTCTTCAAACTCTTTTTTCGTCATGCTGCACTGGAAACAATCACACATTATATCGATCTCCTTATCTTCTCTTCGGGATGTTCCACTATTTCACCCTCTGAATTCGTTGCTCTCTGTTTACATCATCAATATTCATTTGGTGATCAGCCTCCCGCACAACTGCGGCGAATGATTCAATACCCGTATCCCAAAGTCCATGACGTTCAATGATTTCGGAAAATTCCTCTACATCATGCTCTCGAATGCCCCAACTGTCAGGATCATCGGCGGGCCCGTAAACAGTGATCCAATTCCTCGCATCTTTTGGGTCCGGTTCCTCCCACTTTACACGAGTAAAATGACAAAGTTCATGATCGACCAGGGCCGCACGCTGTTTCTTTTTCATTGCCTTCCAGGCTTCCTTATTTACAAATACGAAAAGCATGTAATCGGTCATATGGCGTTCAAAGGCCGTGCATTTTTTCGCTTTCCCCGCCCATTTGCTGCTGCCTTCTCGAATATAAAACCCAATGTGCCCAATCGCATCTTTTAAATGTGAGTGGTGTTCATCAATTAAACTTTTAGCCAGTTGCCGCACCTCGTGTGATTCTTCAAAACCTACAAACGCCATTTTTATTTCCCCTTTCAATCAATTGTTTTTTGAATATTTCGTCTAATTCATCTAGTGATAGCTCATACAACTGCCGACCATCAGGCGTTTTAAAATATCCCATTTTAAGCAGCTGCGCTTTTATTTCATCCTTTTTTCGCTCAATATAAAGGGCCTTCATTAATTCATTCACATTAAGCCCCCCTTTAACAGCTCCCGGGCCATATAATGAAAATGATGATAGATATAGTTTCCGGTCGCACTTGGATTAATAAAAACCGTTGAGAAATTGTAACGAACCTCAAATGTTTTCAAGCTACCAAGCAGCGATTTAGGTTCATATTTTGAACGGTATTTTCCGTTGAGTATCTTTTGATACCCTTCTAGGTCTTCCACAAGAAGTGTGAAAGGGTTTTTTGATGCACGAATCAATTCATTTTCAAACCTGGAACGATCCTTAATGGATTGAACAAGTTCATCAACTCCGTTTTTCCTTTCGATAGCAGCGTTTAAATACATGTCCCTATTAATCCCGTATTCCTCATTTTTGGGAATCATTGCGGAATAGTCGCCCGTCTTCATCGCTTTGAATTTGATTGATACGTTCTTTTTGCGAAGATAGTCAAGAACATGTTGATTCTTTTGTTCTCTCGTATCCACAATAATGATCATGCTACCTAAAATTTCTTTTAACTCTGTATCTGAATAGTTGTAGTGAATAATAGTCATGATTTATTCCCCTTAAAATAAGACATGGCCCTTTCATAAATTTCTAATGAGAGTTTGTCCGTTTCCTCACTTTCAAAATTTGAAACGGAAGTGTCAAGGTCTCTCCATCCGTTCTCCCAAAATAAAACGAGCAATCTCGAGACTTTTATCGCTGCCTCCCAATCATGATTAAACCAGTCATCTATTTTTGTATTTAAGTCTTGAGCAATGCCCATGTAATAATTAATGATTTTATCTATTGTTTGTTTCACATTATGTTCATGATCCGAGTATTCGCCTTTCAAATATCGAATAATTCGTCTTTTGTAAGACTGAACAAATTCCACAAGTTCTTGATAGACGTTTTAGGGATTCTCAATGTAAAGATCGTTTCCATCGAGAACCAAACGAGCGCCCAACATTTCTAAGTCTGCACTAATTTGTTTTGGGTGCATTTTTCCCACCTCTTTTTAAAAAGGGTTAATGTTTTTATTAACCCAAATCATTCATTAACCCCTAAAAACGTTGATATATAAGGCTTTATAAAAGAAACGGTTAATAAGTTAACGAATTAACAGCGAAATCTATTAAACTCCTTATATATATATTATTTTATTTTATTTATTTTCATA
>NZ_NKHG01000244.1 GCF_002744245.1 Bacillus pumilus | reverse complement strand
CCAAATAAAATAAAGAAATCCTGTAATGCGGAAGTAGTTCAGTGGTAGAACACCACCTTGCCAAGGTGGGGGTCGCGGGTTCGAATCCCGTCTTCCGCTTATACCATCCACGCCGGGGTGGTGGAATTGGCAGACACACAGGACTTAAAATCCTGCGGTAGGTGACTACCGTGCCGGTTCAAGTCCGGCCCTCGGCATTATAAAATAAGCGCCCGTAGCTCAATTGGATAGAGCGTTTGACTACGGATCAAAAGGTTAGGGGTTCGACTCCTCTCGGGCGCGCCATTTAGATCGGGAAGTAGCTCAGCTTGGTAGAGCACTTGGTTTGGGACCAAGGGGTCGCAGGTTCGAATCCTGTCTTCCCGACCATCTTTTATGGGGCCTTAGCTCAGCTGGGAGAGCGCCTGCCTTGCACGCAGGAGGTCAGCGGTTCGATCCCGCTAGGCTCCACC
>NZ_NKHG01000243.1 GCF_002744245.1 Bacillus pumilus | reverse complement strand
TAAGAGTGAAGTTTGTTTTGATGGTGTTGACGCTATATCTTAGCGCCAATCTCTTTGCTAATGCAGCAGAGTCTGGTGATGATATAGCCAAAGAGATGTGTGCAAAACTGCCAGTGGTTATCAAAAAAGGTAATGAATCATACAAGGCAGGGGAATATGCCAAAGCAAGTGATTATTTTACTGAGCAGGCCTCACTAAGTGAGGGGTGTGGATATATTTATGGTAAGCCAGATCAAGCGGCGACTATTACGGCATATAACAATGTTGCACTTTCTTATATAAAGCAAGGGGAGAAGCTTAAGGCTCT
>NZ_NKHG01000121.1 GCF_002744245.1 Bacillus pumilus | reverse complement strand
ACGACAAGTATAGTTTGAGTACAACAATAAATACACTTTAATTATAATAAACTTTTACACTCAACTCAGGCTGTTTTCCATCTTCATCTTTAACTTTATATGACACATGGCTAATAAGTTTTTTGAGAATTATATTGATCTCTGTCTCTGACATTCCCTGATCTGATTCTAGCAATGCCTGAACATCTTCTTTTTGCCATAGGTAAGTTCTTTTTTCTAATGCCTTTTCTTTTTGATATTCAACTGATGAATATAATTCACTGAGCTCTTTTTCGGATTTTATTAAGTTTTCTTGAGCTTTCTCTAGCTTTTCTTTGTACTCATTTTTGTCTAAATCGCCATCTAAATAGAGTTCTTTTAACCGATCGATTCTTCCTCTCAGTTTTTTAATCGCCTTTTCTTTTAATTCAATTAATTGCACCGAAAAAGTAGCTTGTTCTTCAGTTTCAGTATTCTTATTCCTTTTGAACAATTCAGAACTATACTGCTTCATTTCTTGTAGTATCGCACCGTATAAAATGTCTTCATTTATTCCTTTTGTCGTATCACACATTGGTTCACGAGCTGTAGACCTTCTGAGACACTTTCTGACATGTTTTTGTCTTCCTTTTGGCTGATCTATGCTTTGAACTTTCAAACAATAAGGACATCTAACTATTCCTGAAAGTCTGTTAGTGTTCATGTTCAAACGTCTTCCTGCCTCTGGATATGTCCTTAGTTTTGATAGTCGTTCTACAATTTTTATATGCTCTTCCTCTGTTTTGGTTGGCTGATGAATACCTTTGTTCTGTTCATCTTTTCCATACCAGACATATCCTCTATGAAAATCATTTATCAAAAGATAGGTTACCACTTCTCCATACCACATTTTCCCTCTACTAGAAGGGGGCGGGATTTCTAATTGATTAAGTCTATCTGCAATTGCTACTGAAGACATTTCTTCATTAAGAAACCAATCAATCATCATACGATAAATTTTTATTTTTTCCTCATCAACCTTTGCCGTCTTGTCATTCTTGTCCCATTTAAACCCGTATGGAACAGATCCAGAATGCGGTCTCCCCTCTTTTACAGCATCTTTTCGACCATTTAACAGCCTTCTCTTAATAGCTCTATATTCATTTCTAGCAATAACCAATTCGAACTCTGAGAGCATTTCATCACTCTCATTGGACATGTTGTATATTTTTTGTGGAGTTATTAGCAAGGTGTTGCTTTCTTTAAAGGCTTCCATGATACGTCCTGAATCTATCTGTGATCCCCTGGAAAGTCTATCATTCGCTATTACACATACCACATCAAATTCACCTGATCTGATTCTAGGCAACAATCTAGAAAAAATAGGTCTATTATCGATTGAATCCGAAGAAACGACTTCTTCGAACCACTCTACATCTGTAAAGCTGTATCTATTTAAGAGTGCTTTTAGTTGATCCCTATGTTTCAGTAAAGTATCTTCTGTATCTGGGTCTTCTCTTGATTTTCTTGAATAGACTGCCACCTTTGAATTTTCATCAATGTTCATATTTAATCACCACACATTTTTATTATTCGTTGTAAGTATTATAACAAAAATAAAGACAGAGACTTATCCTTATCCCTGTCATTAATATGCATCACCTCCTTAAAATTAAATTCTCGCACATCTTATTTATGTAGTATGTATAATTCACTTTCTTCTTCATCCACCTTACCTCTGTTCCGATCTCTTCACAGATGCCAATAGGTATGCTGGCTTTATTAACCTTACTTATGTATGTATGTGCTAATTGATTTTGAGCTATATTCTTATATGTAAGAAAGTCTTTAATGTGTACAAAGAAAGTTCTATTCTCATGCTCTCTAAAGTTAAACAGAAAACCAGGTAACACTCCTTCATATTTAGAAGCTACCTCTAAATGTTTTATCTGCTGTGCTTTAATGATACTTTCTGAGAACGAAACGTACCCTTTTTTCGTTGATTTTAATTCCAGTGGAAACAAATGCCCTTTAGCGAATAAAATACAGTCGTATTTATTTTTAGATACTCCAAAGTTTTGCTTCAAGGCCATAGGATTCACGTCCTTTATTCGATAAAGGAACAAGCCCTGGTCTTTCGCTGACTGTTGAATATTTGCTTCAAAAACTTTTCCTAAGTTTGTGCTCAATGAACCAATCCTTTCTTTGTGTTTAATAGTTAAATGGGGTATTCTATGATTATCAATATCTAGGAGAGTGTTCCAATTGACCGAACTCATCAACCAACACAACGAGTTAACTGACTATTTAAAGTCAAAAGGATTTACAGTTAGATTTCATGTAGACATGTCAGAGAATTATTTATTTGAAAAACATTATGTTGTTTACAATGAATCAGAGACTAAAAATGCTGAACTCGTATTCAAAGAAAACGCTAAAACAAATGAAGTTGAATACTTTTTCGTAGATAACAATCAAAACCCAGATTTAATTGAAGAAGTACACACTCTAATTAAAAACTTTAAAGCTTCCTGATGTGCGCCCTTGTCTTTGGACAGGGGTTTAAAATTTCAATTCGATATCTTCCCCATTGATAAGCTTCACAAACTTCTTATCAAACTTGTAGTCTCCTAAAACAGCATTTTCCAAATCAATCAAGTCTAAATGGTACAACTCTTTACCATCTACATCTTCAACTAGAATGAAATCACTTGAATCAAACTCTGTTTTATACCAAATGACAGTTAAATTCGTTTCAATGTTAAGTTTATTTGTTAAGTACATGTAAGCTGCCTGAGAAGTACTGTCTACAACATCTCTAATTTCTTCATCATCAATGTTATTGATAACAATTAGATTGTTTGACTTCTCATTATAAAAATAAGCAAAATCACCTCCTTGATTTTTTAATTGATAAGCGCCTTTTAAGTTATGTAAGTTAAGCATATGTATTTACGTATCTCCCTTTTTCATTGTTGGACAAGTCTCTTGCTTCTTGCATTAATTCTTCGTTATTGTTGATTGGGCTCATGCCTAGTCGATTTACTTTTGAAAAATCTTTGTTATGTATCGCTTCTTCAATTGAATCCATTTGTTTTTTCATTTTGTTGTGGAGTTTAATCAAATTATTTTCTTCTATTATTTAACTCCCCTTTCATAAGCGCATTGTCTACATGCTGGTTTATAATCGTTCCCAACTTTAACTTGAGTATTTGAATCATTAGAAACTTCAAGTGAAACCCATGCGTCATCGCCACAAAAAACACAAACTGCATGATGTTTAGTCACATGATCTGCTTTGGCCATTAAGTACGGTACAATTCCAAATGGCTTACCATACCTGTCCATGTCTAATCCTGCAACAAACACTTTCTTCCCTTGTTCGATTAGTTTCTCAATGTGAGTAATCATTTGATCTGGGAAAAATTGAACTTCATCAATGCAAACAACATCAGCTTCAAACAAATCTAGGGGTATACCGACCTTGTTTTCATTTGTTATTTTTACATTAATAGCCTCAACTTTCTTACCATCATGTGTCACAATGAAGTCTTCTGAGTATCTGTTATCTATGGACGGTTTGAGAAACACCACTTTCTTTCCAGCTAACATGAATCGTTTCCCGTGACGCTGCAACGCTGTTGATTTCTCAGCAAACATACTTCCTACATCAATTGTTAATGATCCTACTGCTATGATTCATCACCTCCTCCAAGAATGAGCTGTCTATATCTCTTATAATCTTCTTCACTATTAAAAGAGAACACTGGAGTCTTACCCTTTTGAAAAGAAATTGTCCCACCAACTTGAGATAGATACGCTTGTTTTAATGCATCTTGTTCAAATGGAATTCTAATGGTCATATGTAAATTCTCCTTTATTTAAATTTATAGATAGTCACATCACAATCAGCGAGAATGTCATCAATCATTTGTTTTACAATTCTCCAATCACCACCTGCCAACCCGCAGCCGATCCCGTATGGTATTGCAATAGAACAACCTTTATATTTACTATAATCCGTATTGACTACGCTATATAAACTTTTCAAGCAAAGTTCCATTGCTTCGTAATCTGTTTGTCTTGTTTTTACTCCATAGTTATCTTGTGCAAATAAGTTTGCAATTGTTTTATTCTCATTGACATCCACAAACTGAGTAGCGCCTAATAGCCCTCTTTTAATATTCTGATCTTTACATAATTGTCTATATTCTTTGTACACATTCGGATATTTGCTTTTAATTTGTTTCGCTAATCCAGCTCCCATGACTCCTTTACAGTTCACCTGGTGACAAATGATGTTCTTTGTCGTGTCCAATATATTACGTTCAACTATTCTGATCATTTTAAATCCCCCTTTCAATTCGGTTAAAAGACCGATTTTATTTAAATACTTTACGAAATCTGAATACTGATAATTGTATATTTGGATCAAATATTTAAGCTGAATTCAATCTTCTCAAACAAGTATATGTTTAATAACATCAATTAAACAATTTTGACAGGTGTATTCTGTGGTGATTTCATCATTATCACGGTTATCTGTTAACCAATGTAATGGATTACTGCATTCCGGACATTTAAGCATAATTAACAATAAGCACCTCACTTGTACTGCTATCACTCTTGTCTTTAGAGGAAAAGTAACTATTTTTGTATGAATGATTTAAATCTATTACTCTATATTGTTTCATCCAATTAATAAGATTGTTATTTTCTTTTCCTTTGTTTTTTGTTACGTTTGAGAGTGCAAACTTAATGCCCTTTTCATTTAATACATCTAAAGCTTTAAATAAATCAAGCTCATCCTCTTCAGACCATTTGTGATTACTTTGGTTATAAGCAACATCTGAAATAAAGTAGGGAGGATCACAGTAAACAAAATCTTCAGTTGTTAAATTCGAAAAATCAAATTTTCTAAAATCACTATTGGTAAAGTGGATTTCTTTGTCTTCTAAAGCAAGCATAAAAGATTCTAAGGATTTTCTCAGATTTTTATTAAAATCTCTTTTGTTGCACGATTGGTTATATTGATTATTTTCATTAAAACGAATAGCGTTATTGAAAGAAAAAATCACTAATGTATAAAATAAAGCATTTTTATTAAAGTGTTGATTAGTATCGTTATTATACTCATGCCTTAAATCTTCAAATGCACTTTTATTGACTGAAACAAGACCTTTACTACTGTTGACACCATAGTATTCATAACCATATAAGTCACTTCTCGACAATCCATACTCTTCAATTATACTTTCAATTTCATCAACTAAAGCTTTATGAGAAGTAGCTTTCATGTATCTCATTAAATCCACTACCTCTGTTTGAATATCATTGCAAATAATATTTTTTGAATGAACATTAATTCCTACGTTACATCCTCCTGTAAACAAATCTACGAATGTGTTAATATTCGAAGGAAAAACAGGTAATATTTGATGCAACAGTTTATACTTGCCCCCTACATAATTAAGGGGAGATTTAACAAATTCCATTTCAACACTCCATTTGTAATTTTATAAGTTTTCACGTAAAATTTTCCAAAATAATACTACTAGTTGGATTTTCCCTTTGACACCTCTAATTTCATTTCAAGTAATTCTCTTTCAGTAATAGGAATCAAAGCTTTGTTTTCCTGTTCTGTTTTCGCTTCTAAATAAAATGTACCGTTGTAAGTAATAAACTCAATAGCACCAGACAGTCCATATACAAACACTAAAAAATTTAAACTTTGCATTCTAATAGCATGAGTCAGATTATTTTCTTTAATAAATTCATCCCACTTCTTAAAGTAGCTTGAACTTTTCTTAAACTGTTTGAAAATACCTCCATCTAATTCTTGTTCCTTTCTGATGAAATGCTTATCATCAATCTCATCAGCATATGCTTCATTTATTAAAAGACCTCCATGGAAATTATATGCTGCTTTACTGGCTAAATCTTCGATCCCAACTAAACTTGAAATTTCCTCGTTTCTATCTTGCATAAATTGTCCTTTGATAAAGAACGGGTATTCAAGATCTCTATGTAAGTTAGATGTTTTCTCCACTTTGTAATAATATTTATCCATTTTCTAATCTCCTTTATATTTGTTATTTTTCATTTATAAACGTTGATAATAGCTGCCTATGACCACCCCATATCTTTTTTGATTTCTCTCATTCGTTGCTTATTAACTTGATCTGTAATGACAACACCAGATTCACTTAAAAAGTTGCCTTCATCATCATGAATGCAAGTACTCCCATAAAACTCAATCCCTTTTACTTCAATCAATTCAATAAACTCTTCATATGTAAACTGTGTACCGTCTTCTTTAAAGAACGTCCCTTCAACGTGTAGTCCCTTCATTTAATCACCTCAAAACAAATAGATTCTATCGTCATTTTTAATACAGTTCAAATAATCAATTAACTCATCAAAAGGTATAAGCATATCCTCTTTTACCTCATCTACAGAGGCTTTTTCAAAATAAGATATTGTGCCCATGTCCCGCAACTCTCTTACTTTGAGAGCCTTATCATTGATTAAATAATAAGCAACTGTTCCAAAAAACTCGTCATTACTAAAATGTTTAATTAGTCTGTTTGATTTTGAAGCGTAGTGATGCATAGCTCCATGTAAGGAATGAAAACTTTCAAAGTCTACGTCATTTTCTGTGCAAGCTCCTTCATCAAGCACAATTTTTAGAATGTCATTTGCGAAAGATTCTCCTTGCTTTAACAGAAAGCTGATCTTTTTTTGACTCCTAGTTCTCAAATCATTTATCCATTCTTCAGCCCGTCTTAATTGTTCAATTTTCCTAAACTTCTTCCTTAATCTCTTTTTCATTTTGATTCTCCTTTGTTTTAAATTGAAGTAAAAATTCTTTCACTTTCTTAGATGGAAAGTCGCTAAGTGCATAATCTCCAATCATTTTTAGGAAAATGTCTTCGTGATAGGTGTCGATCCATTTTTTAAGGTCGTGTTCAGGGCTGCACGGACAATTCTCTTTACTACAATAACGAAAATCATTAATATATCTTGTTGTATGTACAATTAACTCAAGGAAAACAATTCTTAATTTATCTTTGTCATCCCCTTGATAACCACTCATAAAGTCATTTTGATAAATTTGAATTAATGCTTCTAAGATTTTTCTGTCCATTAATATAGCATCCTCATTGTTTCTGGCATGACCTTAATTGCTGAAATCAAAGTTCCTCTCATTTCCTTATGTTCTTCTTCCCATTCATGTTCATTTTCGATCAGAAATTTATCAAATTCAACAAAGTTAACAAATCTGTCTTCCTCTAATACCATTTCTACATTCATTTGTTGTAGAGAAGAAAAACCAATTTCATTAAACCATTCAACAAAATATTTATCGTTATTGCTTTCATCTAATAATTCTTGTAATGTCTCAGTTTCGCTTGCCCCAAAATATTTATGAAGTTCATCTTTAATTAAATTAAGCCATTCCTCAAAAGCATTTTGAATATTTTTTGATGCACTCCTTTTGAAGTCGATTCCATACCAGGAATAAACATTACTCATTGAAAATTACCCCCTCTTGTATATGTAATTTATATTTTATTAATATCTTTCTTGTGCAGACATCCTAATTCGGTAGCAGTCATTACCCAACGGTGTAACTTCAACTGTCCGCCCTTTGTCTAGACTTTCCTTAGTAAATGTAATCACTTGATTGAAACCCCTCACCTCTGTATATGTATACATAACTTAAAACTCCTTGCTTTTAAATTTTTCCCCAGCTTGCTTTTCCCAGAGTTTAACCGCTTCATTCATCGTATACTTATCAAACTCTTCGCAAAACAGTTCTTCCTTGCATATGGAGCAATAAGCTACCATAGAGTCTTTCACAAGTACTGACTGTCCTTTGAATGTAAGTTGCTCATCTTTCAATCTAGCAAACATCAAAACGTCTTTGTCACAGTTATTACAATACTTAGTTACATCTTTCTTAATCTCGTTAAAGTATTCATGAACACTTTCCATTAATCAAACACCTTTCAATATAATCAACGTTTTAATGCGTTTTTAAATTCTTCAGCGACTCTTAGCACATCTTTTGTAACAATTTCGTGAAAAATAATTTGACGGTTGCTAACTATATTCATAATCACATTTTTCGAGAATTCATCAAAGCTAAATTCAACTTTGTAGCTCATATTTCAACTCCTATACTTATAAACTCAGCGGCAAAAGCTCCCTATAGTCGTTTAAAACCTTTACTTGCAATATCATCTATTACTCTTTGATGATATTCTGGATCATCTTCTAAGGAATCATAAACAATCTTAGTGTTAATTGATGCAGCCCACGTGAGATCCAATGCATCTTGATTACTTACCAATATGAGCTTCTTAACTTTCACACGATCGAGCAAGTTAGATAAAGCTTCTGTTCTTAGTTTTTCAGAGCTCAGTGGTTTAAGTGGATACACAACTGCAGTCTGAATTGGGTCACCATGTTTCCCCTATGTTCTTTCAAGGTGTCTATATAAATGTTATTAAGACCTCCACGATACGCTACGCCTGTTTTAGGTTTTTTTGATGCCTTCAAAATTCTTGATGCATTTTCTAGTCTGTAAGTTCTGAAAAGAATATTCTCTTAAACCAAGTGCTCGCATAACACATTCATAACTAGGTCTATCTTTTAATGCATATGAGTACCAGTGACAATTGCAACCCTTTCATCAGACTTTAAAAATTCAATAATCTTCTCTTCAGCTTGTTCTCTTCCATTCATAGTATCAACCTCCAAAATTGCTACATAACCAGTATAGAGTTGATTGGTATTAAATTAACGGTGAGTTAAAGTATTCAGTGAACTCACCTCCGCAATATGGACATGATGTCATATTATAGTTTTCGTCGGCAGGAGGTATAACATTTATGTATTATTTGTAATCTTCTAAGTCATCTTCTTTCTGAATAGAGTCCAGTCGTTTATTCATTACCTCTATGTATTTTGACTCTGTTTCAAAGCCTATCCACTTCCGTTTGGTTAATTCAGAAGCTACTGCGGTAGTACCGCTACCAAGACAGTTATCAAGGACTACATCACCTTCATTCGTATATGTATTAATTAAATACTCAAATAAAGCTACTGGCTTTTGTGTTGGGTGATATCCACGATCTTGATTGAACTTAACTATTCTGGTCGGATATCTTTTACCTTCATTTACCGTTGTTGTTGGTTTCATTATAGTGTCAGTGATTTCATACTTACGTGGTTTCTTATCTCTTTCAACCTTATATGGCTTACCTTCTGTGAATTGAGGGTTATAATTTGGTTGTTTTTTATAAAATACACAAATATCTTCATAATTGTTTAATGGTCTTTTCTTTGCCATAAAAGGGTCGACGCCTTGTGGCTTCTGCCAAATCCAACAATATTTAAACATATCAAGATTAAAGCTAATTAATTTAGTTGTAAAAGGCTGACAAGCAGTTAGAACTATCACTCCATTTTCTTTAATTATTCTTTTATATTGCTCCCACATCTTATCCAAAGGAATAATTGAATCCCATTTACAAGCAGTCGTCCCGTAAGGTAAATCACATAAAATCATATCTATTGATTTATCAGGAAGTAGTTTCATACCTTCCAAACAATCCATCTGATATGCTCTATTAAGTTGTAAACTTCCTAATAATTCTTTCCCCATCAAAACACTCCTCGATTTTGTCATTTTAATCTTCATTGGAATTACGTTATCTAGCTGTCCGTATTCTAATAATTTGTCACCTCTTGGTAGAACGTTATTTAGAATGTTTTCTATGCAAAACATCTCCATTTAAATGTTGTTTTGTTCGAATTTAATTCTGATAAACTCTTCATGTAGCCTATTAAACTCTTCTTTGTTTATGTAAGCTTTACCGTCATCTTTGACATCGAATAGCTTTAGGAATTCTTTGTTGGCCTTTACTGCTTCAATGGCAATTGATGAGCTGACCCATTCGCATTCCTCAGTCAGTTGTAACACTTCACTTAATTCAAAGAGTCGCTCCAGTGCAAGTGGATTTTGATTAGTTTTAATATGTAGCAGGTCTCTTTTTTTCTCTAGGATGTCCGATTTTAGCTTGTATTTACTTTTCTCTAATTCATTTAGTCGTTGATACATTAGATTCACCAAACAACTCTACGATCTCTTCTGCTTTCTCTACATCACTCTTATTTTGGGATAAGATTGCTTGAATTGCTTTTTTAAGCCAAAATCTCTTGTTCATTTAATTCAATCTCCTTTTTCGTCAATTTAATAAGAATACACATCTAGACTTGCATTCCCATCGATAATGTTAATCGCCTCGTTTATCTCTTCTTTATTCGCCCATCTTGGAGCTCGGCCATTTTCCAATGGTACGCCATATCCTTCAATAAACTGTGTACCATTTCTTGCTCTGAATTGAGCGATATGCTCTGCATGTTCTGTTAATGTAGTGAAGTCATAGAATGTTTCTCTGAAATTCTGCATCCATTCTTCATTTAAGACATTTTCATCAAATTCAATAGTGTATTGATCTTGTCTTTCTACATCACATGTTCTTTTAAAAGTCATTGTGTATCTCTCCTTTAATTTCAATAAAATTAAGATTTTATGTAGATCAATTATTCTAGTTCGCATTATTTTTCTGTTAACAGCTCTGGGTTTTCATAGATGTTGCCTACGACTTCGGCTTTAGTGCAAGAACAACGTGTATCGACATCGATAGTAGTATCTACATAGGCGAATAGCGATCTTTCACCAATAAAGAAACCTGCATACTCTTCTCTGTACTGAACTTCCAAATATTCATCAATATCTTCGGGTGGTTTTCCTGTGCCATACATCACAATAGTGACGGTTCTTTTTAAAATATCGCCTTCATAAATCTCTACGCCGTTACAATCTTTCATTCCTGTGTACTGCATATAAATTCCATCTTCTTCAGCGAAAATCTTATTGATATCACCGTTAAATGTCGGTGTCATCATCCCTATCTTGCTACCATACCAACCTCTGAATTTGATTTCTCTCATTCCATTAATACCTCCCTTTAAATAAAAAAGATAAACCAATTTGGCTTACCTTTAATATATATGTAATTTACACTTTAGTCAACATAAATTATATGTTATTTGTATTTTTATAATGGATGAAACTGTACCCTATAGGTCTCACTTTGTCTCTGTAATGATGTTCACTACTATTTCTTAACCAGTTATCATCAAGACTAGGAAAATATGAGTCTGCTTCAGACACATCATGAAACATTGTTAAATAAACATTGTCTGCATGATTAAGGAACTGTTTGTATATCTCGCTGCCTCCAATAATCATTACCTCATCTCCATGATTAGCTTGGCCGTTAATTAATTTCAATACCTCATCAATTGAATGATATACAAATGTGCCTGGTAAGGATTTATATGTCTTATCCTTTGTTAAAACAACATTTGTTCTGTTAGACAGAGGCTTGCCGTTAAGTTTGATAATCGATTCATATGTTTTTCGACCTTGTATGCATAGCTTACCTTCAGTTAGGTCTTTAAACCTTTTCATATCCTCTTTAACAGAATACAAGAGGTTGCCGTTTAATCCAATTCCCATGTTCATATCGCACGCTGCAATTATACTGATCAAATTGCCACTTCTCCTTTGATCAATGGATGGTGTTTATAGCCAACAACTTCAAAGTCTTCTAGGCTATACTCAAAGATTGATTTAGGTTTCCGTTTAACATTAAGTTTTGGTGCTTGATATGGAGATCTGGTTAGTTGTTCTTTAACTTGATCCAGATGATTGTGATAAATATGAGCTACACCAATTGTATGTTTCATGATACCTGGCTTTAGATCACATTGCTGAGCAATCATCGTCAGTAGTGTTGCATAGGAAGCGATGTTAACTGGAACACCTAGAAACATGTCTCCTGAACGTTGATAATGATACATATGAAGATAATCACCTTCCACGTAAAACTGAACAACAGTACTGTGACAACAAGGTAATGCTGTATCTTCCCATTGCATCTCTGGAGCGTTCCATCCAGTGAATAGGATACGTCTGCTTGTTGGATTGTTTTTGATCTGATCAATCACATACTCAATCTGATTTAAAATGTTTCCTCGACCATCTTCCCACCTAATCCATTGTTTACCGTAGATATTTGGTAACTGCCCAGCTTCATTCGCCCATTCCTTCCAAAACTTGATTCCATACTTCTCTTCTAATTCTTTATTAGAGGTCGAACCACTTAAAAACCATAGCAGCTCTCCAAAGACACCTCTAGTAAACATTTTCTTAGTTGTAACCAATGGGAACCCTTCAGACAAATTAAACTCCATTGTCTCACCAAAAAGACTTCTCATACCTGTTTCTGTTCTGTCTCCTGTATCATGACCATATGTATAGATTTTTCGCAATAAATCCAAGTAATTCTTTTCCAATGTATCTCTCCTAAAGTTTAGAATTCAATTTTTCATTTTATTGCTCACGTCTTCTATTTTCTTACTAATATCTTCACTCCCTATTTTCTTCAATAATTCGGTAGCTTGTTTGATACCTTCCAGTGCCCCATCACCAATCTGATCAAATTCTTTAATCATGTTTTCCAATGCTCTCATTTTCATCTCAGGGTCATCATCCATTAGCGCATAGGCTTTATTCTGTTTCTCGATCTTCGCTAATGAATGGTATATCGCATCAATATTTATCAATATCTTTCACCCTTTTCCTTAAATATTGCTTCAGGGTTAATTCCCCTGCAAAACTTAACAGGATAACCGCTGAAGGGATTGTCAGAGCATAATGAGCAATTCTCAAATAGGCAATTAGCAGAAATATTGTTGCTGTTGTTATGCAAATGCGTATTACTCTGTTCTCAAATTTCACTAGCTCATCTAGTTTACTTGCCATTACAACCCTTCCTTTTTATATTCATTTATCACCGACTCTGTCATTCTTTTTTCAATCGTACGTCTTCGCTTTTTTATATCTCTTTTATAGTTCTTCTTGGTTTGCTTTTCACCAAGTGTGGCCAGAGTCCATGTTCCTACAGCTTCTAATGATTCAATTTTTGAGATTCTGTTATTCATATAAAACATGCCCCTTTCTTTTAAAAGTCTTCTTTTATTGAAATTCATAAGCTTTCGATGGTTATCATTACCTTAAATTTAGCTCATTTGGTATAATCTAATTATTGTTAAAATTCATAAAAAGGTGGTTGAACAGTTGAAGGTAATTAAAGCTAATCCTAATAAGAATACTGTCGAAGGTGTTATCTACGAAACAGGTTTTGAAAAGAAAAGTCAATTTAGATATCTCTATGAAGCAGAAAAGAAGGTATTTCATATTTATGATGATCTATCACACAACCACACCAGTGCCGTCAACTCAGTTGGAGATATCATTGCTGAGATTGATAAAATCATCACAAGTGAAGATAAGGGACTAAAAAAATTCACTCAAAATTTCGTTTCACTGTTCTCTAAGAATGAGCCTTCAAAAATTATCTTTTATACTGAAACTAAAATGCTTGGTAGATCAGGCACAAGTAGGTATGGTGAGCCATTACGTATCCAAGCCTACGACCTTCAAATGAAAGATTACACAGGCTACACAAAAGAAGAACTTCATGCTAATTTTGTGGATATTAATTCTGTTGTAGTACCAAACTAATTAAATCACTTGGCTGTGATACTCCACAGTCTATAATCTTAAGAAATTACACCATGCAAACAGCCAAGTGTCATTTTTACTTAGTTCCTGTTGATCCATGTCCTCCACGATCATCATTGCCTAGATGCTCCACTTCAATTAACTCAACCGTTGGCATTTTCTCCACGATTCTGAACTGACAGATTCGCTCCCCCTTTTTAATTTCTGTGTCTCTTAATGCATAGGCTGGAAAGAACCAGAAATCATTGTCTCCTTTGTATGATTCATCAATAACCCCCATTGAGTTTGTTTGGATGATTCCGAAGTGTTTAAATGTACTTGAACGTGGGACAACATGCGCTTCATACCCTTCTGGTAGCTCCATTGCTACTCCTAATGGAATAAGTCTAAATTCTTCTTTTTCCATTACAATATCCTCTGCTACACGAAGATCAATCCAATCTCCTTTTTCGATTTTGCTGATTCTTGTTTGTGTCTCGTCTAGATATTTGATTTTAATTTGCATTAGTGATATTTGCCTCCGTTATATATGTTATTAGTTATTTTTCAAACTTTGCTTTTAGCTCTTCATATTTCTTTCGTTCATTCTTCTTTTTAAGTTTCTTTTCCATTGATGTCTTCAAATCGACAGCAATACCATGGATCAAACCTAGAAACCATCCCAGCAGAAAGATAATAGCTCCACCCACAACATTTCAATCCCCTCTCATATTGCGATAAAATTACCATTTCATATAGACTAAATGTTGCTTTTTCTTTGTCTCCAGTTGGATTCTTTTACTAGTTCAAATCTCCAAAAACAAAATCCTCATCTTTAAGTGCTTCAACTGTTGCTTTCTTATAACTAACA
>NZ_NKHG01000083.1 GCF_002744245.1 Bacillus pumilus | reverse complement strand
GGGCTAAAATAAAGTTCATTTTAGCCCTTTGTCAACAATCTAACATCTATCCACTAGGGATAGATGTTTTTTTACTCAAGCGTATTTTTAAGATCGTTTGGTAGTAAATCAATTAATTGGTCATATGAGGACAAATCCAGCACTTCAAGAAGTGCATAATATTTCGCGTAAATTTCACTCAGCTGATCAGGATGATTTGTTTCATATTGATTCAAATGCAATTGAGTGAGTTCAAGTGCAATGTCCAGCTTGTTTCGTTCGATGGTTTGTGTCGTGTTGATCATATAGGTCACCTCTTATTTCAAGATCAGTGGAAAGGTTATGGAGCAGTTCCGCAGCTGACCTTATATTCTTTTTCCTCTACCTTTTTTGAATAGCAAACGGAAGGTGTCATCCCTGTTTCACTTTTCCAAGCCTGCCAATACACATCATAAAGCTGGCCATACTGAGGGTCTACATGGTTCTTTTTTTGCAAAATGGCAAAGTAGCTTTGATAAGGGTAGCCTTCTTGATAAATGGCCTGCCGAATAGCTCCTCTTTCAGTCGAATTTGTAAAGATCATAGGTGACAGCAGCGGAAGAATGACGATGATGGCGAGTAGTATAAACAACAAAAAGAGCTTATGTATTGTTTTCATTGATGACCTTCCTTTACAAGATATCATTTGTATAATATGTTAAAATCCCCCTTTTGTAAAGAAAGAGAAAGCTAGATTGATGGTGGATTTTTTAAAAAATAGACAAGCATCCAATCACTAAAGTTGCTTCTTACATACGATAGAGTGTAAATGAGAGACAACTTGAAGGGGTGTTAAGATGAGTCGAAATCGATTAGACAATTTTTTCTTTGGGCCTCGCAGGGGGGAACATGGAGGAGATGAAACGGTTGTTTTCCCCACACGTCAAATTGTTAACACGACAACGAACGAACAAACAATCAGAAAAATTCACCCAACTCATATCAAAAATGTTAATAAAAACATCAAAAGAATTGAAAACTACTATCCTGTCACTAAATCTGTTGAGAATGTGTATATTGTTGAAGAATACGATTGCGGCAGGGATATCAAGAACCCTTGCTGCCGCCCGGTAAAACGCTGTAAGTGGTCATGAGATTGTGAGGAAGAAGTGGGGCATCCTTTGATGGGATGCCTTTGTTTTTGTCTAACGCTCTATTTCATTCAATTGTCCTTTATCAAGCTGGAAGAAACGATTTCCTAATTCTGAATATAGGTAGCGTTGATGACTTGTAAATAAGACACATCGATGTGAGAATTCTTTTTTTAATAAAGAAATCGATTGTGTTTGAGAAGCCTCATCAAGAGATGTAAAAGGTTCATCAAGGATGATTAGCTCTGGAGACCTTGCCACCATACAATTGAAAAAAAGCTTATATCTCATTCCAAGTGAATACTGTTTGATAGGCATCTCTAGTGCGTGAGTTAAATCAAACGCATCACAAAGTGATAGAAATGTCTCTTTGTACAATTCTTTTTCTTGCTTTTTCATTTTCCATAAAGACTGCACAAGCTCCATGTGCTCTATTCCAGTCAGCGCTTCATAGACTAAAGGCTTATCTGGGATGTAAGCCACCATACTTTTATATTGAGCAGACCCAGGGTGGTACTGCTCATTGAGTAAAATCGTTTCTGATAAAGAAGGAAGCAGACCAGCGATGACCTTTAAAAGTGTAGATTTCCCGCTGCCGTTTTTTCCAATAATACAAGCTCTATCATTTTCTGTCAGATGAAATGATACCTGATCAAGAAGGGGAGGGCTTTCTTCTGTTGTTTCATAGCGAAAAGATAGCTGCGACACTTCCAAACTAGCCATTTATAAATCCCCCAATAACAAACACAGTGGTCACGATCATATACAAGATAACCGTTGCAAGGGCAGCCTTTTTTGATCCTTCAGCATAGTAAATGATGCCGTCATACAGAATGCGTAGAAGATATAAATTGATCAGAAAAGAAATCGCTTGGATCAAGATGAAATAGTGGTCTAAATGTAATACCATCACACAATAGATCGCTGCACTGTTTACTAATAAAAGAAATGCATTATAAATTAAGATCACAAGATACATTTTGCGTAAAATAAAAGCCTTGTGAAAAAAATACATAAAAATAGAAGTCACGACAGTACTGAGAAAATTTAAAATGAAATAAAGTGGGATCGTCAGCAAAAAGATAAAAACAATGCTGGCTACTTGTTTCCCCGCAGATAACGGTTCCTCTACTAACAAATCAATAATAAAAAATGTTAAAAAGACAGTCGAAACAAACAAAGACAATAAGACAAGTCCTACAATTGTTTTAATGGATTGATTTTGATTGAAAAATTGTTTAGGTCGTAGAAGTAGATCCATGGAACCACAATCTCCTTTCTTCTATGGTAAATGTACATGGCTGACGTACTCCTCTAAAAGAGACGCCATCAATAAGAGCACTGCTGCTGCTGAAATTAATTGAAGCAGGGTTCGAGTCAGCTTTCTTAGATCAACCGCATCTCCTTTTATAAATCGGTAAAGATAAATAAATGGAAAGGAGCTGACGATTGAAAACAGGATCAAACCAAGGACTTCAACGAAAGCATGTGGAAGGAGTCCTGTGAATAACTGTTGAGCATCGTGATTGACAATCAAAAACTGGACGAG
Source organism: Bacillus pumilus (assembly GCF_002744245.1). Classification (GTDB taxonomy): domain Bacteria; phylum Bacillota; class Bacilli; order Bacillales; family Bacillaceae; genus Bacillus; species Bacillus pumilus_M. The sequence goes on along the minus strand of NZ_NKHG01000083.1, from coordinate 59,768 downwards.
TTTTCCGATAATATAACCATTGTAAAAAAGAATACCAGCAGACATGATGCCGCCAGTAAAAGCTCCGATGCCCAATATCGCCATCCCAACCTGCAAATTGTTCAAAAAAATATTGAGAAAAAACATCTCTTCATCCTTTTTTAAATAAGGAATCTGATCATAAGGAAGAAGGCTTCCAATGAGCACAGCTGTAATAAAGACACCAGCGTAAAGATAGCCGAGTCGTAGAATCAATCTATTCTCCGATAGAAAATATTTTATTTTTTTCAACATACTCAATTCCTTTGTCTATGGTCTTACGACATAAAATCCAGCAAATCACTGAAACGATCACAAAATAAAAAGCAAACAGAACGTTTACAAGCCCTGAGGACTGCTGCAAAATAGGTAGAAAAGAGGTCAAGATCATATAGTACATGAAGGGTAACACAAGAAAGTTTCTTGCAATAGCCTGCCCTTTATCGACAATATCTGTTTCCTCTTTCGTTGTCCCAATTTCATGCTCATGAATAAAATTGAATTTCGTCGTAAATGGAAACAAGTAAAGCTGAATGAAAGGGAAAATGAAAAAGCCAATCCCTAATGACACAATTTGAATGAGCATCTGAATATCAAACAGTTGATACACAATCATGATTGATAGATCAATCAATAGTAGAAAAAGTACTGGTATTGAAAATAAACAATAAAACAACTGAATTTTTGATAAGAAAAACTGTAAAAGAGATGTTTGAGAAAGCTTGAAAAGCCAAATATTCTTTTTTTCAGTACTGAATGAAAAAATAGAAGGTGTAAGCACCCTCATCTCATAAGATTGATTGGCTAATATCATCACATTTAATGTAAACAGCAGCTGAATTTGTAGAGGTTGATAATCAATGATAGAAAGCAAGCCTGTAAAAATTCCTACATAAAAGAAGGCTTCATATGACATGAACATAAAATTAAAAAACTCTTTAGACAACAGCCACCTTTTTTCTTTCAGCAGCTTGAGGTCTTTTCGAATCAACACATTTTTTCGAAACAGTGTACCTTGAATTTTATGAAGTATTTGAAAATACCAATAAAATAAATCTCGAAAATGCTTTGAGCTTTGGTCATGGTCTGTCCCTGTTGGAATCCAGCGAACAGGGCTCATCAAGACGAGCACAGCACCTAATATCACCACGAAGAACGTGATAGGTAAGGTGAAAAGTGTCTGAAATTGCAGAAAAAAAGAACCCTCTGAAAATAAAGCATGATGAATCTGCTGAAGATCATTCTTATATAAAGACACCAGCTCGTTGGAAAGGGTGATCCAAAACGAATCCTCTGCAAGCGATGAAATGGACTGAAAAAGCTGATGAAAGGTGTGATAAAAAGGGAAAATAATATTCAATATCAGGACCCTTCCAAATATGAAAAAAAGCAATGAGATACTTGAAAAAAAGAGGACACGAATGACCCCGATCTTTTTCACGACAATGTTATAGATGTAAGCACCGAATAGCTTATTGCTGATGATAAAAAGGAAGAAACCTGTCATCATGACATTGAGATGCTTCAACCAGAATATCCAGTCATGTGTTTGAGTAATTGAATATTGAAAAAGAAAATAGATTAAATACGTACTGAAGCTCGTAAACACAAGCCAAATCAATTCTGAAAACAAAAGCGTTTGATAAAGGTGTCTTGAGGAAACAGGTGCAAGCTGAATCAATTCTTCAAAAGGAAGAATATGAGTTCTTCTATAAGATTCGATCCCTTTAACGATTGAAAAAAGAAACAAAAATAGAATAAAGGCACTTTCCCATTCTATTTGATAGACTGGAGAGTAAAGAAATGAATAGATAACGAATACAATCATGCACCCGAATAAAATATCAAGTATACAAGAAAATAGTATGTACTGTTTAGAAGAAAAAGACCTTAAAAAAGGGACTTTTCGGATAATGAACTGAGCTAGATTTGAATACTGCTGATGAATTCTAATTGATAGAAGTAGTGATAATAATGGAAATAACATCTTCTCACCTGCATAAAAATTTAAATAGAAGGAGAACAAAGTCTCCTTCTATTGAGTTATAAAACTGATTACCAAGCGATAACAGCTTTACGGCCTTTTTTCTTAATTTCTTTTTTAAGGTATTGACGAATAGTCTCTTTGCCCGCTGCTGCAATAAGAGAAAGACCACCTGATCCTACTGCAGTTAAAATGGAGACAATTGTTGTGACAGCTCCGCCCGCTTCTACCACGTTAAGCACGACTGCTGCGACACTACCTGGAATACCAAATTCTTTTGCTAAATCAGCAACTGGCAGCACCTGTAGCGAGAAGGAAAAAAGAGCTAGCATAAGGAATCCTACTGCTAAAGCACCAAAAAGGACATGTAGTTTAATTTCATTTCTTGCTTCCACCATATCAAATTCCTCCCTTTTTTGTATTTTTATTACTATTCTATCTTATGATATATTTTTGTTCAGATCAATCCTTTTTTTTCATTTTTTTCATGAATTAGTTATAGATTAATATAAAAAAGATGAAAAGATAAGTGAGAAAAGAATCGTTTTTGATAGGAAAAACAAGAGAATATAATCGAATTTACCTTGTTTTTCATAGAAGTGAAAAAATCTTGAAAGCATATAGGAAAAGAGATGCGTGCAAAGCGACTAATATTTGAGCAAAAGCATCTATCGAGATAAAATCGGAAGTATCAATCGTTTTTTTGGGAAGAAGTTTTCTGAATATTTGATTGTTTACGCAGGTGATGTATGCTTTGAGATTAGAACCACTGCACTGCGATCAAAACCAGAGAGCTTTGCAATAAGCTATGAGGAATACAAATGACAAATACACGGCGCGTTTTGCTTCGGCGCAATCTATGTAAACATTTGGAGCCTTACATCAAGATCAGCTGGTGCGTTCGGTCACATTCATACAAGAACTGAGCAAATGTGTGACAGCGATATATGCCGCCCGCTGATGGCTGCGAAAAAGGAATAGGCAAGGCTCTGATGGGGAAAGCTCTCTCCTATGCACGAGAAAGAAAAGACATCGAACAGATTGATTTAACAGTGATGACAGCCAATCACCTGTACAGGTTGTTGGAATTGAGTCATATGCTGAGAAGAAAAAGCACTAAAAATAAATGGTACATATGCAGATGAGGAAAAATGGTGCTATGTTTATCATAGTTTGGAGGAGATACAAATGGATTACCAGGCCATGCGCATCACATTAGCAGCAGGACCAAATAGTGAGCTGGAATCTTTTGCCCTGCGTGCAGCACTTGAGAACTTTGGTGCAAAAGTCGATATGCACTGGATAGGCAGACCCAATGATCTAATTGATGTGTTATCTGGGAGTAATAGAGGAGAGACTGATTACTTTCTTTTATCCTTTCACGGGGAAGAAGGAGCGTTTCTCATGCCGGAGTTAGGAGAAGATGTATACGAAGATGGAGAGCCGAGAGGTGCTGCTTTTGGAACGGATGAAATCAAGCAGTATGCTTCATTAAAAGGGGTTCATGTCATATCTACTGGCTGTACACTAGGTGAAAAAAAGCTGGCAGAAGCTTTTTTAGAAGCAGGTGCTTTCTCCTATACAGCGCCTGATGATTACATTGATGGAAATGCGGCATTTATCTTTGTTCTGACCATGCTGTATGAGCTGATGAACAATACAAAGACGGTTAGAGCGGCCTTTGATCGAGCGAGCTCCATTGATGAAGAAACGAAATTATTTCAACTATATATGCAAAAATAATCAAAGGGCTGAGGGATCAAGCCCTTTTTATATTCCTCTCTTAAAATATGTCGAAAATGTGACAAATTTATTTTTTGCAAACTAAAAAGGGGTCGCGCAAAGTCTATTCTACAAACACACGTCATCCAGATATGGCGGCATCAAGAGAGGAGAATCATTGTGTCAATTAAAGGGAAGGTCAGCCTCGTCCTATGTGGACTTGCGATCGTCATCGGTATCGCTGCGTTTTATCATAACCAGCAGGCAAGCGGGACAGAGAGGAAGAAAGTTGAACCAGATGCGAGCTACAAACAAGTTGAAATTGTCACCCTCGTCAATGACGGGAGGTTCATGAGATATGCTGTCAACTATCCGCAATTTCATCAAGAAAAACTAGATCAAGAGATCAAAAGATTTGCAGATACAGCGCTAGAACGGTTCAAAACATCGTTTAGCAAAGCAAATGATGTCAATGAAGAGAAACGATACGAATTAAATATAGATTACGAGATCATTCATTATGCCAAGCAAACAGTCGCAATCAAGTTCAATACATATGAATTGAAAGGCGGAGAGAAAGGCGTACGTCAAACGAAGATGATCAACTTTGATTTCAAGAAACAGCAATTTCTATCAATAGACGATTTATTTCTATCAAAGAAGGCCGGTCTGCAAAAACTATCTGATATGACATTTGAAGAGTTAAAAAAAGATCAATCTCTTACTGAAAATCAGCATTTGTTAAAACAGGGAACGTCTCCAGCGGCGAAGCACTATCAGCATTTTGCTATCAAGGATCGTTATATCGAATTCTACTTTCCAGCAGGGCAAATCGCGTCAGACAAGCAAGGCCCTCAAGTGTTAGCGATTAAGAAAACGCTTCTTAAAGGAATGTTAAAGCCAGAATACATCAATAAAGACAAGAACAAAAATGAGAAAAAAGAACCGATCCCAACAAGAAAAATCGTGAAGCTGCCGAAACAGTCAACGTTCAATCCAAACCAAAAAGCCATTGCACTCACGTTTGATGATGGGCCAAATCCATCCACGACCTCAAAAATTTTAACAGCCTTAAAGGTAAACAAAGGACATGCAACATTTTTTGTATTAGGAAGCAGGGGCCAGTATTATCCAGATATGTTGAACGAAATTCGAAAGGGTGGAAATGAAATCGGAAATCATTCCTATAATCATCCTTTACTCACAAGACTTCCTTTAAAACAAGCTGTTAAACAAGTAGAAGACACGCAACAAATCATTGAAAAAGCGAGCGGATTCACACCAACTCATTTCAGACCGCCATATGGCGGAACAAATCAGCAAATCAACGAGGCTATTCACATGAAAGTCACCCTTTGGGATGTAGATCCTGAAGACTGGAAATACCGAAACAGTCAATACGTCGCTAACTACATTCTCACACATGTGTCTAGCGGAAAAACCGTCTTAATGCACGATATCTACGACACCTCGGCAAACGCAGCCGTCACGATCATTAAAGAGCTGACCAAACAGGGGTATCAGTTATTGACAGTGTCGGAGCTTGAGCAGTGGAAGGAAGAGCGTACGAAGAAGGAAGAATTGAATAAATAATTATGGTGCGAATCTTAGGCGAACATAAAAAGCCTAGAGGATTCGCACCATTTTTTTCGACAAAAAACATCCATAGGTTTACTTTTCATTCGACTTCCTATTAGAAATCGAAAGTTTCAAAAAAATAACATTTAAAATAATGTATAAAATGGTATAATTTACTTGAAAATGGCTGTCGCACGTCGCACTCTACATGAGTGCGTGGATTGAAATAAAACAAACTGGGTAAAAATCGTTGGAAGGCTCGTCGCACTCTACATGAGTGTATGATCGAAAGTCTAACTTCCTATTTATGTTGAATTTTTAAAATGAGAATGGATTGAAATGAACACTTCGTTCCATATATTCAACAATTGATGTGAATGGAGAATGGTTGAGGTGGATTTATTTGAAACGAGTAGACGTAGTTTCAGCGATGATTTATGACGTGGAAGAAAATATATTAATGGTCAAGAATGTAAAGGGCTATTGGGAAATTCCCGGTGGTGCAGTGGAAAAAGGGGAACATCTACATCAAGCTGTGATCCGTGAGGTGAGAGAAGAGACAGGGTATGTTGTCAAAGTAAATGAACTTCATTCGGTTCGGGAAGCATTCTTTCAAGATAAAATGCATCACGCACTGATTTTTACGTTCTTTGCGGAAATCATCGGTGGCGAGATGAATATTTTAGATCCGGATCATGATATTGAGGAAGTAAAATGGGTAAGCACTCAAGCTGCTGGAAAGTTGAATCCACAGCTATTTCGCATGCTGAAATTAAAAAAACAGACACATGCATTTTACAAATTTGAAGGGAATAGAACAATTGGTTAAGTGGCTAACGAGGGAAGCATCACATCACTTGGTGAATAGGTGACGAAGGAAAAATTTTGTGTTTTTGTATGATGGCCCTACGGGAGCTCAAGAAGAAAATCCAGGAGAAGAATTAATGAAAGGTATTTTCTTTCAAAAAGGGTGAGAATTATTGGAAACAAGGGAATGGTGAATATGAAACTCTTGTTTTCTTTTATGTGAATCTAATGGGTTTTTGATGTTGAGATATCCAGATTTTTTGGTTCCTTTTAAAAATGTGGGAAATATAGAAACAATCGAGATTTCGTCGCAGGAGTACCATTGTATGTACCCTCATGCAGCTATGTCGATCGCAATCAAGCTTATCAAATTGTTCATCCTTTCCTCACGACAAAAATGATGCCTGATTTTGTTGATTGGTAGAGTTGAAGAATATGATGTGTAGGGCTAGTTGAGACTTGGATATTGAAACTTTTCAACAGTATTTATCTTGGTGTTTAAATGTTGTTTCTAAGGAGAGAGAGGATGATGCTTAAACTAGACGATACTATGCATTTACATGTAGGTTATTATGAAAATGGTTTTGATTATGAAGGTGTGTTTTTTAAGAGTTTAGATACGGGAAAATGGCTATTGTTTTTTGATCATGAAAGCTACGGTATACAAATGAATGAAAAAAATGAAAGATACGATGATTTAGGGTTTTTGTGGGAATTTACAAATTGAATGACATTCAAATGAATGACGAAGTTCGATGAAACATTAAATGTAATGTGGGAAAATGCAGTTGAGTCAAAAATGATAGATATTGCTGAATTAAAAACCCTGAGAAAATATGTAATTGATCATGATTCTAGCAAAAATCACGATAATAACAATTTATATTTAAAAAAGAGGATATCCCAGTAATTTAAGCTGAATTTATATTGGGCGATTGAATAGAGGTCAACGATCTTAAAAAGGAATGCAGAAAGACAGGAGGTTAGAGCCAAAATAAAAAACAGACCTCATTTGGTCTGTTTTTTAACAAAAAGAAAGTGAAGTCGTTTTCTTAAAATCTTCAAATCACTTCCCCTTCGCCTTCTTCCGTTTCTCCTTCTCCGCCCGATAAAACTCATGAAACATCTTCATCAGCGCCCGCTTCTCAATCCGGGACACATAGCTCCGTGATATCCCGAGCTCCTTTGCTATTTCCCGCTGCGTTTTCTCTTTCTTTAAATCAAGGCCGAACCGGCGACGATGACTTCTTTTTCTCGACCATCGAGAATGTCGATATACTCCTTTACTTTTTCAAGCTCCATATTGAGCTGAATGGTATCAATCACATCTTCATTTTCTGATTTTAAGACATCAATTAATGAAATTTCGTTCCCTTCTTTGTCCTGACCGATGGGGTCATGCAGGGAAACATCCTTTTTTGTTTTTTTGAGTGCACGTAAATGCATGAGAATTTCGTTCTCAATACACCGCGCAGCATACGTTGCCAGCTTCGTTCCTTTTCCAGAGGAATAGCTTTCGATGGCTTTAATGAGTCCGATCGTCCCGATGGAGATGAGGTCTTCAGCGTCTTCTCCGGTATTTTCAAATTTCTTTACAATATGGGCGACGAGCCGAAGGTTATGTTCAATCAGCATATTTCTTGCGTGTTCATCGCCCTGTGCCATGAGGGCTAAGTATTTTTTTTCATCATCTCCTGAAAGGGGCTGTGGAAAGGCATTGTTTTTGACATAGGACACTAAAAACACCAATTCTTTGACCATCAATCCCAACGCTGTAAATACTCCTGCCACGATTTTCACCTCCACCATGTTTAGGCCTCTGCCTATATCCTCAAATGTATGTGAAGGAGGGATTGTCTGTGTCTGTACGATGAAAAAATCATCTTTTTCAAAAAAACGTGTTCCTGTTCGTATGTTTTTGTTGTCTTTCTCATATGTTTGCGGTTTCTTTGCGGTGCTTGGCGGTCAAGAAGCATGCTAAAATATGTAATATTAGACCGAAAAGGAAGGGGTTTTTTCGGAACATGGGGAAGGTTCTTTCTTCACATGTAGGTATGAAAATTAATGAATGGTATCGGATGATACGGCAGTTCAGTGTTCCAGATGCGGAAATCTTGAAAGCGGAAGTAGAAGCAGAAATTGAACGTATGGAAGAGGACCAGCATTTACTGATTTATTATCAGCTCATGTGCTTTCGGCACCAAATCATGCTCGACTATATACACCCTTCAAAATACCAACCTTTCTCAGTATCTAACCTTGTCGATAAAATCGAAAATTCCAATCATGAGTTATCTGATATGCTGCATTATTACCATGCATTTTTTCGTGGCATGTATGAGTTTAGTCAAAAAGAATATTTAGAGGCCGTCAAATATTATCGAGTGGCAGAAAAACAGCTGTCCATGGTATTTGATGATATTGAGCAAGCTGAGTTTCATTTTAAAGTAGCAGAAGCCTACTATATTATGAAGCAAACGCACGTCTCGATGCACCATATTTTAAAGGCCCTGGAAATATACGATCAGCATGATGCATATTCCATTCGCATTATTCAGTGCCTCTTTGTCATCTCAGGCAATTATCAAGATTTGAAACGAAAGGATCGAGCATTGCCTCACTTGAAAAAAGCGAAACAGCTCGCATCCCAAATTGATCATCCGCGCATATACAGTTCGGCGCTCTATAATTTAGGGAAATGTTATGGAGAGCTTGGCTATAGAGAGGAAGCAGAACGATATTTAACTGAATCGGCTGATCTCGCTCGCAAAGAGGACCTTCCCACGCTTCCGCATACGCTATATACGCTTGCGAAGCTACTATTTAGACAAAATGAACAGTCGCATGCGCTGCACATATTAGAAGATGGGAAATTAGCCGCAAAGAAGCATGAAGACCAGCTGTTCTGTCATATGTTTGACTATCTGGATGCTTTATATGTTCAGGAGATCAATGAAAAGCAGCTGCAAAAAACCATTGATTATTTGGAAAAACTTAGCCTATACTCTTATATAGAGGATATCTCACTAGAAATTGCGACAGCCTTAGAAGCCTCTCAACAATACCAGAAGTCCAACCAGTATTATCAGAAGCTATTATGGGCTCAAAATCAAATTCAAGAAGGAGAGTGTCTGTATGAATTCTAAGCAACGTTCGACAGTTGAAGAGAGAAACCAAACGTGAAGCAAAAGCGGGCCTGTATGGCCGGCTTTTTTTATGTGAAAAAGAAGGGAGTGAGGAGCAGACATGATTGATTATGAACCCTGCATGAATTCTCCTGAAAATGGGCATTTTAATCCATAATGATGTTCTGTGGAGGCGGTTTGATGAAAGGGTTGCATATCTTTGTGTGTGTATTGTTATTATGCGCTTTTGTTCCTAATGAAATAGCGGCACGAACATTAAAAAGAGCCGACCTGGAAAATACCGGGCGGGCCTTTTGGGATATGAGAGAGGAACGAAAAAAGATCGCGTTAACCTTCGATGATGGACCGCATCCAGTGTACACGAATCAAATATTGGATGTACTAAAGGAGCATGAAGTGAATGCCAGCTTTTTTGTCGTAGGGAGCCGGGTTCATGCATATCCAGAGATTGCGAAGCGGATTGTGAGCGAAGGAAATGAGCTCGGCAATCATACCATGAACCATACATATTTTGACCTTTTGTCATCAAAGGAAATCAAGCAGGAATTAAAAGAATCAGCGGCGCATATCGCTTCCCTCCAGCCAGGTGGTCCTTTATTAATTCGGCCTCCTGGTGGCAGACTGACGATGAAGTCATTCCGCATTCTATCAAAGCAAGGATATGATGTGGTCATGTGGTCCTTTACGCAAGATCCGAAAGACTGGTCAAGACCTGGTGCATACAAGATCGCAAGCCGTATTATCGATCATATTCAGGGCGGTGATATCATTCTTTTACATGATGGCGGAGGAAATCGTAAGCAAACAGTAGAAGCGCTGAAACAGGTGGTCCCTGAATTAAAGAATAGAGGCTATGAGTTTGTGAAAGTAAGCGAACTGCTGCATCATGACAGAGTGTATCTACCTGTTCAGTTACAATAGGAAGCATTCGTCAAAAACAGTCATTCATTGAAACCAAAAGTCTTGTCGTTTACTATATGAAGAGGGCTTTTGGAGGTGAATGTTGTGAAGAAATATGTTTTCCTTTTCATCCTGATATGTGTCGCAGCTGGATGCTCAAAACCAGTACAAGAAAGCGTCATTGCATTTGGCGACAGTAACACGAGAGGATCAAACTGGGATTTTCGAGATTATCCAACATCTGAAAAATGGGTCAATCTCATGAGAAACGTCGAGCGTGGCCAAATTCAAGTGAAAAATGCAGGAATTGGCGGGCAGACAACTGAAGATGCGAAGCTTCGCTTTGAGCAGGATATTTTAAATCAAAAACCAACTTACGTCCTCATCATGTTTGGTACGAATGATGCGGCGATTCTAGACGGGAAACATCCCCGAGTGACCAAAAAACGGTTTAAAGAAAATTTATCCTACTTCATTTCTGAAAGTAGAAAAGAAGGGATTACCCCGATTCTTATGACCTGTGTTCCTGTTGTCGAAGGAGGCAAAAAGGGCTTATATTATTACTCCCGATATCAATCGTCTTTTTTTGCTGAGAGAGGCGGAGCGAGAGCATGGCAAAACTCATACAATGACATCACAAGAGAAGTGGCTAAGGATCAGCAAGTGCCACTTGTCGACAATTGGAAAGCTTTCATCCTAGAAGCTGGTGAAAATAGTGACAATGCGCTCATTCAATCAGGTCTAATCGACCCTTCTGGAAATCATATGACACCAAAAGGGGCGAGAATCATTTATAACGAAATCAAAGAGCGTGATGTCATCAAACATTTTTGAAAATTGGCCATCTGCCTAAACAAGACCATCCATTTAGCATAGTCTAACAGTATATCTACCTATAAGGAGGTAACTGATATGTGGGGATGTCCTTATCCTTACCCTGCGTATGCGACTTATCCAGCTCAAGGAGCAGGAATCGGTTACGCTTTTCTTGTTGTGTTTCTGGTCGTCATACTGGTAGTAGGCGGAGGGTTATGGTTTTGGAATGAACAGCCTTGCAAATAAGACACCTCTTCTTTTGTAAGAAGGGGTGTTTTTTACGGAAAATAGTAGTAAGCCTATAGCTCAAGTGATATAATATCAGTCACCTGAGTTGAAAAAGGAGAGTGCTCGGGAGGCATGGTTCCTGGCGATATGGAATTAAGAGGAAACAGAGAGCATATGCCCGAGCGAACGTCTTTTCATTTCTGTCTCAATTAATTCAATGAAGTCGCGATTTAAGTTCATTTCATGTGCTTTATAATACGATTCTATAAGTAAATCATCTGACAGCTTTTTCATACTAGAAACCCATATGATGGGAAAAACACCTCCCCTGAAAAAGTTGGCATAAAACTTGAGGAAAAGACATATCATCATAGGTTGATCGTTGATCGAATGTCTTTGAAGTACCTTTAATCTACCATGAATGGGAAACAAGAACAATCGTTCTGTTATCCACATGGTTAAGTGGATAACTTGTGGGTAGAGTGTTTATAATTGAATGAAAGCGTGATGAAATATAGGTGGATAATGTGTGTAAAATTATCCACACCTGTTGAAGGGTCTCATCATATGTCGAAAACTTTTTCATTGTATTCGATAGACAGACAAATTGTGATTTGATTCGACACAACCGCTGAAAAACCAATGGAAGAAAGGGTGCAAATTGTGCTAAAGAAGTATTTTCTGCCGGATGAATATGTGAAAAGTATTTTCCACATTTCGCCGCAAAAATTAAAAGAACGAAATGTAAAAGGAATTATTACCGACTTAGATAACACACTAGTAGAATGGGATCGTCCAAGTGCGACACCTCGTTTGATTGAATGGTTTCAAGACATGAAAGATCACGGGATACAAGTGACGATTGTATCGAACAATAATGAAAAAAGGGTCAAGCTTTTTTCTGAGCCGGTTCACATTCCGTTTATTTATAAAGCGAGAAAGCCTATGGGAAGAGCCTTTAATAAGGCTGTCGCTGATATGCAATTGAAAAAAGAAGATGTGGTTGTCATTGGGGACCAACTCATGACAGATGTTTTGGGCGGGAACAGGCATGGCTTCCATACAATTTTGGTCGTTCCTGTGGCTGCCTCGGACGGATTTTTCACAAAGTTTAACAGGCAGATTGAACGCAGAATTTTAGGAGCCTTAAAACGTAAGGGCCACATTCAGTGGGAGGAAGAGTAATAATGGAAAAGGTTGTTTGTATTGGCTGCGGTGTAGCCATTCAGACCGAAGATAAAGATCAATTAGGATATGCGCCGGCAGCATCTCTATTGAAAGAAGATGTGATCTGCCAGCGCTGTTTTAGGTTAAAAAACTACAATGAAATTCAGGATGTTTCTTTAACAGAAGACGACTTTTTAAATATTTTACACAGCATTGGTGAGACAGATTCTCTCATTGTCAAGGTCGTTGATATTTTTGACTTTAACGGAAGCTGGATCAACGGACTGAGCCGTATTGTCGGTGGTAACCCGATTTTACTTGTCGGTAACAAAGTGGATATTTTACCGAAATCAGTGAAAAAAGATCGCCTTGTTCATTGGATGAAGCGGGAAGCAAAAGAAAACGGACTAAATCCAATCGATGTTTACTTAATTAGTGCAAGCAGAGGCCAAGGCGTGCCTGAGGTGATGGAAGCGATCGACCATTATCGTGAAGATAGAAATGTCTATGTTGTCGGCTGTACAAACGTTGGAAAATCAACATTTATCAATCGAATCATCAAAGAGGTGTCTGGAGAAGAGAATGTGATCACTACGTCCCAATATCCAGGAACGACTCTTGATGCAATTGAGATTCCACTTGATGATGGGTCTGCTTTATTCGATACGCCGGGCATCATCAATCGCCATCAAATGGCACACTATGTGAGCAAAAATGACCTGAAAATTTTAACGCCGAAAAAAGAATTGAAACCGAGAACGTTTCAGTTAAATGAAGCCCAAACACTTTATTTTGGGGGGCTTGCTCGTTTTGATTATGTAAAAGGCGGCAGAACATCATTTGTCTGCTATATGCCAAATGAGCTCAACATTCACCGGACAAAGCTAGAGAATGCAGATGACTTATATGAAAAGCATGCAGGTGAGCTGCTTTCACCGCCATCGAAAGAGGGAATGGAAGATTTCCCTCCACTCGTTCCGCACACCTTTACTATTGATCAGCCGAAAATGGACATTGTCTTTTCAGGATTAGGCTGGGTGACAGCGAATGATGCAGGAAAGCAAATCAAAGTCTATGCACCAAAAGGCGTTCATGTGTTTATGAGACGTTCGTTAATTTAAAAGTTCAAAGGGGGAGAGACCTTGAAACCTTTATACGGATTAATTGGTAACCCTGTTGGCCATTCAATGTCTCCGGATATTCATAACGCAGCATTAAAGGATGCTGGGATTGATGGGCATTATCATGGCTTTCAAGTAGAGGAAAGAGACCTTGCAGATGCCATTAGCGGCATGAAAGCCTTAGGAATCAGCGGCTTTAATGTCACTGTCCCGCACAAGGTGGAGATCATGCAGTACCTTGACAAAATTGATGTGACAGCTGAACGCCTGCGTGCAGTCAATACTGTGCGGCTCGAAGAAGGTCAACTCGTTGGGTACAATACAGATGGAGAGGGCTTTCTTCATTCATTGCTTGAAGCCTTGGATCAGCCGTTATCAGAGCTATCATTTCTCATGATCGGTGCTGGCGGAGCGGCGAGAGCGATTTATACGACGATTGCTGAGTACGCACCGAAAAGCTTTGATATCACCAATCGCACCATTGAAAAAGCAGAGGGGTTAATTGAAAGTACTGATGGAAACATCAACTCCAGTGCACTCCCATTAAATAAAGCAGAAGACCAGCTTGGGGATTATGATGTCATCATCCATACAACCTCAATCGGCATGTACCCGAGTGTTGAAGAAACCCCGATTTCTTTAGCAAACGCAAAAAAAACAGCGGTCGTTTGTGATATTGTGTATAATCCAATAGAAACAAAACTGCTCAGCGAAGCCGCTGGATTAGGTTTGAAAACAGTAGATGGTGTTGGCATGTTTGTTGGTCAAGCGGCAAGAGCCTTTGAACTGTGGACAGGCATCACACCTGACGCCAGAAAAATGAAGTCAATTGTCATAGAGAAATTAGGAGGAACACCATGTTAAAAGGTAAGCAAAAACGTTTTTTACGTGCACAAGCACATCATTTATCACCCATTTTTCAAGTTGGAAAAGGCGGGGTAAATGACAATATGGTCAAGCAAATTTCCGAGGCGCTTGAAGTAAGAGAACTGATAAAAGTCAGCGTATTGCAAAACTGCGACGAGGACAAAACGGAGGTCGCTAAAGCACTTGTAAAGGGTGCAAAAGCTGAGCTCGTTCAAACGATCGGAAATGTGATTGTCCTTTATAAAGAATCTAAGGAAAATAAACAAATTAAGCTGCCGTAAAGGTGGATGAGATATGAAAAAAATAGGGTTGTTCGGCGGTACGTTTGACCCCCCGCATAATGGCCATCTGCTTATGGCAAATGAGGTGCGCTTTCAGATGGGGCTTGATGAAATTTGGTTTATCCCAAATCACAAGCCGCCTCATAAAGCGGGCCAAAAACGGGCAGATAGTCATCATCGCATGAAAATGGTGGAAAGAGCGATTCAGTCAAATCCGCATTTTCAGCTGGAGCTCATTGAAATGGAGCGAGAGGGTCCATCTTATACAGTAGATACGGTGGAGCTGTTAAAGAAGCGTCATCCTGAGGATGAGTTCTTTTTTATGATTGGAGCGGATATGGTTGATTATTTGCCAAAATGGCACCGAATTCGTGATTTGCTTCAGATGATCACCTTTATTGGGATGAAAAGACCTGGTTATGAAGGGCGCACGACGTATCCTCTTTTATTTGCAGATGTTCCAGCTTTTGATGTATCATCGACATTGATAAGGCAGCGAATAGAGCAGGGGGAGCCTGTTGATTATTTGATTCCGAAAGCTGTTGAGTGTTATATAAAGGAGCATCATTTATATGAATCGTGAGGAAGCATTGAACTGTGTCAAAGAGCAGTTAACAGAGCATAGATATACACATACACTTGGGGTCATGGATACAGCCATTTCATTAGCGGAACGGTTCGGCGCAGATGTGAAAAAAGCAGAGATTGCCGCTATTTTTCATGATTATGCTAAATTTAGACCAAAGGAAGAAATGAAGGGCATCATCCAACAAGAACAGATGAACCCTTTACTGCTTGATTATTCACCTGAGCTTTGGCATGCCCCGGTCGGTGCATATTTGGTTAATAAAGAAGCAGGAATAGACGACAAAGAGATTTTAACAGCGATTGAGTTTCATACGTCTGGCAGACCAGACATGACATTGCTTGAGAAAGTCATTTATGTCGCTGACTATATTGAGCCAGGGCGCCATTTTCCTGGTGTAGAAGAAGTGCGGGAGTTAGCAGAAAATGATTTGAACAGTGCATTGATTCAATCGTTAAAAAATACAGTGAACTTTTTAATGAAAAAGAATCAGCCGGTCTTTCCAGATACACTTGCTACTTACAACTCGCTAGTGCATAAGAACAACTAAGGAGGAATGATGGAATGGATGCATCATCAATTTTAACCATCGCAGCAGGAGCGTGTGATGACAAGCGGGCTGAGGAGATTATTGCCCTTAATATGCAAGGAATCTCACTTGTAGCAGATTACTTTCTTATTTGTCATGGAAACTCTGACAAGCAAGTGCAGGCCATTGCAAGAGAAGTAAAACATCTTGCAGAAGAAAGTGGAGTCGAAGTGAAAAAGATGGAAGGCTTTGACGAGGCAAGATGGGTATTGATTGATCTAGGAGATGTCATTGCTCATGTGTTCCACAAAGAAGAAAGAGGATACTACAACTTAGAAAAGCTATGGGGAGATGCGCCGAGAGAAGCACTTTCGCTTGGCATTAACTCATGATTTATCAAGGGTTTGCAGGTGTGTATGATGAACTCATGACACATGCACCTTATGATGAATGGGTTCAGTGGATACAGCAGTATATTGGGCCGAATGCAAAAATCATCGATGTAGGCTGTGGAACTGGAGAAATTTCTCTTCGGCTAGCCCAAAATGGCCACGTGGTGACAGGAATTGATCTAAGTGAAGAGATGCTGGCCTTCGCGCAGCAAAAAGCACAAGCTCACAAGCAGTCGATTCAATTTTTACATCAAGATATGAGAGAGCTTACCGGCTTTGATCAAGCGTTTCAAGCAGCGGTTATTTGCTGTGATTCCCTGAATTACTTAAAAAACGAAAATGACGTCAAAAAAACCTTTAAAAACATGTTTCAGTTTTTAGAGGCAGATGGAGTATTACTTTTTGATGTTCATACCCCTTATAAAATGGAAAAGGTATTCCCAGGTTCTACTTATGCAGATCAAGATGAAGAGATCAGCTATATTTGGCAGAGTGATCAAGGGGATGACCTATATTCGGTTATCCATGATTTAAGCTTTTTTGTAAAGGACGGAGACGTGTATCAACGTTATAATGAGACACATGAACAGCGTACATTCACATTTGAGACATATGCAGCGTTCCTAGAGTCTGTTGGCTTCGAAAAGATTGAAGTGACCGCTGATTTTACAAATGAAGCACCTCATGAATTCGCCGAAAGATATTTTATCTCAGCCAAGAAACCAAAAACCATCGTTTAATGGAACGATGGTTTTTTAAAACCTTTTTTTTGCTTGTTGCAAAGATGATTAATTTCTGCGATCATCAGTAAACACACTTGGCGGGTATTGATGCGCTACCGCTTCAAGATCTTCATCGAACTTTTCATGGGTGTTCTGAAAGAGGCGGTGAAACATATCTTGAACACCTTCTTCAAGAGCTTTAATTCCCTCACCAGTGACGCCGCCTTTTACACACACTTTGTCTTGCAGTGTGGGAAGGGTATAGACTCTTTTTTCAATTAAACGGCCAAGTCCTACAAGCATATCTTCTGATAAGGTGGTGGCTTCTTCTTTTGAAATATCAGTTTCCTCGACGGCGGCTTCAATCATTTTCTGAACGAGAAAGCTTATAAAAGCGGGTCCGCAGCTGACGATATCCGAGGCAGCTCTTGTAATCGAATGATGGATTTCAATCGGTGTTGAAATACGGGAAGCTAACTGTCTTAACGCTGTTTTGGTCGCGACATTGCAGGATGAACCGAAAGTTAAAAGTGATGCGCCTGATAAAGCGCGGTTTGTGATGCTTGGGATCAGTCTAGCTGTTTGACAAGGAACGATATCCTGAAGCTGTTCAGGATGAACCGGACTTGTGATAATGACAATGGTTTGCTGCTCTGTTAAAAGAGGACTCAGCTTTTTTAACAGAGGATAAATATCAAGTGGTTTGACACAAACAAAGATGAAATCTTTATCTGTCACAGCCCCTGAAAGCTGTTTGGTTACTTCAAGCTCTGGATGGTTCTTTTTTATATTGAACGCTTTTTCAATGGTCCGGTTTGTGATGGTGATGGATGAGGGATTGACTGCCTTCGATTCAATAAATGCCTCAGTAAGTATGGTACCCATGTTTCCTGTACCGATTAAACCTATATTCAAACGTTCTCCCTCCTTAGACGCATAGGATCTGTTATCTTCTAAACAGTATGTTGAGCTATGGAAAAATATGATTGAAAGAAGCGTGAGCAAGTGAAGCGACTCATTCCATTGAAAAAATACAGTCTTTATATCATTGCAGGGCTCATGATCATGGTCACCATCATCCTCTTCTTTTTAGTAGGAATAGGGCAAAGCAGCACCGAGCCAAGCGTATTGAAGGAAAATAAAGAAACGCAAGTCACATTAGAAAAACAAGAGAACGAAGGAAATGAACCATCATCAATTGTTGTAGAAGTCAAAGGAGCAGTAAGGAAGCCAGGTGTTTATGTGTTTCAATCTGATGCACGGGTTGAGGAAGCGATTAAAAGAGCAGGAGGCTTTACTAGTAAAGCGGATACGTTTGAAATCAATCAAGCAGCAAAATTAGAGGATAGTATGATGATATATGTTCGAAAGCAGGGAGAAGCGGATAGGCAGACGCAAACAGCCACAACTGACACTTCATCAAGGAATGAAAAGAGTCAAGGTGTCAATGTCAATCAAGCCGATGCAACGGAATTGCAGACAATCAACGGAATAGGGCCAGCCAAAGCGGAAGCCATCATTGCTTATAGAGAAGAACATGGAGAATTTCAACAGATTGAAGACTTGCGGAACATTCCGGGGTTTGGGGATAAGACAGTTGAACGGCTGAAAAGTCAATTAACCGTCAAGTAAAATTGACGGTATAGAAGAAAGGCATGTACACTTAATACCAACCATCATTCTGGAGGGATCAGCTCGTGGAAAGAATTTCATGGAATCAATATTTTATGGCTCAAAGCCATTTGCTTGCTTTACGAAGTACCTGTGAGCGGTTAGCTGTTGGGGCAACCATCGTCAGGGACAAGCGCATTATCGCAGGAGGATACAATGGTTCAATTGCTGGTGATGTCCATTGTGCAGATGTAGGATGCTATGTCATTGATCATCACTGTGTACGCACAATCCACGCAGAGATGAATGCCATTTTACAATGTGCCAAGTTTGGCGCACCAACAGCTGATGCTGAAATATATGTCACGCATTTTCCTTGTTTACAGTGCTGTAAAGCGATTATTCAAGCAGGCATTCGAACAGTGTATTATGCGAAGGATTATAAAAATCATCCATACGCGATCGATTTATTTGAGCAGGCTGGAGTTCAAACAGAACAGGTTGAACTAGATGAAATGATCATTGACCTAAAAAATCAAGAGAAATTAGCCTTTGTTGCAGATTTAATCGGTAAGCTAAGTGAATCAGGACTTAGCGAAAAAGAAATTAGAGACATGCATGAAAAGGCGAACCAATTATTTACTTCCTATGTTTAACTATTTGCCGTTTGGGGCGATTTCAGCAGCTGTCGGAATTGCCCTGGCCGCATTTGATCTTCATATGTATTTCCTTCTCTTTCTTCTCTTTTTTTTCCTTCTCAGCCTACTGAAAAAAACACCCCAGCTATTTCTCATGGTTAGTTTATGCGGAACTGTCTATACACTCATGTTTATGGTTCATCAGTCATTTGAATCAGGCCATGCCATTGAAGAAAAATCTCTGTCTGATTTAGTTGTGATTGAAAGTATTCCGAATATAGATGGCAATCGTTTTTCAGCGACTGTTTCAGCAGGGAGTGATCGATTAGCGGCTTTTTATACGATTCAAACGGAGTATGAAAAGGAATTGCTGAAAGGTGTGGAACCAGGTATGAGCTGCCACATGACTGGTGATGTCCGTTTACCTAAACGAGCAACCATACCTAACGGGTTTCAATACGATCAATTTCTTAAAACAAAAGGCATACATGCTATTTTCCTGCTGCAGTCTATGAAAAGCTGCTCAAAAAAAGATAGCCCTTCATATTTTCTTGCAACCATGAGGCAAAAAGGGCTGAAATTTTTAGAAGAACATGTTCCAAACCACTCTGTTGGGATTGTACAGGCTCTCATATTTGGAGATCGTGAGTGGATTGACCCTGACACGTTAAGAAATTTTCAAATGCTGGGCCTGATTCATTTACTAGCAATTTCAGGACTGCATGTTCAGACTCTTTTAGCTTGTATATTTTGGTGTCTGATTCGTGCTGGGGTAACAAGAGAGACAGCACGTATTGTTTTACTCTGTTTTCTTCCGATTTATGCATGTTTAACAGGTGCTGCGCCATCCGTTTTAAGAGCTTGTCTTATGGCAGGGATATATTTAATGATCATAAGTCTGCCAAAAGAAATGAACCAGCCTTCTACAGTGGTGTTAAGTGTGACGTTTTTGCTGTTATTGGCCATTCATCCACTTTATTTATTTGATATTGGTTTTCAGCTTTCATACGTGGTGACGTTTTTTATTTTGTTGTCTGCTAGGATCTTATCAAAAGCGAAAAGTGCGGTGATGCAGTTATTTCTCATTTCTTTTGTTGCACAGCTTGCCTCGCTCCCTGTTCTTTTATATCACTTTCAGCAATTTTCTTTGCTGAGCATTCCTTTGAATATGATCTTTGTGCCTTTTTATACAACGGCTGTCATGCCACTGTCTTTATTCTTTTTTCTTTTGTCTATTGTGTACCTTCCACTTGGCCAAAAATTGTTTCAGCTACTTGATTCAGTGATCCAGCTTAGCCATCATTTATCAGCATATATGGCTGATTATGATGGGTTCAACCTGATCTTTATGAAATCTACTTGGTGGCATATTCTTCTTGAAGTGGGATCTATTATCTTTCTGCTATTTGTGCTGGAGACCAAAACTTCTGTGAAATCTTATATTGTGCCCACTCTTTTTCTCATTGGTGTGCTGAGCGTACACTATCTTACTCCGAATTTTCTTCATAAAGGTGAGGTTACGATGCTGGATGTAGGACAGGGGGATAGTTTGTTTATTCAGCTGCCTCATCGAAAGGGGCATTTATTAGTGGATACGGGAGGCAAACTTTCTTTTAAAGATGAACCGTGGAAAAAAAGACGAAAAGTATCTACGATCGGTGATCAAACGCTCATTCCTTTTCTGCATTCTAAAGGAATAGCGAAACTCGATATCCTCATCCTCACCCATGCGGATCAAGACCACATGGGAGAAGCAGTCCGCTTAATACAAAGAAACAAAGTGAAACGGCTGGCTGTGCCAAAAGGCTTTGCCCGAAGTCCAGAAGATGCACAAATACTAAAAGAAGCAGCTGGTAAAGGGGTCCCTGTTGATGAATTAGAGAGAGGGGATAAGCTGGAAATTGGAGGTCAAGAATTGGAGGTTCTTCATCCGGCTCAAGGTAAAGTGACAACGAAGAATAATGATTCACTCGTTCTTACGTTTACTCTTGGCGGGAAGCGCTTTATGTTGACGGGAGACCTTGAACAAGAAGGTGAACGAGACATCATAAAAGCTTATCCTTATTTGCGCGCGGATGTTCTTAAGGTTGGACATCACGGGAGCAAGGGATCAACAAGTGAAGAATGGCTTCAACATCTGATGCCGTCATATGCTATGATTTCCGCAGGTGAAAGAAATCGTTATCAGCATCCCCATCAAGAAGTATTGAAAAAATTGAATGATCATCAGGTGAGGATGTACCGTACAGATATGGATGGAAGTGTGACTTATGAATTTATTGAGCAGAATGGAACGTTTTACTCGCACTCTCCATATGATATCTTACAAAATTAATAAAAAACTGCCATAATGGCAGTCATTTAACAGTCATGGAGTTTAAGATCCAACGAGGTGTATGATTGTTGCCAAAATAAACATTGAGGCGAAAAATCCGAATGTGACGATAAAACCAACAGCTGAGTCGGTCACATCATTCCGCTTGCTTTGAACATTTTTTTCAAATTCATTCATTTTCATCCCTCCTGGCTAATTTTAGTATACTTGAACTCAATTGGAATTGCTAGAAGGTAAAGTAACCGTTTTCCACTTTCTTGATCATTTTATGAATATCGTCTGACAGCGGGCTGACCCGGGAGCTTGCGTTGGATGTTTACTATAAATGAGGAGGCGGCACTTTCAGCTTCCTCTTTACTAATGTCCCAACACACTTTAGGATAGAGGAGGAAGTGAAAGAGAGGGATTCAACTTATGGTCTTTGATATATGGAATAATTTGAAAAAAGGGGATATTCATCCCGTTTATTGCTTATATGGAAAAGAAACGTATTTGCTGCAAGAGACAGCTGCTAAACTGAGACAAGCTGTGGTTGACGAGGAGACAAAAGATTTTAATTACTCCGTCTTCGATATGGAAGAGGTGCCGCTTGAGCAGGCTGTGACAGACGCAGAAACCTTTCCGTTTATGGGAGAACGACGTCTCGTTGTGATCAAGAATCCTTATTTTCTCACAGCCGAAAAGAAAAAAGAGAAGATAGAGCATCAGCTTTCCGTGTTAGAATCCTATTTAGAAAAGCCAGCGCCCTATACGATTCTTGTGTTATTGGCGCCATATGAAAAACTGGATGAACGTAAGAAAATCACCAAATTGCTAAAAAAGAAAGCCGCTGTGGTCGAGGCGAAAGAGTTAAATCCTAAAGAAACAACTGATTTTACCATCACACTGGTTAAAACAGAAGGAAAAACAATCTCGGCCGAAGCGGCAGAACAGCTTGTGATGTTATGTGGCGGGAGTCTGTCCTCTCTTTTTCAAGAGGTCCGAAAGCTAAGTACATATATAGGACAGAAAGAGGAAATTGAGCTGGCTGATGTCAATCAGCTCGTTGCACGAAGCTTGGAGCAGAATATTTTTGAACTCATTAACCAAATTGTCAACAGACGCCGCTCTGAGGCGATGCAAATGTTTTATGACCTCCTAAAGCAAAATGAGGAGCCTATTAAAATTTTGGCACTCATTTCAAATCAATTTCGATTGATTTTGCAGACAAAATACTTCGCCCAGCAGGGGTATGGGCAAAAACAAATTGCTTCAAATTTGAAGGTCCACCCATTCCGCGTCAAACTCGCCATGGACCAGGCAAGACTGTTTTCAGAAGAAGAGCTAAAGCAGATCATCAAAGAGCTCTCAACCATCGATTATGAAATGAAAACGGGTAAAAAGGACAAGCAGCTATTATTAGAATTGTTCCTGCTTCGGTTATTAGGAGCATGAACATAAAAAAACGACCTTCTAGAAAGAGGGTCGTTTTTGTTTAGATGTATAATTGCCAGTCTGTCCTTATGGCTTAGCCGGTCAGGACGGACGTACAGTTAAACAGGTGCCTCATCACTGAGGCGTTGCAACATTATGCAGAAAGTCCGTTTACTTGTTTAGCAAGTCTTGATTTGTAACGCGCAGCTGCGTTTTTGTGTACAAGACCAGTTTTAACGGCTTTGTCAATGCGTTTTGCAGCAGAAGAAAGAGCAGCTTTTGCTTGCTCAGCATCGTTGTTAGCTACAGAAACTTCAACTTGTTTAATCGCAGTACGCATCGCAGACTTAATGGTTGCGTTGTGTGCACGGCGTTCGTTATTCGTTTTTGTACGTTTGATCGCTGATTTAATATTTGGCATGTGTTTCACCTCCTAAGATACAACCTAAACACAATTGTCTTAAGGTTAAATCTTCACAATAGAACAAA
Source organism: Bacillus pumilus (assembly GCF_002744245.1). Classification (GTDB taxonomy): domain Bacteria; phylum Bacillota; class Bacilli; order Bacillales; family Bacillaceae; genus Bacillus; species Bacillus pumilus_M. The sequence goes on along the minus strand of NZ_NKHG01000083.1, from coordinate 36,418 downwards.
TTGTATTCTATCAAACACACCTTTAGAATGCAATATAAATGTAAAGTATTTTTCATTGATGAAGCGCTCGAATGTTTCTTTAGAGAGATGGAAAGACTACTGTTAATTACTTGGTGGAAGGAGCCTTTTCATGAAGAAACAGAAACTTGATTTAAGTGCTTATCAAATCCGTACAGATTTGGCCGTTGAAACAAAAGAGATACTAGAACAAGAGAACGATCCGAATGTCGTCAAAAAGGATGGGATTCAAGGAATTGTCGAGAAGGAAAAGGAAGAGCATGGTATCCGCATACGCACTGTGGATATTACGAAAGAAGGAGAAGAGCTGACCGGGAAAAAGGCAGGTACATACTTGACGCTTGAGGCGCAAGGAATTCGGGAGAAGGATTCTGAGATGCAAGAAAAAGTAGTCGAAGTCTTCGCCCATCATTTTGCTCAATTTTTAAAAGACCGAGGAATTCAGGCAGATGCCAGCTGTCTTGTGGTGGGTCTAGGAAACTGGAATGTCACGCCAGATGCCTTAGGGCCGCTCACAGTTGAAAACCTGCTTGTGACCCGTCATCTATTTGAATTGCAGCCGGAAAATGTACAGGAAGGATATCGCCCAGTGTCTTCTTTATCACCTGGTGTGATGGGACTGACTGGTATTGAAACAAGTGACATTATACAAGGTGTGATAGAACGATCCAAACCTGATTTTGTGATTGCCATCGATGCACTTGCCGCTCGTGCGGTGGAACGGGTGAATACAACGATTCAAATGTCTGATACAGGCATCCATCCAGGATCGGGTGTAGGGAATAAGCGCAAGGAATTAAGCAGAGAAACCTTAGGTATTCCAGTGATTGCGATTGGTGTTCCGACAGTTGTTGATGCAGTAACGATCGCAAGTGACACGATTGATTATGTCTTAAAGCATTTTGGTAGAGAACTGAAAGATGATAGTCCCTCCCGCTCTCTTGTGCCAGCTGGTCTGACATTTGGGAAGAAAAAAGTGCTAAACGAAGAAGACTTACCAGATGAAGAAACACGTCAATCATTTCTAGGAATAGTAGGAACGCTTCCCGAAGAAGAAAAAAGACAGCTGATCCATGAAGTGCTTGCGCCGCTAGGGCAAAACTTAATGGTAACGCCTAAGGAAGTGGATACATTCATTGACGACATGGCGAACGTACTCGCCAATGGATTAAACACAGCGCTTCATGAAAAAATCTCTCAAGATAACATGGGTTCTTATAATCACTAATCGGTTCTACTTCCTCTAGCTCGCTCATAGTGTAATTACTAGAAAGCGTGCTGGAGGGAGTAAATCATGAAAAAAAGACCCCGCCGTCCTCGACAGTTGGTCGTTGCGATTAATGGAACAAAAGTAGTGAAAAGTATTTTCTTGTTTATTGCCTCTCTTGTGGTTGTATTTGTCATGTCAGGGGCTTTGACGTCCTTAAAACCTGAGCTTAGACCTCAAGCATCGTTGTATGGGGTGGCTGATGAGCTGTCAGGAGCGTTCTTTGCCACACTAATGGGGATGGAAAACCAATATTTCGCCTCAGCGGTCCCAGAAGATCAAAAAGGGTTCAATTTCTCTGGGCTGTCACTCAAGCTTGCAACAAGTATCAATTTAGAAGACCCGCGCAGTTTTCTGGGAAGAGAGCTGCCAGGCTTTGAACATTTTGATACAAAAATCATCTTAGCGGGTGAAGGAACAGACTATACCAACATGCCAATGGAATCACCACCACCAAGTGAAGTCATCAAAGATGAGAAAGAAGCCAATTTAGCTGAGCTGGACAAGCTCGATGAGGATGAGCCGAAAAAGCAAGAGCCGGACCGTTCTACAGGAAAACGAAAAGCCGTGTACATTTATCACACACATAATACGGAATCATATTTGCCATTTTTAAAAGGGGAAACCAACCCAAACAATGCACGGCACTCAAAAGTAAACGTAACACTTGTCGGGGAAATGTTTGGGAAGGCGCTTGATCAACAAGGAATTGGCAATATAGTAGACAAAACAGAAATTGAAAAAAGGCTGCTGCAAAAAGGATTAAAGTATCCGCAATCGTATAATGAATCGAGATTGGTCGTAAAAGAAGCGCTCGCTAAAAATGATGACCTCGAATATTTAATTGATATTCACCGTGATTCAAGAAGAAAGAAAGATACCACTGTGGAGATCAAAGGGAAAAAATATGCGAGAATTGCATTTGTGATCGGGAAAAAGAATCAAAGCTATGAGAAGAATTTAAAGCTTGCGACAGAATTTCACCATTTGATGGAGAAAAAATATAAAGGACTAAGCATCGGAGTGTTTGCTAAAGGAGAAATTGGCGATAATGGAATCTATAATCAAGATTTATCTGACAAAGCCCTTCTTTTAGAATTTGGCGGTGTGGATAATAATATGGAAGAATTAAAAAATGCATCCAATGCGGCGGCTGATGTGTTCAGTGAAATTTTCTGGGACGCAGAAAAAGTAAATGGCAAAGCAAAGGATGAGAAAAAACGCTCTTAAGGTGGTGACGGGCATGGGCTCATTTATCGGAAAAACCATTATATTAGGATTGGTCTTGCTGTTTGGTGTCTTTTTAGGAATGCAGCAAGCGAATAATGGCATGCTGCAAATGAAGGGCTACCATGATCCACAATTGAAAGGGGCCTTCTCCATTCAAGTGAATGACGACCAAGAAAGAGAAGCTTCTATCTTAGGGACAGCCGTCACAGAAAAGGATCTAGCAGAAAAACAAAAGCAGCTTGAAGAAATGGAAAGCTTTAATGCCTTCTCAAAGGCCGGAAAAGCTCTATCTGATGGCATGACACATGCAGCCCGTTCTCTGTATGATTGGGTAAATGGAAAATAAACATTAAATTTGGCACGACCATTGATTTCATTACGCCATTTTTAATGAAATATTCCCCTTTTGATGAAAGCCGCTAATCGATGAGCGGCTTTTCTTGATTTCGATTGAATCTTTACAGCCCTATTGATATAATCTAACCTAGCGCAACCCGCGTTTTATAGTAGGAGTGATAGATTGTGACAGATAAAGAAAAACGATTAGAACGGCAATCAAGAATTCGAAATTTCTCCATTATCGCCCATATTGACCATGGCAAATCCACATTGGCGGACCGTATTTTGGAAAAAACAGCGGCGATTACTCAACGAGAAATGAAAGAACAATTACTTGATTCCATGGACTTAGAGCGTGAACGCGGCATTACGATTAAATTAAACTCTGTCCAGCTGAAATATAAGGCGAAGGATGGAGAAGAATATATTATGCACCTGATTGATACACCAGGGCATGTCGACTTCACCTATGAGGTATCCCGAAGCCTGGCTGCCTGTGAAGGCGCGATTCTCGTTGTAGATGCAGCGCAAGGAATTGAAGCACAGACACTTGCAAACGTTTATTTAGCTCTTGATAACAACTTAGAAATTCTTCCGATTATTAATAAAATCGATCTGCCAAGTGCAGAGCCTGAGCGTGTAAGAGAAGAAATTGAAGATGTCATCGGATTGGATGCATCTGAAGCTGTTTTGACATCTGCGAAGGCAGGCATTGGGATCGAGGATATTTTAGAACAAATCGTAGAAAAAGTGCCGGCACCAGCTGGAGATCCAGAAGCACCTCTTCAAGCCCTTATTTTTGATTCCCTTTACGATGCGTATCGAGGCGTCATTGCATACATACGGATTGTCGAAGGTACCGTAAGACCCGGTCAGAAAATCAAAATGATGGCGACAGGCAAAGAATTTGAAGTGCTTGAAGTCGGCGTTTTCACACCGAAAGCAATGCCAACAGACGAACTCACCGTTGGAGATGTTGGCTACTTAACAGCTGCCATCAAAAATGTTGGGGATACACGTGTAGGGGATACGATCACTAGTGCGGAGAAACCTGCGAAAGAAGCACTGCCAGGATACAGAAAGCTGAACCCAATGGTGTACTGCGGACTTTATCCAATTGACACAGCGAAATATAACGACTTACGTGAAGCGTTAGAAAAGCTTGAATTAAATGATTCTTCACTTCAATATGAGGCAGAGACATCCCAAGCACTTGGCTTCGGTTTCCGCTGCGGCTTTCTTGGAATGCTTCATATGGAAATCATCCAAGAACGGATTGAACGTGAATTTAAAATTGACCTCATTACGACAGCGCCAAGTGTTATTTACGATGTATATATGACAGACGGAGAAAAAATCGTTGTAGATAACCCGTCCAATCTGCCTGATCCGCAAAAGATTGAGCGAATTGAAGAACCATACGTGAAGGCAACAATGATGGTGCCGAATGATTATGTCGGCTCTGTCATGGAGCTTTGCCAAGGAAAACGCGGCAATTTCATTGATATGCAATATCTTGATGCCAACCGCGTCAGTATTGTTTACGAAATTCCTTTGGCAGAGATCGTTTACGAGTTCTTTGATCAGCTAAAGTCCAATACAAAAGGCTATGCGTCCTTTGATTACGAGTTGATCGGCTATCGTCCATCCACTCTTGTCAAAATGGATATCATGCTTAATGGAGAAAAAATCGATGCCCTTTCCTTTATTGTTCACCGCGATTATGCTTATGAACGAGGGAAGATCATTGTAGAAAAGCTCAAAGAACTTATCCCACGCCAGCACTTTGAAGTACCAGTTCAGGCGGCAATCGGTCAAAAAATCGTGGCTCGTTCTACCATTAAAGCGATGCGTAAAAACGTACTTGCCAAATGTTATGGTGGAGACATTTCCCGGAAAAGAAAGCTTCTTGAGAAGCAAAAAGAAGGGAAAAAGCGCATGAAGCAAGTGGGCTCGGTTGAAGTCCCGCAAGAAGCATTTATGGCTGTGCTGAAAATGGATGACAGCACACCGAAAAAATAAGATCCTCAAGGCAACCTGCTTTACAAGGTTCGCCTTGACGTTTATAGTCGAAAACAAACAAAGGTGCCGCAGCGAAAAACTGCGGCTCTTTACCTGTAAAGAAGGTGTCATTAAATGAAAGCAGCATACATTCATATTCCATTTTGTGAGCACATATGTCACTATTGTGATTTCAATAAATTTTTCATCAAAACGCAGCCAGTAGATGAATACTTAGCCGCACTTGAAAAAGAGATGCAGCACACGATCGAGCAAAAGGGCGAGCAAGAGCTAAAAACGATCTTTATTGGCGGAGGAACCCCGACATCACTGACAGTCAGTCAGTTAGATCAGCTCATGGACAGCATTCATCGCGTATTAAAGCCGTCAAAAGACTTGATCGAATTTGCAGTAGAAGCCAACCCAGACGAACTATCGCTTGAGAAACTGCATGTCCTCAAATCAGTTGGCGTGAATCGGCTAAGCTTTGGCGTACAAACATTTGAAGATGACTTGCTCAAAAAAATCGGACGGGTTCATCAAAAGGAAGATGTCCTAACATCTTTCGAACGAGCAAGAGCGGTTGGGTTTGATAACATTAGTCTTGATCTCATGTTTGGTTTGCCTCATCAAGAAAAGCATCATGTGATGAATTCACTGGAGACCGCTTTTTCATTAGGTGCAGAGCATTACTCTGTCTATTCACTCATTGTGGAGCCTAAGACGGTTTTTTACAACTTGATGCAAAAAGGGAAACTGCATTTACCACCCCAAGAGCGTGAGGCTGAAATGTATGAGCTTGTCATGGATGAAATGGAGCGCCACGGACTCAAACAATATGAAATTAGCAATTACGCCAAACCTGGTTTTGAAAGTCAGCACAACCTCACATATTGGAGCAATGAGGATTATTTCGGCTTTGGTGCAGGGGCGCATGGCTATGTAGATGGCATCCGAAATGTGAACGCTGGACCAGTGAAACACTATTTGGAGCTGATTGAACAAACAGGCTTCCCATATAAGGAAACACATGAGGTCACCAAGGCAGAGCAGATTGAAGAAGAAATGTTTTTAGGTCTTCGGAAAATCGAAGGCATTAAAAGCAATCACTTCCAAGCAAAATATGGAGCTGCACCAGAAACGCTCTTTTCCACCATTCTTGAAGAATTAGAAGAAAAAGGTCTCATTGTACAAGATGACATCGGGATTCGTTTAACACGAAAAGGGAAATTGCTAGGAAATGAAGTATTTCAAGCGTTTCTTGGTGAGTTATAATTGACATTTTAATTTGAGTTTGGTAATTTTGTTTATACAATTAGCACTCGTTGAAAGAGAGTGCTAACAGGGGTGATGATGATGTTAACAAATCGTCAGCTTTTGATTCTGCAAGTCATCATTAATGACTTTATTCGTTCGGCGCAGCCAGTTGGGTCGAGAACTCTTTCTAAAAAAGAAGACATTACATTCAGCTCTGCGACGATTAGAAATGAAATGGCTGATTTGGAGGAACTTGGTTTTATTGAAAAAACCCATTCTTCATCAGGAAGAATTCCTTCCGAAAAAGGATATCGTTATTATGTAGATCATTTGCTCTCTCCACGAAAACTGTCGTCTAAAGAGCTTGTGCTCATCCAGTCAGCTTTTCAGGAGAAAATTTTTGAGCTGGAAAAAACAGTTCAAAAATCGGCGGAAATTTTATCAGATCTCACAAACTATACATCGATTGTACTTGGCCCGAAGCTAAGTGAAAATCGATTAAAGCAGATTCAGCTTGTCCCCGTCCAGTCAAACAAAGCAGTGGCGATCATGATTACAGACAGCGGACATGTTGAAAACAAGACCATTACCTTCTCTGAGCATCTTGATGTCTCCGATATGGAGAAGCTGATGAATATTCTAAACAGTCGCCTAGTTGGGGTCCCAATGGATCAGCTGAAGGACAGGATGTATAAAGAAGTCGTCATGCTGCTTCGTACGAATTTAAAAGATTATGATCATATTTTAGATGCGCTTGGCAGCACATTTACATCAACACAAAATGAATCAAAACTTTTCTTTGGCGGGAAGATTAATATGTTGAATCAGCCTGAGTTTCATGACATCGACCGTATTCGAGCACTTATGATGCTTATTGAGCAAAAGAATGATGTTATGCAGCTGTTTCATCCAAATCAGCAAGGAATCACCATTAAAATCGGCTCAGAAAACAATTTGGAAGCAATGGAAAATTGCAGCTTAATCACAGCGACCTATTCGATTGATCAAAAATCTCTTGGCTCCATTGCCGTCATTGGTCCAACCCGCATGGATTATGGGCGAGTCGTCAGTCTTTTGCATCATGTATCAAAAGACTTGTCAAACGCACTTTCTAATTTGTATGATGAGTAGGGTAATGAAAGGTGGGGGGGCACATCCCCTTTGAATTCTTGAATCTTTTGAGGGAGGTGAACACAATGTCAGAAGAAAAACAGACACCTGAACAAGAAGCAGAGGTTGAAGCACAAGAAGAAGCAGTTCAAGCAGATACTGAGGAAGCAAAGCATGATGAACAGTCTGCCTTCCAAGAGAAAATTGATGAATTGCAGCAGCTTCTAGATCAAAAAGAAAACAAAATTCTGCGTGTTCAAGCAGATTTTGAAAACTATAAACGCCGTGCTCGAACTGAAGTGGAGACCGTTCAAAAATATCGTTCTCAACATGTTGTCAGCGATCTTCTCCCAGCTCTTGACAACTTTGAAAGAGCGCTTGGAATCGATCCAGACAATGAGCAGACGAAAAGTTTGTTAGAAGGAATGCAAATGGTTTACCGCCAGCTGGTAGATGCGTTGAAAAATGAGGGCGTTGAACCAATTGAAGCTGTCGGCAAAGAGTTCGATCCAAATCTTCATCAAGCCGTCATGCAAGTTGAAGATGAAAACTACGATTCAAATATTGTTGTAGAAGAATTACAGAAGGGCTATAAACTCAAAGATCGAGTCATTCGTCCATCTATGGTAAAAGTAAATCAATAACTACATAATGGGAGGTCATCGAATATGAGTAAAATCATTGGGATTGACTTAGGAACAACAAACTCATGTGTTGCAGTACTTGAAGGCGGCGAGCCAAAAGTTATTGCAAACGCTGAAGGAGCACGTACAACACCATCTGTTGTCGCTTTTAAAAACGGAGAGCGTCAAGTAGGTGAAGTGGCTAAACGTCAATCAATTACAAACCCGAACACCATCATGTCTGTCAAAAGACATATGGGTACAGATTATAAAGTAGAAGTTGAAGGCAAGAACTACACACCGCAGGAAATCTCGGCAATCATTCTTCAACATCTTAAATCTTACGCTGAAGGCTATCTTGGCGAAGAAGTAACAAAAGCAGTGATCACAGTTCCTGCTTATTTCAACGATGCAGAACGCCAAGCAACAAAAGATGCTGGTAAAATTGCTGGTCTTGAAGTAGAACGTATCATCAACGAACCAACAGCAGCTGCACTTGCTTATGGTTTAGATAAAACAGAAGAAGATCAAACGATTCTTGTATACGACCTTGGCGGCGGTACATTTGACGTTTCAATCCTTGAGCTTGGAGACGGCGTCTTTGAAGTACGTTCAACTGCTGGAGACAACCGTCTAGGTGGAGACGATTTTGACCAAGTCATTATTGACCATCTAGTGGCTGAATTCAAAAAAGAAAATGGTATTGACCTTTCTAAAGATAAAATGGCGCTTCAGCGTTTAAAAGATGCTGCTGAAAAAGCGAAAAAAGATCTTTCAGGTGTATCATCTACACAAATTTCACTGCCATTTATCACAGCTGGAGAAGCAGGTCCTCTTCACCTTGAGTTAACGTTAACTCGTGCTAAATTCGAAGAGCTTTCTTCTGACCTTGTTGAGCGTACAATGACACCTGTACGTCAAGCGCTAAAGGATGCTGATTTATCTGCTAGCGAGATTGATAAAGTTATCCTTGTTGGTGGATCAACTCGTATTCCTGCAGTTCAAGAAGCCATCAAAAAAGAAACAGGGAAAGAGCCTCATAAAGGCGTAAACCCTGATGAAGTAGTTGCACTTGGTGCTGCAATCCAAGGTGGAGTGATCACAGGAGATGTGAAGGACGTTGTACTTCTTGACGTGACACCACTTTCTTTAGGGATTGAAACAATGGGCGGCGTATTCACAAAGCTGATTGAACGTAATACAACAATTCCAACAAGTAAGTCTCAAGTGTTCTCAACGGCTGCTGACAATCAAACAGCTGTAGATATCCACGTGCTGCAAGGTGAACGCCCAATGGCAGCAGATAACAAAACATTAGGTCGTTTCCAATTGACTGATATCCCGCCAGCACCACGCGGCGTACCACAAATCGAAGTATCTTTTGATATCGATAAGAACGGTATTGTCAACGTACGTGCAAAAGATATGGGCACTGGAAAAGAACAAAACATTACAATCAAATCTTCTTCAGGTCTTTCTGATGATGAGATCGAAAAAATGGTGAAAGAAGCGGAAGAAAATGCTGAAGCAGATGCAAAGAAAAAAGAAGAAATCGAAGTGCGCAATGAAGCAGATCAATTAGTGTTTACGACAGAAAAAACATTAAAAGATCTAGAAGGCAAAATCGATGAAGAGCAAGTCAAAAAAGCAAATGATGCAAAAGATGCATTAAAATCTGCGATTGAAAAAGGCGAGCTTGAAGACATCAAAACGAAAAAAGATGAGCTGCAAACAATCGTTCAAGAATTAACGACAAAGCTCTATGAAGAAGCTGCAAAACAAGCACAAGCTCAGCAAGAAGGCGCTGAAGGTGCTCAAAAAGCAGATGACAATGTAGTGGATGCAGAGTACGAAGAAGTAAACGACGATCAAGAGAAAAAATAATCACCTTTACTTTTGAAAAAGACTGCTGAAACGTACTCGTCAGAAAGTCAAAGTCAGGATCTCTTGGCTTTGACTTTTTTTTTCAACGATGAAAAGGAATTGAAAAAGGTCAAATCAAAATGATACAATCGTATTTATGTGAGAAAATCGGGAGTGTGAAGAGATGAGTAAGCGTGATTACTATGAAGTGCTTGGCGTTGGTAAGAGCGCCTCAAAGGACGAAATCAAAAAGGCATACCGCAAGCTTTCAAAAAAGTATCACCCTGATATTAATAAAGAAGCTGGCTCAGATGAGAAATTCAAAGAAGTAAAAGAAGCCTATGAAACCCTTTCTGACGATCAAAAACGTTCGCATTATGACCAGTTTGGTCATACAGATCCAAACCAAGGCTTTGGCGGCGGCGGTTTTGGTGGAGGAGGAGATTTTGGCGGCTTCGGCGGCTTTGATGACATCTTCTCTAGTATTTTTGGCGGTGGAGCCAGAAGAAGAGATCCGAATGCACCGCGTCAAGGAGCGGACCTTCAGTATACAATGACGCTTTCGTTTGAAGAAGCGGCATTTGGGAAGGAAGCAACCATTGAAATCCCTCGTGAAGAAACCTGTGAAACATGTCATGGATCAGGTGCAAAGCCCGGGACGCAGGCGAAGACATGTTCACATTGCGGCGGTTCTGGCCAATTAAATGTTGAGCAATCAACACCATTTGGTAAAGTAGTCAACCGCAGAGTATGTAACTACTGTAGTGGAACTGGAAAACAAATTGACCACAAATGTTCGACATGTGGTGGATCTGGTAAGGTGCGTAAGCGTAAGAAAATCAACGTGACAATCCCAGCAGGTGTGGATGACGGTCAGCAGCTCAGAGTATCTGGTCAAGGTGAACCAGGTGTCAATGGAGGACCTCCGGGCGATCTATTCGTTGTTTTCCATGTGCGAGCGCATGAATTCTTCGAACGTGACGGAGATGACATTTACTGTGAGATGCCGCTTACCTTTGCACAGGCCGCACTAGGTGACGAAATTGAAGTACCGACATTACACGGAAAAGTGAAATTAAAAATTCCTGCAGGCACTCAAACTGGTACGAAGTTTAGACTGAAAGGAAAAGGTGTAAAAAATGTACGTGGCTATGGCCAAGGCGATCAACATATCGTTGTACGTGTAGTGACACCGACGAATTTAACTGACAATCAAAAAGATATCATTAGAAAATTTGCTGAAGTGAGCGGAAATAAACCGGACGAACAAGAAATGAGCTTCTTCGATAAGGTGAAACGCGCATTTAAAGGCGAGTAAGACGGATAAGGAGTTGGTAGTATTGAAGTGGTCAGAAATTAGCGTCCATACAACAAATGAAGCGGTGGAACCGATCACCAATATTTTGCATGAAGCAGGTGCAAGTGGTGTCGTGATTGAGGACCCGCTTGATTTAATCAAGGAACGTGAAAATGTATACGGTGAGATCTACCAGCTCGATCCGAATGATTATCCGGATGAAGGCGTTATTGTCAAAGCCTATCTCCCGATGAACAGCTTTTTGATGGAAACGGTAGATGAGATCAAAGAAGCCATCAACAATCTTCTTCTATACGATATTGACCTTGGACGAAATACGCTGTCTATTTGTGAAGTAAATGAAGAAGAATGGGCGACCGCATGGAAGAAATACTATCATCCTGTGAAAATCTCTGAAAAATTCACCATCGTTCCAACATGGGAAGAATATACACCTGTTCATTCTGATGAATTGATCATTGAAATGGACCCAGGAATGGCATTTGGAACGGGTACGCATCCAACAACAGTTCTTTGCATTCAGGCGCTCGAGCGTTATGTGAAGGAAAACGACACGGTGATTGATGTTGGAACAGGATCTGGGATTTTAAGTGTTGCCGCAGCGATGCTTGGTGCAAAGGACATTCATGCCTTTGATCTTGACACCGTTGCAGTTGAAAGTGCGAAGCAAAACATCGAACTAAATGGTGTTCATGATCAAGTGACTGTGAAACAAAACAATTTACTTGATGGTATTTCAGGTGAACGTGATGTGATCGTTGCCAACATTCTTGCAGAGGTCATTTTACGCTTTACAGATCAAGCATATGCCTTATTAAAGAAAGATGGCTACTTCATTACATCAGGAATCATCGGTCAGAAGAAGTTACAAGTCAAAACCGCACTAGAAGAAGCTGGTTTTGAGATTGTGGAAGTGCTGTCAATGGAAGATTGGGTCAGCATTATAGCGAAAAAATAAAGCGAGTAGGTGTCAGGACACGTATGCAACGATATTTTATCGACCTCACGAAAGAAGAAGTGATGGCAAAGGGAACCATCGTCATCAAGGGTGAAGATGTACATCACCTTTCAAATGTCATGCGAATGAAAGCAGGGCAAGACATCCTTTGCTTAACGACAGACGGCTTTGAAGCGCTCAGTAAAATTGATACAATAACAAAGGAAGAAGTGATTTGTCACCTTGAAGGCTGGACGAATCAGAATAGAGAACTTCCAATTAGGGTGACGATAGCAAGTGGTTTGCCAAAAGGAGATAAACTTGAGCTGATTATCCAAAAGGGCACAGAGCTTGGCGCAAGTGCTTTTGCCCCATTTCAAGCGGCTCGTTCTATTACAAAGCTTGACCAAAAGAAGTCACATAAAAAACGAGAGCGCTGGGAAAAAATTGCGAAAGAAGCAGCCGAGCAGTCCTACCGGAATATCATTCCCGGCGTTCATCCAGTATCCACGTTTAAAGAGCTGATTCAAATGGCTGGTGAATTCGATAAATGTGTCGTTGCATACGAAGAATCATCGAAAGAAGGAGAGCAAAGCCGGTTTCAAACTGTGCTTCAACAGATGAAAGGCGGACAAACCCTATTAGTGGTTTTTGGCCCTGAAGGCGGTTTGGCAGAAAAGGAGATTGAAGAGCTTGAAAAGCTAGGTGCAGTCATTTGTGGACTTGGACCACGCATTTTAAGAACGGAAACAGCTCCTCTATACGCGCTTTCTGCTATTTCCTATCAAACAGAGTTATTAAGAGGTGAATCATTATGGGAACAGTAGCGTTTCATACACTTGGCTGTAAGGTCAATCACTATGAAACAGAAGCCATCTGGCAGCTGTTTAAAGAAGCGGGCTATGAAAGAAAAGATTATGAATCAAAGGCAGACGTATATGTGATTAATACATGTACGGTTACGAATACAGGCGATAAAAAAAGCCGCCAAGTCATTAGAAGAGCCATTCGTCATAACCCAGATGGTGTCATTTGTGTGACAGGCTGTTATGCACAAACGTCTCCGGCAGAAATCATGGCGATTCCTGGCGTCGATATTGTGGTTGGAACACAAGACAGACATAAATTGCTTGGTTATATTGAAGAATTCCGTAGAGAGAGACAGCCGATCAATGGAGTTGGCAACATCATGAAAGCACGCGTGTTTGAAGAACTGGACGTTCCTGCTTTTACAGATCGCACACGCGCTTCTTTAAAAATCCAAGAAGGCTGTAACAACTTCTGTACATTCTGCATCATCCCTTGGGCTCGCGGACTTCTTCGTTCTCGTGATCCAGAAGAGGTCATCAATCAAGCGCAGCAGCTTGTGGATGCCGGCTATAAAGAAATTGTGTTAACAGGTATTCATACAGGCGGATACGGAGAAGACCTAAAGGATTATGACTTTGCTAAGCTTCTGAAGGAATTAGATGAACGTGTGATTGGCTTAAAACGAATCCGGATTTCATCCATTGAAGCAAGTCAAATTACTGACGAAGTGATTGAAGTGCTCGATCAGTCAGATAAAATTGTCAGACATTTGCACATTCCGCTTCAATCTGGCTCTAATACTGTGCTGAAAAGAATGCGTCGTAAATACACGATGGAATTTTTCGCAGAGCGTTTAACAAAGCTGAAAAAAGCATTACCAGGCCTTGCTGTGACCTCTGATGTGATCGTAGGATTTCCTGGGGAAACAGAAGAAGAATTTATGGAAACTTACAATTTTGTGAAAGACCATCAATTCTCTGAGCTTCACGTATTCCCTTACAGCAAACGTACAGGTACACCAGCTGCAAGAATGGAAGATCAAGTGGATGAACATGTGAAAAACGAACGCGTTCATCGCTTAATTGCTCTTTCTGACCAGCTTGCGAAAGAATATGCATCGGCATATGAAGGAGACGTCTTAGAGATTATTCCAGAAGAATCCTTCAAAGAACAAGACGGAAAGCACAATCTTTATGTAGGTTATACAGATAACTATATGAAGGTTGTGTTTGAAGGTACAGAGGATATGATCGGTCGTTTGGTTAAAGTGAAAATGACAAAGGCAGGTTATCCTTATAACGAAGGACAATTCGTCCGTATCAGTGATGACGTGCAAACAGACAAAGTGAGAATGACTTCATAATAAATCCAAAACCGGCTGCCGAAGGGCAAGCCGGTTTCTTTTATTTCGACTGATTCGGCAAAAGAAACAAGATCAATGCGTGAAAAGGGCGGATAAACGGGAAGAAGAGTAGAGAACTCGCGACATTAAACAGTAGACTGAAGTGCGCAATTTGCTGTGCAGGAGAGCTCGCCAGAAGTGCAACGAATTGAGTGGTAAGGGCGAGAAAAGGCAGGCATAGAACAACCCCGAGCACATTAAACACGACGTGTGCGTAGGCTGTTTGACGTGCTGCATAGCCGCCAGATATTGCAGCCATTACGGCGGTAATACATGTCCCGATATTGGACCCTAAAACAAAGCTGATGCCCTCCTGCAGCGCCACTGTTCCTTCATTCATAAATCCCATCAAAATTCCGATACATACCGAGCTCGAATGAACAATGGCCGTGAACACTGTACCAGAGAGGAGGGCTGTCCAGTCAGAATGCTGCATCATTTCAAGGAAACGCAATGTCTCTGGCTGGCTTGTCATCATACCCGCAATTTTTGAAAAGCCTTGAATGCAAAAAAAGATCATCCCAAGCCCAAATAGACTTTTTCCTGCATATTTGAAGGACCTTCGACCAAAAATGATACATAAAAGACCGGCAGCAATCAAAACCCACATGAACACGTCCATCTTAATGGCAATAAACTCTGTCGTAAACGTTGATCCGATATTGGTGCCGAGGATCATTGGAATGGATTTTTTAAAAGTGAGAATGCCTGTACTCACAAAGCCGATGACGATCACCATAAACGCTGAACTGCTTTGAAGAACACCTGTAAACACAATACTAACCAAGAATGCTTTCACCGGGTGATCCGTAAAGAGAAGAAGCGATTTCTCAATACGAGACGACGTGAGCGCCATTAATCCTTTTCTCATCAAACCCATTGACCATAAAAAAACGAAAATAAGTGCACAAAAATAAATGATTGCCATCATAGACAAGCCCTCCTCTTACCAATGAATATATGGACTTGTCTACCTGCTCATGACGAAAATATATTTCCAAATCACTTAGTTGACCTCACACTAGGCTTATATTATAATGTCTAGGTACATGATTGCCATGTATATCTTTTTTTAATGCAGTCGATTGGTGTATTCGGAGGGAGGGAAAGAGAATGTCAAAAACGGTCGTTAGAAAAAACGAATCGCTTGAAGATGCTCTTCGTCGCTTTAAACGCAGTGTATCCAAAACAGGAACATTGCAAGAAGCAAGAAAGCGTGAATTTTATGAAAAGCCTAGCGTAAAGCGCAAGAAAAAGTCCGAAGCTGCTAGAAAACGCAAATTTTAAAAGAGGGTGGATTTATGAGTCTTCTTGAGCAATTAAACTCTGATATGAAGCTGATGATGAAAAACCGTGAGAAAGACAAGCTTGTTGTCATTCGTATGGTTAAGGCTTCACTCCAAAATGAAGCAATAAAGCTTAAGAAAGACAGTTTGACCGGCGATGAGGAACTAACCGTCCTTTCCCGCGAGATTAAGCAACGTAAAGACTCCCTCCATGAATTTTCGAAAGCTAATCGCTTAGATTTAGTAGATAAAGTTCAAAAAGAGATTGACATCTTAGACGTTTATTTACCTGAACAGCTTTCTGAAGAAGAACTGCAAACGGTCGTGAAAGAAACGATCGCTGAAACAGGAGCTTCATCGAAGGCTGATATGGGTAAAGTGATGAGCGCTATTATGCCAAAAGTAAAAGGTAAAGCTGATGGTGCTGTCATTAACAGACTTGTCAGCGAGCAGCTGTCTCAATAAAAAAGTATCCTTCTATGTTAGAAGGGTACTTTTTTTATACCCCCTTAAATCTGGCATATAAAAATGAAACCTATGATACATTTGTAACGTATGTAAATTAACGGTAAAATGAAAGAAAGGGAGGAGGGATCAACAAATAGATGGAAAAAATAAAAATTTCTATTGCTCTCTTCAGTTGTTTTATAATATGCTTGTTATTAGGGGTTCAATTGACCGCAAAATCAGCAGATCAGAAAGTTCATGTCATACCAATTGAGGATACAGTAGAAAAAGGACTTTCTAAATTCATTGAACGATCATTTGAGCAAGCAAAGTCGGAACGGGCGAAACATATTATTCTTGACATCAATACACCAGGTGGTGCAGTCGATGCGGCTCTTGAGATCGCAGATACCATTCGTGCGTCCGATATCCCAGTGACAGCGTTTGTCAATCATAGAGCGCTTTCCGCAGGGGCCTTCCTTGCATTAAATGCTGATGAAATTTATGTGACCCCAAACGGAAAGATGGGGGCTGCTGCGATCATTGATGGAGAAGGCAATGCAGCCGATCAAAAATCTGAATCTCTATGGCTTGCTGAAATGAGTGATGCTGCTGAAAAGCAGGGGCGTGATCCAAAGTATGCTCTTGCAATGGCAGATGTAGATATAGATGCAAAAGAAGCTGGTGCACCAAAAGGTGAATTGCTTACCTTTAATGCAGACCGAGCGCTTCAATTTGGTTACGCAGAAGGTGAAGCTAAGAATATGGATGACTTGCTTAAGAAGCTTAACTTAGCAGGTGCGTCTGTTCAATATGATGAAGTGAGCTTTGCTGAAAAGGTTGCGCGTTTTCTCACGCATCCAATCGTCATTCCAATCCTTCTATCCATTGCAAGCTTAGGATTAATCGTTGAACTCTATTCTCCTGGCTTTGGGGTCCCAGGCACCATGGGGATTACAGCGCTTCTTCTATTTTTTTATGGTCATCTCGTGGCAGGCTTTGCAGGCTATGAGACATTGTTCCTGTTTTTAGCAGGAATTGCGCTCATTATTCTTGAATTGGTTTTGCCAGGGGGAATCGTAGGTGTCATTGGGCTCATCTGTGTCGTTGTCAGCTTATTTTTAGCAGCTGGAAGCTTTACAGAAATGGCGATTTCCATCTTGATTGCCACTGCTGTTTCAATCATAGCAGTTATCATATTGACAAAGGTGTTGGGGAAACGTATGAAGTTTTTTAGAAAGTTTATTTTAACCGATTCAACCAATAAAGAAAGTGGTTATGTCTCCAATGAAACAAGAGAGGATCTTGTTGGACAGATTGCTGTCACTTTAACAGCACTTCGTCCTTCTGGAACGATTTTACTCGGAGATGAGCGCATTGATGTTGTATCTGAAGGTGCGTTTATTGACAAGGATGAACAAGTCAAGATTGTAAAAGCGGAAGGCTCACGCATTGTCGTGAGGAAAGTATAGATATACTGATTTTATAGGAGGAATAAAATGGATCCATCTACTTTACTATTATTTGTGATTATCGCAGCAGGTTTGATCGTTCTATCGGTCTTTTTCACCTTTGTACCGGTGATGCTGTGGATTTCTGCCCTAGCGGCTGGCGTAAGAGTGAGCATTTTTACACTTGTAGGAATGAGACTTCGTCGCGTTATTCCAAACCGAGTGGTGAACCCGCTCATCAAAGCACATAAAGCAGGTCTTGCTGTATCGATTAATCAGTTAGAAAGCCACTATCTTGCAGGTGGTAACGTTGACCGTGTTGTGAATGCATTGATTGCGGCTCAACGTGCGAATATCGAATTGAACTTTGCACGCTGTGCGGCCATTGATTTAGCAGGCCGTGACGTACTGGAAGCAGTACAAATGAGCGTAAATCCTAAAGTCATTGAAACACCATTTATCTCAGGTGTCGCAATGGACGGGATTGAAGTAAAAGCCAAAGCACGTATCACAGTTCGTGCAAACATCGACCGACTTGTCGGTGGTGCAGGGGAAGAAACCATTATTGCACGTGTAGGTGAAGGGATTGTCTCTACAATCGGTTCATCAGAAAATCATAAAAGAGTTCTAGAAAACCCTGATATGATTTCTCAAACGGTTCTTGGTAAAGGACTAGATTCAGGTACTGCATTTGAAATCCTCTCGATTGATATCGCAGATGTTGATATCGGCAAAAACATTGGGGCTATTCTGCAGACAGACCAAGCAGAAGCAGACAAAAACATTGCACAGGCTAAAGCAGAAGAACGCCGCGCAATGGCTGTTGCACAAGAACAAGAAATGCGTGCGAGAGTTGAAGAAATGCGCGCGAAAGTAGTAGAAGCAGAGGCTGAAGTTCCACTTGCAATGGCTGAAGCACTGCGAGAAGGCAATATTGGTGTCATGGACTACATGAACATTAAAAATATCGATGCTGATACGGATATGAGAGATTCATTTGGTAAAATGACAAAAGGTCCATCTGATAATGAAAATAAATAAGCATCCTCTCACTCTTTAAGGAGGGAGCCCAATGGACATTCTATTTGAAAATCCGCTACTAATCGCGATTATCATCGGTATCATCTCTGTTGTCTTTGGGAAAATTGGCAAACAGGAGGAAAAGGAACAAACGAACAAGCCGACTCCTCAGCGTCAGTCGATGCCCCAAAAGCAAACAGAACAAACAAGTCGCGAACCAGTCGTGACGGACCAGCTAGACGATTTTGGCGATGTACATGATCATAGCCGGATGGAAAAAACGTCTCAGTCCTTACAAGATCGCTATACGGATACACTAGCCAAAATGGAAGAACGAAAAAGTGAGCTGAGTAAAGAGTTTCAATCGCTTGAAAGGGAATTGACAAGCCCCAAAGCCTCAGCACCTGAAATGAAGCCGCACATCATTGAAAAGCTCAACCAAAACGCTGTTGTTCAAGGCATGCTTCTTGGCGAAGTGTTTGGAGAGCCCCGTGCTAAAAATCCGCATCGAACGATGAAACGGCCATATAAAAGGTAAGAAGAAAGCCTCCTTGTAAAGGGGGCTTTTTTGGTTTTTTTCCTATTAGTAAAATGATTGATAAACGATGAACAGGCTGTTTTACGGGATTCATTAGCATGATATGAACCGCTGAGGAATAGGATGATATAGAGACTTTCTCATCAGTCTCACCATCTTTCAGTTTGATCGCATACACATGAGCTGGGAAGGGGTTCTTATTGAATGGGAAAAAGGAAAAATCGACTTAAAGCATGGCTGACAAGAACATTTGAAATCCCTTCAGACGTGATGATGGATCTTCCCCGTATTACGATGGTTTGCAGACTCCACATTTACATAGAGAACCACAAAGGGCTTTTACTTTTCAGTGATCAAGAGGTAAGGCTTATGCTCAAACAAGGACAATGCATTATTTCAGGGAACGATTTTGTAATTAAAACGATTTTGCCAGAAGAAATTTTATTAGAAGGCAAAATCGATGAGGTCCGTTATATTGATTCTTAACTGACGGAGGGGAGAAGCGTGAAGAATAAATGGTTTGCCTATTTTATTGGCAGAGTGGAAGTGGAGATCAAAGGAAGTGGTATTGAGCGGCTCATCAATGAGTGCACGAGACAGGGAATCACAATTTTTCAAGTGAGCCGCCGTCAAGAAAGCGTGCGCTTATTTATTCGCCTATCAGATGTACATGCCTTTAGAAAAGTGCGCAGACATCATGAGGTGAAATGTTCATTTCATCAAAAGAAGGGTTTTCCGTTTCTTCTCCTATGGTCAAGAAGAAATATTGGATTTACCCTTGGGATTGTTTTCTTTTTGATGACGATATTGGCCCTTTCAAATATGGTGTGGAAAATTGAGATTACAGGAGCCAATCCAGAGACAGAACATCAAATGAGAAAGCATTTAGACGATATTGGGGTACAAAAAGGCAGGTTTCAGTTCCTCATGGGCACACCTGAAAAAATACAAAAATCCCTGACAAGCCATATTCAAAGCATTACTTGGGTCGGCGTAGAATTAAATGGAACGACGTTTCAAATGAAAGTCGTTGAAAAAAATGAGCCGGAAAAAGAGAAATATACAAATCCTCAGCACATCGTCGCCAAAAAAAAGGCGGTCATCACGAGAATGTATGTAGAAAAAGGAGAGCCTCTTGCCGAAGTTGATGAACATGTGAAAAAAGGCCAGATGCTCGTTTCTGGACTGATTGGAAGCGAAGAACAACAAAAAACGGTAGGAGCCAAAGCAAAAATTTATGGTGAGACATGGTATCGTTCTGAAGTTTCTGTCCCTCTTCAAACATCTTTTGACGTCTTTACGGGTAAAATGAAGACAAAGCACAAGCTCTCCTTATTTGGAGGTTCACTGCCATTTTGGGGATTTTCCTTTAAAAAAGATGATTTTGAGCATCCAAAAACAGAAACAGAAGTTCATCCGCTTCATTTCTTGAACTTTCAACTGCCATTCTCCTACGAAAAGGAAATCACACGCGAAAGTGAAAAAATAAATCGAGAATACACAAATAAAGAAGCGGTTCAAGCAGGGATTAAAATGGGTAAAAAGGAATTAGAAGAGAAGCTAGGTCAAACAGGTGAGGTGAAAAATGAAAAAGTTTTGCACGAGACAACAGGGAATGGTAAAGTTAAGTTAATCATACTTTACCAAGTAATAGAAGATATTGTTCAACCAACACCTATTGTTCAGGGAGACTAGAGAATGACAGAACATTTACTTGAGATTCAACAAAAATTGGATAGCCCAAACGAAGCCATCGCTTTATTTGGCAATCAAGATGCTTATCTGAAGCTGATGGAAAACGAGCTGAATGTCTCTATTATTACGCGTGGGGAAAAATTGTATGTTTCTGGTCAGGAAGCATCAAGAGATACAGCGAGCCATTTGATCACATCTCTTTTACATCTCATCCGAAAAGGAATCGAGATTTCAGAACGGGATGTCGTCTATGCCATTAAAATGGCTCAAAAAAATAAGCTCAATTATTTTGAAAATATGTATGAAGATGAAATGACGAAAAATGCCAAAGGAAAGTCAATCAGAGTTAAAACAATCGGCCAGCGTGAATATGCGGCGGCGATGAAAAAAGATGATCTGGTCTTTGGGATTGGGCCAGCTGGTACAGGTAAAACGTATTTGGCAGTGGTCAATGCAGTACATGCTCTGAAGAATGGACATGTAAAACGGATTATCCTGACAAGACCAGCTGTTGAAGCAGGAGAAAGTCTTGGGTTTTTGCCAGGTGATTTAAAGGAAAAAGTAGATCCCTACTTAAGACCACTATATGATGCATTGCATGATGTGCTTGGCAGTGATCATACGGAACGTTTAATTGAGCGTGGTGTAATTGAAATAGCACCGCTCGCTTATATGAGAGGGCGGACGCTCGATGATGCATTTGTTATTTTAGATGAAGCGCAAAATACAACTCCAGCCCAAATGAAAATGTTTTTGACGAGATTAGGGTTTGGCTCTAAAATGGTCATTACAGGAGATATTACACAAATTGATCTGCCAAAGGGCGTACAGTCAGGGCTTGCGGCTGCAAGGGACATGCTTGCAGAGATCAAGGGCATTTCATTCATTGAATTAGACCAGACTGATGTGGTCAGACACCCGCTTGTTTCGAAGATCATTGGAGCATACGAAAAGCAAAAATGAACTGAGTGACCCGATCGTCTTCATCGGGTCATTTTGTTTCGATCGTGGTTTAAAGTAAAAAAGGAGGTACTTTCCTTGAGAAAGAATCAGAAAGGCAGTAAGCGCAAAAGACTGCTGTCTAAAAAAGAACCTCAGAAAATGGAGCGCTCACGTTATGTCAACGTGTTGTTATATGCTGCGTTAGCGGCCATTCTTTTTGTGGTGCTCTTCTTCCATGTGAAGCCTGAATCGCTCGATTTAGATTTGTTCTCAGTGAGCGAACAGACCATCTATTCTCCGTCAACCGTTGATGATCAAGAAGCGACAGAAGAAAAGAAACAAGAAGCAACGGATCAAGTAGAAGACCAATATACGCTCAAAAAAGCGTATTCTGATAATCGTGTCGATCTCATCTCATCCCTATTTGAAGCCATTAAAGAAGAGAAGAAAGCAGCTGATCAAAAAGAGAATCCGCCAACGGATAAAGAAATGGTCAAACGTGTAAAAGAAAAACTGACAACAGATATGCAGGAAGCTGTTTCGGATCAATCCATCAAAGCACTGCTCCAAGCAAGTGACGAAAATCTTTCTTTTACAAAGGATTCCATCATCACAGTAGTCAATTCACTGATGAGTAAGGAAATCACAGCGGCTAAGTTACAAAACGAGAAAAAACAAGTGAAAACAGAGCTTAAAAACAATTCGATTCCGTCAAAATACTTAAATGCAGCAAAGGAAATCGGTGAATTTGCGATTATTCCAAACTATGTATTTGACCCAGTGGCAACAGAGAAGAAAAGACAAGAAGCAGCTGATAATATTCAGCCAGTTCAAATCAAGCAAGGGCAAATTCTAGTGGAAGAAGGGGAACTCATCGACCGGGAAGTTTATCGCAAATTAGAGCTAACCGGCCTGTTAAACAGCTCAAATTTGTTTAAGCCTATAAGCGGTCTTATGATATTGATCGGTCTCTTTTTAGCAGCGATTATTCACTCATTTGAAACGAGGAACAAATCGGTTGCTCATAAGAATAAATCATTACTGCTCTACTCGCTTATTTTCACCATTATTTTAATCATCATGGAAGTATTCAGTCTCTTCCAGGAAACAAAATACACAACGATTGGCTATGTCGTGCCAGTAGCACTTGGGACAATGCTAATCAAGCTGCTTGTCAATGAACGCTTAGCGATCTTCTCTGGCCTCGTATTTGCCCTTTGTGGCAGTATGATGTTTAATCAAGGAGTAACCGGCGTCTTTAACTATGTCATCTGCGCTTACTATCTCATTAGCGGGATGGCAGGAATTTTGTTTCTCAGAAAACATAATGCGAGATCAAAAATTTTGCAGGCGGGGCTTTTGGTTGCTGCGGTGAATGTTCTTGTGGTTCTATCCATTACGCTGATCCAAAATTCCTCTCCATCAGGGCTTGAGATTGGTGTGAATCTAATGATGGCCATCGTGTCAGGGTTTGCATCCGCTATCTTGGTCATTGGATTAATGCCTGTCTTTGAGAGCATGTTTGGTATTCTTTCGACAATGAAACTCATTGAATTATCTAACCCAAATCATCCGCTGCTTAAAAAGATTTTAACAGAGACACCAGGTACATATCATCATAGTGTCATGGTGGCGAATTTAGCGGATGCTGCATGTGAAGCAGTCGGAGCAAACGGACTTTTAGCAAGGGTTGGCGCTTATTATCATGACATCGGGAAAACGAAAAGGCCGCAATACTTTATCGAAAACCAAATGAACATTGATAATCCGCATGACAAGCTTTCACCTCAGTTGAGTAAAAATATTATTATTGCTCATACGACAGATGGTGCTGAAATGCTGAGAGAAAAGAAGTTTCCAGAAGAGCTTGTCGATATTGCAGAACAGCATCATGGGAAATCGCTTTTAAAGTTCTTTTACTATAAAGCAAAAGAAGAGATGATCAGGTGACAGAAGAAGAATTTCGCTATCCTGGTCCAAAACCGCAATCAAAAGAAGCGGCAATTATCTCTGTGGCTGACAGCGTTGAAGCGGCGGTACGCTCGATGCATAACCCAAATCCAGAACGGATTGAAAAACTTGTCAAAGGCATTATTGCAGATAAAATGCAGGACGGGCAATTTAGTGAATGTGATTTAACATTTAAAGAATTAAATATTATTAGCCAAACGATTTGTACAACATTAAAGGGGATTTTCCATTCTCGGATTGAATATCCAGATGCCCCAAAGCAGAAGGTGAAGTAAATGACATTGTTAATCGATTTAATAGATGAAACAGGACAAGTATCAAAAGAGCAGCTTGAAGAAGTGGAAAAGCTTCTTCAATTTGCTGCCGATGCCCTTGAGGTAAAAGATCAAGCGGAAGTTTCAGTGACAATCGTTTCGAACGAAGAAATACATCAGATCAACAAAGAATACCGGGGGAAGGACGCGCCAACGGATGTGATCTCCTTTGCACTTGAGGAAGAAGGCGAAGGGGAAATTGAAATCATTGGCGCTGATGACATCCCGCCGGTACTCGGTGACATTATCATTAGTGTTGATCGAACGAAAGAGCAAGCAGAGGAGTATGGACATTCCTTTATGAGAGAGCTTGGATTTTTAACGATTCATGGCTTCCTTCATTTACTTGGTTATGATCATATGACAGAGGAAGATGAAAAAGAAATGTTCGCCAAACAGACAAAAATATTGGATGATTATGGCCTTTCGAGATCATTGTAAAAAGCAGAGTCCGCTTGCCCGTTTTTTTCGGAGTTTTTATTATGCGTTTAGAGGAATATGGCGAACTTTTTTGAATGAACGGAATTTTCGATTTCACACAGTCGCAGCCATCATCGTGGTGATTTGCGGCTTTTGGTTTCACATTGAGCAGGTTGAATGGATGATCGTTCTGCTTTTGTGCGGGGGGATGTTTGCGCTTGAACTTGTCAATACAGCCATTGAGCATACAGTGGACCTTTTAACAGATGAAAAGCATCCGCTTGCAGAGAAAGCGAAGGACGCCGCAGCTGGCGCTGTTTGCGTTTACGCCGCGATTTCGGTTATGATTGCGTTGATGATCTTCTTACCGAAGATCATGCAATAGAACAATATTACTATTTATTAACATTTTTAGAAATGGGCGTGAAAATGTCACGTGAATTATGTAAAATATAAATGTGACAGTGGGTCCATTTCTTCTGAAAGTGGGAACTAGGAATGAACAAACAAGAGTTGATTTCAGAAGCAATTAAAGCAAGAGATTTTGCATATGTACCCTATTCTAAATTCAAAGTCGGTGCAGCATTATTGTCGAACGATGGAAAAGTGTATGGCGGCTGCAACGTTGAAAATGCGGCATATGGCATGTGTAATTGTGCGGAAAGAACAGCACTTTTTAAAGCCTATTCAGAAGGCATCACATCTTTCCAAATGCTTGCAGTAGTAGCTGATACTGATCGACCTGTGTCACCATGCGGCGCATGCAGACAGGTCATTTCAGAGCTATGTGCACCCGATATGCCAGTGATTCTAACGAACTTAAAAGGACATATATACGAAACAACAGTAAACGAACTATTGCCAGGCGCATTTTCACCGGAGGATTTAAATGACTAACGAAAGCTTCAAATCAGGATTTGTATCAATTATTGGCAGACCAAATGTAGGAAAATCAACCTTTCTTAATCGTGTTATTGGACAAAAGATCGCCATCATGAGTGATAAGCCCCAAACGACACGAAACAAAGTGCAAGGTGTTTTGACAACAAACACGTCACAAACGATCTTTATCGATACACCAGGGATTCATAAACCTAAGCATAAGCTTGGTGATTTCATGATGAGAGTGGCTACAAATACACTGAAGGAAGTCGACCTGATCTTGTTTATGATCAATGCACAGGAAGGCTATGGCAAGGGTGATGAATTCATCATTGAACGACTAAAGCAAACATCTACACCCGTATTCCTAGTCGTCAATAAAATTGATCTAATTCACCCAGATGAACTGTTCCTTTTAATTGATGAATACCGCACACGTTATCCGTTTAAGGAAATTGTGCCAATTTCAGCTCTTGAAGGCAACAACATTGATACGCTTCTTCAGCAGATTGAAGGTTATCTTCCAGAGGGCCCTCAATTTTACCCAGCAGATCAAGTAACAGATCATCCAGAGCGGTTTATTATTTCTGAATTAATTCGTGAGAAAGTGCTGCATTTAACGAGAGAAGAAATTCCTCACAGTATTGCGGTTGCGATCGAATCTATTAAGCCAGATGAAAATGGCAAGATCCATGTTGCGGCGACCATTGTCGTCGAACGTGATTCGCAAAAAGGAATCGTCATTGGTAAACGAGGCAGCTTATTAAAAGAAGTGGGACAAAAAGCGCGCAGAGATATTGAAGCACTTCTAGGCTCAAAAGTGTATCTGGAGCTTTGGGTAAAAGTTCAGAAGGACTGGCGTAATAAATCCACTCACCTTCGTGATTTTGGATTTAGAGAAGATGAATATTAAAAAACGCAGCAATTGTCATAAAATCTGACAATGGTGAGGTTCGATTAGTAAAAATTGTTTATCATGAAATGGAGGTAGCCTGGTCAAGATAAAGTTAAATATGTTGGATGTAGCGTTGCTGCTTCTAATAAAGAAAGGTGGGGTTTTTATGTTGAATTTTACATGGAACGTATTTTCACAAACAGGAAGCGTTGACACGTATCTGCTTTTCAAAGAGTTAGAAAAGGAGAACCTGGAAAGACCCGATGTACTTGAAGAAGAAATAGCACGACTTGATTTTCCAATTTTATGAATCTTGACTCCCTCCAATGCTCGGAGTGTAGACAAATGCTCATTAAAAGTGAAGGAATTGTCCTTAGAACAACAGATTATGGCGAAACAAACAAAATTGTCACGCTGCTCACTAGAGAACATGGGAAAATTGGTGTGATGGCAAGAGGTGCTAAAAAGTCAAATAGCCGCCTGTCAGCCATAAGCCAGCCGTTCTTATACGGAACCTTCCTTATCCAATCATCAACAGGACTTGGAACGCTCCAGCAAGGTGAAATGATCGAAAGCATGCGGACCATTCGGGAAGATTTATTTCTAACCGCATATGCTGCATATATGACAGAGTTACTTGATAAAGGAATAGAAGAAAAAAAGCCAAATCCTTATTTGTTTGAGCTCCTTCTTCAATCTTTGCGCCATCTTAATGAAGGTACAGATGCTGATATTATTTTATTTATCGTAGAGGTCAAAATGCTATCAGTAATGGGGATGAAGCCTGAGCTGGATCAATGTGTACACTGCGGTCATAAAGAAGGGCAGTTCCATTTCTCGATTAGAGATAACGGATTCATCTGTCAAAATTGCTTTTCTAAAGATCCATATAAACTGCCCTTATCCCCAGCAGCTGCAAGACTACTCCGTTTGTTTCATTATTTTGATTTATCAAGGCTTGGTCAGGTTGACGTGAAACCACAAACAAAACAAGAGATTCGTCAAGTGCTCGATCACTATTATGACGAGTATTCAGGTCTATATTTAAAATCAAAAAAATTCATGAATCAGATGGAATCCATGAAAAAGCTAATGGGTGACGAAAACAAAAGTTGACATCTCCCATGACTTTTTGTAAGATCATCTAAGATAAAATATGTTGCATTGACAGAAAGAAGTACTTACGTATAACCCATAAAAGCGACCTTAGGACGGTGTAAGCTAAGGATGGAGACGTAACGAAAGGCATTCTTGAGCAACGTAAAACAAAGCGGCTGGGTGCTACGACACCAGCAAATAGGGTGGAACCGCGGGAAAAACTCTCGTCCCTATGTTTGCAAGAACCTTGCGAGCATAGAGACGGGAGTTTTTGTGTTCTCTTACGAGGTTCTAGCCCCCACCCGCCATACATAGCGGATGGTGTAGAAAAGATGGAGGTGCGATCATTGAATATTCAAGACATGATTTTGACGTTGCAAAAGCATTGGTCAAATGAAGGCTGCGTATTAATGCAGGCGTATGACACAGAAAAAGGTGCTGGAACGATGAGTCCATACACGTTCCTACGAAGCATCGGACCAGAGCCGTGGAAGGTAGCATATGTAGAGCCTTCAAGACGCCCGGCTGATGGCAGATATGGAGAAAACCCAAATAGATTGTATCAGCATCATCAATTCCAAGTGATCATTAAGCCATCACCTGACAATATTCAAGAGCTATATCTTGAGTCATTGAAGGCACTTGGCATTGACCCGTTGAAACATGATATTCGTTTTGTTGAAGACAACTGGGAAAATCCATCTCTTGGCTGTGCAGGGCTTGGCTGGGAAGTATGGCTTGATGGCATGGAAATTACGCAATTTACGTATTTCCAGCAAGTCGGCGGCTTAGAATGTAAGCCGGTTTCCGTTGAAATCACATACGGTATAGAACGTCTTGCTTCTTACATCCAGGACAAAGAAAATGTCTTTGACCTTGAATGGACAGACGGCTTTACTGTAAGAGATTTATTCTTAATGGCTGAATATGAGCACTCTGTTTATACATTTGAAACATCTAATACTGACATGCTGTTTGATTTATTTACAACCTATGAGAAAGAAGCGCATAGCCAAATGGACAAAGGGCTTGTTCACCCAGCATACGATTATGTGCTCAAATGCTCCCATACGTTTAACCTGCTCGATGCAAAGGGCGCTATTTCTGTTACTGAGCGAACGGGCTATATCGGAAGAGTACGTCAGCTAGCAAGAAAAGTAGCCAAAACGTATTACGAAGAACGAGAAAAACTAGGATTCCCTATGTTAAAAGAGGAGGCGGCTTCTCATGAATAAACAAGATGTATTACTCGAAATCGGCTTAGAAGAGATGCCGGCTCGTTTCATGCCAGAGAGCACAAAGCAGCTCGGTGAGAAAGTAAAAGCTTGGTTTGAAACGCAAAATATTTCATTCGAAGACGTTGCCTTATTCAATTCACCAAGACGCCTTGCTGTGCTAGTCAAAGGTGTCGCAGAAAAACAAGAAGACATCAAAGAAGAAGCAAAAGGCCCAGCTAAAAAGATTGCTCAAGACACTGAAGGCAATTGGACAAAAGCCGCCGAAGGCTTTGCCCGCGGACAGGGCGCTTCAACAGATGATCTTTATTTCAAAGAGATCAAAGGTGTGGATTATGTCCATGTCCAAAAGTTTCAAGAAGGAAAGCAAGTCAAAGACCTTCTCCCAGCACTAGGTGATATTGCGGCCTCATTAAGCTTTCCAAAGAACATGAGATGGGGAAGTGAAGATTTACGCTATATCCGTCCGATTAAATGGATTGTTTGCTTATTTGGACAAGAGATCGTTCCTGTTGAAATTGCAGGCGTGAAAAGCGGCCGTGAGACAAGAGGACATCGTTTCCTAGGTACGACAGCTAGCATTGAGTCACCTGCTTCTTATGAGCAAACATTACAAGACCAGTTTGTCATTGCCAATTCAGATAAGAGAAAGCAATGGATTACCGAGCAGCTAAATGCCCTTTCTTCTGAAAAAGGCTGGATCATTCCAGTTGATCCTGAGCTTTTAGAAGAAGTCAACGATCTAGTTGAATACCCGACAGTGCTGTTTGGTTCCTTTGAAGAAGAGTTCCTTGCATTGCCAGAAGAAGTATTGGTCACGACAATGAAAGAGCATCAGCGCTATTTCCCTGTAAAAAATGAACAAGGGGAATTATTGCCACACTTTATTACGGTCAGAAACGGAAACAGTGAGGCGCTAGAAAATGTCGCAAGAGGAAATGAAAAAGTTCTTCGTGCACGTTTATCAGATGCTGCATTCTTCTATAAAGAAGACGAAAAACTAGTCATTGAAGACAATATTAAAAAGCTTGATAAGGTTGTATTCCATGAGAAGCTTGGAACGATTGGTGACAAGCTGAAGAGAGTCACAGACATTGCAATCCGCCTAGCAGCACATGTCGGTGCAGATGACGTAACATCAAAACGTGTGGCAAGAGCAGCGAGCATTTCTAAGTTTGACCTTGTGACCCAAATGGTCTATGAATTCCCAGAATTACAGGGAATCATGGGTGAGAAATATGCAAAAGCCCTTGGCGAACATGAAGAAGTGGCAAAGAGCATAAATGAGCATTATATGCCGCGTTTTGCGGGTGATCAGGCGCCGTCTACTCTTATTGGAGCGATTGTAGCAGTAGCGGACAAACTAGATTCTATTTGTTCCTTCTTCTCAATTGATGTCATTCCAACGGGTTCTCAAGATCCTTATGGACTAAGAAGACAAGCAAGCGGTATTGTTCAAATCCTGCTCGACCGTCATTGGAATATTTCATTTAAAGAGCTTTTAACGCTTGCTCAAGTAGAGACAGAACATGAAGCTGCTCTCATTGAATTTTTGACGCATCGTTTAAAATATGTCCTTCAAGCAGAGCATATCCGTCATGATGTTGTCGATGCAGTCCTTGATGTTGAAAATATTGAGCCTTATGCGGTCGTAAAAAAAGCAGCTGTTCTTGAAGAAAGCGTGAAACAAGAAAGCTTCAAAGAAACAGCTGAGGCATTAGGCCGTGTCATTTCAATCAGTAAAAAAGGGGAAGATCTAGAGATTCAGCCTGCACTGTTTGAAAATGAACATGAACAAAAGCTATTTGAGGCGTATCAGCACGTAGAGAAAGCTGTAAAGGAGCATGTGGCAGCAGGAAATTACAACTTCGCACTTGAGGCGTTAGATACGTTAAAAGCGCCGATTGTTCATTATTTCGATCATACAATGGTTCATGCGGATGATGAAAAACTGAAGCAAAATCGTTTGGCGCAAATGGTCAAACTAGCAAAAGTCATTCAATCATTTGCGAATATGAACAATTTAATTGTAAAATAAATACCTAAGAACGGTTGCCTTTTCCAAAGGGCAATCGTTTTTTACTCATTTAATTCATAGATTTCGAGTGGATTTTTGTTTCATTCGGACAAAGATGCGCTATAATATGATGAGTTATGAAAATGATATACATAAAGTAAAGGTTCGCTCTCTCTATTTAAAGGTGGTGAGTACAATCGAGTTAAATAAACGGCAAGAGCAGATTTTACAGATTGTCAAAGAGAATGGTCCGATCACTGGAGAGCATATCGCCGATCGGCTGAACTTAACAAGGGCTACCCTCAGACCGGATTTAGCCATTTTAACGATGTCTGGCTTTTTAGAAGCAAGACCAAGGGTCGGCTACTTTTTTACAGGAAAAACAGGCACACAGCTCCTGGCAGATAAGCTGAAAAAGCTTCAAGTGAAAGATTTCCAATCCATTCCTGTGGTGATACATGAGAATGTTTCAGTTTATGATGCGATTTGTACGATGTTTTTAGAGGATGTGGGCACATTATTCGTTGTGGACGATCACTCTATTTTAACAGGCGTGTTATCAAGAAAAGACCTTCTTCGAGCAAGTATTGGAAAACAGGAGCTTCCATCTATACCAGTCCATATTATTATGACAAGAATGCCGAACATCACCGTTTGCCGCAAGGAAGATTTTATTATGGACGTGGGCAAGCACTTGATTGAAAAGCAAATAGACGCACTTCCTGTCATAAAAGATACGGATAAAGGCTTTGAAGTTGTCGGCAGAATTACGAAAACAAACATGACGAAAATACTTGTTAGCTTATCGGAGAATGAAATTATCTAATTACAGAAGACTGCGAGGGGATGTTATGAGTAATCGCGTAATTTTTGTTGTATCAGATTCAGTAGGAGAAACGGCAGAGCTCGTGGTCAAAGCGGCACTTAGCCAATTTGATGGCGGCTCATCAGACCATTCAAATATTAGAAGAATCCCATATGTAGAAGATGTCGGTACGATTAAAGAAGTCATTTCATTGGCGAAAGCAGATAACGGGATCGTCTGTTTTACTCTTGTTGTGCCAGAAATGCGCCAATTTTTAATAGAAGAGGCAGAAGCAAATGGAGTCGTTTACTATGACATTATCGGTCCACTTATTGATAAAATGGAGACCGCATATGGAAATGAAGCGAAACATGAGCCGGGGCGTGTACGTCAATTAGATGAGGACTATTTTAAAAAGGTAGAAGCCATTGAGTTCGCTGTGAAATATGATGATGGCAGAGATCCAAGAGGAATCCTAAAGGCTGATATTGTATTGATTGGTGTATCGCGCACGTCCAAGACACCGCTTTCTCAATATTTGGCGCATAAGCGACTGAAGGTAGCGAACGTGCCGATTGTTCCTGAAGTAGATCCGCCAGAGGAGCTATTTTCAGTTGACCCAAAGAAATGCATTGGCCTAAAAATTAGTCCAGACAAACTAAATCACATTCGTAAAGAGCGTTTGAAATCTCTAGGTTTAAATGATCGAGCGATTTATGCAAATATCGAGCGGATTAAAGAGGAACTAGAGTATTTTGAAAAAGTGGTTGACCGAATTAACTGTCAAGTTGTCGATGTATCGAATAAAGCAGTTGAGGAAACGGCAAATGTCATTCATCAAATGCTGACCAAAAGAGGTTCCGAATAAACTCAGGATGCTCCTCCTGGGTTTTTCCTATGGTGGGAAACGGGTAAACAAAAATAATGGCATATTTGCTGCATTTGTATTATAATAAAAAATTGTGATAAAATGATTGATTTTAGGTTTAAGTTAAGTCAAGAACGAATAAACTAATATTGGCAGAAGTCAAGTGATTCTGAACATAACTTTTCGACAAAATGAGCTTTACTGTTGATTGCTTTATGGGGGAAAAGTATGGTCTTTTTGCTTCTTTAAAGCAGGAATAAGGTGGAGGGATGGAGAATTAGTCACCTGAATGAACGTAAAAAAGACAGGACGATTTATGTCGATGCAGATGCTTGTCCTGTAAAAGACGAAATCCTTTCTGTCGCATCTCAATTTCAAGTACCTGTGACTTTCATTGCTTCATATGAGCATTTTCAAACCAAAAGATCACCATTTGAAGATTGGCGGTTTGTTGATACACATAAGGAAGCAGCGGATTTAGTCATTGCGAACTCAGCTGTCGCACATGATATTGTCGTCACCCAAGATATTGGTCTTGCCTCCTTACTGCTTCCAAGACATGTCATTGTTTTGTCTGAAAGAGGACGAATGTATACAAACGAAACAATTGATTTTGATTTGGAACGCAGGCATGTTTCCAGTAAACAACGAAGAAAAGGTGTATACGGAAAAGGTCCCAAAAAGCTTTTAGAAGAGGATAAAAAGCGATTTATTGCGCAACTACAAAAAATCCTGTCGAATCATGAAGGATTTTTGAATTAAAAGGCGAATAATGTACGACGGAGTGTTAATAGGATGAGCAAACGTATACCAGATGAACTTTTGGAGCAGATCCAAAAAAACGCAGACATTGTCGAAGTGATTGGAGAATACGTACAGCTTAGAAAGCAAGGTCGGAACTACTTCGGTCTTTGTCCATTCCATGGTGAAAATACTCCTTCATTCTCTGTTTCAGCAGATAAGCAAATTTTCCATTGTTTTGGCTGTGGTGCTGGAGGTAATGTGTTTTCGTTCCTCAGACAAATGGAAGGCTACTCATTTATTGAAGCCGTTTCACATGTTGCTGACAAGTACCATATTGATTTGCCTGATCATGTAGCGAATGCTCAGATCAGTTCCTCTCACCAAGAGGATACAGCAGATCATAAAATGATTGAGGCCCATGAGCTTCTTAAGAAATTTTACCACCATTTGCTGGTAAATACAAAGGAAGGTCAAAACGCACTCGATTATTTACGGTCCAGGGGCTTTACTGATGAAACAATTGCCAAGTTTGAGATCGGGTATGCTCTTGACTCCTGGGATTTCATGACCAAGTTTTTAGAAAAACGAGGGTTTGATCCTGTGATGATGGAGAAGGCTGGTCTTTTGATTCAACGTGAAAACGGCACAGGCTTTTTTGACCGCTTTAGAGATCGTGTGATGTTTCCCATTCATGATCATCATGGGACGGTTGTCGCTTTTTCCGGAAGATCGCTTGGTGATCAGCAGCCTAAGTATATGAATAGTCCTGAAACGCCACTTTTTCATAAAAGTAAGTTGCTTTATCACTTTCATGACGCGCGTATGCATATTAGAAAACGCGAACGGGCTGTCCTTTTCGAAGGATTTGCTGACGTCATCTCGGCTGTCACATCCGGTGTTGGCGAAAGTGTTGCAACAATGGGTACGTCTTTAACAGAAGAGCACGTCAAACTTCTCAGGCGGAATGTAGAAGAGGTCATCCTATGCTATGACTCTGACACTGCCGGGTATGAAGCGACCATGAAAGCGTCAGATTTGCTTGGAAAAAGAGGATGTAAAGTTCGCGTTGCCATGGTGCCGGATGGACTCGATCCAGATGATTACATTCGTAAATATGGCGGCGAGAAATTTAGGAATGACATCATAGATGCAAGTGTGACATTAATGACATTTAAGATGAATTTTTTCCGTAGAGGGAAGAATTTATCAGATGAAGGAGACCGTCTTGCTTATATGAAGCAAGTTCTCCGAGAAATCAGCCGGTTAAACGGCTCCTTGGAACAAGAGATTTACATGAAACAGCTTGCTGGAGAGTTCTCTATTTCATTTGACTCATTAAAGGAACAATTGGAGCTGTTTGAAAAGCAGCAGCGGCAAGAAGCCAAAAACTCGCAAGAAGAAAGCGGGCTTGAAAAACGGCGTGCACATCTATCAACACAGGTAAGAAGAAAGCGTCTAAGGCCGGCATATGAAAATGCAGAGCGAATGCTGCTTGCTCATATGTTGAAAAGCGATGACGTGATCCGTAAAGTGCTTGACAGAGTAGGGATTGAATTTAATATAGATTCGCACAGGGCGCTGGCAACATACATTTATGCATTGCATGAAGAAGGTAAAGAACCGGCGCCGCAGCATCTGATGAACCGTTTTGAAGATGATGTCATGAATCAGCTTTTGACGGATATTTTAATGATTCAAGTTGGAGACGAACTAAGTGAAGCTGAATTAAGTGATTATGTAAAAAAAGTGTTGAATCATCGGAATTTGTCAATGATAAAGGAAAAAGAACTAGAACGTGCAGAAGCGGAGAGGCAAAAAGATTTCTTCAAAGCGGCAACACTTGCAAAAGAAATTATTCGGTTGAACCGTTCGCTGAAGTAATACGTCTAATATTTTTGACAAGACTTACGGCTGGCAATGAATCCTTTAGGGGAGGAGCATAAGACCGTAAGCATCTTGCCTTCATCATTATTTATTTTATTCTTATTTGCTCATCCTGTTTGATAGAGAGAGAAAAGCAGAGCGGAAGCAAATCGCAAGTTACTTTAGAATTCGTTGCAAGCTTTGGAAGGAGGGATCCATAATGGCTGATAAACAAGCCCACGAAACCGAAACTGAATTAACCTTTGAACAGGTGAGAGATAAGCTCACTGAAACCGGTAAAAAACGGGGCGTTTTAACATACGAAGAAATTGCAGAGCGTATGTCTAGCTTTGAAATTGAATCAGACCAAATGGATGAATACTATGAATACTTAGGCGAACAGGGTGTAGAGCTCATTAGTGAGAACGAAGAGACAGAAGACCCAAATGTTCAGCAGCTGGCTAAAGCAGAAGAGGAATTTGACCTGAATGATTTAAGCGTACCACCAGGTGTCAAAATTAATGATCCTGTTCGTATGTACTTAAAAGAAATCGGACGCGTCAATTTGTTATCTGCTAAAGAAGAAATTACGTATGCTCAAAAAATCGAAGAAGGCGATGAGGAATCAAAAAGAAGATTAGCGGAAGCGAACCTTCGTCTCGTTGTCAGCATTGCGAAACGCTACGTCGGTCGTGGTATGCTGTTCCTTGACTTGATTCAAGAAGGAAACATGGGTCTTATGAAGGCAGTTGAAAAGTTTGATTACCGCAAAGGATACAAATTCTCAACATATGCGACTTGGTGGATTAGACAGGCGATCACGCGCGCCATTGCCGATCAGGCGAGAACGATCCGGATTCCAGTGCATATGGTGGAAACAATTAATAAATTGATCCGTGTTCAAAGACAGCTTCTGCAAGATCTAGGCAGAGAACCAACGCCAGAAGAAATTGCTGAAGATATGGATTTAACACCAGAAAAGGTAAGAGAAATTCTTAAAATTGCGCAAGAGCCTGTATCTTTAGAAACACCTATTGGTGAAGAAGATGACTCGCATCTTGGTGATTTTATTGAAGACCAAGAGGCGACATCTCCATCTGACCATGCTGCATATGAATTGTTAAAAGAGCAGCTTGAAGATGTATTAGACACGCTAACGGACCGTGAAGAAAATGTGCTGAGACTACGTTTCGGACTAGATGACGGAAGAACACGCACGTTAGAAGAGGTTGGAAAGGTGTTTGGCGTCACAAGAGAGCGTATCCGCCAAATTGAAGCGAAAGCTCTTCGTAAATTAAGACACCCTAGCAGAAGTAAACGTTTAAAAGACTTCTTAGAATAGAAACCGGACGGATCTTTAAAGAGATCCGTTCTTTCTTCAATCAAAATGAAAACGCTTTTTTCAATCTGATTATATTTTACTGAATAACAAATGAATTTGCAACGCTCTTAGAGAAAAGATGTATAAAAAATACATCAAAATGTGTTTTAGGCTTCATTTCTCATCTTGATTCATTTTTGTCTAATCTGTGAACTTGACCAAAGTTTTGTATCATAATTCATTTACTTTTTGTAAAATTAAAGTAGAATTAGAATTGTTTGCATAGTCTCAAAGGGGTTTTTCACAAAGGGGAGGATGAAAGAAATGAAACGGAATCCACTTATACCATTCTTATTGATTGCCATTTTAGGAATTGGACTCACTTTTTTCTTATCAATGAAGGGGTTGAAAGATGAAGAGAAAATTGCTTC